>NZ_WBKA01000002.1 GCF_008831125.1 Pseudoclavibacter caeni | reverse complement strand
TTCCGAACCCGGAAGCTAAGCCTCACAGCGCCGATGGTACTGCACGGGGGACCGTGTGGGAGAGTAGGACACCGCCGGACACCCATTCCACCTCGGGCCCGCACCACACCAGTGGTCGCGGGCCCGAAGTGCACCCACAACCACACCAAGCCACACGGACACGCCAACCCGGTTCATTACACTGGCCATCATGTGCCCATTATTCCGAAGCCGACGTCATGATCCTGCCGAGCCGGGCGCAGCGGCGTCCGCCCGCATCGGACGGCGTGAGCAGCATGCTCTCCCTGCTGAGATCATCGCCGACTCGCCGCTCCAAGGCCGAGACGCGGTGCTGAGCGATCTCGACGGCGTCGTGTATCGAGGATCCGATGCCGTGCCAGACGCCACACCCGCACTGGAACGTGCACGAGCCGCCGGTCTGTCCGTGGGGTTCCTCACCAACAACGCGGCCCGCACCCCGGAGACGGTCGCCGCCCAGCTGTGCGACCTCGGCCTCGACGCCGTCCCGGACGACGTCGTTACGAGCCCGCAGGCGGCGGTCATGCTGCTCGCCGATCATGTTCCCGCCGGTTCGGCGGTGCTGGTGGTCGGCGGCGAGGGGCTGGAACGAGCACTCACCGACGCGGGCTACCAGGTCGTCCGCCATCAGACGCCGCAGACCCGCGCCGTCGTGCAGGGCTTCGCCCGCGATGTGACCTGGGCGGACCTCGCTGAGGCGGCGTTCACCATCGCCGCCGGCGCGGTCTGGATCGGCACGAACCAGGACTGGACCCTGCCGCAGGAGCGCGGGATCGCGCCCGGCAACGGCACCCTCATCTCCGCGGTGCACACCGCGACTGGGACGTTCCCCGAGATCGCTGGCAAACCCGAGCGGCACCTGTTCGACCTCGCCGTCACCCGCTTCCGCTGTGCCCGGCCGCTCGTGGTGGGCGACCGGCTCGACACAGACATCGAGGGAGCCCGACGGGCCGGGCTCGCCAGCGCCCTCGTGCTCACCGGCGTCGACGGCGCCACCGACCTCATCACCGCTCCGCCCGAGCGGCGCCCGGACTTCCTGCTCGCCACGCTGGCCGATCTGCACCGGCCGTACCCGCTGCTCGAGCTCGCTCCCAACGGCGCGGTCTGCGGGGACGCCGCGGTGCGCATCGACGGACGGGACGTGCGGATCGAGCGCGGCGACCCCGATGACCCCGACACCATCCGGGCGACCGCGCAGGCGGTGTGGCACAGCGAGCTGCCCGTGGCCGGGCTGAGACTGCCGGATGCGTATCGTCCCGCTCGCTGAGACGCGTGCCGTCCCGCCTTCCGGGCCGCGCGACATCTCACCCGGTGATGACGGTGGGTGCCGGTAGACTCGACGGCGATGGACACCACCGCAGACTCCCGCATGCCGCTCGGCGACGACCGGGACGACGATCGCGCCCTTGCCGTGGCACTGGCACGGCTCGACGCCCTCGACGTGGCTGATCGCGCCGACGGATACCAGCGGCTCGTCACCGATCTGGAAGGCCGGCTGCAGGCGATTGACGGGCCGGCGCGTCAGGGGAGCGGCCGGTGACCGACAGGGCGTCTGAGACTGCGCCGTCTGCGGCTGACATCAAGATGCGCGGCGGGAGCCGGTCGATCGGGACCGACAGGATGTCCGAGGCTGCGGTGTCTGCTGCCACTGCGCCACCGGCTGCAGAGCCGGAGCGGCTCGATGTCCGGCTCGCCCACACCGGCCGGGCCCGCTCGCGCACGCATGCGCAGCGACTCATCCGTGCCGGGCTCGTGACCGTCGACGGCGTCCCGGAGCGCCGGCCCGGCCGTCGCGTGCCCGTCTCCGCACAGGTAGCCGTGCAGGGGGACACCCACCACGTCGGTCGCGCCGCGGGCAAGCTCGACGACGCGCTCGACTCCTTCGCCGTGGACGTCGCCGGCCGGGTCGCGCTCGACGCCGGCGCGTCCACGGGCGGGTTCACCCAGGTGCTCCTGGAGCGCGGTGCCGCGCAGGTGTTCGCCGTGGACGTCGGGCACGACCAGCTCGCGCCCCGGCTGGCGACCGACCCCGCGGTCGTCGATGTCGAGGGAGTGAACCTGCGCTGGCTCGAGCTCGACCAGCTGCGCCGGCCAGGCCTCGCGCACGCCCCGGAGGAGATCGACCTGGTCGTCGGCGACCTGTCGTTCATCTCGCTCGCCCTCGTGCTGCCCCGGCTGCAGCAGGTGCTGGCGCCCCATGACCTGGTGCTGCTCGTCAAGCCGCAGTTCGAGGTCGGGCGCGGTAGTCTGGCCAGAGGCGGCATCGTCGTCGATCCGGTCCTGCGACTGCGGGCGATCGAGACCGTGGCCGCCTGCGCCGAGGGCGCGGGCCTCCACGTCGCGGGCCTCATGCGCACCTGCGTGGTCGGCCGCACGGGCAATCAGGAGTATCCGATCTGGCTCGTGCCGGATGCGGCCCGCGGGATCGACTGGCGGCCGCTGGCCCGGGCACTGACGACGGATGCGAGGCCGGCTGCCCACGTGACGGCCGCACGGAGAGGAGAGGGTGTCGATGGCCGATGAGACCCGACGCCGGGTGCTGCTCGTCGTGCATCCACGACGGGAGGTCGCGCTCAAGTCGACGATGATCACGCTGCGGCTGCTGCGCGAGGCCGGGCTCGTGCCCGTGCTCGCCCCTGACGGGGTCGAGCCGCTGCGCCAGTGGGGCGTCGACGTCGACGACGCGGAGGTGCTCGGCGTCGACTGCACCGGCCCCGATCTCGAGATCGTCATGGTCCTCGGCGGCGACGGCACGATCCTGCGCGCCGCGGAGCTCGTCCGCTTCGACGCGACGCCCATCATCGGTGTGAACCTGGGCCATGTGGGCTTCCTCGCGGAGAGCGAGCGTGACGATCTCGTGCAGGCCGTCAGCCACGTCGTCCGCCGCGCCTACGAGGTGGAGCGCCGGATGGCGCTGACCGTGCGGGTCTCCGACGGCGACCGGCTGCTCTTCCAGGACTGGGCCCTCAACGAGGTCACCATCGAGAAGCCGCGCAGCAACAAGATGATCACCGTCGACGTGAGCATCAACGGACGGCCTTTCACCGCCTTCGGCTGCGACGGCGTCATGGTCAGCACCCCGACCGGGTCCACCGCATACGCGTTCTCCGCCGGCGGCCCCATCGTCTGGCCGAACCTCGAGGCGCTGCTGTTCGTGCCACTCAATGCGCACGCCCTGTTCGCCCGACCGCTCGTCATCGCCCCGCACCTGACCGTCGACGTCCAGCTCAGCGACGACGCGGACGGCGCCGTCACCTGGTGCGACGGGCGCCGCAGCCAGGCCCTGCCGCCCGGCGCGCGCGTGCAGGTGAGCCGGTCGGCGATCCCCGTGCGCCTAGCCCGCCTGCGCACCGGGTCGTTCGTCGACCGGCTCGTCAACAAGTTCGAGCTGCCCTCGCTCAGCTGGCAGCAGGGGGCCGAGCAGCGACACGGCCCCGGCGCCCAGCCCGCGCCGACCGGACGCGACGCCCTCGCAGCAGAGACGATCGCCCAGCGCGAGGCGGACGCCCACACGGCTCAGGACGGCCGGGGCCCCTCAGCTGGCGGGGAGGGAGGACCGGCGTGATCGAGGAGATCGACATCCGCGACCTCGGCGCCGTCGCCCGGGCGACCCTCGCGCTCGGCCCGGGGCTCACGGTGCTCACCGGCGAGACGGGCGCCGGCAAGACCATGGTCGTCACCGCGCTGCAGCTGCTGCAGGGCGCGCGCGCCGACGCCTCCCGCGTGCGGGAGGGCGCCGAGCGGGCGGAGATCACCGGCCGGCTGCTCGTCGACCCCGACGGGCCGGTCGCCCGCGCGGTCGAGGACGCCGGCGGCGAGCTGGACGGCGACGAGCTCATCGTCAGCCGTCGCCTCGCCGCGACCGGCCGCACCCGCGCCTGGGCGGGCGGGCACGCGGTGCCCAATGGGGTGCTCGGCCGGATCATGGCGCCGCTCGTGTCGATCCACGGCCAGAGCGACCAGCTGCGGCTGCGCACGCCCGCCGAGCAGCGCGCCGTGCTCGACGAGGCGGGCGGGGGCCCCCTGCACCGGGCCGCCGAGAGCTATCGTGCGGCATGGGAGGCCTGGCGGGAGCTGCGCCGCCGGCTCGACGACCTCGTTGCCGGTCGACAGGCCCGCGCTGCGGAGGCGGACCGACTGCGCGAGGACGTCGCCGTCGTGGAGCGGGTCGCGCCCCGGGCCGGGGAGCTGGCCGAGCTCGAGGCGCTCGTCGGCCGGCTCGACGCCCGGCAGGATCTGCTGCGCCGGGCCGGTACCGCCCGGCAGCTGCTCAGCGCAGAGGACGCGATGCCGGACGGCCGGGACCTGCTCGGCCTCGCCGCCGCCGCCCGCGCACAGCTCGAGACCGCTCCGGACGCCGCCCTCGCCGCCCTCGCCGACCGGGTGGCCGAGCTGGAGGCGGTCGCCCAGGACGTCGCCGGGGAGCTCAGCTCGTTCATCGCGTCGTTCGACGAGCTGGGGGAGGCGGATCTCGCTCGGGCTCACGAGCGGCTGGCGGAGCTGCGCGAGCTGGAGCGACGTTTCGGCACGGTCGACCGGGCGATCGAGCTGCTCGAGACCGGCTCCGCCCGGCTCGCCGAGCTCGACGCCGACGATGACACCCGGCAGCGGCTCCAGACGGAGGTCGATCGCGCCGAGACCGCCCGCGACGAGGCGGCCCGCGCCCTCGGCGCCGAGCGTCGCCGTGCGGCCGCCGCGCTCGCGGAGCGGGTGACCGCGGAGCTGCACGGGCTCGCGATGCCCGAGGCGAGGCTCGAGATCGCGGTGACCGATCGGCCGCTGGACGCCACTGGGGGTGACGAGGTGGCGTTCCTGCTCGCCGGGCATGCGGAGGCGACCCCGCTGCCGCTCGCCCGCACGGCCAGCGGCGGCGAGCTCTCCCGGGTGATGCTCGCCCTCGAGCTGTGCGTGAGCGAGACGGCGGAGGGCGGCACCGGGCGCACGTTCGTGTTCGACGAGGTCGACTCAGGCGTGGGCGGCCAGGCGGCCGTGCGGATCGGCGAGCGGCTCGCCCGGCTCGCCCGCCACGCGCAGGTGCTCGTCGTCACCCACCTGCCCCAGGTGGCAGCGTACGCTGACACCCATCTGGCGGTGCAGCGCGCGGCGGGGGAGCACGCGGGCGCCAGCGACGTCGTCCGACTGGACGACGCGGGGAGGGACGAGGAGCTGGCCAGGATGCTGGCCGGACGGGTGAGCGCCACGGCGCTCGCCCACGCCAGGGAGCTGCGGCGGCAGTCCCGGGTGTGAGACCGCGGGACGCGCCGGGCGACCGGCGGGTCCCCAAGTGCGATAGGATGGAGACCCGTGGCAGACGCGCAGAGCACTCGGACAGTCAAACAGATCTTCGTGACCGGGGGCGTGGTCTCCTCGCTCGGAAAGGGACTGACCGCGGCCAGCCTCGGGCACATCCTGAGGGCCAGCGGCGTCCGGGTCGTCATGCAGAAGCTCGACCCGTACCTCAACGTCGACCCGGGCACGATGAACCCCTTCCAGCACGGCGAGGTGTTCGTCACCGAGGACGGCGCGGAGACGGACCTCGACATCGGGCACTACGAGCGGTTCCTCGACATCAACCTCAGCCAGGCGGCCAACGTGACCACCGGCCAGGTGTACTCGACCGTGATCGCCAAGGAGCGCCGCGGCGAGTACCTGGGCGACACCGTCCAGGTCATTCCACACATCACCGACGAGATCAAGAGCCGCATGCGCGCGCAGGCGACCCCGCACGACGGCGAGGACCTGCCCGACGTGATCATCACCGAGGTCGGCGGCACGGTCGGCGACATCGAGTCGCAGCCGTTCCTCGAGGCGGCCCGGCAGGTGCGCCAGCAGCTCGGCCGCGACAACGTCTTCTTCGTCCACGTCTCGCTCGTGCCGTACATCGGTCCGAGCGGCGAGCTGAAGACGAAGCCCACCCAGCACTCCGTCGCCGCCCTGCGATCGATCGGCATCCAGCCCGACGCGATCGTGCTGCGCAGCGACCGCCCGGTCGGCGAGGGCATCAAGGCGAAGATCGCGCTCATGTGCAACGTGGAGATCGGCGCGGTGGTGAACTGCCCCGACGCGGCGAGCATCTACGACATCCCCACGATCATCCACTCGGAGGGACTCGACCGGGTGATCACCGATCAGCTGCACCTGCCCGCCCACGAGGTGGACTGGTCGCGCTGGCAGCCGGTGCTCGACGCCGTCCACCACCCCCGCCACGAGGTCACCGTCGGCCTGGTCGGCAAGTACATCGACCTGCCCGACGCATACCTGTCGGTGACCGAGGCGCTGCACGCGGGCGGCTTCGCCCACGCCACGAAGGTGAACGTGCGCTGGATCCCCTCCGACAGCCTGCTCGACGAACGGGTGCGCGAGCGGGAGCTCGGCACAGTCGATGCGATCTGCGTGCCCGGCGGGTTCGGCATCCGCGGCATCGAGGGCAAGCTCGCCGGGCTCGCCTGGGCGCGGGAGAACCGGCTGCCCGCGCTGGGGCTGTGCCTGGGGCTGCAGTGCATGGTCATCGAGTACGCCCGGCATCGCGCGGGCCTCGCCGAGGCGTCGTCGAGCGAGTTCGAACCCGACACCCCACAGCCGGTCATCGCCACGATGGCCGAGCAGGTGGATATTCTCGCCGCCGGTGACCTCGGCGGGACGATGCGGCTGGGCTCGTACCCGGCCGTGCTCGCGGAGGGGTCGCTTGTCGCCGGGCTGTACGGCACCACGCAGGTCACCGAGCGCCACCGGCACCGCTACGAGGTCAACAACGCCTACCGTGATCGGATCGCCGAGGCCGGGATGCGCTTCAGCGGCACCTCGCCGGACGGACACCTGGTCGAGTTCGTCGAGCTGCCGGTCGAGGAGCACCCGTTCTACGTGGGCACCCAGGCCCACCCCGAGTTCAAGTCGCGCCCCACCGCGCCCCACCCGCTGTTCGCCGGCCTCGTCGGCGCCGCGCTCGAGCGGCAGCAGGCCACCCGGCTGTTCGACGAGACCGAGGACGTCTCGGTCTCCGTCGAGGTGGACGTCGAGGCCCGCGCCGAGGGCCATGCCGACCGCTGACGGGACCCCCGCGGGCGCGCCGGACGCGACCGTGCCCGGCCCCGACGAGTTTGAAGCCGACCGGCCCGATGCCACACCGGCCGGGTCCGGCGTGCACGGGTTCGGCGCGGCCGGATCCGCCCCGGCCGGACCGCTCGCCGACGCGCCGGAGCCGCATCGCGTCCTCGCCGGGGAGACCGTGTTCCGCGGCACGGTGTGGGAGGTGCGCCGTGAGCGGGTCGCCTATGGCGACGGGACGCTCACCCGCGAGTTCGTCCGGCATCCCGGCGCCGTGGGCGTGCTCGCTCTCGACGACCGCGACCGCGTCGCGCTCGTCCACCAGTACCGCCACCCGGTGCGCGCCAGACTGTGGGAGCTGCCCGCCGGGCTGCTCGACGTGCCCGGCGAGGCGCCGCTCGAGGCGGCTCGCCGCGAGCTCGCCGAGGAGGCGGAACTCGAGGCCGAGGACTGGGAGCCGCTGATCGACCTGTTCACCACTCCGGGCGGCAGCGACGAGCGGCTGCGGCTGTACCGCGCCACCGGGCTGCGGCACCGGGTGACCGACTTCGAGCGCACCGGCGAGGAGCGCGACATGGGGCTCGTCTGGCGGCCGTTCGCCGCGGTGCGCGACGCCGTGCTCGCGCACCGGCTGCACAACCCCACGCTCGTCGTCGGGGTGCTCGCGGAGACGGCGCGGCGCGCCCGGTCGTGAGCGACCCGGCGGCCACCCTCGCGGACCGGCAGATCGCCGGGTTCCTCGTCGCGCTGCGCGCCGAGCGGGGGCTCGCCGAGAACACCGTGCGCGCCTACCGCTCCGATCTGCGCGCCTACCGGGGCTGGCTCGCCGAGCGCGGCATCACCGACCTGGCGGAGGTGGACGAGGCCACGCTGCGCGCCTACCCGGGATGGCTGGCCGAGACCCGTGCCGCGGCCGGCGTGGCCACGAGCGCCGCGACCACGGGGCGGATGCTCAGCGCCGTCCGGGGCCTCCACCGCCAGCTGTTCCGCGACGGCACGCTGCCCACCGATCCCGGCCCGGCGCTGCGAGGGCCGCGCCGGCCGCGCCGCCTGCCGAAGGCGCTGAGCATCGCCGAGGTCACCCGGCTGATCGAGTCGGCCGCGGGCGACGACCCCGTGAGCCTGCGCGACCGGGCCATCCTCGAGTTCCTGTACGCGACCGGCTGCCGGGTCAGCGAGCTGACCGGCCTCGTCGTCGACGACGTCCAGACGCTCGAGCGCGTCGACGACGCGCCGCCGCTCGACGTCGTGCGCCTGCGCGGCAAGGGCGACCGGCAGCGGATCGTGCCTGTCGGCGCCTGCGCCCGGCACGCCCTGGACGCGTACCTCGTGCGGGTGCGCCCGGCGCTCGCAGCCCGGGGGCGGTCCAGGTCTCGGCTGTTCCTCGGCGTGCGTGGCGGGCCGCTCAGCCGGCAGGCCGTGTGGGAGATCATCGCCCGCGCCGGCCGGCGGGCCGGTCTGCCCGAGCACCGGGTGTCACCGCACGTGCTGCGCCACTCCTTCGCCACGCATCTCGTCTCCGGCGGGGCCGACCTGCGTGTCGTCCAGGAGCTGCTCGGCCACGCGTCGGTCACGACCACGCAGATCTACACCCGGGTGACCGAGGAGCACCTGCGTGAGGTGTACGCGACGAGCCACCCGCGCGCCCACCGGGCGACCCCGGCGCAGGGGCGTCCGCCCGAGCCTGCGCCGGTGCGCGACGACGGCGGGTCGGAGGTCACCGACTAGACTGTGCGTCGTGAGTGACTTCCCCGTGCCCCAGCCGCTGAACGGCCACGGCCCAGCGCGCATCATCTCGATGAGCAACCAGAAGGGCGGCGTCGGCAAGACGACGACCACCGTGAGCCTCGGTGCGGCCCTCGTGGAGTACGGGCGGCGGGTGCTGCTCGTGGACTTCGACCCGCAGGGCGCGCTGTCCGCCTCACTGGGCGTGCAGACGATGGACGACCCCACCGTCTACGACCTGCTCATGGGCACGGTGAAGGACACCCGGTCGGTCATCACGCACACGTTCATCCAGGATCTCGACGTGCTGCCGGCGAACATCGACCTGTCGGCCGCCGAGCTGCAGCTCGTCAACGAGGTCGCCCGCGAGCAGGCGCTCGCCCGCGCCCTGCGCCAGGTGACCGGCGACTACGACGTGATCCTCATCGACTGTCAGCCGTCGCTCGGGCTGCTCACGATCAACGCGCTCACCGCCGCGCACGGGGTGATCATCCCACTCGAGGCGGAGTACTTCGCCCTGCGCGGCGTCGCCCTGCTTGTCGAGACGATCGAGAAGGTGCAGGATCGCCTCAACCCCGCCCTCGAGCTCGACGGGATCCTCATCACCATGTTCGACTCGCGCACGATCCACGCCCGCGAGGTGTCGCAGCGGGTGCGCGAGGCGTTCGGCGACACGGTGTTCGACACCGTCATCCCGCGCACGGTGAAGTTCCCCGACTCATCCGTCGCGGCGAAGCCGATCACCGAGTTCGCCAGCAGTCACCCGGCCGCCGAGGCCTACCGGCGGCTCGCCCGAGAGCTGATCGCCCGTGGCGGCGCCCCCTGACGAGCCCGCCGCCGGGTTCGCCGTCCGTCTGGAGAACTTCGACGGGCCGTTCGACCTGCTGCTGACCCTGATCGGCCGGCACGAGCTGGACGTCACCGAGGTGTCGCTGAGCCTCGTGACCGCGGAGTTCCTCGAGCACGTGCGCGCTCTTGACGCGGCCGGGCAGCTCGAGCAGACGAGCCGCTTCCTCGTCGTCGCCGCGACCCTGCTCGACATGAAGGCGGCGAGCCTGCTGCCCCGCGGCGAGGCCGTCGACCGGGAGGACATCGCCGCGCTCGAAGCCCGCGACCTGCTGTTCGCCCGACTGCTCCAGTACCGGGCGTTCAAGGAGGTCTCGGCCTGGTTCGCCGCCCGGCTGGACGCCGAGGGCGGCCGGCTCGCCCGCACCGCCCCGCCGACCGCGGCCGTCGACGTCACCCCGCCGCCGCTGGTGTGGACGACGTCCCCGCAGGATCTGGCAGTGCTCGCCCGGATCGCGCTCGCCCCGCGCACCCCGCCGACCGTGGGGCTCGCGCATCTGCACGCGCCCACGGTGAGCATCCGCGCCCAGGCGGCGATCCTGGTGCGCCGGCTGCGGGCCGCGGGGGAGGCGGACTTCCACGACCTGGTCGCCGACGTGGCCGGCCGCGGCGAGGTCGTCGCGCGGTTCCTCGCGGTGCTGGAGCTGTATCGTGAGACGGCGGTGACCTTCGAGCAGCTCGAGCCGCTCGGGCCGCTGCACATTCGCTGGACCGGCGAGCACTGGGACGACGCCCAGCTCGCCGCGCTCGGGGCCGACTACGAGACCCCGGCGCCCGAGTCGGATGGGGCCGGGCGTGAGACGGACGGGACGGGGCCCGGGCACGCGACCGCGCCCGACGGACAGCACCCACAGGGCGGAGAGGAGGAGCGCCGATGAGCGAGTCGGACCAGACGGTGTCGGATGCCGTGGTCTCGGACGCGGTGACCCCGGATGCCGCAGCCGCTGCCCCGGACGCCGCCGCCCAGGACGCCCGGCCCCTGTCGGCCCGTCTCGAGGCCGTGCTCCTCGCCGCCGACCGGCCGGTCGACACTCGTTCGCTGGCCGCCGCCGTCGCCGAGCCCGAGCCTTGGGTCGCCCGCGCCCTCGCGGGTCTGCAGGCCGAGTACGACGGTCCGCCGGAGCGCGGGTTCGAGCTGCGTCGCGTCGCCGGCGGCTGGCAGCTGTACGTGCGGGCCGGGTACGAGGACGCGGTGCGCCGGCTCGTCGACGAGCGCATCCCGCCCCGGCTCAGCCAGGCGGCGCTGGAGACCCTCGCGGTGATCGCCTACCGGCAGCCGATCAGCCGCGGGCAGATCTCGGCCATCCGCGCGGTCAACGTCGACGGCGTCGTGCGCACGCTCGTCGCCCGCGGGCTCGTCGAGCCCGCGGGCGTGGACGAGGCGACACAGGCGACGCTCTTCCGCACGACCGACCTGCTGCTCGCTGAGCTGGGCGTCGACTCGCTCGACGAGCTGCCGCCCATCTCGAACCTGCTGCCCGAAGACCCGGAGGAGACCGATGGCGAACGAGACTGACCAGCATCCCGAGGGCGAGCGCCTGCAGAAGGTGATGGCCCGGGCGGGCGTCGCCTCGCGCCGGGCGAGCGAGGAGCTCATCCTGGCCGGTCGCGTCGCCGTCAACGGCCGCATCGTCCGCGAGCTCGGCACCCGGGTGCGTCCCGAGGACCGCATCGAGGTCGCCGGGCTCGTCATCGTCACCGACCCCGGCCTGCGGTACTATGCGCTCAACAAGCCCGCCGGGGTGGTCAGCACGATGCACGACGAGCACGGCCGGCCCGACCTGTCGCGCTGGGCGACGGCGGAGACCGGGCGCATCTTCAACGTCGGCCGGCTCGACGAGGCGACCCGCGGGCTGCTGCTGATGACGAACGACGGCGAGCTCGCCCACCAGCTCATGCACCCCTCGTTCGAGGTCGAGAAGGTCTACGTCGCACTCGTGCGCGGCCGGGTCGCCCCGCGCGACCTCGCCCGGCTGCGGCAGGGCGTGGAGCTCGAGGACGGGCCGATCCGCGCCGACGCCGCTCGCGTCCTCGACCGTGCCGACGGCCGCACACTCGTGGAGATCCACCTGCACTCGGGGCGCAACCGCATCGTCCGTCGCATGCTCGCCCACATCGGACACCCCGTGCTCGAGCTGACCCGCCGCCGCATCGGCCCGGTGCGGCTGGGCGCGCTGCCGGAAGGGGAGATGCGGCCGCTGACCGCCGAAGAGGTCGGCCGTCTGCTGCGTCTCGGCCGCTGATCCGGCCCTGCACTGGGACGGGTAGACTGGGCGGTCATGGGCATCAGTCAGGAACTCGCGCGCACGCCGTCACCGGTGCTCGTCGTCGGCACCGGCCTGCTCGGGGCGAGCATCGGGCTCGCCCTCGCCCAGCGCGGCGTCGACGTGCTGCTCTCGGACGTCTCGCCCAGCGCGCTCGCGCTCGCGGCCGACTACGGGGCGGGTCGGCCGGTGACCGTGACCGACCGGCCCGTGCTCGTCGTCGTCGCAGTGCCGCCTGAGCTGACCGCGGACGTCGTCGCCGAGCAGCTGCGCCGGCATCCGGACGCGGTGGTCACCGACGTGGCGAGCGTGAAGTTCCAGATCCTCGCCCGACTCGAGGCCGCCGGCGCCGACCTCGACCGCTACCTCGGCTCGCACCCGATGGCCGGCCGCGAGCGGGGCGGGCCGATCGCCGCCCGGGCCGACCTCTTCCAGGGGCAGCCGTGGGTGATCGCGGAGCATCCTCGGATGACGCCGCGGGCGCTCGAGCTCGTCGAGCGGGTCGCGCTGGACGTCGGCGCGGTGCCCGTACACCTGGACCCGGCCGAGCACGACCGGGCCGTGGCCCTGGTCTCCCACGTGCCGCAGGTCGTGGCCACGCTGCTGGCGGGGCGGCTGCTCGACGGCACGCCCTCGCAGCTGGCGCTCGCCGGTGGCGGGCTGCGCGACACCACGCGCATCGCCGCCAGCGACCCGGGGCTGTGGCTGCAGATCCTCGCGGCGAACGCGCCCGCGGTCGGCGACATCCTGCAGGCGCTGCGCGATGACCTCGACCGGGTGCTCGGCGCGCTGGCCGACGTCGACGCCCCGGGCGCCCGACGGACGCTCACGGAGGTGTTCCTGCACGGCAACGAGGGCGTGCGGCGCATCCCCGGCAAGCACGGCACTGACGCGACGTACACCGATCTTGTCGTCTTCGTCGCCGACCGGCCGGGCGAGCTGGCCCGGCTGTTCCAGGAGATCGGGGAGATCGGCGTGAACATCGAGGATCTGCGTCTGGAGCACTCGCCCCGGGCGCAGTTCGGACTGGCGGAGGTGAGCGTGCTGCCCGAGCGGGCGGAGGAGCTCGCCCGGGCACTGGGAGAGCGTGGATGGCAGCTGAGCCGATGATCATCGCACTGGACGGGCCCGCGGGGTCCGGGAAGTCGAGCACCGCGACCGGGCTGGCTCGCCGGCTCGGCTGGCTGCACCTCGACACGGGCGCGTGGTACCGGGTGACCGCGCTGCTCGGTGGACGGGAGGACGTCGACCCCGCTGACGCGGTCGCGCTCGGCCGGCTGCTCGACCGGGTGGATCGGGCGCTCGCCGCGAGCGACTGGCCGGGTGAGGAGCCCCGGCGCGTGCTCGTCGACGGCGAGGACGTCACGGCCGCCATCCGCACGCCCGAGGTCTCCGCCTCGGTGAGCCGCTACTCGCGCGTGCCCACCGTGCGTGAGCGGCTCAACGCGGGTTTCCGCCGGCTCGCCGCACGTACCCGGGCGCCCGGCGTGGTCGCCGAGGGGCGCGACATCACCACGGTGACCTTCCCGGACGCGAGCCTCCGCGTGCTGCTCACGGCGACCCCGCAGGCGCGGGCCCGGCGCCGGGCCGCCCAGCTCGGGGAGACGGACGTCGCCGGCATCGCCCGCGACATCGCCGAGCGCGATCGCCGCGATCTCGCGGTCGTCGACTTCCTCACCCCCGCGGCGGGCGTGGTGTCGCTCGACACGAGCGAGCTGACCCTCGGGCAGGTCATCGACCGCATCGTCGACCTGCTGCCCGTCGACCGCCGCTGACCGCGGCGCCACCAGACCCGAACGATCGAACGAACCCAGGAGCGACATGGCCGACCAGAATGAGAACCGCGACGCGCAGGCGCCCGAGTTCGGCACGACGAGCGCGGACGAGCTGGCCGCCAGGCTGAGACGCCTCGGCGAGGGGGAGGTCGAGCGCGTCGCCGACGTCGCCCGAGACCAGCTGGCCGAGTACGACCTCGAGCCTGAGGACGAGGAGGTGCTCACCGGCGAGGTCGCCCCGACGGCGGAGCCCGGCGCACGACCCGCCCCGCCGGTGCTCGCCGTGGTCGGCCGCCCGAACGTGGGCAAGTCGACGCTCGTCAACCGCATCATCGGCCGTCGTGAGGCCGTCGTGGAGGACACCCCCGGGGTCACCCGCGACCGGGTCTCCTACGACGCGGAGTGGAACGGCCGCCTGTTCCGTCTCGTCGACACCGGCGGGTGGGAGCTCGAGGCCCGCGGGCTCGACCGCTCGGTGGCTGAGCAGGCCGAGCTGGCCGTCCAGGAGGCCGACGGGGTGATGCTCGTCGTCGACGCGAAGGTGGGGCCGACCTCCACCGACGAGCAGCTCGTGCGTGTGCTGCGCCGGGTCGGCCGTCCTGTCGTCCTCGTGGCGAACAAGGTCGACGACTCCGGGCAGGCGGCTGATGTGGCCGCGCTGTGGAGCCTGGGGCTCGGCGAGCCGCACCCGGTCTCCGCGCTGCACGGGCGCGGGTCGGGTGACCTGCTCGACGCGATCGTGACGATGCTGCCGGAGCACTCGCAGGTGGCCACCGCTCAGCCGGGCGGGCCTCGCCGCGTGGCGATCATCGGCCGCCCGAACGTGGGCAAGTCGAGTCTGCTCAATCGGGCCACCGGCACGTCGCGCGCGGTCGTCAACGACCTGGCCGGCACGACCCGTGACCCGGTCGACGAGCTGGTGACGATCGCGGGCACCACCTGGCGGTTCGTTGACACGGCCGGCATCCGCCGTCGCGTCCACCTGCAGCAGGGCAGTGACTACTACGCGACGCTGCGCACGCAGACCGCGCTCGACCGCGCCGAGGTCGCGATCGTCGTCCTCGACGTCACCCAGCACATCTCCGACCAGGATCTGCGCATCATCGACATGGTGCTGGAGAGCGGCCGGGCGCTCGTGCTCGCGTTCAACAAGTGGGATCTGCTCGACGACGATCGGCGCGGCCAGCTCGAGCGCGAGATCGAGCAGCGGCTCGGGCATGTCTCGTGGGCGCCCCGGGTGAACCTCTCGGCGCGCACCGGGCGGCATCTGGAGAAGCTCGTGCCCGCCCTGGAGGCGGCGCTGGAGGGGTGGGACACGCGCGTGCCGACCGGCAAGCTCAACGCGTTCCTGCACGAGCTCGCCCAGGCGAACCCGCACCCGCTGCGGGGCGGCAAGCAGCCCCGGGTGCTGTTCGGCACCCAGGCGGCGACGCAGCCGCCCACGTTCGTGCTGTTCACCAGCGGGTTCATGGACCCCCAGTACCGGCGGTTCATCATGCGTCGGCTGCGCGAGGTGTACGGCTTCGTCGGCACCCCGATCCGCATCGGCATGCGAGTGCGCGAGCGGCGCGGCCGGCGGCGCTGATCCGGCTGCGCGCGGCCGGCACGGTGGTCAGCTCTCGGCCAGCCGGCGGCGTTCCTCGGCGACGTCGAAGTCGGCGACCGGCCACTGCAAGTCCAGGTCGCGCAGCGTCTCGATGAGGATCTGCTGCACAGCGGCCCGGGCGTGCGGCTTCGAGTCGGCCGGCACCGCGTACCACGGGGCGTGCCCGGTGGACGTGCGGGTCAAGGCGATCTGGTAAGCCTCCTGATACGCCGGCCACAGCGCGCGCTCGGTGACGTCGCCCGGGGAGAACTTCCAGTGCTTCTCCGGGTGGTCGAGCCGGGAGAGCAGCCGGCGACGCTGCTCGTCGCGGGAGATGTGCAGCATGATCTTCACGACGGCCATGCCCTGCTCGACGAGCTCCTCCTCGAAGTCGGTGATGATGCCGTAGCGGCGCTCGATGACGTCCATGGTGTCCAGATGCCGCACGCGGTGGATGAGCACGTCCTCATAGTGCGAGCGGTCGAACACGCCGATGAGCCCCACCTCGGGAAGCTCGCGGCGCACCCGCCACAGGAAGTCGTGCCGCTGCTCCTCGGGTGTCGGCGTCTTGAACCCGTGGATGTGCACGCCCTGCGGGTCGACGGCGCCGATCACGTGTCGGACGATCCCGCCCTTCCCCGCGGTGTCCATGCCCTGCAGCACCAGGAGCACCGACCGGTGAGCGCCGGTCGAGGTCTGCCCGTTCGCGAACAGACGCTCCTGCAGATCGGCCAGCTCGCCGGCGGTCTCGCGCAGCCAGGCCTCCGGGTCGGCGTCCTGCCGCCAGCCGGGCATGCGTCCCGTGTCCACCTGCGCCAGGTCGAAGTCGGCGCCGACGAGCAGCGTGTCGCGGGGATCCTCTTTCCAGGGAGTCTTCATACCCTCCATCGTAGGGATGGCGTGTCCGACCCTGCGGCTATGCTCGGGATGTGATCATCGCAACCCACAACGGCAAGTTCCACGCGGACGACGTGTTCGGCGTCACCCTGCTCCGCCAGCTGCATCCCGAGGCCACCCTCGTGCGCTCGCGGGATCCGGAGGTGCTCGATCGCGCCGACATCGTCCTCGACGTCGGCGGGGTGTACGACCCGGAGCACCGGCGTTTCGACCACCACCAGACCACCAGCGGGGCACGCGAGAACGGCATCCTGTACTCGGCCTTCGGCCTGCTCTGGCAGCACTACGGCCTCGAGTTCTGCGGCGGCGACGAGGAGGTCTGGCGGCGCATCGACCGCGGGCTCGTCCAGGCGATCGACGCCGTCGACAACGGGCAGGATCTCTACACGCTCACCGACTTCCACGCCCGCCCCATCGACGTCAGCGAGGTGCTCGGCTGGTTCAACCCGGTCAGCCTCGTCGGCGACGAGGAGTTCGACGCCCAGTTCGAGCGGGCCAGCGCTGTGGCCGCCCAGCTGCTGCAGCGCCTGCTGCTGAAGACCCGCGACGCGGTGGAGGGGGAGCGGTACTTCCTCGACGCGTACGCGCACACGCCAGATCCCCGCTACGTCGTGCTCGACCGCTTCGTGCCCCACGGGCGCATCGCGAGCCGCCAGCCCCGGCTGCTGTTCGTCGTCTTCCCCAACGCGAACGGCGACTGGGCGATCAAGACCGTGCAGGAGGACTCGGCGAGCTTCGTCTCCCGGGCGCTGCTGCCCGAGGCCTGGCGCGGCGCCGATCACGACGCACTCGTCGCGGCCACCGGGGTCGACGACGTGGTGTTCACGCACAAGGCCGGTTTCATCGGCGCGGCGCGCAGCCGCGAGGGCGCTCTGCGGATGCTGCAGCTCGCCCTGGCCGACCCGGCCGCGGTCGCCGCCGACCGGCTCGCCCGCCAGCGGCTCGTCCAGCCGGCGACGCCCCCCGCCGGACGTGCCGAGCCATCCGCCCAGTCCGCCCCTGCCGCCCCGGCTGACCCGGCCGCGGACTGACCATGCCCCCGGCGTTCCGCACCCCGGCCGCCCCGGCGACCGCCGAGACCGAGGTGCGCCGCTCCCGGTTCCTCGCCCGGCTGGAGCCGGCGGAAACCGAGGCGGACGCGCGTGCGGTGATCCAGGCGATGCGGGCGGCGCATCCCCGGGCCCGGCACCGCTGCACGGCGTTCATCGTGGGCGAGGCGCCGGTGATCGAGCGCTCCAGCGATGACGGCGAGCCGTCAGGCACCGCCGGCCGGCCCATTCTCGACGTCCTGCACGCGGCGGGGCTCGGCCGGGTCGTGTGCGTGGTCACCCGGTACTTCGGCGGCGTGCTGCTCGGCACCGGCGGCCTCGCCCGGGCCTACGGCGATGCGGCGGACGCGGCGATCGCCGCCGCCCGGCTCGTCACGATGCGGTGGCGGGACGTCATCGCGGTGACCGTCGACTACGCGGACGTGCCCGCGGTGCAGGCGCTCGCGGCCCGCCGCGGCTGGCGCGAGGTCGCAGCCGACTGGGCCGAGCGGGCCACGCTGCGGCTGGCGCTCGCGGGCGAGGAGCCGTCCGAGGCGTCCGCCGGGCTCGCGGACGCCACCGCCGGCCGGGCCCGCGTCGTCCCCGACGGCACGCGGCTGGTCGCCGACGCCCCGGACCGCTGAGTCGGGCGGGGCGTCGGGCGCGGCCTGCCGGGCGACCGGTCCGCTGCCTGGGGGCGGCCGGCAGACCACTCCGCGGCGGCCGCTACACTTGCCGCATGACATCCACACCAGCATTCGCCATGACCATCGCGGGCTCTGAAGCGACTGGCGGCGCCGGCGCCCAGGCCGATCTGAAGACCTTCCAGCAGCTCGGCGTGTTCGGCTCGATCGCGCTGACCTGCATCGTGTCGTTCGACCCGAAGCACGACTGGGGGCACCGGTTCGTGCCGGTCGACCCGCAGGTGATCAGCGACCAGATCGAGGCGATCACCGCCGCGTACGGGCCCGACCAGCTGCAGACCGTGAAGATCGGCATGCTGGGCACGCTGCCCACGATCGAGCGGGTGCACCAGGCGCTCACCGAGCGCGAGTACCGCGACGTCGTGCTCGACCCGGTGCTCATCTGCAAGGGGCAGGAGCCCGGCGCCGCGCTCGACACTGACCAGGCGCTCATGGAGCGGCTGCTGCCGCTGGCGACGTTCGTGACCCCGAACCACTATGAGGCACAGCGGCTGAGCGGGCTGGAGCGCATCGACACCGAGGCCGATCTCATCGAGGCGGCGAAGCGCATCAACGACCGCTCGGGTGCGGCCGTGCTCGCCAAGGGCGGCGTGCGCATCCCCGGCCCGGAGGCGATCGACGTGTTCTACGACGGCACCACGCTCGAGGTGCTGCGGGTGCCGAAGGTCGGCGAGCACGTGGTCGCCGGCGCCGGCTGCAGCCTCGCCGCCGCGGTGACCGCCGGGCTCGCTCTCGGCGACACCCCGCTGGAGGCCGCGCATCGCGCCAAGACGTTCGTCACGGCGGGCATCAGGGGGCGGGTGCACTCCCGGGCCCCGTTCGACGTGCTCTGGCAGGGCGCGGCGACGGCCTGAGTCGCGTCATGCTCCCGGCGCCCCGGTGGTCTCTCCGCCGGGGCGCCGCTGTCGTGCTGCGGCTGCGGCACGGCTGGGCTGCGGGGCGGCCGTGCCACGAGGCAGAGGCGGTTGCGCAGCGGGAGTGTCGTGGCCGTCCGGCGGGCGTCGCCTACAGGTCGGCGCCGGTCTCCATCGAGTCGAGGTAGCGCAGGATGACCCCTTCGCGCAGCGCCCACGGACTCACTTCGAGCTCGTCGATGTCGAGGGCCTTCATCGTCTGGTGCAGCACGATGCCGCCGCCGACGATCTGGAAGGCCCGTTCGGCCGTCACCCCGCGCAGCTCGGTGCGCCGCTCGGCGGGCAGCGCCGCCAGCCGCGGCAGCCACCGCTTCAGGTCGGCTCGGCGCAGCCACTGGGTCGTGCGTCCGCCGATGGTGACCTCGTCGCCGGCGAGGCGGGCGAGGGAGCGGATCGTCTTGGAACTGCCGATGACGTGGTCGGGGTGGGGCATCCCGGCGAACGCGTCGGAGACGTCGGAGACCACCTCGTAGGCATGGCGGCGCAGGCGGCGCACCTGAGCCTTCGTGGGCGGGTCGTCGTGCAGGTAGGCGACCGTCGTGCGTCCGGCGCCGAGCGGCACGGATCGGGAGACGATGGGGTACTCGGAGGGGCCCATCGCGAGTTCGAGCGAGCCGCCGCCGATGTCGATCAGCAGGATGCGGCCGCTGGACCAGCCGAACCAGCGGCGCACCGCCAGGAACGTCAGCCGCGCCTCGTCCTCGCCGTCGAGCACGCGCAGGTGCATGCCGGTGCGCTGCTCGATCAGGTCGAGCACCTCGGGGCCGTTCGTCGCCTCGCGCACCGCAGAGGTGGCGATGCCCACCAGATCGTCGACATGCTCGGCCCGGGCGGCCTCCACGGCGTCACCGATCGCGGTGACCAGCCGGGTCACCCCCTCGGGGCTGATCGAGCCGTCCGGCTGCAGATGACGCATCAGCCGCAGCACCGACTTGTGCAGCGAGTACGGGGCGGGGTTCGCCCCCGGATGCGCGTCGACGACCACCATGTGCACGGTGTTGGACCCGACATCGAGGACTCCCAGACGCATGCCTCAAGCCTAGCGGCCCGCGGGCCCGGGCCGATGCGCGCGGGGCATCGCGACCACGGCGGTAGAATGCCGGCCGTGACCACCACCGACCAGGCGCCCGTGTCCGACGCCGCGCGCATCGCCATCCTCGACTCCGGGCGCGGGCTGCTGCCCACCGCCGCCTGGCTGCATCGGCTCGCCCCCGACACACAGCAGCTGCTGCTCGGCGATCCCCAGGGCGGACCCTGGGGCGAGCATGACCCCGGTTACGTCGTCGACCGTGTCTTCGCCCTCGCGCGCATGGCCCGCGACTGGGGCGCCGAGGCGCTCGTGCTGGCGTGCAACACCGCGAGCATCGTGGCCCGGCAGGCTCTGCGCGAGCAGTTCGAGCCGCGGATGCAGGTGGTCGCGACCGTCCCCGCGGTCAAGCCGGCGGCGCTGCGGTTCCCCCGCTTCGCGGTCTGGGCGACCGAGACCACCGCGCGCAGCGACTACCTCGCAGACCTGATCGACGTGTTCGCCTCGCCCGCGCGGGTCGACATCGTCGGCAGTCATGACCTCGCCGACGCGATCGAGCACCGGGACACCGCCCGCATCGAGGCGGCCGTCGCCGACCCGGCGCGGCGCACCGGCGACGTGCCCGCGGTCGTGCTCGGCTGCACGCACTATCCGCTTGCGGCCGAGACGATCGCCCGCCAGCTGCCCGAGGGCACGGTGCTGCTCGACAGCGCCGAGGCCGTTGCCCGCCAGACGCTGCGGCGGATCGGGCTGCCCGCGGACGCGGCCGTGCCGGAGTTCGCCGACGACAGCGCGTTCATCTCGGAGACACTCGCCGATCTCGCGGTCGTCGACGTGCCGTGGGCCAAGGTGCGCACGCTCTGAGTCGGGCAGGTCGCTGGGGCGGGCGTCCGTGCGCCGGAGGGGTGGCCGTGCGTCCGTGGCTCGGGGAGAGGACGGGCCAGGCGATCGAACCTCAGATCTGATGCTCGAGCAGGGAGCGGTGCAGGCCCGGCCAGGCCTTCGCGAACCCGGGGTGCAGATCGAGCCGATCGACGGCGTCGAGGGGCACCCAGGCGATCTCGACGCTCTCGGCGTCGGTGCGCACGGCCTCGAAGGGGTGAACCACTCTGGCGAGCACGGTCACGTATGACCAGAAGCCGAGGTCGGCGACGTGCTCGGCCATCACCGCCACCGCGTCCTCGGGCACGCCGGCTTCCTCGTGCGCCTCGCGCAGGGCCGCGGCCACGGCCGCCTCACCCTGCTTCCGCGCGCCGCCGGGGATGCCCCAGGTGCCGCCGAAATGACTCCACTCGACGCGGTGCTGCAGCAGCACGCCGCGCTCGGTGTCATGGGCGAGCAGCCCCGCGGCACCGAACCGGCCCCAGAAGCGGCGGCCGTCAGGCCCCTCGACCCAGGCGTCGCCGGGGTCGTGGACGGCGTATCCCTCGGGTGCGGGCGTGAGGTACTGGCTGTCGTCGCTCATGCGGGCAGTCTAGCCGGGGGCGGGCGGCATCGCGGCGGGAGTGCACGGTGGGGCGCTTGTGCATTCGGGCGATGTCGATGGGTGGTGCTTGTGCATCGCTGCGATCTCGATGGGGCGCTGCACGTCTCTCCGTGAGGGTGCTGCGCGTTCCCACGATCTCGATGGGCGGCCTGGCGGCCCCCACCGTCTCGGGAACGGCGCGGACTCGAGACATCGGCGGTGACCTCTAGACTGGCGGGGATGACACGAGGACGGCGGCGATGACAGGCGCAGACGACATGGCCGCGGGCTCTGCGCCTGCGCATGCGGGGACGACGGAGCTCGCCTCGGAAGCCGAGCGCGCGGTGAACGCCAGCGCGGGTTCACAACAGGATGCACCCCGTGACGCCGGCCTCGCCCCGGCCGCCCATGGTGTCCCGTCGCTCGCCGCGCGGCTCGACCCCGACCGCGACCGGGACGACATGGACGCCGCGTACGAGGCGTTCTTCGCCTGGGTCGCCGAGCGGGGGATCGAGCCGTACGAGCACCAGCAGGAGGCCGTGCTCGAGCTCGCCGGCGGGTCGCACGTGATCCTCGCCACCCCGACCGGCTCGGGCAAGTCGCTCGTGGCCGTCGGTGCGATCTTCCTGGCGCTCTGGCGCGGAGGCCGCGCCGCGTACACCGCGCCGATCAAGGCCCTCGCCAGTGAGAAGTTCTTCGCCCTGATCGACGTGTTCGGCCCCGAGCGGGTCGGCATGGTCACCGGCGACAGCGCGGTCAACGCCGAAGCGGACGTCATCTGCTGCACGGCCGAGATCGTCGCCAATCAGGCACTGCGCGACGGCGACCGGGCGGGACTCGACACGGTCGTGATGGACGAGTTCCACTACTACGGCGACCCCGAGCGCGGGTGGGCGTGGCAGATGCCGCTGCTCCTGCTGCGCGACAGCCGGTTCCTGCTCATGTCCGCGACCCTCGGCGACGTCTCGGGGCTGCGGGAGCGCCTGGCCCGGCGCACCGAGCGCGAGGTCGCCCTGGTCGACGACGCCGAGCGTCCGGTGCCACTGCACTACGAGTACTCGCGCACCCCGCTCGTCGAGGAGGTCACCGAGCTCGTCCACGCGCACCGCGAGCCGATCTACATCGTGCACTTCGTCCAGGCCCAGGCCGTGGAGACGGCGCAGGGACTCGTCGGCGCCGGACTGGTGCCCCGGGAGCGGCGGGACCGCATCCGCGAGGCGCTCGGCGACTTCCGGTTCACGACCGGCTTCGGCCGCACGCTCTCCCGCCTCGTGCGCGCGGGCATCGGCGTGCACCACGCAGGGATGCTGCCCCGGTACCGCCGGCTCGTCGAGCAGCTCGCCCAGCAGGGGCTGCTGGCGATCATCTGCGGCACCGACACGCTCGGGGTGGGCATCAACGTGCCCATCCACACGGTGCTGCTCACGGGGCTGACGAAGTTCGACGGCACTCGGCAGCGGCACCTGACCGCCCGGGAGTTCCACCAGATCGCCGGTCGCGCCGGCCGCGCCGGCTTCGACACCGAGGGCGACGTGGTCGTCCAGGCGCCCGAGCATGAGATCGAGAACGCCCGGCTCGCGCGCAAGTACGCCGGCGACCCGAAGCGGCTGCGCAAGGCGGTGCGCAAGAAGGCGCCCGCGGGCCAGGTCTCTTGGGGCGAGCCGAGCTTCGAGCGGCTCGTGCACGCCGAGCCCGAGCCGCTGCGCTCGCGCATGCGCATCACGCACGGCATCCTGCTCAACGCGATCGCCCACGGTGGCGACGTGTTCGGGCGGGTGCGCGGGCTCATCCGCGACAGCGACGAGCCCCGGGCCGAGCGGTTCGCGCTCGCCCGCCGGGCCATCCAGCTGTACCGGACGCTCCGGGCGGCCGGCGTCGTCGAGCAGCATCGGTTCCCGGACGGCCGGGTCGTCATCCGCCTGGCGGAGGGAGTGGGGGAGCGCATCGCGCTCGACCAGCCGCTCTCGCCGTTCGCGCTGGCGGCGATCGAGCTGCTCGACCCGGAGAGCGAGACATACGCCCTGGACGTCGTGTCGGTCATCGAGGCGACGTTGGAGGATCCGCGCGTGGTGCTCGTCGCCCAGCAGCGGAAGGCCCGCGGCGAGGCGATCGCCGAGCTGAAGGCCGAGGGCGTCGAATACGACGAGCGGATGGAGATCGTCGAGGCGATCGAGTGGCCGAAGCCGCTGGCCGAGCTGCTCGAGGCCGCCTTTGACCGGTATCTGGAGGACGTGCCGTGGGCCGCGGACGAGCGGCTGCGCCCGAAGTCGGTGGTGCGCGACATGTTCGAGCGGGCGATGGACTTCCGCGACATGATCTCGTTCTACGACCTGCAGCGCAGCGAGGGCGTCGTGCTGCGCTATCTGACGGATGCGTACCGGGCGCTCGCGCACACGGTGCCCGACGAGCACAAGGACGAGGCGCTGCGCTCGATCATCGAGTGGCTCGGCGTGCTCGTCCGTCAGGTCGACTCCAGCCTGCTCGACGAGTGGGAGGCGCTCGCGCACCCGGACGAGGACGACACCGCCGGTCGCGGCGTGCGGCCGGGCGAGGTCGCCGTCGCCGGGCCGCCCCGGCTCAGCGACGACGTGCGCGGGCTGACCGTGCTCGTGCGCAACGAGCTGTTCCGTCGCGTCCAGCTGGCCGCGTTCGGCCGCGTCGACGAGCTGGCTGCCCTCGACGCCGACCACGTCGACGTCGGGGCGATGGACGCCGAGGCATGGCGGGCGGCGCTCGACCGGCTGCTCGCCGAGCATGAGGCGATCGGGTTCGACGCGGCGGCCCGCGCCCCGCGGCTCGTGACGATCGACCGCGAGCCGACCCGCGACGCGGCCGGGGCGGCGGACGCCGGGGTCGCCTCCCCGGACCAGCTGCCGGTGCGGTGGTGGACAGCACGGCAGCGCATCGACGACGCCGACCACGAGCAGGACTGGGAGTTCGTGGCGGTGGTGGACCTCGACGCGGGGGACGAGGCCGGCGAGGCGGTGGTCTGGGTGACGGCGCTGCGCGAGGTCGCCCGGTGACGTGCGAGGTGAGGTCGCCCGCGGACAGCCGTGCGAGGCCGCCCGCGTCTTGTCATCTGATGTTCACACGCGTCGCTTGAGGAACGCCCCGCGGCGACGTATATTTGAGTCAGGCAAAAGAGCGGCGGCTGGTAGTCGTCGCCCCTCCCCGCGCCGCGCACCCCGCGTGGCGTGATCCGTGACGGAAGGAAGACACGAAATGGCTGTGCTGACGATCGGCGACCAGTTCCCCGAGTACGAACTGACCGGCGTGGTGCCGGGCGACCTGACCCAGGTCGAGGCGTCCAAGCCGGAGGACTACTTCACCACCGTCTCGTCGAAGGAGCAGGCGGGCAAGTGGCGCGTCGTCTTCTTCTGGCCGAAGGACTTCACCTTCGTGTGCCCCACCGAGATCGCCGCCTTCGGCAAGCTGGCCGGCGACTTCGCCGACCGCGACTGTGAGATCTTCGGCGCCTCGGTCGACAACGAGTATGCGACCTACGCGTGGCGGCGCTCGCACGAGGAGCTGCGTGACCTGCCCATCGTGCTCGCCAGCGACGTGAAGCGCGAGCTCGTGACCGCGTGCGGCGTGCTCAACAACGAGGGCGTCGCCGACCGCGCGACGTTCATCATCGACCCGAACAACACGATCCAGTTCGTGTCCGTCGACGCCGGCTCGGTCGGCCGCAACACCGACGAGGTGCTGCGCCAGCTCGACGCTCTGCAGTCGGACGAGCTGTGCGCCTGCAACTGGAAGAAGGGCGCGGCCACCATCGACGCATTCGCGGAGCTGCAGCACGCATGAGCATCGAGAACCTGAAGAACGGGCTCCCGGAGTACGCCAAGGACCTCAAGCTGACGATCGGCACGCTCGTCCGTGACAGCCAACTGACCGAGCAGCAGCTGTGGGGCACGCTTGTCGCCACCGCGGCGGCCACCCGGGTCGAGTCGGTCATCGTCGAGGTCGTCGCCGAGGCGCGCGAGCACCTGAGCGACACCGCTCTGCAGGCCGCGCTCGGCGCGGCGACGATCATGGGCATGAACAACGTGTTCTATCGTGCCCGCCACTTCCTGCACGGTGCCTACGACGACATGCGAGCCGGCCTGCGGATGAACATCATCGGCCGCTCCGGCGGCGTCGAGAAGGCCGACTTCGAGCTGTGGTCGATGGCGGTCTCCGCCATCAATGGCTGCGAGCAGTGCCTCGGCTCCCACGAGGCGACCGTGCGCCAGGAGGGCATCGCTCGCGAGCAGGTGTGGGATGCTATCCGCATCGCCTCGGTGATGGGCGGCATCGGCCAGGCCGTCACTCTCGCGGAGGCTGTGGAGGTCTGATTCGTCACCTCGCATGATCGGTCGGAGGGCCGTCGTCCCGGATCCCAGGGGCGGTGGCCCTCCGTCGTGTCCGGACGTCCTGGCGCCATCGGTGCGCGCCGCCGGTGCGCCGGTTACAGTGGGACGCGTGGACACCATCACCCGCAGCGCAGACCGACCGGGCCGCGACCCGGCGCGGACGTTCGCCGGTCTCGACGCCGTGCTGCTTGATCTGGACGGCGTGCTCACCCCGACGGCGCTCGTGCACGAGCGCGCGTGGCAGGAGCTCTTCACCCTCGCGTTCGTCCGGCTCGGCGTCGCCGCGCCATTCACCGCCGCGGACTATCGCGAGCACGTGGACGGCCGCCCCCGCTATGATGGCGTGGCCGCGGTGCTGCGCTCGCGCGGCGTCACACTGCCGGAGGGAGACCCGGCGGATCCTGCGGGCTTCGGGACGGTGTGCGCGCTCGGCAACCTGAAGAACGAGCTGTTCACTCGGGGGCTCGATCGCGACGGGGTGACCGCCTACCCGGGGTCGGTGCGTCTGCTCGACGCGCTCCAGCGTCGCGGCGTCGCCCTCGCGGTGGTCTCGAGCTCCCGCAACGCCCGTCGCGTGCTCGCCGTCGCCGGTCTCGCCGACCGGCTGCCTGTCGTCGTCGACGGGGTGGCCGCGGCCGCCGCCGGTCTCGCCGGCAAGCCTGCCCCGGACACGTACCTGCATGCGGCGCGTCTGCTCGGCGTGTCCCCGCGGCGCGCGGCCGTCATCGAGGACGCCGTCTCCGGCGTCGCGGCGGGACACGCCGGCGGGTTCCGGCGTGTGGTCGGCGTCGATCGCGGTGCGGGGCACCAGGCCCTCCTCGATGCCGGTGCCGACGTGGTCGTCGCGGATCTCGCCGAGCTCGTCTCGGAGGACGCCGGCGTGGCGGCTGACCGGGGCGTCGTGACCGCGGTGGACGGGCCGGCGGCGACCGGGGCCGGCCGGCGATGACGGAGACCGCCGGGGCCGGCGAGACGGGAGAGGACGCGCGATGACGACATCCGGGATGACCGCGCTCGGCCGGCCGTGGAGTCCGACCGACATCGACCGCACGCGGTTCCGCGTCGACGAGTGGGGACTGCGGGAGGACCGCTTCGACACCAGCGATCTCGGCGTCGTGGAGACCCTCTTCACGGTGTCGAACGGGTACATCGGCTTCCGCGGCAACCACGAGGAGGGGCGCACCAGCTGGGAGCAGGGCACCTATCTCAGCGGCCTGCACGAGACTTGGGAGATCCGGCATGCCGAGGAGGCGTTCGGGTTCGCGAAGGTCGGCCAGAGCATGATCAACGCCCCCGACGCGCGGCCCATGCGGCTGTACGTCGACGATGAGCCGTTCATCCCCGACAAGGCCGAGATCCTCGACTATCACCGTCGCCTCGACTTTCGCACCGGCATTCTCACCCGCGAGGTCGTCTGGCGCACGCCGTCGGCGAAGATCGTGCGCATCCGCAGCGAGCGGATGACGTCCTTCGCTCAGCGGCACGTCGCCCTGCTCCGTCTCGAGGTGACCATGCTGCGGGGCAGCGCGCCGATCGCCGTCTCGTGCCAGATCATGAACCGGCAGGACGGCGAGGACGACTTCGGTGTGCGTCAGCACTCCCTCGGCAAGGGGATCGAGCCGCGCAAGGCCAAGCAGTTCCAGCACCGCGTGTACCTGCCCCGGTATCGGTATCAGGAGGGCACCCGCAGCATCCTCGGGTATCGGGTGGCGCAGTCGGGCATGACCGTTGCCGTCGCCGCGGACCATCTGCTCGAGACGGCCGACCCGGTGCACGTCTCGGGCACGATCACTGACGACCTGGCCCGCAACGTGTTCGAGATCGACGCGAGCGAGGGCGTGACGACGACCGTGACGAAGCTCGTCGCCTACCACTCCTCGGGCGGCTACCCGGTGCAGGAGCTCGTCGATCGGTGCGTGCGGACGCTGCGCCGCGCCGGCGCGCTCGGGGCCGACGGCCTGCGCCGGCAGCAGCGGGAGTGGCTCGACGAGTTCTGGGCCCGCAGCGACGTGCGCATTCCCGACCAGCCGGTCGTGCAGCAGGCCGTGCGCTGGAACCTCTTCCAGCTCATCCAGGCCTCCGCTCGCGCCGAGGGGTGGGGCGTGCCCGCGAAGGGCCTGACCGGAAGCGGCTACAGCGGCCACTACTTCTGGGACACCGAGGTGTTCGCACTGCCGTTCCTGACCTACACCTCGCCGGAGGTCGCCCGCAACGCCCTGCGGTTCCGGGTGCAGATGCTGCCGCAGGCCCGGCGTCGGGCCGAGGCGCTCAGCCTCGAGGGGGCGCTGTTCCCGTGGCGCACGATCAACGGCGAGGAGTCCTCCGCGTACTACGCGGCGGGCACCGCCCAATACCACATCGATGCCGACATCACCTACGCGATCGCAAAGTACGTCGCGGCCACGCACGACTGGTCGTTCCTCGCCCGCGAGGCGATCGACGTGGTCGTGGAGACCGCCCGGATGTGGGCGTCACTGGGCTTCTGGCGCGGCGTCAACGGCGAGCGCCGGTTCAACATCCACGGGGTGACGGGGCCGGACGAGTACACGACCGTGGTGAACAACAACCTGTTCACGAACGTCATGGCGCAGTTCAACCTGCGCTACGCCTGCGGCGCGCTGGCCCGGATCGCCCAGCTGCGTCCGGATGACGCGCTGCGCGCGCGCGAGCGGCTGCACCTCGGCGACGAGGAGATCCGCACCTGGGAGCTCATGGCGGATCGGATGATGATCCCCTTCAACGCCCACTTCGGCATCCACCCGCAGGACGAGCAGTTCCTCGACCGGGACGTGTGGGACATCGAGCACACGCCGCCGGAGCAGCGGCCGCTGCTGCTGCACTTTCACCCGCTCGTCATCTACCGCTACCAGGTGGTCAAGCAGGCGGACGTCGTGCTCGCCCTCTACCTGTGCGGCGAGGCGTTCACCCCGGCGGACAAGCGCGCGGACTTCGAGTATTACGAGCCGCTGACGACGGGCGACTCGACGCTGTCGGCCGGCGTGCAGGCGATCATGGCCGCCGAGGTCGGCTACCAGGAGCTCGCGTACGACCACTTCATGTCGGCGCTGTTCATCGACCTGTGCGATCTGCACCACAACACCGACGACGGGGTGCACGTCGCCTCGGCCGGCGGGGTGTGGAGCACGATCGTCGCCGGTTTCGGCGGGATGCGTGACACGGGCGGCCGGATCTCCTTCGACCCGCGACTGCCCGCGCAGTGGCGGGCGCTGTCGTTCCCGCTCACGGTCGCCGGCACCCGGGTGCGGTTCACGCTCGCTGCGGACGCGCTGGCCGCGGAGGTGGAGGAGGGCGACGCGCTGGAGTTCTCCGTGCACGGCGAGGCGTGGACGGTGCGTCGCGGCGAGCCGGTGCGGGTGCCGCTCGCCGGGCAGGGGCCGGTGATCTCAGGCGAGCCCGAGATCGAGGATCTCGACGGGCTGCGCCGCGAGGACGGGACGCTGCTGACGGCGTCGATCCCCGTGGTCACCACGGAGATCCCGGTGATCGGACCGGATGGGAGCCCGGTCGGCGGGCCGGACGGGGCGGGGTCGCGCTGACCGGGGCACGTCGGCCGGGTGGCGCTCGAGCCTCGCTCGACCGACGGCATGGCGGTGGAGCGGCGCCGGGCGCGGATCGCCGGCACGCCGGCGCGGGCCGACACCGGCATCCCACGTGGCTACCATGGACGCCATGGGCATCAGGAACGAACGTGCGGCGAGTCTGCCGGCCAAGCTCTCCCGGAGCTGGCTGCTGACTCCGCCGCGGGACGAGCAGACACTGCTGGACGCGCTGGCGAGCGAGGCCGACTCGGTCGTCTTCGACATCGAGGACGGCGTGCCGGACGAGGACAAGCCGGCCGCGCGGCAGCTCGCGACGACGGCGCTGAACGACGGGATGAGCGCCTGGGTGCGCATCAACCCGGCGGGCACCGAGCTGTGGCGTGATGACGTGGAGGCGCTGCGCGGGGCGACAGGGCTCCGCGGCGTCATGCTGGCGAAGACGGAGACGGCCGACCAGGTCGCGCTCACCGGGCAGCTGCTGAACCCGGGCACCCCGGTCGTGGCGCTGCTGGAGAGCGGACTCGGCATCGAGAACGCGCCATTCATCGCGAAGGCGCCGGGCACGTTCCGGCTCGCCTTCGGCGTGGGGGACTTCCGCCGTGACACCGGTGCGGGCAACACCCCGATGGCGCTCGCCTACGCGCGCAGCCGCATGGTCGTCGCCTCTCGGGTCGGCGAGCTGCCGGGTCCCATCGACGGGCCGGTGCTCAGCGACGACCCGGCCGTCATCGCATCCGCCTGTCAGGTGACCACGGAGATGGGCATGACCGGCAAGCTCGTGGTGCGGGCGGGACAGCTCGCCCAGGTCAACGAGCACCTCTCGCCGACGCCGTCGGAGATCGCCTGGGCGCGCGACCTGCTCGACAAGGACGCGGCCGGCGTTTCCGGTGCGGACGGCAGCTGGCTGCCCCGGCTCTCGCGGGCGAAGAAGATCAGTAGGCTGGCGGCCTCGTTCGGGCTCTGGAACAGCTAGCGGACAGGCGGACGCACGACGGGGCGGGCCGCCGGAGAACATCTCCGGTGGCCCGCCACGTCCGCCGTGGCGGCCGCCGCGATCAGGCCTGCGCGGCGCGCGCCTTCTCGTGCTCGGCGATCGCCAGCCAGGTGTCGACGACCGTGTCTGGGTTGAGCGAGATCGACACGATGTGCTGGTCGACGAGCCACTCGGCCAGATCCGGGTGGTCGCTCGGGCCCTGGCCACAGATGCCGACGTACTTGCCGCGGCGGTTGGCGGCCTCGATGGCCATGCCGAGCATCTTCCGCACGGCGGGGTCGCGCTCGTCGAACTCGTCGGCGACGAGGGAGGAGTCGCGGTCGAGGCCCAGGGTCAGCTGGGTCATGTCGTTCGAGCCGATCGAGAACCCGTCGAAGACGTCGAGGAACTCGTCGGCGAGCAGCGCGTTGCTCGGGATCTCGCACATCATGTAGATCTCCAGACCGTTCTCACCCTGGACGAGCCCGTTGGCGGCCATCAGGTCGACGACGCCGCGGGCCTCGTGCACGGTGCGCACGAACGGCACCATGAGCTTCACGTTCGTCAGCCCGATCTCGTCGCGCACGAGCTTCATGGCCCGGCACTCCAGCTCGAAGCAGGCCTTGAAGTCGGGGGAGACGTAGCGGGAGGCGCCGCGCCAGCCGAGCATCGGGTTCTCCTCGTGCGGCTCGTAGCGGTCACCGCCGAGCAGGTTGGCGTACTCGTTTGACTTGAAGTCGCTCATGCGCACGACGATGGGCTTCGGGGCGAACGCGGCGGCGATCATGGACACGCCCTCCGCGACCCGCTTGACGAAGTAGTCGGTGGGGCTGTCGTAGGCGGCGATGCGCTGTTCGATCTCGGCGCGCAGCTCGGGGGTCTGGTCGTCGAGCTCCAGCAGTGCCCTGGGGTGGATGCCGACCTGGCGGTTGACGATGAACTCGAGCCGGGCGAGGCCGACGCCGCTGTTGGGCAGCTTCGCGAAGGTGAACGCCTGATCCGGGGTGCCCACGTTCATCATGATCTTCACCGGGATCTCCGGCATGTGGTCGAGCTCGGTGCGCTTCAGCTCGAAGTCGGCCCGGCCGTCGTAGACGAAGCCGGTCTCGCCCTCGGCACACGAGACGGTGACCTCGCGGCCCTGGGCGAGGGCGCGGGTCGCGTCGCCGGTGCCGACCACGGCCGGGATGCCGAGCTCGCGGGCGATGATCGCCGCATGGCAGGTGCGCCCACCACGGTTCGTGACGATCGCGCTGGCCTTCTTCATGATCGGCTCCCAGTCGGGGTCCGTGATGTCGGCGACGAGCACCTCGCCGTCGGCGAAGTCGGCCATCTGGTCGAGCGAGTCGAGCACGTGCACGGGGCCGGCGCCGATGCGCTGGCCGATCGCGCGGCCCTCGATGAGCACGTCGCCCTTGTCGGCGCCGATGTCGAAGCGCTCGAGGGTGTGCGACCCCTGCTCGCGGGAGCGGACGGTCTCGGGACGGGCCTGTAGCACGTACAGGCGGCCGTCGAGGCCGTCGCGGCCCCACTCGATGTCCATCGGGCGTCCGTAGTGCTCCTCGATGGCGAGGGCGTGACGGGCGAGCTGCTGCACCTCGTCGTCGGTGAGGCTCAGCCGACGCCGGTCGGCCTCGGGCACCTCGACGAACTCGGTGGTGCGGCCGACGGCCTCGTCCTCGGTGTAGACCATCTTGAGCGCCTTGGTGCCGACCGAGCGCTTGAGGATGGCCGGTCGGCCGGCGCGCAGGGCCGGCTTGTACACATAGAACTCATCGGGGTTGACCGCGCCCTGCACGACGCCCTCGCCGAGGCCGTACGCGCTCGTGATGAACACGGCGTCGGTGAACCCGGACTCGGTGTCGAGGGTGAACATGACGCCGGAGGCGCCGATGTCGCTGCGGACCATCCGCTGGATGCCGGCGGACAGCGCGACGTCCTCGTGATCGTAGTGGTTGTGCACGCGGTAGGCGATCGCGCGATCGTTGTACAGCGACGCGTAGACTTCCTTGATCGCGGCGAGCACGTGGTCGATGCCGCGTACGTTCAGGTAGGTCTCCTGCTGGCCGGCGAAGGACGCGTCGGGGAGATCCTCGGCGGTGGCGGAGGAGCGGACCGCGAACGACACGGCTGTGGGGTCGTCGTACGACTCGGTGAGCTTCTCGAAGGCGGTGCGGATGTCGGCCTCGAGCCGCTCGGGGAACGGCGTCTCGCGCACCTTCGCGCGGATGTCGCGTCCAGCCGCGGCCAGAGCGGTCACGTCATCGGCGTCCAGGTCGGCGAGGGTGCGGAAGATGTGGTCGCGCACGCCCGACTCGTCGAGGAAGGTGTGGAACGCCTCGGAGGTCGTCGCGAAGCCCTCGGGCACGTTCACCCCGGCGCTGGACAGATTCTGGATCAGCTCGCCCAGCGACGCGTTCTTGCCGCCGACACGGTCGATGTCGTCAAGCCCGGCCTCGGTGAACCACAGGATGTTCTCGGACACTGGTCTCCTTATAAGTGAGTGGCCCTGCACGGTCGCGTCCGCGGGTCTCGTGGACGCACGCGAAAAAGTATAGTCGCAATATGATTACCGGCGGCGACCGGACCCTGTGGATCCGGGGCACCGGGCGCCATCGCCTGTGCGGCCTGCGGCGGCGTCGGGCTCAGACCGCCAGATGCATCTGGTGGATGATGATCGACGACATCTCCTCGACCGACTTGTTCGCGGAGTTGAGGAACGGGATGCCGTGGTCGCGGTACATGATCTCCGCCGCTCGCAGCTCGTGCCGGCACTGGTCCAGGGAGGCGTAGCGGGAGCCGGGGCGGCGCTGCTGGCGCACCTCGCTCAGCCGTTCCGGGGTGGAGAGCAGACCGAAGCATTTGTCGGCCAGCGGGGCGATCGGCGCGGGCAGGTCGGGGGAGTCGAAGTCCTCGTGGATGAGCGGGTAGTTCGCCACGAACACCCCGTGCTGCAGGGCGAGGTACATCGTCGTCGGGGTCTTGCCGCACCGGGAGGGGGCAATGAGGATGATCTGGGCGCGGTCGAGCGCCCGCAGGCTCTGCCCGTCGTCGTGCTCGATGGCGAACTCCACGGCGTACATGCGGGCGTTGTAGCGCTCCAGATCGCCCTGGCCGTGGGCGCGCCCGGGGGCGTGGCTCGCCTCGACGCCCAGGGCGGCCTCGAGCCGGTGGGTGTGCTCGCCGAGCAGGTCGATCACGAGCGCGCGGCTGCCGGAGAACACCTGGCGGATCTCGTCGGAGATGACCGTGGAGAACACGAGCGGGATCGGCTGGGTCGCTGCGAGCGCGTCGATGTGGCGCACGACGCTGCGGGCGTACTCGACCGAGTTGACGAAGGGGATCGTGGCGCGCACGAACCGCTGTTCGGGGAACTGGGTGAGCAGCGTGTTGCCGAGGGTCTCCGCGGTGATCCCGGTGCCGTCGGAGACGAAGAACACCGAGTGCGTCTCGCGGTCGTCGACCATGTGCGCTCCTTTCGGGGACGCCGTCCACGATACCGCAGGGGACACCGTGCCCACGGCGCCCTTCGCCGCAAGGCCGTGGACGGGGATGTCGGTCGCCAGGCGGGAGCGGCGTGGTCGGCGGTGACAGCCGTGGCGGATCCCGTTCTGGCAGCATGCGACCTGCTCGGCCGGTGAAGAGGTGTGCTGTGACAAGACCGTGCCGGCTGACGATTCCCGCGAATGGAAGAGGCTCTTCGCGATCGTGGGTGTAGTCGGTTGAGCGCGTCGCTGGCCGGGCAGGGGGGCGAGGTCCCCCGGATGATGGAGGTTCTTCACGCTCACCACCGCTGAAAGGCCTCGACGTGCTCCACCCACGTTCGCGACCCCTGACCTGACCACGTTCTGCCGCCTCGACGAGTTCGGCTTGTCGCCGCGGGCGAAGACCTCTCGCCTCGGCGTGGCGTGGGTGTTCGTGGGTGTTGCGGGGGATCGTCATCGACCAGCTCCCCCCCCGCGGCAGGTCTCGGGGTGTCGTGGCATACCGCGAACACCGCGATCCTCGCCGAAGGCAGACGGCGGCTCATCGGCGACCCGACGAGGTTCGACGGGGTGACCACGATCGGTGTCGACGAGCATGTCTGTCGTCACACGAGGTTCGGTGACAACGACGTCACCGTGATCATCGACCTCACCCCAGTCCGCGCCAAGACGGGCCCCGCCAGGCTGCTGGACATGGTCGAGGGCAGGGCGAGGGCCGTGTTCAGGCAGTGGCTCGCTGAAAGGCCCGGGGAATGGAGCAAGCGGATTGAGGTGGTCGGGATGGATGGGTTCGCAGGGCTCAGGACCGCTGCGGCCGAAGAACTCCCCGACGCGACGCCGGTCATGGATTCCTTCCATGTCGTTCGTCTCACTCGTGACGCGCTCGATGTCTGCCGGCGCCGCGTCCAGCAGGATCTGTTCGGGCGCCGCGGGATGAGAATGCCCCGCTCTGCAAGGCACGCCGCACCCTCCACACCGGTGACAGCCTGCTCACCGGCAGGCAGAGGGCCAGATGCGAGGCGCTGTCCGCTGTCGAGGAGCTTGTCGAGGTCGAAGTGACCTGGGGCGTCTGCCAGCGCATGATCGCCGCCTGTCGTGAACTCGAGCTGACGTGAACCCGATAAGACGCCAGGGCCGTGGCACAGGCTGTGATCGACGCGGTCAGCAGTGGCGTCCCCGCCCGGCGCGTCGGACAAGGCGAGCCCGGCCGCGCCACGAAGCAGCGCTCGGCGGACTTCCTCGCATTCATCGACCGGCCCGGAGCCGAACCAGCAACGGAACCAGCAACGGGTCGACCGAGACGATCAACGGACGCCTCGAGCGCCTGCGCGACTCGACCCTGCGGGTCGACCGAGGGGGCCAGGAATCCGACCCACTGCATCGCGCGGAGTCTGCTCGAAGCCGGAGGGGCCAGACCAACCCCGCACCTCACAATCGTGAAGAGCCTGGGAGTGCCTCTAGGATCGTCGCATGCGCGCGCACTGGCCTCAGGCTCGACCGATCGCTCCCTGGCGGCGGGCGCGCACGCGCGCCGAGGTGTGGATCGTGCTCGGCATGACCCTCGGCGCCTCGGCGGTCTCCGCCGTCCTCTCGCTGACCGCGAAGCTGCTGGCACCCGGCGGGCTCTCCGGACAGTCGACGACCCTCAACCCGCAGCGGGCGAGCACACCCTGGCTCGACCTGGCCGTGCAGCTGGCCGACCTCGGCCTGGGGCTCGTCCCGGTCGCCCTCGTGCTGTGGCTGCTGGGCGTGCGGATGCGGCCCGACACCGGGTCGGGGCTGCGCGGCGGGGCGGCACGGCTCGGGCTCGGCGCGCCGCCTGACGCCCGCACGCTCGGCCGGGGCGCCCTGCTCGCCGCGATGATCGGCGTGCCGGGGCTCGCCCTGTACGCGGCGGGCCGGGCGCTCGGCGTCACCGCGCTGGTCGTGCCCAGCGGCCTTGACGCGCGCTGGTGGACGGTGCCGGTGCTGCTGCTGAGCGCGCTGGAGGCCGCGCTCGTGGAGGAGACGATCGTCTCCGGCTGGCTCGTCATCCGGCTGCGCGAGCTCGGCCACGGCTGGGCGACGGTCACGGTGCTCGTCTCGCTGCTGCGCGGCGCCTACCACCTCTACCAGGGGTTCGGGGCGTTCCTCGGCAACGCGGTGATGGGGGCGGTGTTCCTGGCCGCCGCGCGCCGGTGGGGCGGCGTCGCCCCGCTCGTGGTCGCCCACCTGCTGCTCGACACGGTCGCGTTCGTCGGCTGGCAAGCGCTCGGCGGGTGGCTCATGTCCACGGGGCTGCTCGGCTGAGGTCGTGCAGGGGAGCGTCGGTCGCGGGGGATCGGGGCGTCGACCGGGACGCCACGGGGCGGGCCCCCAGACGGGCGGTCGCGTCGTCACCACCCCACGTATCGGCGGCGCCTGCGCCGCGCCGCTCAGACCGCGGCGAGCGACAGCGGGATCGGGTGCATCAGCCGGCGCAGCGCGATCAGCTCGCGGGCGTGCCGCTCCAGACGGCGATCCTCGTCACTCACCGGGCTCCACTGCGGCACCAGGCGGGCGTGCCCGTCGGCGACGTCGACGAGCACGCTCATGCACCGGGTCGTCAGCCGCAGGTCGGCCGGGTGTGCGGGGTCGGCGGTGCGCACCTGGGTGCTCACGTGCACGCTGCGCGGGGTGGTCAGCAGCAGCCGGGAGCGGATCTCGACGATGTCGCCGATCGGGACAGGGCGCACGAAGTGGATGCCGCCGGAGTAGACGCTCACCATGTCGCGTCCGGTCCACCCGGTCGCGCAGGTGTCGGCCGCTTCACCGATCCAGCGCATCACCGTGCCGCCGTGGGTCTTGCCGCCCCAGTTGGCGTGCTGTGGGGCGGCAAGGAACCGGAACACCGTCTCCGGGGCAGTGCCCCGCCCGGTGTACGTCTGGTCGGCCATCGCACGGCGGATGCGCTCGCGTGGCTCGATGCGCTCCAGGGCGAGCTCGTGCAGGCGCCGGCCGGCGGCGTCCTCGGGCCGCCACTCGGGCACCCGGGTGGGGCTGCCCGCGTCGTCGACGGCGACGAACACGAGGATGCAGTCGCAGGCCGGCTGGAAGTCCCGGGTGCGCACGTCGGCCGACTCGACCTGCACGAGCACGTGCATGCTGGTGCGCCCGGTGTGGATGATGCGCGCATGCGCGGCGATGATCGACCCCGGCCGGATCGGTCGGGTGAAATGGACGTTGCCGACGTAGGCGGTCACGCAGTACGCGGAGCTCCAGCCGACCGCGCAGGCGTAACCGGCCCGGTCGATCCACTCGAGCACGCGGCCGGCGGCGATGGAGCGGCCTGACTTCGTCACCTCCTGAGGCAGGGTCATGAACCGCAGGGTGATGCGGTCGGCTGGGTCGTCGTCGGGGGCGACGCGGGGGATCGGCGTGGTCACGGGATGCGTGGGGGAGCTCGACATGCCGGTCACCCTATCCGCGCGCCCCCGGTGCGGCGGAGTCGTGTGCGACTGGTGTCGGAGAGGCGGGCCCGAAGCGGCGCCGGGCCAGCGCGGCGGTGCTGGCGAGCAGCAGCACGCTCGTCAGCGCCGCGACGACCAGCGCCGTGGGCTCCCCGTCGGCGAGTGCGCCCGTCTGCGTGCCGATCGTGGCCGCCGCGACGGGCACGCCGAGCATCGCCCCGCCGAGGGCGGCCAGCGACACCGGCTGGCCGACGAGGCGTCCGGCCAGATGTGCGAGGATGCCGCCCGCGCCGAGCACGACGCCGAGCAGCGCGGTCTCCGGGTGGCGCCACAGATCGACGATCGACAGCGAGGCGCCGAGCCAGACGTAGAACAGGGGCGAGAAGAACCCCTCGGAGAGGGCGAACACCTGCTTCGCGAGCCGGCGCGGCTCGCCGACGGCGGTGATCGCGAGCCCGGTGGCGAAGCCGGCGATCATGATCGACACCGCCGTCTGCGCGGCGATCGCGGCCAGGGCGAACAGGATCACGAGGGTGACGCGCAGCTCGAGGGCGAGCCCCTCATAGTGGCTGACCCGGTGCTCGGCGCGCAGCATCCCGCGGCGGGCCAGCCAGCGCAGACCGATCACCAGGGCTGCCGCACAGCCGGCGATGAGTGCCGCGCCGGCGAGCATCCGCCCGGCCCGGCCGGGATCGAGCACGAGCGGCAGCAGCACCATCGAGACCGTGTCGGTGAGAGCGACCTGCGCCATCGTCGCGGTGACCTCGGGGCCGGCGAGCCCGACCTGGCGCATCGCCGGCAGCACCAGCGCCGCCGACGAGGAGCCGAGCACGACGGCGTAGACGAGCCAGTGGGGTGAACCGAAGAAGTGGGCGACGAGGGCTCCGAGGCCGAGCGCTGCGGCGGAGGCGAGCAGGGCACGGCCGGCCCCGCGCAGCAGCAGCGGGCGCAGCCCGGGCTCCCGCAGCGGCACCTGGGTGCCGGCGACGAACATGGTCAGGGCGAAGCCGATGTCCGCCAGCAGCGTGAACATCGGGTCGCCGGCGTCGACCAGGCCGAGCGCCGATCGACCGATGAGGACGCCGCCGATGATCTGCCCGACGAGCAGCGGGGCGCGCCACCGGGTCGCCCAGCTCAGCAGCGGGCCGAACAGGGCGACCGCGGTGACGGCCAGCAGCGCGAGGAAGCTCATGAGTTCACGCTAGCAACCCCGCCGTCCGGGCGCCGTCGACACCGAGGGCGCCCGGACCGCGGCGTGCGGGCGCATCCGCGTCGCGGCCCGGGCAGCACATCCGGCAGCGGGCGAGTGGACGCTGGTGGTGCTGACGGCCGGACCGCCTGTCCTCGCCTCTGGGAACAGGTTCACGCCGGCTGGGGCTCGGCCTCGGCGCGGGGCTCGGCCGGCGTCGGGACGGTGCGCAGGCGGGCGCTCGCGACCCACACCCACGCCCCGGTGACCAGAGCGAGGACGGCGCCGGTCACCATGAGCCCGGGATGCGTCGCCGGGGTGGCCAGCGTGATCGCGGAGAGCACGGCCGGCATGAAGAACCCCAGGTAGGTCAGCCCGTAGTACACGGCGGTGAACGCCGCGAGCCGGCCCGGCGGGGCGATGCGCTGCACGATCTGCAGGCCGCTGACCAGTAGCGTCCCATACCCGGTGCCGAGCACCGCCGCCGCGATCACGCCCCGCCACAGCGCCGTGGCGGCCGACCCGGCGCCGTCCGCGCCCGGGGCCGCCAGGGCGAACGCGGCCAGCAGCATCCCCAGGACGGCCACGCCGAGCCCGGCGACGAGCATGTGCCGCCCGCCGGCGCGGTCGAGCCGGCGCACGAGCGGCTGCACGCCGACGCCGAAGCCGAGTCCGACCACGCAGGTGAGCGTGCTGTAGGCGATCTCCAGCCCCGACGCCGCCGGACGCAGCTGGGTCGGCAGAATCGCGTACGCGGTGCCCGCGCAGCCGAACACCCACGGGGCGGCCGGGGCGACGACGAGCAGGAACTGCCGCCGCACCCGCGGATCGACCCCCTCCTCGGCGAGCAGCGCGAACCGCGATCGGGACCGGCTGTGCGCCGTGGAGAGCACGGCCCGGCGCTGGGTCTCGGGAGCGCGTCGCAGCATCCACGCCATCGCCGGGGCGATCACCCCGATGGTGACCAGATAGGGCAGCAGCGTCGGAGCCGGCCCCCACTGCGCGATCACCCCGGCGACGAGCGCGCCCGTGCCGAAGCCGAGGCTCAGGGTCGTCGCTGCCCGGCGCGCGCCCGCACCAGCGTCGGCGGTCGGATCCCACGGCGCCTGGGAGAGCTCCTTGATCCAGGTGCTGCCCACCGCCATCGCGAGGCCCAGAGCGGCCCCGCACAGCAGCCGCCCGACGAGCAGCGCCGCCAGCGATCCCGGGAACAGGGCCAGGGCGAGACTGCCCGCCATCGCCAGCAGCGGGGCCGGGACGAGCACGGGACGGCGGCCGACCCGGTCGGCGACGGGCCCGCCGACGAGCAGGGCGGGGATGATCCCCAGCACGTACGCACCGAACAGCACGTTCACCTCGAGCGTGGTGAACCCACTGTGCAGCTGGTACATCACCAGCAGTGGCGTGAACTCGTTGCCCGCCCAGGCGACGGATCCGATCACCGCCGCGACGGACAGCCAGGCCCGGCCGTCATCTCGCGTGCGCATGCCCGTCACCCCCTCGCCGGTTCGGGGCCGGGTGCGGGCTCGGGCTCCGCCGTGTCCAGCGGCTCGGGCGTGAGCACATCGTCGCACAGGTGCATCCGGTAGGCCTCAGTGGTCAGGAACGCGGGGAACGGCTTCTCCAGCGCGACCTGCGAGAACACGGCCACTGCGTCGTCGAAGCGGTCGCCGGCGAAGCGCGGCAGCGACGAGACGACCTCGTCGATGATCAGCTGCACGCGTCCCCGGGTGACCGCCTGACCGGAGGCGGTCACGGTGCCGTAGTGCAGCCACTGCCAGATCTGCGTGCGGGAGATCTCCGCGGTGGCCGCGTCCTCCATCAGATCGTCGATCGCCGCGGCGCCGATGCCGCGCAGCCACGACTCGATGTAGCGGATGCCCACGGAGATGTCGTCGCGCAGCCCCTCCTCGGTCACCTCGCCGGGCGTCGACCGCAGGTCGAGCAGGTCGGCCTGGGTGATGGTCGCCTCCTCCACCGGGCGATCCAGCTGGTTCGGCCGGTCGCCGAGCACCCGGTCGAACTCCGCCCGGGCGATGTCGATCAGATCGGGATGCGCCACCCAGGTGCCGTCGTAGCCGGCCTCGGCCTCGCGCCGCTTGTCGGCGGAGACCTTCTCGAATGCACGTCGGGTGACCTCGGGGTCGCGCCGGTTGGGGATGAACGCGCTCATGCCGCCGATCGCGTACGCCCCGCGGCGATGCGCCGTCTGCACGAGCAGTCGGGCATAGGCCTGCATGAACGGCACCGCCATGGTGATGCGCGAGCGGTCGGGCAGCACGCTGCGCTCGCCGCGCTCGCGGAACACCTTGATCGTGCTGAAGATGTAGTCCCAGCGGCCGGCGTTGATGCCCGCGATGTGGTCGCGCAGCTCGTAGAGGATCTCCTCCATCTCGAACGCGGCCGGCAGCGTCTCGATGAGCACCGTGGCGCGGATCGTGCCGTGGGGGAGGCCCAGACGCTCCTCGGTGAACGAGAACACCTCGTCCCACAGCCGGGCCTCCAGATGGCTCTCCAGCTTCGGGAGGTACACGTACGGGCCACGGCCGCGCTCGATGAGCTCGTGGGCGTTGTGGAACATGTACAGGCCGAAGTCGACCAGACTGCCCGAGGCGTCCTCGCTGCGGCTGTTGTCGTCGGTGAACACCAGGTGGCTCTCCGGCAGATGCCAGCCGCGGGGCCGCACGACGATGGTGGGCAGATCGGTCAGCGTCGTCGAGCGCAGCTCATAGTGCTTGCCCTCCTGGGTGTCGAGGACGATGCGGCCGCGGATGGCGTCGAGCAGGTTGATCTGCCCGCCGATGACGTTCGCCCAGGTCGGGCTGGTGGCGTCCTCGAAGTCGGCCAGCCACACGCGGGCGCTCGAGTTGAGGGCGTTGATCGTCATCTTCCGGTCGGTGGGACCGGTGATCTCCACGCGGCGGTCCTCGAGCCCCGGGGCGCCGGCCGAGCCGGCCACCCGCCAGGTCGGGTCGGCGCGGATGGCCGCCGTGCCGGGCAGGAAGTCGGGGTTCTCGCCGAGCGAGAAGCGCTGCTGCCGCTTCTCACGGCGGTGGAGCAGGTCCGCGCGGCGGGACGAGAATCGGTGGTGCAGGGCGGCGAGGAAGTCGAGCGCCTCGGGGGTGAGGATCTCGTCGTGGCGCTCGTGGACGGGGCCGGCGAGCCGGATGACGGGGCGGCCGGGTCGGCGGAAGGCGGTGGTGGTGTGCATGGTCTTCTCCTGTCGGGTGGGCGACGGGCCCGCACGACGCTGTGCGAGCCCGTCGGAGGATGTTCGGGATCATCGGGGCGGCCGGCGGTCACCGGGGTGCCGGGGCCGCGGACGCCGCGGGGTGCGGCGGCCGGATGCGGTGGCCCGGCCTGGTCGGCTCGGCTCACCTGCCGGTCGGCCGGTGGGACGAGGACGGCCTGGTCGGTCGGCGTCCGCGTGCCGCGGGGTCAGAACTGGGCCTCCTCGGTGGAGCCGACCAGGGCGAGCGTCGAGCTGTCCGGGTTGAGCGCCGTGGAGATGCGGTCGAACCAGCCGGTGCCGACCTCACGCTGATGGCGCGTGGCCGTGTAGCCGTCCCGTTCTGAGGCGAACTCGCGCTCCTGCAGCTCGACGTAGGCGCTCATCTGCCGGTCGCGGTAGCCGAGGGCGAGCTCGAACATCGAGTGGTTGAGCGCGTGGAATCCGGCCAGGGTGATGAACTGGAACTGGTAGCCCATCGCCGCCAGCTCCCGCTGGAACGAGGCGATCTGGTCGTCGTCGAGGTGCGCCTTCCAGTTGAACGAGGGCGAGCAGTTGTAGGCGAGCAGCTTGCCCGGGTACTGCTCGTGGATGGCGTCCGCGAACTGACGGGCGAGCTCCACGTCGGGCTCGGCCGTCTCGACCCACAGCAGGTCGGCGTACGGGGCGAAGGCCAGGCCGCGGGCGATGACCGGCTCGATGCCGCTGCGCACCCGGTAGAAGCCCTCCTCGGTGCGCTCGCCGGTGGTGAACGGGCGGTCGCGCTCGTCGACGTCGCTGGTCAGCAGGTCGGCGCCGAGTGCGTCCGTGCGGGCGATGATGATCGTCGGCACCCCGGCGACATCGGAGGCGAGCCGGGCCGACTGCAGCGTGCGGATGTGCTGGCGGGTCGGCACGAGCACCTTGCCGCCGAGGTGGCCGCACTTCTTCTCGCTGGAGAGCTGGTCCTCCCAGTGGACCCCGGCCGCGCCGGCGGCGATCATCGCGCTCTGCAACTCGAAGGCGTTGAGCGGGCCGCCGAAGCCGGCCTCGGCATCGGCGACGATCGGGGCCATCCAGTCGCGGGTGACGGCCGAGGGACCGCCCTCGCCGAACTCCACCTGGTGGGCGCGCATGAGCGCGTTGTTGATGCGGCGCACGACGGCTGGCACCGAGTTCGCCGGGTACAGGCTCTGATCCGGGTAGGTCTGCCCGGCGAGGTTCGCGTCGGCGGCGACCTGCCACCCGGAGAGGTAGATGGCGCGCAGCCCGGCCTTGACCTGTTCGACTGCCTGGTTGCCGGTGAGGGCGCCGAGTGCTCGGACCCAGTCGCTCTCGTCGTGCAGCAGCTCCCACAGCCGCTCGGCCCCGCGGCGGGCGAGCGTGTGCTCCTCCCGGATGCCGCCTCGGATGGCGATGACGTCCTCGGCGGTGTAGTCGCGGCGGATGCCCTCCCAGCGCGGGTCGGTCTCCCACTCGCGGCGCAGCTCGTCGGCGGTCTGGGTCTGGTCACCGGGGCGGATGCTCTGCTCGGTCATGTCGATCTCCTTCGATCCGTCGGGCCCGCCTTCGCGGGCCCAGCTGTTGTCGAGCCGGGGCGGTCCCGCCGTCCGCGCGATGCGGCGGTGATGCGGACGACGGGGTGTGACCGTCACGCCGTTGTGGCGGCCACCCGTCCGGGCTCGACATCCACTCTGCGGGATTCCGGCGGGGTGCTCCGGACGATTCGAGGGGTGAAGTTCTCGCGTTCTTCTGCTTCGCGGATGGAACGCATGTGCCATGATGGTCGCCATGACGATCACGCAACGGCGCGGAGATCGTCGGACGGACCGGGACGTCGCCGACGCCCTGGTCGTCGGTCGACGGATCCGCGCGATACGAAAGCAGCGAGGCATGACGCTCGAGGCGCTGGCCCGGGCCGTCGACCGCGCGCCGAGCCAGATCTCGGCACTGGAGAACGGGCACCGCGAGCCCCGACTCGGGATGCTCGGCCGGGTGGCCGAGGCGCTCGACGTGCCCGTCGGCGAGCTCATCATCGACGACGCCCCGGACGAGCGGGCCGCCCTCGAGATCGAGCTGGAGCGCATCCAGCGCTCGGTGGGGTTCTCATCACTCGGACTGCCCGCCGTGCGGGTGGGGCCCCGGCTCGCCGACGACGCGCTGCGCACGATCGTCGGGCTGTACCGGCGCATCGAGCAGCTGCGCGACGAACGGCAGGCGACGCCCGAGGAGGCCCGGAGGGCGAATGCGGAGCTGCGCCGGGAGATGCGCGAGCACGACAACCACTTCGAGGAGATCGAGGCCGAGGCCCAGCGGCTGCTGGCCGCGATCGGGTACACCGGCGGGCCCCTGCCGCAGCGGCTGACCGCGGCCGCCGCCGACCACCTCGGGGTGACCCTGCACTACGTCGACGACCTGCCGCAGTCCACCCGGTCGGTGCTCGACGAGCGCAGCGGGAGGCTGTACCTGCCCAAGTCGATCATCGGCGCCGGCGACTCCAGGGCCGCGGTGCTGCAGGCGCTCTCCAGCCGGGTGCTGCACCACCAGGTGCCCCGTGACTACGCGGAGTTCCTGCGCCAGCGGGTCGAGAGCAACTATTTCGCCGGGGCGATGCTCATGCCCAGGGACGGCGCGGTCGCCCTGCTGCGGCAGGCGATGCGGCAGCGGGACATCGCCATCGATGACTTCCGCGACGCGTACGCGGTCAGCTACGAGATGGCCGCCCACCGGTTCACGAACCTGGCCACCCGGTTCCTGGACCTGCCGGTGCACTTCGTGAAGGTGCACGAGTCGGGCACGATCTGGAAGGCGTACGAGAACGACGACGTGTGCTTCCCGACCGACTCGCTCGGGGCCATCGAGGGGCAGACCTGCTGCCGGCACTGGACGTGCCGGCTCGTGTTCCGCGAGACCGACCACCTCAGCCCCTTCGCGCAGTACACCGACACCCCGACCGGCACCTACTGGTGCGCGGCGCGCGTGCTCGCCTCGTCCCGCGGCCGGGTGTCGGTGTCGGTGGGCACCGACTTCGCCCACGCCCGCTGGTTCCGCGGCGCGGACACGCGCAACCGGGCCACGTCGACGTGCCCCGACGAGCACTGCTGCCGCATCCCGCCGGCCCGGCTGCGGGAGCACTGGGAGGATCACTGCTGGCCGTCGAGCCGTCCGCATGCCTCGCTGCTGGCCGCGCTGCCGCAGGGCGTCTCCCCCGGGGTTGACACCACCGCGGTCTACGAGTTCCTGGAGCGGCACGCGCCGGATGCCCCGGGCGCGAGCGACGGCGCGGGCTGACCTCCGTCGCCGCGCGGCGACGAGGCCGCGACCCGCCGGGGTGAGGCGCACAATGAGCCGGACGGGGCGATGCCCCGCCCGCCGAGACCACGAGGAGAGGAACACCATGACCGAGAAGACCGATGACGTGCTCACCGCCGACCTGGCCGACGACCGCACGCGGCCGCTGCGGAGTGTGAGCAGCCAGCTGCGCAGCTTCGGCGGCCGGCCCCGCGCCCACGGGCCGGTGCACACCCTGCAGCTGTTCGAGGACAACTCGCTGCTGCGGGAGGCGCTCTCCCAGCCCGGTGAGGGGCGCGTGCTCGTCGTCGACGCCGGCGGCTCCCTGCGCCGCGCGGTGATGGGCGGCGACCTGGCCGAGCTGGCCGCCCGATCCGGGTGGGCCGGGGTGCTCATCGCCGGGGCCGTGCGCGACACGGTCGAGATTGCCCACGCCGCCGTGCACGTCAAGGCGCTCGGCTCGCAGCCGGTGCCGACCGTCAAGCGCGGCCAGGGCGTCGCCGGCGAGCCGATCCGATTCCTCGACGTGGAGGTGCGCCCCGGCGACTGGGTCGCCTCCGACGAGGACGGCGTGGTCTTCCTCGACCAGGCGCCCGAGCGGTAGCCGAGACCGGCGGTCAGCCGCGCACGAGCCGCCGCTGCACGAGCGAGCCGATCCACCCGGTGACGAGTCCGGCGAGCACGCCCAGCACGATCATCAGCAGGGTGTGCTCACGCGCCCAGATGCCGGCGACCGAGCCGATGCCCATCGTGAACAGCGTCCACACGGCCCCCGCGGCGGCTGCCAGACGCAGGAAGCCGACCAGATCGAGCGGGGTGTCGGCGCAGGCGATCGCCGTCGCGAACCGGCCGAGCGGCACCATCCGGGCGAGCGCCACCGTTGACCACGGCCGCCGGGAGAGCTGCTGCTCGACCCAGTCGCGCAGGCGGGCCAGCCGGCTCGCCCGGTCGAACACGGCGCCCACGAGGCGGCCGCGGCGGGCGATGCCGAACGTCAGCGTGTCCCCGGCCATGCCGCCGGCCCACACTGCCGCGGCGAGCACGGCCAGCGCGAGGACGTCCGGGCCGTGCGCCATCACGATGACCGTGGCGACCAGCACGAGCGACTGCGAGGGCAGGAACACCAGCGGCCCACCGGCGGCGAGAACCACGGCGACGACGATCGGCAGCCACACGGAGTCCCCGATCGCCACCGCCCACTGGGCCGCCTCCGCCTGCTGCAGCCAGGCGATCACCGCGCCGATCACGCGCTCACAGGTCGCCGGGGATGGCGATCGGGGTCGTCGGCGGCGCTGGCGGGGTGCTGCCGGGCGCGGGGAAGACACTGTGCAGCTCAGCGAGCCAGGCGTTGGCGTTGCCATCGGAGGGCGCCCGCCAGTCGCCGCGCGGCGACAGCGACCCTCCGGGGGAGACCTTCGGGCCGTTGGGCACGGCGGTGCGCTTGAACTGGGCGAAGCCGAAATAGCGGCGCAGGAACACCTCGAGCCAGTGGACGATCTCGTCGATCGTGTACCCGCGCCGCTCCGACTCGGGGTAGCCGGCCGGCCAGCGCCCGGTGCCCTCGGGCCCCCAGGCGTGGTGGGCGAGCCAGGCGACGCGGCTCGGCCGCAGCCCCAGTCGCAGCACGTGATACAGGGCGAAGTCGTGCAGGGCGTACGGGCCGATCGCGTCCTCGGTGCTCTGCACGTGTCCGGCGGTGTCGGCGGGCACGAGCTCCGGGGAGATCTCGGTGGCGAGCACCCGGTCGAGGATGTCGCTGACCGCAGTGGGGAACAGCCCGGAGCGGCTCACCCAGCGGATCAGGTGCTGCATGAGCGTCTTCGGCACTCCGGTGTTCACGGTGAAGTGCGACATCTGGTCGCCGACGCCGTAGGTGGACCAGCCGATCGCGCCCTCGGAGAGATCCCCGGTGCCCACGACGATGCCGCCGCGCTGGTTCGCCAGCCGGAACAGGTAGTCGGTGCGCAGCCCCGCCTGCACGTTCTCGAACGTGGTGTCGTAGACGGGCTCGCCGGTGGCGAAGGGATGCCCCATGCGCTCCAGCAGCTCGCGGGCGGCCGGGCGGATGTCGATCTCCTCGAACGTCGCGCCGAGCGCGGCGGCCAGCGCGGTCGCGTTCGCCTTCGTCTGCTCGCCGGTGGCGAAGCCGGGCAGGGTGAACGCGAGGATGTCGGAGCGGGGCCGGTCGAGGCGGTCCATCGCCTGTGCACACACGAGCAGCGCGTGCGTGGAGTCGAGGCCGCCGGAGACGCCGATGACGAGCTTCGGGCTGCCGATCGAGCGCATGCGCTGCATGAGCGCGGCGACCTGGATGCTGTACGCCTCGTAGCAGTCCTGCGCGAGCCGGGCGGGGTCGGAGGGCACGAACGGGAACCGGTCGAGGGCCCGGCGCAGCCCCACCTCGCCGGTGGGCGGGCGCAGGGTGAACGGCACGGTGCGGAAGGCGTCCACCCGCGCGGAGTGGGTGCGTCGGGTGTCGTCGAACGTGCCCTGGCGCAGCCGCTCCTGCACGAGCCGCTCCAGATCGACGTCGGCGGACGCGATGCGCGGCCCGTCGGGGAAGCGCTCTGTGCCGGCGAGCCGCTCGCCGGCCTCGTAGATCATCGTCTGGCCGTCCCAGGCCAGGTCGTTGCTCGACTCGCCCTCGCCGGCCGCCGCGTACACGTAGGCGGCCAGACACCGGGCCGACTGGGAGCGGACCATGAGCTCGCGGTCGTCGGCCCGGGCGATCGTGATCGGGCTGCCGGAGAGGTTCGCGAGCACGGTCGCCCCGGCGAGTGCGGCCTCGGCGCTCGGGGGCACGGGCACCCACAGGTCCTCGCACACCTCGACGTGCAGACGCAGGCCAGGCACGTCCTGGGCGGCGAAGACGAGGTCGGGGCCGAACGGGGCCTGCACGCCGCTGACGGTGATCGCCTCGCCGCGGGAGTCGTCGCCGGGTGCGAACCAGCGGCGCTCGTAGAACTCGCGGTAGGTGGGCAGGTATGACTTCGGCACCACGCCGAGGACGTGGCCGCGGTGGACGACGACCGCGCAGTTGTACAGGCGGCCGCCGTGGCGCAGCGGCGCGCCGACGACGAGCACGGGCAGCAGGTTCACGCTCGCGGTGACGATGCGGGTGATCGCCTCCTCGACCCCGTCGAGCACCGCGTCCTGCAGCACGAGGTCCTCCAGCGAGTAGCCGGTCAGGCACAGCTCGGTGAACACGGCGACCGCGACGGCCTCCTCGTGGCAGCGGTGCGCCTGCTCGATGACCCGGTCGGCGTTGGCGTGGGGATCGGCGAGGGAGATGGGGAAGGTGACGGCGGCGACGCGGGCGTACCCCTGGGCATAGACCCCGGCGTCGAGCCCTCGCGCACGCGCGGCGAGCAGACGATCGGACATGATCCCAGTCTCCCACAGTCGCAGGGGGATGGCGTGGCGACCCAGGATGGGCTCGAGGTGAGCGAGTCGGTCGCAGGAGAGCCCGCGGTCCGTGCCCGCGTGGTCGAGCCGTGTTGCCGCTGCGCACACCGTCTCCACCGAGGCCGCAGTATCCACCCCTGTACGCCGGCATTCGCTCCCGATAGACTGGCCGCCCCCTCGGCGGAACCAGGGTGGAGCAGATGTGGGGCTGCAGGGGGATGGGGATGCATCGGGTTGGGTGGGCGGTCTCATCCGAGCGACCGCACACTGCCGGCATCGACGGCGGATGGGAGCGGACGATGAGCCAGAACGCAGTGAGAACAAGTATGGGCTGGCGCGGCCGCGCGGCGCGGGCGGCCGAGCTGTGGGGTGACGGCTTCGGGGGCCTGGCGACCCGAAGCGTCCAGACGCTCGCCGTGCTCGCGGTCGTCGCGCTCGCGGTGTTCGTGGTCGTGCGGCTGTCCGTGGTCGGCATCCCCGTCCTGCTGGCCGTTATCGTCGCCTCGGCGATCAGCCCATGGGTGCGCTGGATGCGTCGGCACGGTGTGCCTGCGACGGCGGCCACCTGGGCGGCGCTCATCGCGATCGTGCTCGTACTGGGCGGGGTGATCGCGCTCGTCGTGCAGGCGGTTCTGGGGCAGTGGGACGACCTGGTCGACTCCGCCGCCAACGGCATGGGCGCGGTGCAGGCCTTCGTCGACGGGCTGCCGTTCGCCGTCTCACTGCCGGATCTCGACCAGGCCACGCAGTGGGCGCGCGACCTGGTCGCGAGCAGCGGGTTCCGCAGTGGGGCCCTCGCCGGGTTCTCCGCGACCGCCGACGTGCTCACCGGCTTCGGCGTGTTCGTCGTGGTGCTGTTCTTCTTCCTGAAGGACGGCCGCGCGATCTGGGAGTTCCTGCTGCGCCCGTTCCACGGGGAGGCGTACGAGCGCGGCGTGCGGGCGGGGCTCGAGGCGGCGGCGAGCTTCGGGTCGTACCTGCGCGGCACCACGATCGTCGCCGCGGCTGACGCGATCGGCATCGGCATCGGCCTGATCGTGTTGCAGGTGCCCCTCGCCCTGCCGCTGGCGGTAATCGTGTTCGTCACCGCGTTCATCCCGATCGTCGGTGCGACCCTCGCCGGCATCCTCGCCGCGCTCGTGGCGCTCGTCGCGAACGGGCTGCTGCCGGCGGTGATCGTGATCGTGATCGTGATCGTGGTCAACCAGCTGGAGGGCAACCTGCTGCAGCCGGTGGTGATGGGCCGCACGCTGAAGCTGCACCCGCTCGTCATCCTGATCGCCCTGACCGTGGGCGCGACGCTCGGCGGGGTGCTCGGGGCGATCATCGCTGTGCCGCTCACCGCGGCGGCCTGGTCGGTCGTGCTCGTCTGGGACGGCTCCGGCACGCCTGCCAGGTTCGCCCGGCCCCGCCCGGACGCCGAGCGCGAGCGGGTGCACGCGCGCGTCGAGCGGGCGCGTGCGGCAGCGCATGGCGACGGGGATGCGGACGCCGAGGCCGGTGCGGACGCGGCTGTCGACGCTGCTGGAACGCTGGCTCCGGATGACGAGCCCGAGGACGCCGGACGGCGTTGAGCCGGCGGTCGCGGCAGGTTCACCAGCCGCCTCTCTGCGGCCCCGGGCGATTACTCGGCGGCCTGTCCTCTCCGCAGACCCTGTCACCTGAGCGTCTGGCGGCAGTGTGACCTGATCGCTCGATGGTTGAACAGGATTGGACATGTTCACCACTGCGTCCTAGCATGGCGGCATGTCCGCTTCGTCCCCTCCGCCCGGCCGCCCCGCGGCGACCAATCTGCCCGTCAAGGCCGCGACGATCGGCCTGCCCGCCACGACCGAGTCGACCTGTGACGCGGGCCTGCGCCGTCCGCCCTGGGAGCTCGACGCCCTGCCCGGCTACGGCCCCGGCGCCTCAGCGGGCGATCCCGGTCGCGTCCCCGCGGGGGTGCAGCCGCCGCTGCCGGCCGCGTACCGGACGGCCGACGCCACCGAGCTGGCCGATCGCATCCGCGCCGCCCGCGCCGCGCTGGGCGACCGGCTGCTCGTGCTCGGCCACTTCTACCAGCGCGACGAGATCGTCGCCCACGCGGACTTCGTGGGCGACTCGTTCCAGCTCGCCCGGCGCACCACCGAGCGGCCGGACGCCCGCGCGATCGTGTTCTGCGGCGTGCATTTCATGGCCGAGACCGCCGACATCCTCTCCGCGCCCGACCAGGCGGTCATCCTGCCGAACCTCAACGCGGGCTGCTCAATGGCGGACATGGCCACCATCGCCCAGCTGCGCTCGGCCTGGGCGCAGCTGACGGCGGTGCTCGGCGACGAGCCCGACGCCGACGGGCGGATGCCGCTGCTGCCGATCACGTACATGAACTCCTCGGCCGCGATCAAGGCGTTCTGCGGGGAGCGGGGCGGCATCGTGTGCACGTCGTCGAACGCGGCGACCGTGCTCGACTGGGCGTTCGCCCGCGCCCGGCGGGTGATCTTCCTGCCCGACCAGCACCTCGGCCGCAACACGGGGCGCGCCGCGGGCGTCCCGGACGAGCGGATGCCGTTGTGGCAGCCCCGGGAGCCCCTCGGCGGGTTGACCGAGCAGCAGGTCGCCCACGCCCGGATCATCCTGTGGAACGGCTGGTGCTCGGTGCACCGCCGCTTCACCACCGACCAGATCGCCCGGGCCCGGCAGGCGGATCCGAACGTGCGGGTGCTCGTCCACCCCGAGTGCCCCGCCGAGGTCGTCGACGCGGCCGACGGGGCAGGCTCCACCGACTACCTGCGCCGCGCGGCCGAGGCGGCACCGCCGGGATCGAGCCTCGCGATCGGCACCGAGGTGACTCTCGTGCACCGGCTCGCGGCCGCGCGCCCGGACTGCACGATCACCTGCCTCGACCCGGTCGTGTGCCCGTGCTCGACGATGTACCGCATCCACCCGGCGTACCTCGCCTGGGTGCTGGAGCGGCTCGTCGCCGGCGAGGTCGTCAACCGCATCACCGTGCCCGACGACGTGCGCGCGGGCTCCGCCCTCGCCCTGCGGCGGATGCTGGAGGCCCGGCCGTGATCATCATCGGCACCGGCGTCGCCGGGCTCGCGGCCGCACTCGAGGCCCTGCTCGCCCCGGGGGACGAGCCGGTCACGCTGGTGACGAAGGCGGCTCCGGCCGACTCCGCCACCGATCGCGCCCAGGGCGGCATCGCCGTCGCGCTGGGCGCCGATGACTCGCCGGCCGCGCACGCCGCCGACACACTCGCCGTCGGCTGCGGACTCAACAGCGAGGCGGCGGTGCGGGCGATCACCGCGGCGGGCCCGGCGGCCGTGCTCCGACTGGTCGCCGCCGGCTGCGCGTTCGACGCGGATGCGACCGGCCGCCCTGTTCCCGGGCTCGAGGCCGCCCACTCCCGCCCCCGCATCCTGCACGCGGGCGGGGACGCGACCGGTCACGAGATCGAGCGGGCCCTGCTCGCCGCACTCGACCGGGTCGCCGCCGCGGACCGCCGCGACCGGCTGCGCCTGCTCGACCATGCGGTGCTCGTGCGCGTGGTCACCGCCGATGGCCGGGTCACGGGCGTGGACATCGCCCGAGCCGGCCGGGTGGAGCGGCTCGCGGACCGCCGGGTCGTGCTCGCCACCGGCGGGGCAGGGCAGCTGTACCCGGTGACCTCGAACCCGGCCGTCAGCTGCGGGGACGGCGTGGTCGCCGCGTGGGAGGTCGGCGCGCTGGTCGCCGACCTCGAGTTCGTGCAGTTCCACCCCACCGTGCTCGCGGTCGGCGACCGGTCGCTCGTCTCCGAGGCCGTGCGCGGTGCCGGGGCCGTGCTGCGCGATGCGCGCGGCCGCCGGTTCATGGTCGACCGGCACCCGCTGGCCGAGCTGGCGCCACGGGATGTGGTCGCCTATGCCTGCGCCGAGACGATGGCCGTGCAGGGCGGGCGGCCGGTGCTGCTCGACACCTCCGCCATCGACACGGGCGGGCAGCCGCGGGACGCCTGGCTCGCCGGACGCTTCCCGGGCATCACCGCTGCCTGCCGTGCGGCGGGCATCGACTGGGCCCGCGAACCGGTGCCCGTGGCGCCGGCGGCGCACTACCTGATGGGCGGGGTGCTCGTCGACGCGGACGGGCGCACGAGCGTGCCCGGGCTGTGGGCGGCGGGGGAGTGCGCCTGCACGGGGCTGCACGGTGCGAACCGGCTCGCGTCGAACTCGCTGCTCGAGGGGCTCGTGACCGGGGCACGGGCCGCTCGGTCCGCGCTCGCCGACGCGGCCGGCACCCGGTGGGACTGGGCCCCCGGCACCCGTCCCCTTGGAGAGCCGCTCACGTCCCCGGACGCGCCCGCCGGCACCGAACCGGTCGACCGGGCACGCCTGCAGCGGATGATGTGGGCCGGCGCTGGGCCGATCCGCGACGCGGCCGGGCTGGCCGCGCTCCGCGAGCACATCGCTGCGCTCGACGCCGGGATCGACCGGTGGCAGCCGGGCGAGCCCGTCTCCGCCACTGCGGTGCGGGCGCTGGAGGACCGCTCGCTGGCGACGCTCGCCGGGCTCGTCGCGTTCGCCGCCGAGCGGCGATGCGAGTCACGGGGCGCGCACCGCCGCAGCGACCACCCGCGCACGAATCCGGCCTGGCAGCACGCGACCGTGCTGCGGCGGGGGTGAGCGGAAACACCACGACGGAAGGAGCACGCATGGACGAGCCGGAGCGGATCGAGGGTGCCGGGAGATCGGGCCCCGACGCGGCTCGGGGATCGGCCATGCCGCACCCCGTGCCAGCGGATGCGGGACCGGTCGGGCCGACGCTGCCGCGGGCTGCGCTGGTGCGGCTCGTCCGCCGGGCGCTCGCGGAAGACGCTCCCGGCGGGGATCTCTCCGCGGCGCTGCTGCCGCCCGGGACGGCCGTCACTGCTGCCCTGCGTGCCCGGGAGGCCGGCGTCTTCGCCGGCGGGCGCGCACTCGTCGAGACCTTTCGACAGGTCGACCCGGACACCCGGGTAACCGGCCTGGCCCCGGACGGGACGGTCTTCGAACCGGCACACACGCTCGCCGTCGTCCGCGGCCGCGCCGCCGCCGTGCTCACCGCCGAGCGGGTCGCCCTGAATCTCGTGCAGCGGTTGAGCGGCACCGCGACGCTCACCCGCCGGTTCGTCGACGCCGTCGCCTGCACCCGGGCGCGCATCGTCGACACGCGCAAGACGACCCCCGGGCTGCGGATGCTGCAGCGCGAGGCGGTGCGCGCCGGCGGCGGTCGGAACCACCGCACCGGGCTGTCCGACGCGGTCATGCTCAAGGACAACCACCTGGCCGCCCTCGGGGTCGCCGGGCCGGAGGACGCGGCCGGGCTCACCCGGGCGGTGCGGGCGGCGCGGGAGCGGCTGGGACACACCGTGCACCTGGAGGTGGAGGTCGACCGGCTCGACCAGGTGGAACCGGTCGTCGCCGGGGGCGCGGACAGCATCCTGCTCGACAACATGACCCCGGCCGAGCTGCGCCGGGCCGTGGCGATCGTGGCCGGCCGCGCGATCACCGAGGCGAGCGGCGGCGTCGACCTCGACCGGGTCGCCGCGATCGCCGGGTCGGGCGTCGACCTGATCTCGGTCGGCCGGCTCACCCATGGTGCCCCGGCGCTTGACCTGGGGCTCGACGTGATCGCCACAGGGCCGGCGTGAGCGGCGAGCGGGTGCTTGCCGATCCTGGCGGCCGCGGCCGGGTGACCGCGTCGCTGACGCGCCGGGTGGCGTGCCGCATCGGAGGGTGACCGACTACGGTGGAGGCGCCGACGTCCGAGCGTCGGCCGCGCGGCCCAGCGCCGACGAGCGATCGCGAGAAGGAGCGAGCATGACCGACACCCCGAGCCCCAGCGCGGCCGCACGCCGCGTGCTCATCGTCACCACGAACCACGGCGTCGAGACGAGCGAGCTGACCGTGCCGCTGCGGGCGCTGCGTGCCGACGGCGTGCGCGTGACCGTCGCCGCGCCCCGGCCCGAGGCGATCATCACCCTCGTGCACGACCGCACCGTGGGCGAGACGGTCGCCCCGGACGCGACGCTCGCCGAGATCGACCCCTCCCGCTTCGACCTGCTGCTGCTGCCTGGCGGTACGATCAACGCCGACCGGCTGCGCGGCGACGACGACGCCCAGCGGATCGTGCGCCGGTTCGCCGTCTCCGGTCGTCCGGTCGCGGCGATCTGCCACGCCCCATGGGTGCTCGTCGACACCGGGCTCGCCGCGGGGCGCACGCTCACGAGCTACCCGTCCATCCGCCCGGACCTCGTCAACGCCGGGGCGGTCTGGAAGGACGCCGAGGTCGTCGTCGACGACGCCGACGGGTGGCGGCTGATCACCTCGCGCTCACCGGCCGATCTCGACGTGTTCGTCAGCGCGGTGCGGGACGCCCTGGGCGCCTGAGACGCCGGTCGGTCAGCCGGAGAGGGCGGCCAGCGCTCTGGAACGGCCGGGCCCCGGTCTGTCCGCAGAGGAAACTCACGCCCCGGCTCAGGCGCCGGTCTCACCGGCGCATGAGCGGAACGCGCGCAGCGTCAGGCTCGTGCCCACGACGAACACGCTCGAGAACGCCATGGCCGCCCCGGCCAGCATCGGGCTGAGCAGACCGGCGACCGCCAGCGGGATCGCCGCGACGTTGTACGCGAACGCCCAGAACAGGTTGACCCGGATCGTGGCGAGCGTGCGCCGGGAGAGCCGGATGGCGTCCACCGCCCCGAGCAGGTCGTCGCGCACGAGTGTGATGTCCGCCGCCTCGATCGCGACGTCCGTGCCCGTGCCCATGGCGAGCCCCAGGTCGGCGCCCGCCAGGGCGGGTGCGTCGTTGACGCCGTCGCCGACCATCGCGACCACGTGCCCCTCCCGCTGCAGGCGGCGGATCTCGGCGACCTTCTGCTCTGGCAGCACGCCGGCGATCACCCGCTCGATGCCGACCGCGTCGGCCGCGTGCCGTGCCGCGGCGGCGTTGTCCCCGGTCAGCAGCACCGGCTTGAGGCCGAGCCGACGCAGCAGGGCGATCGCGCGGGCGCTGGTGGGGCGCACCGTGTCCGCGACGGCGAGCAGGCCCCGCCAGGCGCCGTCCCAGCCGACGGCCACGACGGTTCGGTCGGCTGACTCGGCGTGCGCCGCGGCCGCCGCGAGCGGTTCCGGCACGGGTCCGGGCAGCAGCGTCCACCGGCCGACGACCGCCGTATGCCCGGCGACTGTGCCGCGCACGCCTCGCCCCGGGATGCTGGCGAAGCCCGCGACCTCGGGCAGTGCCTCGCCGCTCTCGTGGCGCGCGGCATCGGCGATCGCCCGGGCGATGGAATGCTCCGAGGCGGCCTCCAGCGCCCCGGCCAGCCGCAGCAGCCGGGCGCGGTCCTCGCCGGGCGCGGCCACGACGTCCACCAGCGTCATGCGCCCCGTGGTGACTGTGCCCGTCTTGTCGAGCACGATCGTGTCGACCCGACGCGTCGACTCCAGCATCTCCGGACCCCGGATGAGCACCCCGAGTCGCGCACCGCGCCCCGTACCGACGAGCAGGGCCATGGGCGTGGCGAGCCCGAGCGCACAGGGGCACGCGATCACGAGCACGCTCACCGCCGCCGTGAACGCGCTCGCGGCGGGATGCCCGGTCACCAGCCAGCCGACGAGGGCGGCCAGGGCGATGAGTAGCACGACCGGCACGAACACCGCTGAGATCCGGTCGGCCAGCCGCTGCACGGGAGCGCGGCCGGACTGTGCCTCGGCGACCAGACGCGCCATCCGGGCCAGCTGTGTGTCGGCCCCGACCCGGGTCGCCCGGACGACGAGGCGGCCGCTCGTGTTCACCGTGGCGCCGGTGACCTGATCGCCCGCACCGACTTCCACGGGCACCGGCTCGCCGGTGAGCATTGACGCGTCCACGGCGCTGGCGCCCGTGATGACGACGCCGTCGGTGGCGATCGTCTCGCCCGGGCGCACCACGAACCGGTCGCCCACGGCGAGGGACGCGGCCGGCACCCGGGTCTCGACGCCTTCACGCAGCAGCGTGGCCTCGCGGGCCCCCAGCCGCAGCAGCGCGCGCAGTGCCTCTCCCGCTCGGTGTTTCGAGCGTATCTCGATCCAGCGGCCGGCGAGCAGGAACGTCGTCACGCCCGCGGCGGTCTCCAGATAGATGCTGCCGGCGGCGTCGTGCGCGGTGACGGTCAGGCTGAAGGCGTGCCGCATCCCCGGTTCGCCCGCGGTGCCGAGGAACAGCGCGTACAGCGACCAGCAGAACGCCGCGAGGGTGCCGAGCGACACCAGGGTGTCCATCGTCGCGGTGCCGTGCCGCAGGTTCAGCAGCGCGGCGCGGTGGAACGGCCAGCCCGCCCAGACGACCACCGGGGCGGTGAGCGTCAGCGCCAGCCACTGCCAGTTGGCGAACTGCGCAGCAGGGACCATCGAGAGCACGATGACCGGCGCCGACAGCAGGATCGACCCCACGAGCCGCTGGCGCAGGGCGCGCAGCCGCTCGGCCTCGCGACGCTCGTGCGGGGTCGGCTCCGCTGCGTCCGACAGCGTGGGGGACGCGGCGGAGCCGGCACGGGCGGCGGTCGCAGCAGGATCGGACATCCGGGTCCCGTCGCCGTCTGGACGAGCGGCGGCAGACGGCGGCGTCGACCGGGGTGCTGCGACCTGGTCGGCCGAGTACCCGGCCGCCTCGACCGCGGCGAGCAGATCGGCCACCGGCACCGAGTCGGGCACCGTGGCCGTCGCTCGCTCGGTGGCGTAGTTCACGCTCGCCTGCACCCCCGGCAGACGGTTGAGCCGTCGCTCCACATGGGCTGCACACGACGAACAGGTCATCCCGCCGATGTCGAGCTCCACCCGCCGGCCGGAGGCGCGGGTGTCTGCGTCCGCGTCCGCACCCGATGCGGCAGCCGCCCTCACTCGGTCGGTCGCGGTCTGGGTGTGATTCGAGGCTGGCATGGCGCGGTCGGGTCAGTCGGCCAGCTCGTAGCCGGCCTCGTCCACCGCAGCGCGCACCGCGGCGCGATCGAGCGGGGCGTCGCTGTCGACGACGAGCCGACCGGTCTTCGCGCTGACGTCGATGTGCTGCACCCCGGGGATGCGCCCGACCTCCTCGCGCACGGCGCGCTCGCAGTGGGCGCAGGACATGCCGGTGACCTGATACTCGGATGTGGTCATGGTGACTCCTCTCATCGTCCCCCGGCGCCGCCCGGCGGGCGGCGCCGGGGCGACCGGATCCCGGGCGGATACCCGGAGGGGGTATCACCGAGGATACGCGGGACTCGGTCGCTGTCAAGGGTGGCCTGGCACCTCGCGCGTCGACGCGGCAGCGGGGCCGCGGCACGACGTGCCCGCTCATGACCCCGCCTGCGGTCCTGCGTGGACACCGTGCACGGCAGGCCGTCCGGGGATGCTCAGCCCATGCACAGCGTCCGCGTGATGACATGGGCATGCGTCGGGTCGACGCCCCGGCCGGCTCGTGGACTGGCCCGACGCGCGACGAGAGGAGTGGGGATGCGTGCAGAGGAATTCGTCACCGCGTACCAGCGGGACTGCGCCGCGCCCGGCGACGTCGAGGCGGTGTCGGACGCCCCCGCCGACCGGCTGGCGGCGATCGCCGGGGGAGAGGCTCTGCAGCACGGCGAGATCTGGGGGATGCTGCTGCACGACTGGCTCTCCGGCGGGCGCACCCTGCCGGCGGACGTCTTCGCCGGCGTGGCCCGCGACTTCTCGGTCTGGTTCACCGGCGCGGCCGCCCGGATGACCGCGCTGGCCGTGGAGCTCGGCGACGAGGACGCCGACCCGGCGATCCTGGCCGAGCTCACCGGGTTCTCGTTCCACCGGCTGCAGATGCGCTCGCTGCCGTTCTGGCGGGCGCTGCTGGTCGGCGACATGGACGACCGGTCGATCCGCGAGGCGGTCGACCGCGCCCGGGTCGAGCTCTCCTGCGACGCGGTGCTCTTCGCCCAGGTGCGTGAGGAGGTGCTCGGCGGCGTCGCCGAGGATACCGGCGAGCAGCGGACCTTCCGCGCCTGGCACACGGGCATGCTCACCGAGATCGACGCGATGATCGGCCTGCTGGAGGCGACGCGGCGGGATCCCGCCGTGCTCGTGCTGCCCGCCCCGCCCCAGTTCGAGCGGCGTGCCGGTGCGGCCAACGCCGACATGATCGTCGTCCACCGCGGGCTGCGCGCCGCCGGCGGCGTCCAGGTGAAGGCCTCGCGCAGCTGGGAGCAGGCCGCCCACTACGACCCGGAGTGGATCACGATGCTCGACGGCACGATCCACCTTCAGAACGTCCGCGCGATGCGCACGAGCACCCGGCACGCCGACCGTCGTCCCGTCTCCTGGCCCGGGCTCGTCGGGGCGAACTACCTGCGCACGCTGCCTGCGCGCGGCGTCGACCGGCGCGGGCTGCCCCGGCGTCAGCTGCTGCAGCTGCGGTTCGCGGCCCGGCACCACGCCGCGGGGCTCGCCGATCACAACGACGAGGTGATGCGCACCTGCCGCGGGCTCGCCCTGGCCGCCCTGCGTCGCGGCGGCGCCCGCACGCCGGTGCAGGTGTCGGATGGCGCGGCCTGAGTCGACCGCACGCCGACCGGACGCCGGCCGCGCCGGTCGTGGCACCGGGCGGTCATGCGGGAGAATGAGCCCATGACCGCCGTCCACCTGCCCCCGCTGACGTCGCCCCGGCGCCGCATCGGCCGCCGCGACTTCGACTTCTCCCGCCAGATCGCCGTGATGGCGATCATCAATCGAACCCCGGACTCGTTCTTCGACCGGGGGCGCACGTTCGCCCTCGACCGCGCGGTCGAGGCGGCGCTGGACGCGGCCCGGGCCGGCGCCGACTGGGTCGACATCGGCGGGGTCAAGTTCGCCCCCGGCCCGCCGCTGCCGGTCGCCGAGGAGCTCGACCGGGTGATCCCCGTCGTGCGCGAGGTCGCAGCGGCCAGCGACGTGGTGATCTCGGTGGACACGTTCCAGCCCGGGGTCGCCGAGGCTGCCATCGCCGCGGGCGCCGCGGTGATCAACGACACCACCGCCCTGCACGACCCCGACCTCGCCCGGGTCGTGGCCGACAGCGACGCCACCCTTGTCGTCACACACAGCCTCGCCCGGCCGCGCCGTCCCTACCCGCATCCCCACTACGCCGACGTCGCCGGCGAGGTCGCCGACCTGCTGCGCCGCCGCGTCGACCGTGCGGTCGAGCTCGGCGTGCCAGAGGATCGCATCGTCGTCGACCCCGGCCACGACCTCAACAAGACGACCCGGCAGACGCTCGAACTCACCCGCCGCCTCGACGAGATCACCGCCCTGGGGCTGCCGACGCTCGCCGCCGTCTCGAACAAGGACTTCATCGGCGAGACGCTCGACCGAGAACGGGACGACCGGCTCGCCGGCTCTCTCGCCGCGGCGACCGCGTGCGCGCTGCTCGGCGCGCGCATCGTGCGGATGCACGCGGCCCGTGAGTCCGTGGACGCGATGCGGATGGTCGAGGCGATCCTCGGGTTCCGTGAACCCGCCGTCGAACGGCACAACCTGTGAGCGCCGGGCACGACACGGCCCCGGACGCCTTCCGACCCTGCGGGACGGCCGCGCCGCACGAGACGTCGGACACGCGGCCGGCCCCGGCCCCGGTCCATGACGATCCGGCCGAGATCGTCGACGTCGCCGGCGTGGCCCTCGACGACCGGGCCCTGCTGCACCGGCACGTCTTCCCTGCCGGGCTCGAGCGTCCATGGGTGCGCACGAACATGGTCACCACGATCGACGGGGCGGTCACCCGCGGCGGGGTCTCCGGGCCCCTCGGCGGGCCGGCCGACCACCGGCTGTTCGACCTGCTGCGCCGACTCGCCGACGTGGTGCTCATCGGTGCGGGCACCGTGCGCCGCGAGGGCTACGGGGCGCTCCGCCTCGACCCGACCGTCGCGGCGTGGCGGAGCGCCCGCGGACTCGCCGCCCAGCCCGCGTTCGCGATCGTCAGCGGCGCCGCCCGGCTCGCCCCGGACTCCGCCGTGTTCGCCGACGCGCCTCGCCGGCCGCTCGTGTTCGTCGCCGCCGACGCCCCGTCCGCGCGCCGCGCCGCGCTCGACCCGGTCGCGGACGTCGTGGTCGCCGGGGCGCACCGGGTCGAGATCCCGGCGTTGCTCGCCGAGCTCGACCGCCGCGGCCTGCGGCGGGTGCACTGCGAGGGCGGGCCGACCCTGCTCGGCGCGCTCGCCGCCGCCGACGCGATCGACGAGATGTGCGTCACCCTCGACGCGACGGTGCTCGGCGGGACAGGCCCGCGCATGGTCGTCTCGCCCGGGGAGCATCCCCGGCGGATGCGGATGGCCGGCATACTGCGCGGACGCGACGCACTGCTGTTGCGCTGGCTGCGGGACCGCCAGCCCGCAGACGGCACCAGGCGTCGCTGACGAGCGTCGGCGGACGCCCGGCGAGCCGGGCGCGCTCGATCGCCACACTGGAACGGCAAATCGAGATGCCTGCCGGCCCGGCGAACCGGTGCCCTCATCAGATGGGCGAGCGGATGCGGCGAGCCGGCCGAGACGTCCGTGCGGCGACCCGGCCGGGCGCCCGGTCATTGTGGCGATCTGACACAGGTTGTCGTGGCGATCCCCGTGAGCGCGCAGCCCGGCGGGACGTTCGCGGTTCGCTCAGGGCGGACGGCAACCGTGAGGTCACCCATGCCCGTTAGGCTGGCGCGGTGACCGAAGCACAGACCCATTCGCGGCTGCTCGAGACCCCGGACGGAGTCTTCGTCCGCCACGCCACGACGGCCGATGCCGCCGCCTGCGCGGAGATCTACCGACCCTACGTCGAGCAGACCGCGTTCACCTTCGAGACCATCGCCCCGGACGCCGACGAGGTGTCCCGCCGGATGGTCGACGCCCAGCGCCGACTCGCCTGGGTCGTCGCCGAGCGCGAGGGGGAGACCCTCGGGTACGCCTACGCCCACGAGTTCAACTCCAGACATGCCTACGACTGGACCTGCGAGATGAGCGTCTACGTGTCGATGCACGTGCGCCGCGGGGGCGTCGGCCGGGCGATGTACGCGGCCCTGCTGCCGGTGCTCGCCGAGCGCGGGCAGCGGCGCGCGCTCGCGAACGTGGTCAGCTCGAACGAGGCGAGCATCCGGATGCACGAGCGGGCCGGCTTCCACCAGGTCGGCCGTTTCGAGCGCATCGGGTACAAGCACGGCGAGTGGCACGACGTCACCTGGCTGCAGCGCGACCTGTAGGCGTTCGGACGGCGGGGCCTCCGGCCGCGCCGGCTCGGTGCGTGCCGGGCGTCCATGGTGCCGGGCGAGGGCGGCCGACGACGCTCAGCGGGCGGCGTCCTCCCACAGTGCTTCCTTCGCCCGGATCAGGTCGAGCAGCGTGCGGCCCACCGGCGTCGGCACGCCGAGCTCGGCGCCCATCGGCACGAGCGTGCCGGCGAACAGGGCGACCTCGGTCGGCCGGTGCGCGGCGACGTCCTGCGCCATCGACGTGCGGCTGTCGGGGCCGAGCCCGTCGAGCACCGCGAGCCAGGCGTCCAGATCGTGCTCGTCGAGCGGCACGCCGCGCGCCTGCGCCACCGCGATGACCTCGCGCTGGGCGGCGAGCATCACCCGGCGCGCCGGGGAATCGGGCCGCTGGAACGCGCGGTAGGGCGCCTCGAGCACGGCGGAGACCTGGTTGATCCCGGAGTTGACCAGGTACTTGAACCACATCGCCCGGCGCATGTCGTCGGGCACCGCGTGCGGCACGCCTGCATGCTCGAACAGGGCGTGCACCCGCGCCACGTCGGCGGACGGTGCCGTGCCGGCGGGAGCGTCGTCGCCGAACTCGATGCGGCCGAGGGAGGTGTAAGTCACCTGCGAGCCGACCCGCACGGCGTCGATGCCGATCGCGAGCGAGAGCAGCACATGCGCGCTGCCGGTCGCCTGCCGGATGTCGCTCTCGCTCGAGATTCCGTTGAGCAGGCTGAGCACGATGGTGTCCGGCCCAATCCATGCTTGCGCCGCCTCGATCGCTTGTGGGAGCGCCGCGCCCTTGACCGCGAACAGCACGACGTCAGCCGGGGCATCGGGGGTGCCCTGGGCGGCGGGAGTGTCAGGGCTGACCACAGGCAGGTGATGCAGCACGCCGTTGACGGTGACCCCGTCACGGCGGATGCGTTCGGCGCGGGCGCCGTCGGCGATCACGGCGAGCTCGATGTCCGGGGCGGCATCCTGCATCCGGCACAGGTAGGCGGCCCCGATCGCGCCGAGACCGACCAGGGCGACCCGTCGGGGCAGTGGAACGGGTGTCTGCGGACCTTCGGCCGTGGTGCCGTGGGCCCGTGCGTCATCGGGCTCGACGGCTGGCGTGCTGTGGCGCTCGACGGCTGGTGTGCTGTCGGGATCGGGGGCGGCTGGTGCGTTGTGTGCTGGCGCGTCGTGATCGGTCATGGCAGTCCGACCGGCTGCTCGGGCAGCCGGCCACTCCTTTCCAACGGTGTCTCTCTCCACAGTAGCCATGGCGGTCGGGGCACGATCCGGGGAGGGGCACGCTCCGTGGCGGGCAGGGTACGATCCACGCCGGGCGGTGCGCCGACCCGCCGCAACGGCCTTGACACGGGTGCTCGTGGCGGACGCCTGGTGGCTGTCAAGGTGGTCGGGGTGGTGCTGTCGGTCTTGAGGTCGGGGTAATCGAGGTTGCAGAGCAGTGCGTTTGGTGCCTCGAGGCTGCGGGGATGCCGGTTTCGTCGGTGTCGTGCGGTGGCCTGTGCGATGTGGATGCTGCTGGTGTGCGTCTGTGCGATGCGGATGCGGTCGTCCTGTCGGCGTCGGGCATGGCAGCACGGACAGGACGGTCCCGGACCCCGGGCAGGAGGACGACCTGGACCAGGTCCAGAGCCCCGGACACGGATAGGACGATCCCGGATCGCCGTAGAGTGGCTGGGACGGCGCCTCGTGCCGGCGAGTGCCTGGCAGGGCCGCGGGTCGGCGGATGCGGGCATCACCGCGATGTCCGCCGACTGACGGCGCGGAGGCGCGGACGGATGCGGGCGACAGCCTGCCACGGACGAGGATGGAGAAGCAGACATGAGTGAGCAGCGACACGAGGATGACACGGCGTGGTTCGTTCTGCACGTGCAGGGCGACGAGGGTGACCTGACCAAGGCGCAGCGGGCTGCGGCGCGGATCCGGGAGCGGCATCCCGGCACCCGCGTGACGATCGTCGTCGCCGGAGACGCGGTGCGGGAGCTGCCTGACGCACAGGTGGCCGAGGGCACCACCATCCAGGCGTGCTCGATCGCCCTGCACCGCCGAGGCGTCGCCGCTGACGCCCTGCCCGACGGGGCAGAGGCCGTGGACACCGCCCTGGACGCGATCGTCGACGCCGAGCTGGCCGGGGCCCGCTACATCCGGTTGTGAGCGACCCAGACGTCGTCGTCGTCGGCAGCGGGCCGAACGGGCTCGCCGCCGCGGTGACCTGCGCGCGTGCGGGCCTCTCGGTCACCGTCCTCGAGGCGCAGGACGCGATCGGCGGCGGTGCGCGCACGGCCGAGCTCACCCTGCCGGGGTTTCATCACGACTTGTGCTCCGCCGTGCACCCGGCGGCGCTCGCCTCGCCGTTCCTGCGCGCGTTCGGCATTCGCGAGCGGATCGCCTGGCGCATCCCCGAGGTCTCGTACGCACACGCGATGCCCGATGGGCCAGCGGTGCTCGCCTGGCGCGACCTCGACCGCACGGTCGCCGAGCTGGGCGCCCCAGCGCTCGGCGGCGGGCCGGCGGATGCGGCGAGCTGGCGCCGAGTGCTCGGCCCCCTGTCCGACCGGGTGGACGCGGTCACCCGGGTCGCGTTCGACACGCTGCTGCGTGTGCCCGCGCATCCGGTCGACGAGCTGCGGCTCGGGCTGCGGGCCCTCGCCCAGACTCCGTCAGACCGGGGCGCACCGTCCCAGCCCCTCGCCCTGCGGGGGACGCGCGCCCGCGCCCTGTTCGCCGGCGTCGCCGCGCATGTGGCGGGTCGGCGTCCCTCGCTCGCCGCCCCGGCGGCCGGGCTCGTGCTCGCCGCGCAGGGGCACGGCGCCGGCTGGGGCGTGCCGGTCGGCGGGTCGCAGGCGATCGCGGACGCGCTGACCCGAGACCTCGTCGCCCACGGCGGCCGCACCGTCACCGGGCATCCCGTGCGCGCGGCCGCCGACCTGCCCCGCGCGCGGGCGGTGCTGTTCGACACCAGCCCCCGCGTGCTCGCGGACGTCCTCGGCGACCGGCTGCCGACCGGGTACCGCCGGGCGCTCGTCCGTCACCGGTACGGGCCGGGCGCGGCGAAGCTCGACCTGGCGCTCGACGGGCCGGTGCCGTGGCGGGATCCCCGGCTCGCCCTCGCGCCGACCGTGCACATCGGCGGCACGGCCGAGGCGATCGCCGCCGCCGAGGACGCCACGGCCCGTGCCCCGTGGTTCGCGCCCCCGCCCGAGCATCCGTACCTGCTCGTGGTGCAGCCGGGCGTCGTCGACGATACCCGCGCCCCCGCCGGTGCGCAGACGCTCTGGGCGTACCTGCACGTGCCCGCCGGCAGCCCGCTCGACCCGACCGAGCCGATCCTGCGCCGGCTGGAGGCGTATGCGCCCGGCCTGCGCGACCGGGTGCTCGGGGCGCACGCCCGCAGCGCCGCCGAGCTCGCCCGGACGAACCCGAACGACGTCGGCGGTGACATCTCCGGCGGGGCGGTGACGATGTGGCGGATGCTCGCCCGCCCGGTGCTCTCGCCCCGGCCGTGGGCGACGCCCGTGCCCGGGGTGTACCTCTGCTCGGCGGCGACCCCGCCCGGCCCGGCCGTGCACGGGATGTCGGGATGGCTGGCCGCCCGACTCGCCCTCCGCGACCGGTTCGGCGTTGTCGCCCTGCCGGACCTCGGCCCGGACATACCCTGAACCGGACGGATTCACGGGGGAGCGTGCGCCGGACCGGAGTCGGAGGGCGGGGCCGCGACGGTCGCACCTGTCGGGTCGTCGCGCGGTCCGATCACCGCCGGCGTCGGCATGGAATGCCCCGCACCCGCCCGGCGTTCTCACCGGCCGAGGGGATGATCGCGTGGACCTGCTCACCTGGCCTTGGCTCGCCGGTCTGGGGCTCGCACCGGGTCTCGGCTGGTTCGACCCTGCCGCGCACGAGATCGGCCGGCAGGTGCTCCAGCGGGGCGTCGCGGCCGTGTTCCTGATCGCGTTCGTGTCGACCTGGCGGCAGTTCCCCGCCCTGCTCGGCGAGCACGGCCTGCTGCCCGTCCCCGAGCACCTCGCCCGCCTGCGCGCGATCGAGGCGCGTGCAGACGCGACTCGCGGCGGGACCGGACGTGCTCGCCGGCGCTTGGTGGGGCGTCCCTCGCTGTTCCGACTGCGCCGGCTCGCCTACACCGACCGAAGGTTGCGCGCGATGACCGTGATCGGGGCGGTGCTCGCGGCGAGCGTCGTCGTCGGCCTGCCGCAGCGCGGCCCGGCGTGGCTCGTCGCCGCGGTGTTCCTCGTGATGTGGGCGCTGTACCTGTCGATCGTCGACATCGGCCAGACGTTCTACGGGTTCGGCTGGGAGATGCTGCTGCTCGAGGCGGGGTTTCTCTCCGCGTGGACGGGGCCCGCTGACGAGCTGATGCCGCAGCCGCTGCTCGTGCTCGTCGCCTGGTTGCTGTTCCGGCTCGAGTTCGGCGCCGGCATGATCAAGTGGCGCGGTGGCTCGGAATGGCGCGACCTCACGGCGATGGAGCATCACCACGAGACCCAGCCGATGCCCGGCCCGCTCAGTCGGCAGGCGCATCTGCTGCCGCGCTGGTTCCATCACTGCGAGGTGGTGGCGAACTTCGTCGCGCAGCTCGTGTTTCCTTGGCTGCTGTTCGTCCCGGAGCCACTAGCCTCGATCGCGTCGTTCGTGGTGATCGTCACGCAGCTGTGGCTTGTGCTGACCGGCAACTACGCGTGGCTGAACTGGCTGACGATCGTGCTCGCGGCCTCGCTGGTGAGCGACCCCGTGTGGCGGTGGATGCTCGGGCTGCCCGCGCAGGAGACGGTCGGCCCCGCCCCGTCGCCGGTGTCGTGGCAGCTGATCGTGTGGGCCGTCGTCGTGCTGCTCGTGGTGCGCAGTCGCGAGCCGCTGCGGAACCTGTTCCGGCGCTCGCAGCTGATGAACGCGGCTTTTGACCGTTGGCAGCTCGTCAACGCGTACGGCGCGTTCGGCACTGTGACCTCCCGACGCGTCGAGATGGAGATCGAGGGGCTTGCCCCGGCGGACACGGACGGCGCTGCCGCCGACGCGGCCGACGGCCTCGAGCCCGGGGGCGCGGCGCGGCCGTCGGCGGACGCCGAGCGCTGGCTGCCCTACCGGTTCCACGGCAAGCCCGGTGACCTGAAGCGGATCCCCCGGCAGTGGGCGCCGTACCACCTGCGGCTCGACTGGCTGATGTGGTTCCTGCCGTTCGGCCCGGTGACTGCCCAGTCGTGGTTCCTGCGGCTGCTCGTGCGGCTGCTCGAGGCCGATCCGGCCACGCTGCGACTGCTGCGCGTGGATCCGTTCGACGGGCGGCGTCCGCGGGCGATCCGGGTGCGGTCGTACGAGTACCGGTTCACGACCAGGGCGGAGCGGCGGCGCACCGGATGCCGCTGGTCGCGTCGGCTGCTCGACGAGCCCGTGCCGCCGGTCAGGCTGGATGCGGTCGGGACGGACCGCTGACGTGGCCGGCCCGTCCTGCTGACTGCCATGAGCGGGACGGGCCGGGGCTACCACTGTCGAAGGCCCCGCCATCGGAAGATGAGAGAGGACGTCAGGTCGGAGCCTGATCCGAGGGTACGCTGCTCCGGGCGTTTCTGCAACAGATGTCGGAGAAGCGGTGTGGGTGGCCCGGTCGTCAGCGCACCGCGACGAGCTCCCGCTCGATGCGGTGGAGGTCAGTGTAGGCGTGTGTGTCTCCTGGAGTGACGACGAGGCGCACCCGCGGGGCGTCCACCGTCGCGAGCCAGGCGCGCACGGTCGCCGCGGAGCCGTAGGGGTCGTGCTCGTGCTGCACGAGCGTCGTCGCCGGCAGCGTGCGCATCGCCGCCGGCAGGTCGGGTGTCTGACCGGCGATCCCGTCCAGCGGCATCCCGAGCAGCAGGCAGCGCTCCGGGACGAGCACATTGCGGGCGGTCCCGAGGGCGGCGATCATGCAGCCCACGCTCTTGGCGACGATCGCGGTCGAATCATCCGGGCCCTTGTCGCGCATGAGCCGGCCGGCCACGGCGATCTCGTGGTCGAGGTCCGCGTCCGCGTCGCCGGTCTGCCAGTGTCGGTAGTCCTGCAGCACTGGGTCGTGACCGCGGTCGGCGAGGAACTGGCTGAGCGACCGGATCCAGTCGTGGTGGTGCGGACTGTTGCCGCCCAGGATCAGCACGCGCATGAGGCGTCCCCGCTCGCGGTCATCGGGGCTCGATGAGCGCGTTCGTGATGTCGATGACCGACACGAGGCGCCCCTGCTCGTCGCGGATCTCGGTGCGGTGGCGGGTGAGGGTGCGGCCCAGATGCACGGCCTCGCACACGGCGGTGACCGTGCCCTCGCGCACGGAGCGCACATGGCTCGCCTTCAGTTCGATGCCCACCGCGACGCGGCCCAGTGTGCGCGCGTGGACGTTCGCGGCCCGGCTGCCCAGCGTCTCGCCCAGCACGCACCAGGCGCCGCCGTTGACGACGCCGGCGGGCTGGTGGTTGCCCGCGGCCGGCATTGTGGCCACCGCGCGCTCGGCCGTCAGGTCGCTGATGTGGATGCCCAGTCGCTCGGCCAGCTCCCCGCCGAAGAGGGGATCGCTCGGATCGGTCATGTGTCGCCTCCTTGCGCGCCCGTCAGCAGGTGCGGCGCAGATAGTCGGTGTTCGCGGTCGTGGTCGTCCACCCGCGTGAGGTGCGGTAGACGAGGTAGGTGCCGGCTCCGCTGCAGTAGCCACGCAGCACGATGTCGTCGTCGGTGCGGCTCGTCGACGTGGGCGCGGATGCCGAGGGCGATGCCGAGGCGGACGTGCCGGCGCGGTCGGCGTCGCCCGCGAGGGCGTCGGTCTGGCCGGGCTGCTGATCTGGGTCGTCGGGTACGAGTGCCGCCTGGACCTTCAGCATCTCGGTGACGGCCGTGGCCTCGGCGCTGCGGGCCTTCTGCCAGGCGGAGAGGTCCGCGGTCAGCAGGTCGGTGGCGGTCTTCGCCTGGTCGATGGCGGTGATCATGGCATCCGCCTTCGTCGCCTGGGGATCGGCGGCCAGCAGCTGCTGCAGCGCGTCGTGCTTCGCTTGGGCGTCGGGGAGCAGCGTGGCGCCCTGCGCGCTCTGGGCATAGTCGGCGGTGCTGTTCGCGTCGTCGATCGCCTGCTGGGCGGCGTCCAGCTGCGGCTGCGCGGCGTCCAGGGCCTTGCTCGACCGGTAGGCGTCGCGGCCGTCCCGCAGTCGCTGGGCGACGACGCGCAGACTGTCGGCGCGCTCGTTCACCTCATCGGCGCGGCCGCGGATGGAGGCCGCGTCGCCGCGGCTGTCGCAGGTGACGGTCAGATCCACGACCTCCGGCGACCGCAGCGCCTGACGCAGATCGCTCACCAAGGTGCTGCCTCCGTCACTGACCGGGTAGTCGGCGGTGGGCACGCTCGTCGCCGGAGTGACGGTGGGGGTGCCGGAGGTGTGCACCGTGTCGTCATAGAGGGTCTGCGCGTCATCGGTGACCGTGTCGAGGGCGGTGGCGGCATCGGAGAGCTGCTGGGTGGCCTCGTCACACAGCCGGGGCACCTGCTCACGCACGAACAGCCAGACCCCGCCGGCGGCCAGGCCGATGGCGATGACGGTGAGCGCGCTGATGACGACCGCCGCGGTGTGCGAGCGTCGGGCGCGGACGTGCGTGGGAGCGGTGGAACGGCTCATCCGCGTGCCTGCTCGGTCGGTGTCTCGGTGGTGGTCATGATCCCTTGCGCATTCTAGTGGAACTCCTGTCCCCGCGAGACCTGGCTCACAGGGTCAGCGTCGCACCGCACCTGGGGGAGCACGACGCACACGAGCGGGGACCGGGTGGTGAACCGGACGGTGCCGGAGGTGGTGGCACGCAGTCTCCATGTCGATGGATGTAAGCCAAGGGTAACCTGATGCACTGACGTTGATCTGACCACGGACCGAAGGAGACCGATGAGCGAGCAGGATGCGCAGGACACGACGAGGCCCCGGGCCGAGCTGCGACGGTGGCCCGTCCGCATCCGCGAGGCTCGGCTGATCCGCCGGGCGACGGTCACTCCGCGCATGCTGCGGCTGACCTTCGGCGGGCCGGCCATGACCGGGTTCGAGAGTCACATCGCCGACGAGCACGTCAAGCTGCTGTTCCCCGAGCCGTTCGACGACACCTCGCGCATCCCGGTGCCCGACGGCGACCGGCTGCGGTGGCCCCGGCCCATCGTGCCGAGCCGCGACTACACGGTGCGCCGGCACGATCCTGCCACCGGCGAGGTCGACATCGACGTCGTCGCCCACGAGGGCGGGGTCGCGTCGACCTGGGCGCGTGAGGCGGCGATCGGCTCGACGATCTGGATGGCCGGCCCGCCACGCGGCGTCCACGTGCCCGACGCGTTCCAGTGGCAGGCGCTGCTCGGCGACGAGACCGCGCTGCCGGCCATCGCCCGCCGGCTGGCGGAGCTGCCCCGGGACATCCGCGGCGTGGTGGTCATCGAGGTCGCCGACGCCGCCGAGGAGCAGCCGATGGACATGCCCGAGGGCTTCGAGGTGCGCTGGCTGCACCGCGACGGGCGGCCCGCGGGCACCACGACCCTGCTCGCGGACGCCGCGGCCGACATCGCCATCCCTGCTGGCGGTGGGGCGTACGTGTGGTACGGCGGGGAGCAGGGGATGATCCGGCCGCTGCGCGCCTGGGTGCGGCGGGCCGGACTCGAGCGCGGCGAGTTCGACCTGACCGGCTACTGGCGACGCGGCGAGCGCGGCAACCAGCCGAGTGCAGGCGACGTGGTGCACGCCGTCGCGCACGCGCTGCACCTGACGGACTGAGTCGGCGGGGCATCGGAGGCGGGGTGGGGCAGCGTCCCGCGCTCTGCGCCGATCTGCGCCAGCTGCGCTTGGAGGTGGCAACCCGATCCTGCTGTCGCGCAGCGCCCGCACCGGCCTCTCGAAGAGTGGCATCTCGGTCGCGTTCTCCGGGTGGTCGCTGCCCATCGAGTGCTGGTCACGAGTTCGTGCGCGCCCTCGGCGCGGATCCGGTGCCCTGGTGGGCCCGATGCGACGTGCTCGGCTCGCACAAGCAGGTTCCCGTCCCGGTGCCGTCGCACCCGGATGCGGCATCCCCGGGTTCGCCGCTGCTGGGGCCGGGACGACCGGGGCGAGCCACCGCCCACGTCAGGAAGAGTGCCTCCGCGACGACGAACGACCGGACCAGCCACCCAGGGCATCCAGGCGCACCATCAGCTCATATGGGTCAAGCGAGATAGATGACCACGTCGAGGGTCGCTGTGAGCAGCTGCGGAAGCGTCAGCGCCACTGCTCCGAATCGAGGCTCGATCGTCGGCGCCGTCACCGCGGCCACGATCACGAGCATGATGGCCGATGCCAGCCAGAGGAGAGCATCTGCCCCGAACGCTGACTCCAGGATGTCCCATGGCGCGACATGGGTCACGTAACAGAGCCCGGTGACCGCGTTGACAGCCGCAGAAGCCAGCCACATCACGAATGTGACGAGCCAGAGCGTGCGTCTCCAGCTCTCCTCCGTCGGCGGAGGCGGCGACCTCGGGCGGTCGGTGCCCGCGCGGTGGATTCAGGAGAGGCAGGCCTGTGCACATACGTGGCCCGCGACCCCCACGCCCGCATCGAACGCGGGCGGCGTGACCGAGCGTGACGACGAAGTCCGTCACCCGCTCGCACTGACCACGAGCCGTGCCGCGGCGTCGCTCCGCACCCAGCCCGACGCATCGCCGTGGCGTCATCCGCGCCGCGGCATCATCGCCTTGCCTGATCGACCCCGATCGTGACGAGCGGACGAGCGCAGTGGCAGGCGGAACCGGCCCCACGGAGACGCAAGAACCGCCCCAGATCCGCGTGTTCAAGCGGATTGAGACGGTTCAGTCGGTCGGGCTGACAGGATTTGAACCTGCGACCCCTTGACCCCCAGTCAAGTGCGCTACCAAACTGCGCCACAGCCCGTCGCATCAGTCGGAGCACGTCGGCTTGAGGTGATGCGAGGCCACTCTCGCGAGCAGCCTTGGCAATGATACACGCTCGGCCGGGAACTGTCGCATCAGGCGTGCCGGGCGGCGCTCCGAGGGTGCCCGTTGCCTCACGAGTGGCGCTCGCACAAGCGGACACGCCGTGGCGGTGGGTGCTCGCGTTCGACTAAACTGAGGGGCAGTTCGTGTCGAGAGGAGGGGTGGATGAGCATAGAGCAGTCTGATGGGTCCCGCCCGGAGCAGCCGAAGACCACCGTCACCCCGGTGGTGAACGTCGCCTCCGACGATGCGACGCTCACGTTCACCGGCTCGTTCGCCAGGCAGCTGCTGGAGACCGGGGCCATCCAGATCGGGGTTAGCCCCGAGGAGCTCGAGGCCATCGCATCGCTGCCCGAGGGATCGGCGCTGCTCATCGTTCGGCAGGGGCCGAATGTCGGTGCCCGCTTCCTGCTCGACTCCGATGTGGTCACGGTCGGCCGGCACCCGAACGCTGACATCTTCCTCGACGACGTCACCGTCTCGCGCCGACACGTCGAGTTCCACCGGGTCGACGGCGGGTACGAGGTCGTCGACCTCGGCTCCCTGAACGGCACCTATCTCAACGGCACCCGCATCGACACGGCCCGCCGCCTCAACGACGGCGACGAGGTGCAGATCGGCAAGTACCGCATGACCTATTACCCTTCCCGCCGCGACCTGCTGGCCGGAGGGGCGCGCTGATGGCCGCCGCCGCGCGACGGTCGGCCGCCGCGGCCGCGGCGCAGGGCTCGCCGGATGAGGTGCGCAAGCTGCTGAGCATCGGCCAGGTACTTAACCGCCTCGTCGGCGACTTCCCTGATGTCACCCCGTCGAAGATCCGATTCCTCGAGGAGCAGGGGCTCATCTCCCCACAGCGCACCGCCTCGGGCTACCGCAAGTTCGGCGCCGACGACGTCGAGCGGCTGCGGCTCATCCTCGGGCTGCAGCGCGACCACTACCTGCCGCTGAAGGTCATCCGCGAGTACCTGGCCGAGATCGATGCCGGCCGCACGCCGCTGCTGCCAGGCATCACCCGGGCTGCGGCGGGGGATGCCACGGTGCAGCGCGTCTGCACGCGCGAGGAGCTGCTCGAGGTCACCCACGCCGACGCCCGGCTGCTGCGTGAGGCGGTGTCGGTGGGGCTGCTGCCCGCCGGCGACCGGTACGACCAGACCGCCCGCAGCGTCCTCACCGCGCTCGTCACGCTCGGCGCGCACGGCATCGAGCCTCGGCACCTGCGCGGGGTCAAGGCCGCCACGGATCGTGAGATCGGTCTCATCGAGGGCGCGGTCTCCGGCTTCCGGCGCGATCAGCCGCAGGGGCGCGCCCAGGCGGCGGCTGCGGCGCAGCAGATCACCGACACGCTCGTCTCGCTCAAGAGCTGCCTGCTCGAGCGCGGCGTGCGCGACGCGCTCGACTGAGCGATCGGCCATCGCGGCCGTCCTGAGCCGATTTCAACTTTCACGTGAGAGTTCAAAGTTCGACACGCCGGCGACGAGACGTCTGAAACCCCTGCCGGTGCGGATCCCGCTGGTATTGTGAGCCACAGGTTCGCAGCTCGCGGGCCGTTCGCGACAGTCGAGTGAGGAGTCGGTTCATGGCCGATGCGCAGCGCCCCGAGGATGATCCGGGCACGCCCTCCGAGGACCTCTCCGACGTCCTGTTCACCGACGGCATCCCTGACCTCGACCGCACACGCGGGTACCGGGGCGCGATCGCCGCATCCGCCGCGGGCATCAGCTATCGGCAGCTCGACTACTGGGCGCGCACCGGCCTCGTCGTTCCGACGATCCGCGCCGCGCACGGCTCCGGCAGCCAGCGGCTCTACGGCTTCCGTGACATCCTCACCCTCAAGCTCGTCAAGCGTCTGCTCGACACCGGCATCTCGCTGCAGCAGATCCGCAAGGCGGTCGAGCAGCTGCGCGGCGCCGGCATCCAGGACCTCACCCGGGTGACGCTCATGAGTGACGGCGCCGGCGTGTACCTATGCACCTCGGACGACGAGGTCATCGACCTGGTCAGCCGCGGCCAGGGCGTGTTCGGCATCGCCGTCGGCAAGGTGCTGCGCGAGGTGGAGGACAACCTCGTCACGATCGGTGCCACCGAGACGCACGTCGACGACCTCGCCGAGCGTCGGCATCGGCGTCGCACTGCCAGCTGAGCGGGTCGCAGGGCGGTCCCACCCGGAGTGGCGCACGGCCGTCGCGGGTGAGGAGATCACAGCCCGCACCGCGCGGCGTCCCCCTCGATCGCATCCGGGGGAGCGGTGCACGTTCGTTGTGTGAGCTGCGCTCGGTCACATCATCCTGCGGGGGAGACGGCATGCCCGCTGCGGACGACATCCCGACGGATCACTCAGCGGTGCTGACCCCGGCTGAGCTGGTTCAGCGGTGCTGGCAGGATTCGAGACTCGTCACCGACGCCGACGTCGGGCTGGTTCAGCGGTGCTGATCGGCTTTCGAGACGGCCCGCCGCTCCGCGTGACCGTGGCCCTGATGGGCGATGCCGCGCACCGCGTCCTCGAAGATGTCGAGCACCTGGTCGAACTGCGCGGCCATCTTCTTGCCCGACTCGCTCGGCCATGAGTGCACCGGCCGGGCCGATCCCTGCGCCTGCTGCAGGCTCGCCCGCTCGGGCAGCCGCACGTCGATGAGCTGCCGGGGGTAGAGCTGCTCGAGCTCGGAGACGCGGAACTCGTGCTCGATCGACTGCTTGCGGAACCGGTTGACGAGCACGCCGAGGGCGCGCACGGGCACGTCCTGCGCCTCGCTCAGCTCGTCCATGGCCTTGAACGCGCGGCCGACGGCCGAGACGGCGAACAGCGACGGCTCTGTGACGATGAGCACCTCGTCGCTGGCCAGCCAGGCGTTGCGGGTGAGCGCGTTGAGCGACGGCGGGCAGTCGATGATGACGATGTCGTAGGCATCCTCGATGAGGGCGAGCGCCTCGTCGAGCTTCCACAGGTCGCGGGGGCGTGGCGCCGGGGCGTCGAACTCGATCGCCCGGGGTGACCCGACGAGCACGTCGACGCTGAGCGCGCGGTCCTTCGTCCAGGCGCTGGAGACGATCGCCTGGCGGACGACATCAGGGGACGGGTTGCGCAGCACGTCGGCGATCGTCAGCGCGCTGCCGGGGTCGACGGCGAGCCCCGTGGTGAGATCGGTCTGCGGGTCGATGTCCACGAGCAGCGTGCGCCTGCCGCGGGCGAGAGCCGCAGAGGCCAGACCGAGGGCGACGGTCGTCTTGCCGACACCGCCTTTGAGAGAGCTCACACTGAGAACGTCCACGACTGTCTAGGCTACCCGTTCCCGTCGCCCCGTGCACGAGGCGCGGCGAGCACTGCCTCGTCGGGCCAGTCCTCGCAGTCTCGCGTCGCCCCGTGCACGAGGCGCGGCGAGAGCGGAGGGCGCTGCCTCGGTCTGATCGTCGACGATCGGGGCTACAATCGTGCAAACGACTCGCGATGTGGGGAGCTGTATGTTCAAGAAGATCCTGGTGGCCAACCGAGGAGAGATCGCCGTGCGGGCGTTCCGCGCGGCGTACGAGCTCGGTGCGAAGACGGTGGCGGTGTTCCCGTACGAGGACCGCCACTCCATTCACCGTCTCAAGGCGGACGAGGCCTACCAGATCGGTGAGCCCGGCAGGCCTGTGAAGGCCTACCTCGACATTGACGAGATCATCCGCGTGGCGCGCGAGTCCGGTGCCGACGCGATCTACCCCGGCTACGGGTTCCTCTCCGAGAACCCGGGCCTCGCCAAGGCCGCCGCTGAGAACGGCATCACCTTTATCGGCCCGAACGCCGACGCGCTCGAGCTCGCCGGTGACAAAGTCAATGCCAAGGAGGCCGCGATCCGCGCAGGCGTCCCTGTGCTCGCCTCCACACGGGCCAGCTCCGACCCGGACGAGCTGATCGCCCATGCCGAGGAGATCGGGTTCCCGCTGTACGCGAAGGCGCTCGCGGGCGGCGGCGGCCGCGGCATCCGTAAGGTCGATACGCTCGAGGAGCTCCGGCCGGCACTGGAGCAGGCGATGAGCGAGGCCGGCAACGCGTTCGGCGACTCGCGCATGTTCCTCGAGCAGGCCGTCCTGCGCCCGCGGCACATCGAGGTGCAGGTGCTCTCCGACGCCACCGGGCACACCGTCCACCTGTTCGAGCGCGACTGCTCGGTGCAACGGCGCAATCAGAAGGTCGTCGAGATCGCCCCGGCACCGCACATCAGCCAGGAGCTGCGCGACCAGCTCACCGGCGCGGCCATCCGCTTCGCCAAGGAGATCAGCTACGTCAACGCCGGCACCTGCGAGTTCCTCGTCGAGACGATCGGCGAGCGGGCCGGGAAGCCCGTGTTCATCGAGATGAACCCGCGCATCCAGGTCGAGCACACCGTCACCGAGGAGATCACCGACGTCGACCTCGTGCAGACCCAGATGCTCATCGCCGCGGGGGCGACCCTGTCGGAGCTCGAGCTCACCCAGGATCGCATCACGATGCACGGTGCGGCGCTGCAGACCCGCATCACCACCGAGAATCCCGCCGAGAACTTCCGGCCCGACACCGGCCGCATCAGCACCTACCGCTCGCCGGGCGGCGCCGGGGTGCGCATCGACGGCGGCACCACCGCGGCGGGCGCGCAGATCAGCCCCTACTTCGACTCGATGCTCGCCAAGCTCACCTGCCGGGCGCGTGACTTCCCCTCTGCGGTGCGCCGGGCCCGCCGCGCGCTCGCCGAGTTCCGCATCCGCGGCGTGAGCACGAACATCCCGTTCCTGCTCAATGTGCTCTCGGACGAGGACTTCATCGCCGGCGATCTCAGCACGCACTTCATCGAGGAGCGGCCGCAGCTGTTCGAGATGCGCAAGTCGCAGGACCGCGGCACCAAGCTCATCCGCTGGCTGGCGAACGTCACCGTCAACAAGCCCTACGGGCCGCGGCCCGAGGGGCTCGTCAGCCCGCAGGAGAAGCTGCCGGCCGGGCTGGACACGCATGACCTGCCGGAGGGGTCGAAGCAGCAGCTCGACCGTCTCGGGCCCAAGCGGTTCGCCGAGGCCCTGCGCGGCGAGCAGCGGCTGCGGGTCACGGACACCACCTTCCGCGACGCGCACCAGTCGCTGCTGGCCACGCGCATCCGCACCAAGGATCTGGTCGACGCGGCCCCGTACGTGTCGGCGGCGGCTCCCGGCCTGTGGTCGGTGGAGGCCTGGGGCGGCGCCACCTACGACGTGGCCCTGCGCTTCCTCGGCGAGGATCCGTGGGAGCGGCTCGACAAGCTGCGCGTCGCCCTGCCGAACGTGAACATCCAGATGCTGCTGCGTGGCCGCAACACGGTCGGTTACACCCCGTATCCGACGAAGGTCACCGACGCGTTCGTGCGCGAGGCGGCGGCCAGCGGCGTGGACGTGTTCCGCATCTTCGACGCGCTCAACGACATCGAGCAGATGCGCCCCGCCATCGACGCCGTGCTCGAGACGGGCACCGCGGTCGCCGAGGGCACGCTGTGCTACACGGCCGACCTGCTCGACCCGGATGAGGATCTTTACACGCTCGACTACTACCTGCGCCTGGCCGAGCAGATCGTCCAGGCCGGCGCGCACGTGATCGGCCTGAAGGACATGGCCGGTCTGCTGCGCCCGGAGGCGGCTCGTCGCCTCGTCACGGCGCTGCGGCGCGAGTTCGACCTGCCGGTGCATCTGCACACGCATGACACGGCGGGCGGGCAGCTGGCGACGCTGCTGGCCGCCAGCGAGGCGGGCGTGGACGTCGTGGACGCCGCGGCGGCCCCGCTCGCCGGCACGACCAGTCAGCCCTCGATCTCGGCCCTCGTCGCCGCGCTCGCGCACACCGAGCGCGACACCGGGTTCGACCTCGACGCGATCTGCGCGATGGAGCCGTACTGGGAGGCCGTGCGCAAGGTGTACGCGCCGTTCGAGAAGGGTCTCGACGCGCCCACTGGCCGCATCTACCACCACCAGATCCCGGGCGGGCAGCTGACGAACCTGCGCCAGCAGGCGATCGCCTTGGGGCTCGGCGGCAAGTTCGAGCTCATCGAGGACATGTACGCGGCCGCGAACCGCATCCTCGGCCGGCCCCCGAAGGTCACCCCCTCGTCGAAGGTCGTGGGCGACCTCGCCCTGCAGCTGGCCGCCGTCGGCGCCGACCCGGCTGACTTCGAGGCGCATCCCGAGAAGTACGACGTGCCCGACTCCGTCGTGCGGTTCATGGCCGGCGAGCTCGGCGACCTGCCGGGCGGCTGGCCCGAGCCCTTCCGCACGAAGGTGCTCGCCGGCCGCGAGGTGCACCTCGCCACCGAGAACCAGCTGACCGCTGACCAGGAGAACGCGCTGGACGCGGACTCCGCCACCCGGCGTCACGAGCTCAACCACCTGCTGTTCCCGAAGCCGGCCGAGCAGTTCGAGCAGTTCCGCGACCAGTACGGTGATCTCTCGGCGCTCGACACCACCGACTACCTGTACGGCTTCGAGGCGAACAAGGAGCACGCCGCCCAACTCGGTCGCGGCCTGCGTCTGTACACGGCGCTGTCGGCGATCGGTCCGGTCGACGACAAGGGCGAGCGCACCGTCATGGCCGTGCTCAACGGCCAGCTGCGCCCGGTCCACGTGCGCGACGAGTCAGTCAAGGCCGAGGCCGAGGAGAACGAGAAGGCCGACCTCGACGATCACAACCAGGTCGCCGCGCCGTTCGCCGGCGTGGTGACGATGAAGGTGCAGCCGGGGCAGGCCATCCGCGTGGGCGACCCGGTCGCCACGATCGAGGCGATGAAGATGGAGGCGAATATCGCGGCCGGCGCCGACGGCGTCGTCCAGCGGATCGTCTTCGACGGCTCTCGGCAGGTGGAGCCCGGTGACCTGCTCGTGGTGATCGCCCCCAACCCGATCACCGCGGCCGAGGGGGAGCAGTCGCTCGTATGACCGTTCGTGACATCCGCCTGTACGGCGACCCCGTGCTCCGCACGCCGACGGAGCCCATCGAGGTCTTCGACGAGTCCGTCCGCCAGCTGGTGGAGGATCTCGAGGACACGGTGCGGCTGCCCGGCCGGGCCGGGGTCGCCGCCCCGCAGATCGGGGTGAGCCTCGCCGCGTTCAGCTACAACGTCGACGGTGTCGTCGGGCACATGATCAACCCCGAGATCGTCGAGCGGCGCGGCCCGGTCACAGAGATCGAGGAGGGGTGCCTGTCGGTGCCCGGCCTATGGTGCCCGACCCCGCGGTACCACTGGGTGCGGGCCCGTGGGGTCGACGTGACCGGGAAGCCGATCACCCTCGAGGGCGAGGGGCTCATGGGGCAGGCGCTCCAGCACGAGATCGACCATCTCTCGGGCATCGTCTACCTGCACCGGCTGCAGGGTGAGCACCGTCGCGAGGCGATGCGGCAGGTGCGCGAGTCCGACTGGTTCTGACACCCCGGGCCGGGAGCCGGGCCGCGGGGGAGTGATCAGTCGGCCGCGGCCGGCCGCGGGGTGGCCTGCGGCATCCGGTTCGCGAGGGTGAAGGCCCGGGCGGGCCGCCCGCTCAGCGCGAGCAGGATGAGCACGTTCAGGGCGACCACGCCGAACTCGCCGAGGTCGGAGATCAGCGGCTCGCCGGCCCACCAGGCGAGGAACGCCGCCACTGTGGTCGCCGCGGCGTAACCGAGCAGCACGAGCCTGGCGAGGTCGCTGCCGCGCAGCAGCAGCACGCCCAGCAAGGCGCTCGCCGCGGCGATGACGATGGTGGCGGCCACCAGCGCGGCCCGCGACTGGGCCAGAGCGGCGGGGTCGGTGACGCCCAGGCCGGACGTCTCGATCGCCCTGATGAGCGCGCTTCGGTCGGTTCGGGCCAGCCCCCAGGCGATCGCCGCCGTGGCGAGGGCGCGCAGGAACACGACCACCGCGCCGAAGACGATGGTGGCCGGGCGGCCGTGCCGGCGCACCGCCTCGACCGACGAGGCGTCCAACGCGTCCTCCAGCGCCAGCGGCTCGTAGGCCGTGCGCTTGCGCACCTCGCCGGCCGCCCGTTCCTCTGCCGTCCGTGCGATCCACGCGTCGGCGTCCGCCTCGTCCGGGCCCGTGGGGTCAGCGGCGGAGCTCCCCTCCGGTGGCGTCGGGTGCGTCGGTGGCGTCGCGGCCGCGTCCACCCCGCCGGCGGGCGCGGAGGCGATCGCGGGCGCGGCTGGGGCGGCGACGGCCGGGGTCGCCGGCGCGGCGGGGCGCAGGTCGATGATCGGCAGGTCGCCGTCGGTGCGGATCGAGTCCCCTCCGCCGTTGCGGGCGTGGTAGCCGGTGGAGAAGTCGCGCAGCACCCGCATGCGGGCGCCGGCGCCGGCGTCCAGCAGGGTGCGGACGATGTGGTCGCGCTCGACGTCGGTGTTCTCGTCGATGCGGTGGGTCACCTGCAAAGTGAACAGGGAGAGCCCCACCGCTCGGTCGAACGTGCCCGCGGCCAGCCAGTCGACCCGGGTGCCGCCGGGCAGCGGCCAGCCCGGCGGGCACCGCCAGAACCGCACGTGGTGGCGGCGGGCCGGGTTGCCCAGGACTTCCTGCTGGTAGGCGAAGTCCTGCTGGCGGCCGAACAGCAGCAGCGGGCTGACCGGCGCCTCGTCGTAGCTGCGCCTGGCGAGCGTGGAGGTGACGATGTGCAGGCTGGAGCGCAGGGTGATCTCGTCGGCGCGCGTCCACCCCGCCGCCCGCATCGCCCGGTGCAGGCTCGCCTCGTCGCCGCGCAGGGCGAGGTTCACCGGGTCGCCGAGCAGCCCGTCGCTCGTGCGGGTGCGGCCGATGAAGTAGTCGGGCACGTAGATCGCGGTGAGGATGCGGTGCAGGCGCGGCAGGGCGAGGTAGGCGAGCGTCGCCCAGAACACGACGAGCAGCGGCAGTCCGCGCCAGCCGAGGTGGAAGGTGTCCTGCGCGGCGAGCAGGGCGAGCCACAGCGTCGCCAGCCCGGCGAGCACGAAGAAGAACCCGTCGACGAGGCGACGCGGGGGACGGCGGATCATGGTCATCCACTCCGCGGTGCGGGGGTGATCGGTCGAGGGCATCGAGGCGGCCTCCTGGCGGTGATATGCGGTCAGCCTACCCCGCGGCGGGCGGGGAGTCGGGCCCACGGCGGGCAGGGGACCGGGCTCGCCGCAGGCGGACGTCGTCGCTGTGGCGTGCGCCCGCCTGCACCCGGTAGGATGGATCGTCGGAGGTTCCACCGTGCTCTACTGGCTGCTCAAATGGGTGTTCGTCGGCCCCTGGCTGCGACTCTTCTTCCGCACCGAGGTGCGCGGGCTCGAGAACATCCCCGCGGAGGGGCCGGTCGTGCTCGTCGGCAACCACCTGTCCTTCGTCGACTCGATCTTCATGCCGCTGTACGTGCGGCGTCCCGTCCGCTTCCTCGCCAAGAGCGAGTACTTCACGGGCAAGGGGCTCAAAGGCTGGTTCACCCGGGTGATGATGCGGGGCACCGGGCAGCTGCCCATCGACCGCTCGGGCGGCAAGGCCAGTGAGGCGTCGCTGAACACCGGCCTGCGCGTGCTTGCCGACGGGCACGTGCTCGCCCTGTACCCGGAGGGCACGCGCAGCCCCGACGGCCACCTGTACCGGGGACGCACTGGTGCGGCCCGCACGATCCTCGCGGCCGGCTGCCCGGTCGTGCCCGTCGCGGTGCGCAACACCGACCGGGTGATGCCGATCGGCTCGAAGTGGCCCCGGCGGGTGCCGCTGGCGGTCATCGCCGGGCCGGCGATGGACTTCACCCGCTTCGCCGGAATGGAGGGCGATCGCTTCGTGCTGCGCTCGATCACCGACGAGATGATGCATGCGCTGCAGGAGCTCAGCGGTCAGGAGTATCGCGACGTCTATGCCTCGAGCGTGCGTCGGCGTCTCGCCGTCGCAGCGCAGGGCTGAACCGGCCTCGCCGGCCCCGCGTCGCTCCATCGCCCCAGAGACCGCAGGCCGCTCCGGCGGCCCACATCCACACAGACATCCCGAGCCCCGCGGCCCTCGCCGCGGCCGAAGATCCAAGGAACGGGGAACCGATCGTGACCGACACCTTCGAGACCAGAACCCATGACACCGCGATGCTTGACATCGCCGCGCAGCGCGAGGAGCTCGCCGCCCTCGACCGCGCCGAGACGCTGCCCGCCCGCCAGCAGCCCGACTGGCCGGACGACGGCTCGCTGGAGGAGGCCAGGGCGACCCTGGCGTCCCTGCCGCCGCTCGTGTTCGCTGGCGAGGCGGACGCGCTGCGCGAGAAGCTCGCCGCGGCGGCCCGCGGCGAGGCGTTCCTGCTGCAGGGTGGCGACTGCGCCGAGACGTTCGAGGGCGCCACGGCCGACAAGATCAAGGATCGGGTGAAGACGATCCTGCAGATGGCCGTCATCCTCACCTACGGCGCCTCGCTGCCCGTGGTGAAGATGGGGCGCATGGCCGGGCAGTTCGCCAAGCCGCGCTCGCGCGACGCCGAGACACGCGGCGACGTGACCCTGCCGGCGTTCCGCGGCGAGATCGTCAACGGCTATGAGTTCACCGCGGAGTCGCGTCGCGCCGACCCGCGCCGGCTCGTGCAGGCGTACCACACCTCCGCGTCCACGCTGAACCTCATCCGCGCGTTCACCGAGGGCGGGTTCGCCGACCTGCGCGAGGTGCACCGCTGGAACCAGGGCTTCGCCCGTAATCCCGCCAACGCCCGCTACGAGGAGATGGCCCAGGAAATCGACCGCGCCGTGCGGTTCATGGCCGCCTGCGGCGCCGACTTCGAGGATCTGCGCCGGGTCGACTTCTACGTCGGCCACGAGGGGCTGCTGTTCGACTACGAGCGGCCGCTGACCCGCATCGACTCGCGCACCGGGCAGCCGTACGACACCTCCGCGCACTTCCTGTGGATCGGGGAGCGCACCCGTGGTCTCGACGAGGCGCACATCGCGTTCTTCTCTCGCCTGCGCAACCCGATCGGCGTGAAGATCGGCCCGACGACCACACCGGACGATGTGCTCGCCCTGATCGACCGGCTCGACCCTGACCGCGAGCCCGGCCGGCTGACGCTCATCACCCGCATGGGCGCCGGGCGCATCCGCGAGGCGCTGCCGCCGCTGCTCGAGGCGGTCAAGGCCAGCGGCGCCCAGCCGCTGTGGGTGACGGACCCGATGCACGGCAACGGCCTCACCACCGCGACCGGGTACAAGACCCGGCGCTTCGACGAGATCATGGACGAGGTGCGCGGTTTCTTCGAGGCGCACGCGCAGGCGGGCACGATCCCCGGCGGCATCCACGTGGAGCTGACCGGCGACGACGTCACGGAGTGCCTGGGCGGCGTGGAGCAGATCGACGAGGGTGACCTCGGCACCCGCTACGAGTCGCTGTGCGACCCGCGGCTCAACCACAGGCAGTCACTCGAGCTGGCGTTCCTCGTGGCCGAGGAGCTCAAGCGTCTCCATCGCGACTGAGCGGGGCCGGGCCCGGCCCCGGGTCGGCCGCTGCGTGGGGCGCCGGATCGGAGACGGTCCGGCGCCCCACGCGCGCTCGGGCGCGTCTTTCCCTCCCCGGGGCGGGGCTGGCAGGGGCATGGACGAGCCTGCGCTCTGCGTGCGTCCGGACGTGACGTCGGCCGAACGGAGCACCGGCGGCGTCAGTCGAGCAGGGTGCCGATCGTCTGCATGGCCACCGAGGCGCCCTTGCGCACCTGGCTGCCGGCGGCGGGGTTCGTGCCGCTGACTTTGATCTGATCCCAGTAGCGGCCCCCGAAAACGGGGATCGACTGGTCGGGGATGCTGGAGGTCCCGTCGAGCCCGGCCGCGCGCAGCGCGTCGCGGGCCTCGTTGAGGGTCTTGCCGGACACATCGGGCACCGTGACCATCTCCGGCCCCTTCGAGACGACCACGGCGATCGGGTCGCCCGCGCTCACCGGATCGGTCGTCGCACGCTGCGAGATGATCTTCCCGGCGGGCACGTCGTCGTCGTACGCCTCACTCGACTGAATGCTGAGACCGACGGCCTGCAGCAGCCCGGTCGCGTCGTCCAGGGTGGCGCCAGTCACGTCGGGCACGGCGCCGAGGGAGACGACGAGGGTCAGCGTGGTGCGCTCGGCGATCTGCGTGCCGGCGGTCACCCCGCCGTCTGGTCCGGCCACCCCGATCACCCGGCCTTTCGTCACATCGGCGTCGAAGTGCTCGGTGCGCGCGTCGGCGACGACGAAACCGGCCTGGGCGAGCGCGCCGGCTGCGGCGTCCGCGTCCGAGTCCGTGACGTCCGGCAGTGCGATCATCCGGGGGCCGAGCGAGACGACCACGGTGACCGTCGCATCCCTTGGCACCCGTGACCCGGCCTCGGGGTCGGTGCGGATCACCTGCCCGGTCGGCACGTCGAGGCTGTGCTCCTCGGCGCGCTCGTGGGCCAGACCGAGCTGGTCGAGGGCGGTCTCGGCGGCCTCAGGCGTCTGCCCGGCGACGTCGGGCACGGTCAGCCGCATGCCCGGGCCGTCGCCCAGGAACCATCCGGCGGCCGCGAGCAGAGCGGTGACGAGCACCACGACCAGAGTCATCAGGCCGCCACGGCGGCGGCGGGCGGCGGCGCGCTCGCGGACGCGGTCGAGGGCGTCGTCCGCGTCCGCCGCGACGGCGTCCGGGGCGGCTGCGGCATCCTCCGCCGGGGCGATCGTGAGCAGTGCGGTGCCAGGTGTCGTGGTCGGGGTTGATCCCGTCGCGGAGGTCGGAGCCTCCGGCGGTGCCGCGCCCGCCTCGGCGGTCGTGGCCGGCACGGCGTCCGGGGCGACGAGGGTGGGCGTGAGCACCTCGGTGGCGCTCACGGAGCGGTCACCGTGGTCGGCGTGCTCGAGCAGCTCGGCGAGCTCCTCATGCGTGCCGGCGGGCAGGCCGAGCTCGCGCTGCACGCGACGGGTCTCCTCGAGCAGGTCGTCGGCGTCGTGGGGGCGATCCTGCGGGTCGAGCCGTGTCGCCCATACGACGAGGTCGTCGAGCTCGACCGGGATGTCGGGGACGATCTCACTGGGCACGGGCACCTGCTCGGTGGCCTGGCGCAGTGCCGCCGTCGCCGGGGCCGAGGCCGGGAAGGGCTGCCGGCCGGTGAGCATCTCGTAGAGCATGACGCCGACCGCGTACACGTCGGAGCGCGCATCGGCGTCACCGCGGCGCAGCAGCTCGGGGGAGAGGTAGGCGACGGTGCCGATCAGCGCGGAGCTGGCGCTCGTGCTCGCGGTCGCGGCCCGGGCCAGCCCGAAGTCGGCCAGGCAGACCCGGCCGCTGGGGGTGATGAGTACGTTCTCCGGTTTGAGGTCACGGTGGATGATGCCGGCGCGATGGGCGGCGGCGAGCCCCTGCAGCACCTGGTCGAGCACCTCGAGGGCGACCTGTGGGGCGAGTCGGCCCTGGTCCGTGAGCAGTTCGCGCAGCGTGTGTCCCGGGACGTGCTCGAGCACGAGATAGCAGAAGCCGTCCTGCTCGCCCTGGTCGTGGACCCCGACGACGTTCGGGTGGGAGAGTCGCGCGGCGGCACGGGCCTCGCGGGCGAACCGGGCGCGGAACGCGGCGTCCTCAGCGAGGTGCAGGTGCAGCACCTTCACGGCGACGGTTCGGTCGAGGCGCTCGTCGGTGGCGCGGTAGACGGTGGCCATGCCGCCGCGGGCGATGCGGGCGTCGACGCGATAACGGCCGTCGAGGAGCATCCCGATGACCGGGTCGGTCGGGGGAGTATACGCGTCGCTCACGAGAACATCCTAGACGGGCCGTCGACGCGCTCCGGGATCGGTCTGCGCCGGCTGCGGCCGGCTCCGGGGCAGAGGCTCGGTCGGTCTGCCCCGGAGCGGCCGGCTCGGACGGCTCGCCTCCAGGTCAGCGGGCCCGGCGGGCGGCCCGGTCTGCGAGGTCGGCCAGCTCATGGCGGGCGCCCGGGGCGATGCGCGGATCGGCCAGCGCGGCCAGAGCCCGCCGGGTGTGATCGTCGATGAGCCCCTCCGTGGCCTGCAGCGCCCCGGAGTCGATGATCGTCTGCTGCAGGATGTGGATCTGGTCGTCGGTCAGATCCGGATCGCCGAGCATGTCGTCGAGCACATGGGCCACTGTGGTCGAGACCCGGCTGCGAGTCAGGGCGATGAGCACGGTGCGCTTGCCCTCGCGCAGGTCGTCGCCGGCGGGCTTGCCGGTGCGGTCGGGGTCGCCGAAGACGCCGAGGATGTCGTCGCGCAGCTGGAAGGCGAGCCCGGCGTGCACGCCGAAGGCGGACAGGGTGGCGAGCAGGGGCTCGTCGGCCCCGGCCACCGCGGCGCCGAGCAGGGTGGGCTGTTCGATCGAGTACTTGGCCGACTTGTAGAGCATGACGGTCTCGGCGCGCTCGAGAGCGGTGTCGTCCGGCAGCACCGGCCACGCGTGCTCCCCGAGGATGTCGAGGTACTGGCCGACCATCACCTCGCTGGTCATCGCGGAGACGAGGGAGCGGGAGGCTGCCCGCTCGGCGTCGCCGGGCACGGCGGCGAGCCCGTCGGCGAACATCTGGTGCGACCAGTCGAGCAGCAGGTCGCCGAGCACGATCGCGGCGGCCTCGCCGAAGGCGGCCGCGTCGCCGCGCCAGCCGGCGGCCTCGTGGCGGCGGGCGAAGGCGACGTGGGTGGCAGGGTGGCCGCGTCGGGTGAAGGAGTGGTCGATCACGTCGTCGTGCACGAGGGCGGCGGCGTGGAACATCTCGATGGCGGCGGCGAGCTGGAGGACGGCGTCGAGCTGGCGGCGTGAGCGGTCGTCGGGCACGTCGCGCTCGGCGGCCCGCCAGCCCCAGTAGCAGAACTGGCTGCGCAGCCGCTTGCCGCCGGTCATGAGCTGGCGGGTCTCGTTGACGAGCGCACCCGCGGCGGGGGAGATGCGGGCGAGATGGCCGGTCTCGAGATCGAGACGGGCGTCGATGCGATCCTGCACGAGGCGCAGGAGTGTGGAGTGCGCGGTCACACCTCCAGCCTAGCCGTTGACGGTCGCGCCCCCGCGGCGGGTACAATGAGTGCGCGCGGCCCGTGTGCAGGGGTTCGCGTGCAACCGTGGAGAACGAGGTTCCGATGCCACTCTCAGAGCACGAGCAGCGCCTGCTCGAGGAAATGGAGCGCAACCTCTACAGTGCGGAGTCTGACGAGGTCAGCGCCGACGACGTGCCGCACGCCTTCGACCGCATGGCGGTCGTGCTGGGGGTGATCGCCGCGGTCATCGGACTGGGCGTGATGCTCCTCGGCGTCTGGACGAAGCTCGTCATCGTCGGCGTGCTCGGCTTCCTGCTCATCGTGGGCGGGGTGTTGTGGGCCACCGCTCCCCGTTCCGGGCAGACCGCGCCGAAGCATCCCGGCCGTGAGTCCGGGCGCCGATCCTCGCGCGGCGAGTCGACGGGCCCCTCGATGGGCGAGCGGCTCGAGGATCGCTGGAACCGCCGCTTCCGCGGCTGACTACTCTCATCGCGCCTGGTGGATCGGAGCGCGCTGCATCCGTCCGTGCCTGCTCCTCGCTGGCCCCATCAGCACTGACTCTGCTGGCCGCACTGACCCCGCTGGCCGGCTGAGGTCTGTTGACCGCACGATCTGCTGACTGACCGCACTGATCCTGCTGCCACTGGCCGTCCTGCTGGCCCTGGCACGTCGAGCCTCCCGGAGCCGCTGGCGGGGGGGAGCGTGCCCCCCGTCGCGCTGACCACGGTGTGCCGAGCCGCCCGTCGCTCCTGCCCCGTCGCTCCTGACGCGGGTGCGAGTGGCGCATCCGTGGTCGTCGGCTCGTCCAGACTCCCTCCCGCTCGCCCCACGGGCGGTGGCAGGCCCGCCACGCTCGCCCCGCCCGGGCCCGTGCGCGGGCCGGTCGAGGGGCCGGATGCCCCACTTCTCCCCACCGCGCCCCCGCCGATCGCGTGATCCGCGGACTGGCGCGGATCCCCGCGGTCGAGCGGCTGCAGAAGATCTCTCCGGCAACCTGTGACTCCGGCGTGTTCCGAGGGCCCGGGAGGGGCTCGGTGGCGGGAAGTGGGGTAAAGTGGGGGCACGCTGATCGGCCGTGGGAAGGAGCGCGCCATGTTCCTCGGCACGCACTCCCCGCGCATGGATGACAAGGGGCGCCTGGTGCTGCCCGCGAAGTTCCGCGAGGAGCTCGCCGACGGGGTCGTCCTCACCCGTGGGCAGGAGCACTGCCTGTACGTGTTCGGCGCGCAGGAGTTCCGCCGCATCCACGAGGCGATCCGCCAGGCGCCGCTCACCTCGCGTCAGGCGCGTGACTTCCTGCGACTGTTCCTCTCCGGCGCGAGCGATCAGGTGCCCGATCGACAGGGGCGCATCACCGTCCCGCCGGATCTGCGCCGGTATGCGGGGCTCACCCGCGATCTCGTCGTCATCGGCACCGGCGACCGGGCCGAGATCTGGGACGCCGCCGCGTGGAGCAGCTACCTTGAGGCGAACGAGGAGCCCTTCTCCGAGACGGCCGAGGAGGTGATCCCCGGTGTCTTCTGAGCATGCGGATCCTGCCACGGTGCACGTCTCCGTGCTCCGCGAGCGCTGCGTCGAGCTGCTTGCCCCGGCATTGCAGGCCGAGGGCGCGGTGTACGTGGACGCCACCTGCGGCATGGGCGGGCACACAGAGGCGGTGCTCGAGGCCTGCCCGGCCGCGCGCGCGGTGTGCATCGACCGCGACGAGGAGGCGCTCGCGCTCGCGGGCCGTCGGCTGGAGCGCTTCGGCAGCCGGGCCTCCTTCGCTCATGCCTCGTTCGATCACCTGGCCGAGGTGCTCGCCGAGCGCGGCGTCGCCGAGGTACAGGCGGTCCTGTTCGATCTCGGGGTCTCCTCCCTGCAGCTCGACGATGTCGATCGCGGCTTCAGCTACCGGGCGGACGCGCCGCTCGACATGCGCATGGACCGATCGCAGTCGCTCACCGCGGCCGAGGTCGTCAACACCTATGAGGTGGGGCGGCTGTGGACGATCCTGCGCCGGTACGGCGAGGAACGGCACGCGCGGCGCATCGCCGAGAACATCGGGCGGATGCGGGCCGAACGCCCGCTGCGCACGACCGGCGACCTGGTGCGCGCGGTAGAGACGGCCACGCAGTCCCACGAGCATCGAGGGCATCCGGCCAAGCGGGTCTTCCAGGCGATTCGCATCGAGGTCAACGGCGAGCTGTCGGAGATCGAGTCGGCCGTGCCGCAGGCGCTCGCGGCAACGGCGGTCGGTGGCCGAGTGGCGGTGATGAGCTTCCAGTCGCTTGAGGACCGCATCGTCAAGCGGATACTGCGTGAGGCGTGCACGACGACGGCTCCGCCCGGGCTGCCGGAGATCCCCGAGGACCAGCTGCCCCGGTTCCGGGCGCTCACGCGCGGGGCGGAGCAGGCGGGGGAGGACGAGCGCGCGCGCAACCGGCGGTCGGCGTCGGTGCGGCTGCGAGCGGTGGAGCGGATACGAGGGAGGAAGCGATGACCAGCGGGATCATCAGGCGGCACGACGCCCGTCGGTTCTGGCGCGCGGCGCTGATCGTCGGCATCATCGTGATCGCGCTCGCCCTCAAGCTGGTGGTGAGCATCGGGCTCGCCGACGGCAGCTACCGCATCACGAGTCTGCAGCAGCAGCAGAAGCAGATCGCCCGGCAGTCCCAGACGGTCAGCGAGGAGATCTCGGCGCTGGAGTCGCCGCAGAACCTCGCCGAGCAGGCGGAGTCGCTCGGCATGCGGCCCTCGACGCAGGTGACCTTCCTCAGCCTCTCCGACGGGCGGGTGCTCGGCAGCGCCGATGTGAAGGGTGCGCAGGTCCCCGCGCAGGAGAGTCTGGTTGACAATGCCGTGCTCGACTCGACGCAGACGAGGAGTACGGATGCGACGTCCTCGTCTGTGCCGCAGAGCGTCGCCGGCGAGGGGCAGGCCAGTGACGTCAGCGCCGCGGATGACGCCACGGACGACGCCACCGACGATGCGCAGTCCGTTGACGGGGGAGACGGCCTGCCGGAGATGACGCTGCGATGACGGCGCGGTCCAGGCCCATGCTCGGCAGCTGGCGCCGCCGCCTCACCTTGGTGTTCGGGGTGATGGCCGCCGTCGTGCTCGCATTCGTTGTGCGACTGGTGTTCGTGCAGATCGTCGACGCGCCCGCGCTGGACGCCGAGGCGGAGGGAAAGCGCTCCGTGCCGATCACGCTCAAGGCGGTGCGCGGCAGCATCGTCGACCGCAGTGGCAATGTGCTCGCTCAGACCACCCAGCGCTACCGGCTGGTCGTCGATCAGACGATCGTCGGCGACGCCGCCGTGCACACCGACGACGGTGTCGAGACCTGGACGCTCGACCAGATCGTCGCACGCATCGCCGAGATCACCGGGCGTGACGAGGCGCGGGTGAGCGCGGCGCTGACCGGCACCAGCCGTTACTCCGTCGTCGCCGACGGGCTCGACGCCGACCAGTACACGCGGCTGAGCGACTTGGAGGTCAGCTGGTTCGTGCTCGAGACCGAGGCGCACCGCACGTACCCCTCCGGCGCGGTCGCGGGCAATCTCCTCGGCTTCGTCGGCAGTGACGAGAACGCGCAGGCCGGCATCGAGCTCATGGAAGACTCCTGTCTGTCAGGCACGGACGGTGAGCAGACCTACGAGCGCAGTGCGGACGGCGTGCGCATCCCCGGCACCACGGTCACGGAGCAGCCGGTCGTCGACGGCGGCACCGTGACCACGACGATCGACCGCGACCTGCAGTGGTATGTGCAGCAGAAGATCACCGAGCGTCAGAAGGAGCTCGGCTCGCAGTGGATCGCGGTGACCGTGCTCGACGCGAAGACCGGCGACATCCTGGTCGCGGCTGAGACGCCGAGCGTGGACCCCAACGACGTGAGTGCCTCGAAGGAGCAGGACCGTGGCTCGCGCATCTTCCAGAGCACGTACGAGCCCGGGTCGCCGGTCAAGTCGATCACGATGGCCGCGGCGATCGAGCACGGCGGCGTCGGCCCGGAGACGCAGTACACGATCGGGCCGAGCGCGCAGGTGCCGGGCACCTCGCATGTGATCAAGGACGCCTGGGAGCATGGCACGCTGAGGCTGACGAGCACGGGCATCCTCATGGACTCGTCGAACATCGGCATCATGCAGGTGGGCGACACCATCGACGACGCGACGCGCTACGAGTACTTGGAGCGGTTCGGCATCGGGCAGAAGACCGCCGTCGGGTTCCCCGCGGAGTCGGCGGGCATCCTCGCCGACTCGAGCGACTGGGACGCGATCTCGCACTACACGACGATGTTCGGCCAGGGCATCGCGGCTACGCCCATCCAGATCGCCAGCGCCTACCAGGCGATCGCCAATGACGGGGTGCGCATCTCGCCGCGGCTGGTCAAGAGCTGCACGGCCGCCGACGGCACGGTCACCGAGACCCCGCAGGCCGAGGGCGTGCAGGTGATGAGCTCCGAGACGGCGCGCACGCTGCGCGGGATGCTTGTGCCCCTGTTCACCGAGCACACGGGCACGACCGCGCAGATCGCCGGCTACAGCCTGGCCGGCAAGACCGGCACCTCGCAGATCGCCGGCACGAATGGCGGATACCTGGACGACCAGTACGTCACCTCGCTGTTCGGTATGGCGCCCGCGGGCGACCCGCGGTACGTGGTCGGGATCACGATCTACAATCCTTCGACGGAGAAGACGTCGTCGAACACCATGTCTCTGTTCCACGACGTGATGGCCCAGACGCTGATCACCAATGACGTCACGCCCGCCACGGGCGAGCTGCCGGCCTACAAGACCAGCTGGTGAGAGTGGGAGAATAACCCGATGTCCACGAGAACAGCCCCGCATATCCGTCCGGAGCACGTGCCCGGTGTGCCGCTCGACGAGATCGCCGCGCTGTCCGGCGCTGCGGTCGTCGGCCCGGCGGGCGCCGACCCGGCCGTCACCGGCGTCACCCTGGCCAGCGGCCAGGTGCGCCCGGGCGACCTCTATGTAGGCATGCCCGGCCTGCACACGCACGGGGCCCGGTACGCGGCCGAGGCACGCGAGCGCGGCGCGGTCGCCGTGCTGACGGATGCGGCGGGCCGAGACCTGGTCGCCGCATCCGCCGCCCGGTCGCTGCCGCTGCTCGTCGTGGACCGGCCGCGCGAGGTGCTCGGCGCCGTCGCGGCCCGGGTGTACGGCACCAACGTCGACCCGCTGCCGGTGCTCGGCGTGACGGGCACGAACGGCAAGACCTCCACGATGTACTTCTGCGAGGCGCTGCTGAACCATGCCGGGGTGCGCACAGGCCTGAGCACCACCGTCGAGCGGCATGTCGGCGACCGGGTGCTCGGCAGCGCGCTGACGACCCCGGAGGCGAGCGAGCTGCACGCCCTGATCGCCTCGATGCGCGAGATGGGTGCCCGGGTGCTGCTCGTCGAGGTCTCGGCCCAGGCGGTGGACCGCCATCGCATCGACGGGGTGCGCTTCGATACGGTGGGGTTCACGAACCTGAGCCCCGAGCACCTGGACGAGTACGGCGACATGGAGCACTACTTCGCCGCCAAGCGCGCGCTGTTCACCCCGGCGCACGCCCGGCGGGCGGTCGTCTCGCTGGCGAGTGAGTGGGGGCGGCGACTGGCCGCCGAGTGCCCGCTGCCGGTGACGACGCTCGGCGAGACGGCGGACGCCGACTGGCGGCTCGTCGACCAGCATGACACCGCGGACGGCTCCACGGCGATGCTCGTGGGCCCCGCCGGGCAGCGGTGGCCGATCGCTCTGTCGGTGCCCGGGGTGCACATGGATCTCAACGCGGCGCTGGCCGCGGTGATGCTCGCCGAGTCCGGCGTGCTCGCCGAGGATGCCATCCGCGCCGGGCTCGAGGCGCACGTGCTTGCCGACGTGTACCTGCCCGGCCGGCTCGAGCGGGTCTCCGGTGACACCGGGCCGACGTTCTTCGTCGACTACGCGCACACCGAGGACGCGCTCGAGCGCACCCTCGCAGCGGTGCGGAAGCAGGCGCGCGGGCGCATCATCCTCATCCTCGGCGCCGACGGCGGGCGCGACCCGTACAAGCGCCCTGCCATGGGGCGCATCGCCAGCGAGCTGAGTGATGTGCTCGTCGTCAACGACATCAATCCCCGTTTCGAGGATCCGGACGCGATCCGCGCGGTGCTCGTCGCCGCGGCGCGCGAGGCCGAGCATCCGGCCGAGGTCCACGACGTGGGCGATCCCTCGCAGGCGATCCGCCGGGCGATCCGGCTCGCCCGTGACGAGGACACGATCATCGTCTGCGGCCCCGGCGACGAGGACTACCACGAGGTGCGTGGCAACAAACTGCCGTACTCCTCGCGCGGTGCGGCACGAGAGGCGCTGCTGGAGGCGGGGTTCCCGCCGAACCACTCGCCGCGGGGCGGGCAGGAGCCGGCTCGTGGCGTGGTGCTGCCGCGGCTGGAGGAGACGACCGCGTCCGACCGGGGCGCGACGAGAGGAGCCCGGGCATGATCACCGTCTCACTGGACTGGATCGCGGCCGCCGTCGACGGCGACCTCGCCGACCCCGACACCTGCGGCCGCCAGGTCACCGGCGCCGTGTGCACGGACTCCCGCCGGATCGCCGCCGGCGACCTGTTCGTCGCCCTTGCGGGGGAGCGGGTCGACGGTCACGACTTCCTCGCGGCCGCGGCGCAGGCTGGGGCGTCGGCCGCGCTGGTGATGCGCCGGGTCACCGACGCCCCGCTGCCCCTCGTCGTCGTCGACGACACCACCGCCGCGCTCGGCCGGCTCGCCCGGGCGGTGCTCGACCGCGCTCGCGCCGAGGGCGCCCTGGAACACGTGATCGGCATCACCGGCTCCGCCGGCAAGACCACGACGAAGCGCATTCTGGGGCATCTGCTCGAGCAGGTCGGGGAGACCGTCTACCCGCAGGGGTCGTTCAACAACGAGATCGGCGCGCCGCTGACGATGCTGCGCACGACGCTGGACACCCGGTTCGTGGTCGTCGAGATGGGTGCCAGTCACATCGGCGATCTGCGCTACCTGTCCGGCATCGCCCGGCCGGATCTGGGCGTGGAGCTGCAGGTCGGGCTCGCCCACGTCGGCGAGTTCGGCTCGGTCGACAACATCCGCGTCGCGAAGCAGGAGCTCGTCGAGGCGCTGCCCGCGGACGGCGTCGCGGTGCTCAACGCCGACGACGTCAACGTGCGGCGCATGGCCGAGCACACCGCCGCGTCCGTGACGTGGTTCGGTGAGCATCCGGATGCCGACGTGCGCATCCTGCGCGTGGACGTCGACGGCGAGGGACTGCGGGTGCGGCTCGCCGTCGACGGCGAGGAACTCGCCGCCCGGGTCGCGCTGCTCGGCGAGCACAACGCGTGGAACATCGCCGCGGCGACCGCGGCCGCCCGGCGCACGGGCCTGTCGCTCGAGACGATCCGGCGGGGGCTCGAGAGCCTGCCCGGCGGCGAGCGCTGGCGGATGCAGGTGCTGCACCGCTCTGACGGGGTGACGATCGTCAATGACGGCTACAACGCGAGCCCGGGGTCGATGGCCGCGGCGTTGCGCACGCTGGCGGGCATCAAGCGGGCCGGGCACCGCACCATCGCCGTGCTCGGTGCGATGGGCGAGCTGGGGGAGGCCAGCGGGCCGGAGCACGATAGGATCGGCCAGGACGTGGTCCGGCTCGACATCGACCAGCTCGTGGTCGTGGCCCCGGAGGCCAGGCGCATCTTCTTGGCCGCGGAGCAGGAGGGCTCCTGGGGCGGCGAGGCCGTGTACTGCGAGACCGCCGACGAGGCGCACGCGTGGCTCGCGCCGCGTCTGCGGGAAGGAGATGTCGTCTTGGTGAAGTCGTCCAACGCGGCGGGCCTGCGGTTCCTCGGCGACCGGCTCTACGAGGACGCGGCCCAGTGATCACCGTCCTGCTCGCCGCGGTCGTCTCACTCGTCGTCTCGCTGTTCGGCATGCCCGTGTTCATCCGCGCCGCCCACCGGCACGGGTGGGGGCAGTTCATCCGCGAGGACGGCCCGCGCACGCATCTGACCAAGCGCGGCACCCCCACGATGGGCGGTGTCGTCATCCTCATCGCCGTGGTGGTCGGCTACTTTGTGGCGAAGCTGTTGACCGGCTCGACGCCGACCGCCAGCGGGCTGCTGCTGCTGGGGCTCATGATCGGCATGGGGCTGATCGGGCTGGCTGACGACATCGTGAAGGTGCGCAATCACCGGTCGCTGGGGCTCACCCCGGCGGCGAAGCTCGTCGCCCAGCTCGTGGTCACCGGGTTGTTCGCCTGGGGGGTGCTGCAGTTCCCGGACGCCAGCGGGCTCACCCCGGCGTCGACGCACGTGTCGTTCCTGCGCGACCTGCCGATCGACCTGTTCGTCTGGGGTGTGGTTCCGGGGGCGATCCTCTTCTTCATCTGGGTGTATCTCATCGTCGCGGGGTTCTCGAACGCGGTGAACCTCACTGACGGGCTTGACGGGCTCGCCGGTGGCATCGGCATCCTCACCTTCGGTGCCTACGGGGCGCTGGCGTTCTGGCAGTTCAACCAGGACTGCGAGCGGATCACCGCGCTGAGCATCGGCCAGTGCTACGAGACGCGCGACCCGCTCGACGTGCTCGTGGTGACGATCACGATCGTGGCGGCGTTGATCGGGTTCCTGTGGTGGAACACCTCGCCGGCGCAGGTTTTCATGGGTGACACCGGCTCGCTCGCGCTGGGCGGGGCGTTCGCGGGCATCGCGATCGAGACGCGCACCGAGCTGCTCAGCGTGCTGATCGGAGCGATGTTCGTCGTGGCTCTGCTGTCGTCGTTGATCCAGATCGGCTGGTTCAAGCTCAGCGGCGGGCATCGGGTGTTTCTCATGGCCCCGCTGCACCATCATTTCGAGCTGAAGGGCTGGGCTCAGGTGACGGTGGTGGTGCGGTTCTGGATCCTCGCGGGGCTGTGCGCGGTGTCCGGGCTGGCGATCTTCTACATGCAGTGGGTGAGCAGCACCCGATGAGGGCGCGGACGATGCGGACAGGGACGGTGCGCTGATGGGTGAGCGGGACGACGAGACGACGTGGGTGCCGGGCGAGATGATCGATCTCGCCGGGCGACGTGTGGCCGTGCTCGGACTGAGCGTGACGGGGTTCTCCGCGGCGGACACGCTCGTGGAGCTCGGGGCGACGGTGCTCGCGACCGGTCGGTCGGCGGGCGCCGAGCACATCGATCTGCTCGGCGTGATCGGCGGCACGTGGGAGCCGAGCGCGCGGGACGGCGACGAGGCTGACATCCTCGCCCGGTTCCGGCCGGACGCGGTGGTCGTCTCGCCCGGGTTCCGGCCGGCGCATCCGGCGGTGCGGTGGGCGGTCGAGCACGGCGTGCCGCTGCTGACGGACATCGACCTCGCTTGGCAGGTGCAGCTGCGGCGTGGCCTGGCCACGCGGTGGCTGTGCGTGACCGGCACGAACGGGAAGACCACGACCGTCGAGATGGCCGGCGCGATGCTTGCGGAGTCGGGCCTGCGGGCGGGATGCTGTGGCAACATCGGCGTGCCGGTGCTGGATCTGGTGCGCGAGCCGGATCCCTATGATGTGCTCGTCGTGGAGCTGTCGTCGTTCCAGCTGCACTATCTGCGTGGCATCAGCCCGTGGGCGAGCGTGTGCCTGAACATCGACGCCGACCACCTGGACTGGCATGGCGGGATGGCGGCGTACGCGGCGGCGAAGGCGCGCGTGTACGAGCACACGCAGGAGGCGTGCGTGTATCCGGTCGGCGACGAGCGGGTGCTGCGGATGGTCGAGGAGGCCGATGTCGTCGAGGGCTGCCGGGCGATCGGTGTGACCCGTGGGGCGCCCGCGATCGGCCAGATCGGGGTCGTCGACGGGGTGGTCGCCGATCGGGCGTTCATCGCGGATCGGGCGACGCACGCGCAGGAGATCACGACGCTGCAGGCGCTTGCGGAGCACGGGCTGGCTCTGCCGCATCTGGTCGATGACGCGCTCGCGGCGACCGCGCTCGCCCGCTCGGCGGGGGCGGAGCCGGCGGCGATTGACCGAGCCCTGCGCGCGTTCCGGCCGGACGGGCATCGGCTCGCCCCGGTTGCGGAGGTCGACGGGGTGATGTGGATCGACGACTCGAAGGCGACGAACCCGCATGCGGCGCGGGTGGCCGTGGAGGCGTTCGACTCTGTGGTGTGGATCGTCGGCGGGATGCTCAAGGGTCTCGATCTCGCTCCGCTCGTCGCTGCGGAGCACGGGCGGCTGCGCGGTGCGGTCGTCGTCGGGGCCGACCGGTCGGGGGTGCTCGATCTGTTCGCCCGCCTGGCCCCGGAGGTGCCGGTGCGCGAGGTGACGGCTCAGGCCCGTCCCGGTGACGATGCGGCTGGCGCCGCGGTCATGCGCGAGGCGGTGGACGCCGCGGCTGGGCTCGCCCGTCCGGGTGACGCCGTGCTGCTGGCCCCCGCGGCGGCGTCGTGGGACCAGTTCGTCAGCTACGGCCGGCGCGGCGATCTGTTCGCGGCTGCGGTGCATCGGCTCGAGGAGCGGGGATGACCGCCCGGGCGGTCCGGATGCACCTGCCGCGGGGGCGTGGCCGCATGACCCGTTCATTCGGCACGCTGCTCGGCGTGGTGACGCTGCTGCTCGGTCTGGGGCTGATGATGGTGCTCTCCGCCTCGTCGATCGACTCGTACAACAGCTCGCGCGACTTCTTCGGCCAGTTCAGCAAGCAGGCGTTCATCGCCGTGCTCGCCTGGCCGGGGATGATCGTGCTCTCCCGGATGCCTCAGCGCACCCTGCGGCGGGTCGCGACCCCGGCATATCTCGTCACGCTCGCGATGCAGGCGATCGTCGTGACCACGGGGCTCGGCTCCTCCGGTGGCGGCAACCGCAACTGGCTGTCGATCGGCGGGTTCACGCTGCAGCCCTCGGAGTTCATCAAGCTGACGATGGTCGTCTGGCTGGCTCGGGTCATGGGTGAGGAGCCCGAACGCCTGGTCGATCCCCGGTTCTTCTTCCGGAGGGTGTTCCTCGGGGTGGCGGGCGCCGTCCTGCTCGTCGCGCTCGGGCATGACATGGGCACGGCTGTGGTGATCGTGCTCATCGCGTTCGGGTGCTGGCTGGTCGGGCGGGTGCCGATGCGGTTCCTCGGCTTGATCGGCGTGGTCGGTGGTGTTCTCGCGGCGTTCGGCGTCCTGCTGAGCGCGAACCGGCTCAGCCGCGTCGCCAGCTGGGCGTCGGCGGGTGACTGCACCGACTACATGGGCACCTGCTGGCAGACGACCCACGGCACGTGGGCACTGGCCGCCGGCGGGGTGCTCGGGGTGGGCCTCGGCAACTCCAAGTCGAAGTGGGCGTGGCTGCCGGAAGCGGAGAACGACTTCATCTTCGCGATCATCGGCGAGGAGCTCGGACTGATCGGCGCGATCGTGGTCATCCTGCTGTACGTGGCGCTCGCCGTGCTGCTCGTGCGGCTGATCGGCCGGCGGGCGGCCGACCCGTTCGACCAGATCGTCCTGGCCGGCGCTCTCGTGTGGGTGGTCGGGCAGGCGTTCATCAATATCGCCGTGGTGCTCGGGTTCCTGCCGGTGCTGGGCGTGCCGTTGCCGCTCGTCTCCTATGGCGGGTCGTCGCTGCTGGCGACGATGCTCATGCTCGGGGTGGTGCTCGGCGTCGCCGATCGCGACCGGCCGCCGGTCGCCGTGGTCGGCGCCGGCCTGGCGAGCGGCGGGCGCTCGGGCGCGAGCCAGCGGCGTCCGCGTCCCGCGGCGGGGCGGGCGACCGGCACCAGGGGCGGGGGCACCGCGTCCGCCACCCGGCTCGGGCGCGCGCGTGACGCGAGCGGGGCCACGCGGGTGGGTGCCGGAGCCGTGAGAGCATCCGCGCGGGGCACCGTGACGGTGCGAGGAGGACGACGATGACTACGTATCTGCTGGCCGGTGGGGGCACCGCGGGCCATGTGAACCCGCTGCTGGCGACGGCGGACGCACTGCGCGAGCGGCATCCGGATGCCGAGATCATCGTGCTCGGCACGGCGGAGGGGCTGGAGGCCCGGCTCGTCCCGCAGCGCGGGTACGAGCTGGTGACGATCCCGAAACTGCCGTTCCCCAGACGTCCGACGCCCGGCGCGCTCGCGTTCCCAGCCCGGCTGCGTCGGGTGGTGCGCCGGGTGCGCGGACTCATCGCCTCCCGTGGGGTGTCGGTCGTGGCGGGCTTCGGCGGGTACGCCTCGGCGCCTGCGTATCTGGCCGCGCACCGGCAGCAGGTGCCGTTCGTGATCCACGAGGCGAACGCCCGGCCGGGGCTGGCCAATCGGCTGGGGGCCCGCCGGGCGGCCCGGGTGGCGACGGCGCTGCCGGGCACCCCGCTGCCGCGGGCGGAGGTCGTCGGGATGCCGCTGCGTCCGGAGATCTCGCGGCTCGCCCTGGCTCGCTCACGGGGTGACGACCGGGCCCTGGTCGCCGCCGGGCGCCGTGCGCTCGGTCTCGATGACCGTCCGGTGCTGCTGGTGACCGGCGGGTCGCTGGGCGCCCGGCACATCAACCGGGTGCTCGTCGAGGCGGCCCAGGCGATCGTCGACGCCGGGTGGCAGGTCGTGCACATCGCCGGGACCCGCGGTGATGTGGTCGACCCGGGGGTGTCGGGCTACCATCTGCTCGCGTACTGCGATGACATGCAAGACGCTCTGGCAGTCGCCGGGCTGGCGATCTCACGGTCCGGCGCGTCCACAGTGTCCGAGCTGAGCGCGCTGGCGGTGCCCGCGGTGTACGTGCCGTACCCGCATGGCAACGGCGAGCAGGAGCTCAACGCCCGCCCGGCGGTCGTGGCCGGGGCGGCCCGGCTCGTCGCCGACGCCCGGCTCGATGCGGCGTGGATCGACGCCGAGCTGCAGCCGCTGCTGGCGGACCCGGCGACGCGGGCGCGGATGCGCCGGGCGGCCCGCGGCATCGGGATCGTGGACGCCGCGGACCGGCTGGCGGCGATGGTGGACGACGCGGCGGCGGGACGCGGCCGCGGAGACGAGGAGTGACGCAGGCGATGACGGATATGACGGAGACCACGCGCGACGAGCGGCTGCTGGAGGATCTCGGCAGGGTGCACTTCATCGGCGTCGGTGGCGCGGGGATGAGCGGCATCGCGCATCTCATGGCGGCGCGGGGCATGACGGTGACAGGCTCGGATCAGGCCGACGGTGACCGGCTCGCCGAGCTGCGGTCGCTGGGCGTGACCGTGCACGTAGGCCATGCGGGCGAGCATGTCGACGGGGCCGACACCGTCGTGGTCTCCTCGGCCGTGCACGAGGACAACCCCGAGCTGGCCCGGGCGCGCGCGCTGGGCCTGCGGGTGATCCACCGGTCTCAGGCGCTGGCCTGGCTGACCCGCGGGCACCGAGTGATCGCCGTCGCGGGCGCGCACGGTAAGAGCACGAGCACCGGGATGCTCGTCACGGCGCTGCGGGAGCTGGGGGAGGACCCGAGTTTTGTGTGCGGCGCGGTGATCAGCCAGCTCGGCACGAACGCCGGGTGGGGGGGCTCGGACGTGTTCGTCATCGAGGCGGACGAGTCGGACGGGTCGTTCCTGCGCTACGACACGGCCGGGGTGCTCGTGACGAACATCGACACCGAGCATCTGGATCACTATGGCAGTGCGCAGGCGATCGAGGACGCGTTCGTGCGGTTCCTCACCGCGGCGCGGGAGTTCTCGGTCGTCGATGTCGATGACCCGCTCACACGGACGATCCTGCCGCGTCTGGGCGGGTGCCGGCGGCTGGTGACCTTCGGCGAGGATGCCGGGGCCGGGTTCCGTCTGACGGGCTTCACCCCCGACGGGTGGCATGGTCTCGTCACCGCCGAGCACGACGGCCAGACGGTGCGGGTGCGCTCGGACCTGCTGGGGCACCACAACGCGCTCAACGCGCTGGGGGTCACCGCGGTGCTCGTGCGTCTCGGGCATCCCTTCGCCCGCGCGCTGGAAGCGGCAGGCCACTACCGGGGCACGGCCCGCCGGTTCGAGCGGCGGGCCGTCGTCGACGGCATCACCGTCGTCGATGACTATGCCCACCACCCGACCGAGGTGGCGGCCGTCCTGGCCGCGGCGCGGGATCTCGTCGGTGACGGCCGGGTGCTCGCGGTCTTCGAGCCGCACCTGTACAGTCGCGCGCGGGATCACGCCGACGAGTTCGCCGCCGTGTTCGACCGGCTGGCCGATTTCACCGTGGTCACCGACATCTGCGGGGCGCGCGAGGTGCCGATCCCGGGCGTCGACGGCGCCTGGCTCGCCGGTCGCTTCCCTCGCCCCGAGCGGGTCACGCACGCGGGTGACTGGGACCGCGCGATCGCGGAGATCGTCTCCCGTGCCCGGTCTGGCGACCTCGTGCTCACTCTCGGAGTGAAGCTGTACCCGATCCTGCCGCCGCTGGTCGCAGCTCTGCGCCTGGCGCATCCCGAGGCGGGTCGAGCCGCGGACGCTGACGCGTGAGCGATGACCGCATGCGTCGTCCGCGCCTGCGGCTGGGCGAGGAGGAGCCCGGGCACGGGCGTGACGGGGAGGATGAGCGCGCCGGCGCCGGTCGGCCCCGCGAGCCCGGGGCGTTCGCCACGTGGCTGGCCGGGGCGCGGCGCGGGTTCGCCCGTAGGCGTCTGGCGGCCGCACAGGAGCATGCCTCTCGGGCTCGGGTGCGTGAGGCGGCCCGGCGACGCAGGCACCATGACCGGCAGGAGGAGCGCCGGGTCATGGGCCATGACGAGATGGGGCGACCCGCCTGTGGCAGGGCGGCCGACGGGACGCTGCTGGCCGGGCTGCATCTCGGCCGCTTCGTGTTGATCGGCCTGGCCGTGGTCGTCGCGGTGACGCTCGGGCTGGTGTTCTCACCATGGCTGTCGGTGCGGCATATCACTGTGCAGGGCACTGAGCACCTGTCGCAGGATGAGGTCGTCGCGGCGCTCGACGCCGAGCGGGGGCGTCCACTCATCGGCCTGTCGCGGGAGGACGTCGGCAACCGTCTGCAGCAGTTCAGCTGGATCGAGTCCTATGATCTGCGGGCGAGTCTGCCGGACACGCTGTCGGTCACGATCGTCGAGCGCATCCCGGTCGGGGTGTACCGGCATGGCGGCGAGTCGTTGCTCGTCGACGCGGCCGGGGTCGTGGTCGACACCGCGACCGAGCCGCAGGCGGGGTATCCGATCCTGGACGTGCCGGACACCGACCCTACCTCGCCGGCGTTCTCGTCGGTGGCCCGGGTGCTGCGCGGTCTCGACGAGGGGCTGCGGGCGCAGGTGGCCCGGGCGCATGCGACCACGCAGGACGACGTGACCTTCACCCTGACGGGCGGTGCGACGGTGGTCTGGGGCGATGCCGAGCAGAGTGCGTTGAAGGCCCGGGTGCTCACGGCGTTGCTGGCCGATCGACCGGATGCGAAGACGATCGACGTGTCGTCCCCGTCGCTGCCGGTCGTCTCGTGAGCGTGTCCCCGTCGCGCCATGGATCGCGACACACGCGTGTGTCGCGCACGACGTGACCGGTGAGCGACTACGCTCGGAGCAGCGAAAAGATGTACGCGGTAGAACATTAACGTTCTAGTTGAAGTTTAAGGTTGATGGAAGGCCGGTCCAACATGTCGACGAACCAGAACTACCTCGCCGTGATCAAAGTGGTCGGCATCGGCGGTGGCGGCGTCAATGCGGTCAACCGCATGATCGAGCGCGGGTTGAAGGGTGTGGAGTTCATCGCGATCAACACTGATGCCCAGGCGCTACTGCTCAGCGACGCGGATGTCAAGCTCGACGTGGGGCGGGAGTCGACGCGCGGGCTCGGCGCCGGGGCCGACCCCGAGGTCGGCCGCCGAGCGGCGGAGGAGCACTCGGACGAGATCGAGGAGACCCTGCGCGGCGCCGACATGGTCTTCGTCACCGCCGGCGAGGGCGGCGGCACCGGCACGGGCGGCGCCCCGGTCGTCGCGAAGATCGCCAAGTCGATCGGCGCGCTGACCATCGGCGTGGTCACCAAGCCGTTCTCCTTCGAGGGCAAGCGACGGATGTCCCAGGCCGAGAACGGCGTCAAGGCCCTGCGCGCCGAGGTCGATACGCTCATCACCGTGCCGAACGACCGGCTGCTGAAGATCTCCGACCGCGGCATCACGATGCTCGAGGCGTTCTCGATCGCCGACCAGGTGCTGCTCGCGGGCGTCCAGGGCATCAGCGACCTGATCACCACTCCGGGGCTGATCAACCTCGACTTCGCCGATGTGCGCTCGGTGATGCAGGGCGCGGGCACCGCGCTGATGGGCATCGGGTCCGCCCGCGGTGCCGACCGGGCGCTCAAGGCCGCCGAGCTGGCCATCTCTTCGCCGCTGCTTGAGTCGACGATCGACGGCGCGCACGGCGTGCTCATCTCCGTGCAGGGCGGGTCGGATCTCGGCATCTTCGAGATCAACGAGGCCGTCCAGCTCATCCAGCAGGTCGTGCATCCCGAGGCGAACATCATCTTCGGCACGGTGCTCGACGATGCGCTCGGCGACGAGGTGCGTGTCACCGTCATCGCGGCCGGGTTCGACGAGGAGGACGAGCAGCGCAACATCCGCCGCGGCCGCGAGCGGCTCGGCGAGCACACCTCGGATGATGCGGCGCTGCCGGCCGGTGTGGGCGACGAGTCGCCGCGTCCACAGGCGGAGCCGGAGTCCGCGCCGCAGACCACGGAGCCGGAGGCCGCGCCCGACTCGCCGGTGGCGGATCCATACGCTGCCCGGTCGTACGCGTTCGACCGCGACGATGAGCTCGACGTCCCCGACTTCCTGAAATGACCGGGGCGGGGGAGCGCGGTGGGGCGGAGGTCCCGCCGCTGGATGATCATCGGCCGGGTGCGACCACCCGGCGGCTTGTGGCGTACCGCGCGGCGCTGGCGGAGGAGATAGCGCGCGCAGGGCGCAGCGTCGCCGACGTGCACCTGATCGCGGTCACCAAATATCATTCTGCCGCGCTGGCCGCCGAGCTCGTGGCCGCCGGCCAGCTCGATCTGGGCGAGAACACGCTCCAGGGGCTGCGCGGCAAGCTCGCCGAGCCGGGGCTCGAGGCCGTCCGCTGGCACTTCCTCGGCAGGCTGCAGCGCAACAAGGCGACCGCTGTGGCCCGGGTGGCGACCTGCATCCACTCGATCGATCGCCCGGAGCTGGTCGACCATCTCGACCGCGTGGAGCTCGACCGGCCGGTCGACGCGTTCGTGCAGGTGTCGCTCGACGGCGACCCCACGCGTGGCGGGGTCGCCGTCGCCGGGCTCGAGCCGCTCGCCGAACGGGTGGCTGCCTCCCGTCACCTGCGACTGCGCGGGATCATGGCTGTGGCCCCCGTCGGCGCCGACGCGGACGCCGCGTTCGCCCGGGTGCGCGAGCTGGCCGAGGTGGTGCGCGGCGTCGACCCCGCGGCCACCGCGATCTCCGCGGGCATGAGCAGTGACTGGCGCGCCGCCGTGCGACATGGTGCGACACACCTGAGAATCGGCACGGCAATTACCGGCGTGCCGGAGACTCACCGGTAGGCTTGTTCAAGACGACATTTGGAGGATGGCCATGGGAAACCCACTGCGCAAGACACTCGAGTACCTCGGCCTCGTCGATGACGAGGAGTACGCCGAGGCGTCTCAGTCCACGCCGAGCGCCGAGCGCACCGCGCCCGCGGCCGCTCCGCGCAGCAATGTGACCCCGCTGCGGCGCACCCCGGCGCAGACGCAGTCGGGGGAGCTCAATGAGATCCTGACTGTGCATCCGAAGAAGTACGCTGATGTCCAGGTGATCGCCGAGGGGTTCCGCGGCGGCGTGCCGATCATCATCAACCTCAGCCAGATGACCGAGCCGGACGCCCGGCGGCTGATCGACTTCTCGTCGGGGCTGGCCCAGGGGCTGCTCGGCAAGATCGAACGGGTCACACCGAAGGTCTTCCTGCTCTCCCCTCAGAATGTGCTCGTCTCCGGCGCCGACCGGCGTCCGGAGCCCGTGGATGAGGATCCGACCCGGGTCGGCTTCTTCACCGAGGAGTAGGCGGCGCCCGTGGGCCTCGTGCTCGGCATCCTGGCCTTCTGCTGCCAGACGTACTCCTCGATCCTGTTCCTCCGGTTCCTGGTGGAGATGATCTTGGGGCTGCGCGGGAGCGCGCGACTGCCTCGTCTCGCCGCGGCGCTGGCAGAGATCCTGTTCGCGATCACCGACCCGGCCATCCGGCTCGCCCGACGGGTGCTGCCCCCGGTGCGGGTCGGGGCGGTCAGCCTCGACTTCGGCATCTTTCTCTCCATCTTCGTCTTCAGCACATTGGGCGTTGTGCTCAATGGGCTAAGATCGATTTGATGGGGTTTGGCTCACGCTCTGGCCGAGAGCGAACTACACACTATTGAGGAGTATTCAATGGCCTTGACGCCCGATGACGTTCTGAACAAGCGGTTCACCACGACGAAGTTCCGCGATGGCTACGAGCAGGACGAGGTCGATGACTTCCTCGACGAGGTCGTGGTCGAGTTCCGTCGCCTCACCGAGGAGAACGAGGAGCTCAAGGCCAAGGTCGCCGCCGGAGGGGACTCCTCCGAGCTGCAGGGCAAGCTGGACAAGGCCGAGGCGGAGGTCGCCCGTCTGCAGAAGGCGCTGGCCAGCCGCCCCGCACAGACCGCGGCTCGTCCCGCTGCCTCGACTGCACAGCCTGCCGGGCCCCAGAACGAGTCCGACCAGGCCACCTCGCTGCTGCAGCTGGCGCGCAAGCTGCATGACGAGCATGTGCGCGAGGGCGAGCAGACCAAGGAGAAGCTCATCAGTGAGGCGCAGGGCGAGGCCCGGCGCATCCTCTCCGAGGTGCAGGAGCGCAAGACCCGCGAGTTGAACGATCTCTCCGCGCGCAAGACGCGCCTCGAGGGCGACATCAAGGAGCTCGAGACCTTCGAGCGGCAGTACCGCTCGTCGCTGAAGTCTTGGATCAACGGCCAGCTGAAGGATCTCGAGAACTCCGGTTCCCTCGCTGACAGCACGACCAAGTCGGTGCACGGCACCGCACGGAAGTAACCCCGGCATGGCGGAGTCGGCGACTTCGCACGACGACGAGCGGCGGGCCACGGCCCGCCGCTCGCTGTCTGTCGTCGTGAGCACGGCGCTTCTGTGCGTCGTCGTGGACCAGGCGATCAAGGGCTGGGCGCTGACCGCCCTCGCTGACGGGCGTCCCGTCGACGTGCTGGGCGATCTCGTCCAGCTGCACCTGGTTACCAACGCGGGTGCCGCCTTCTCCATGGGCGAGGGCGTCACGTGGCTGTTCACCCTGCTCGGCCTGGCCATCACCGGTGTGGTGCTCTGGGCTGCCAGCGGCCTGCGCTCGCGCGAGATGCGGCTGCTGTTCGGCATGTTCCTCGGCGGCGTGCTCGGCAACCTCGTCGACCGGCTCGTGCGCGAGCCCGGTTTCGGGCGGGGGCATGTCATCGACTGGCTGCAGGTGCGTGGCTTCGCCGTGATGAACCTGGCCGACATCCTGCTCACGGTGAGCGTCGTCGGGCTCGTCGTCGTGATGCTGCTGCGCCCCCGGGAGATTGACGAGGTCACCCACGAGCACGAGGGGGAGGGCCCCGAGGAGGGCGCGCCGCATGCCCAGTAGGATGCTGCCGGTGCCGGCGGAGTTCGTCGGCGTCCGCGCCGACACGGCGCTCGCCCGGATGACCGGGCTCTCCCGCGCCCGGGTGCAGGCGATCATCGCCGCGGGCGACGTCACGCAGGCGGGGCGTCGGCTGCACAAGGCTGACCCGCTCGCCGCGGAGGGGCTCGTCACGCTCTACTGGGAGGAGGTCGACCGCCTGGCCGTGCATCCCGTCGACGTCCCGGAGCTTCGGATCGTCCATCTTGACGACGACATCGTCATCGTCGACAAGCCGGTCGGCGTGGTCGCGCATCCGGCCACCAGCTGGACGGGGCCGACCGTGCTGGGGGTGCTCGCGTCCCGCGGGATCAGTGTCGCCCGCAGCGGCCCGCCCGAGCGGCAGGGCATCGTGCACCGGCTGGATGTGGGCACGAGCGGGCTGATGATCGTCGCTCGCAGCGAGCCCGCCTACAGTGTCCTGAAGCGCATGTTCCGCGAGCACACCGTGCGCAAGACCTATCACGCGGTCGTGCACGGTCTGCCTGATCCCACCACCGGAACGATCGACGCGCCCATCGGTCGACTGCCCCGGGCTGACTGGAAGTTCGGCGTCGTCGCGGGCGGACGGCCGTCGGTGACCCACTACCGCACGCTGGAGGCGTTCCCGCTCGGGACGCTCGTCGAGGTGCGACTGGAGACCGGTCGCACGCACCAGATCCGGGTGCACATGTCGGCCGTGCACCATCCGCTCGTCGGCGATCCGCTCTACGGCGGGGACATGGCGCTGGCCGAGCGGCTGGGGCTCCCCCGGCAGTGGCTGCACGCGGTGCGCCTCGAGTTCGACCACCCCGTCACGGGTGAGCCGATGCGGGTGGAGAGCGAGCCGCCGGAGGACCTCCGTCGGGCCCTCGCACTGCTGCGTGATCCGAGCGGGGCGGTGCCGCCGGCCGCATGACCCGGCCCGGCCGCCAGGTTCGGCTCGGCCGCGTGGCCCGGCCCGGCCGGATCGGGTGACCTGACCGCGGTTCCCGCCCCCCGCCCCGACCCCCGCACCCGGCGTAGACTCGGTTGGTCCCGTCGTCTCCCGTGGAAGGGTGTCATCCGGTGTCCGTCTCCTCCGTGGCCGCATCCGACAGCTTCGTGCACCTGCACGTGCACAGCGAGTATTCGATGCTCGACGGGGCGGCGCGCATCAAGCCGCTCATCGCGGAGGCCGTGCGCCAGGGATCCCCTGCGCTGGCGATCACTGATCACGGCAACATGTTCGGCGCCTACGAGTTCTACTACGCCTGCAAGGATGCCGGCATCAAGCCGATCATCGGTCTTGAGGCCTACCTGACCCCGGGCACGCCCCGCCAGGAGCGCACCCGCGTGCGCTGGGGCAGCGGCGGGGAGGACGACGTCTCCGGCGGCGGCGCTTACACCCATTTCACGATGCTCGCCGAGACGACCGAGGGGATGCACAACCTCTTCCGGCTGGCGTCGCTGTCGTCGATCGAGGGCTTCTACTTCAAGCCGCGCATGGACGTCGAGCTGCTCGAGCGGTACTCGAAGGGCATCATCGCCACCACGGGCTGCGCCTCCGGTGAGATCCAGACCCGGCTGCGTCTGGGGCAGTACAAGGAGGCCCGCGAGGCCGCGGCTCGGTATCGTGACATCTTCGGGCCCGAGAACTACTTTTGCGAGATCATGGATCACGGCATCGACATCGAGCGAAGGGTGATGAGCGATCTGCTCGATCTCGCCCACGATCTCGACCTGCCGCTCGTGGCGAGCAACGACCTGCACTACACGCATGCCGAGGACGCGAAGGCGCACGCCGCGCTGCTGTGCGTGCAGTCCGCCTCCACGCTCGACGACCCCAAGCGGTTCAAGTTCGGCAGCGACGAGTTCTACCTGAAGACCCCGCAGCAGATGCGCGAGCTGTTCCGCGACCATCCGGACGCGTGCGACAACACGCTCGCGATCGCCGAGCGATGCGAGGTGGAGTTCGTCAAGCGCGACCTCACCCCGAAGTTCGACGTGCCCGAGGGGGAGACCGAGCTCAGCTGGTTCAAGAAGGAGGTGCAGCGGGGGCTGCATGACCGGTATGGGACGACTATCCCGCAGAAGGTGCAGGAGCGCGCCGACTACGAGATGAGCATCATCGAGCAGATGGGGTTCCCGGGCTACTTCCTCGTGGTCGCCGACTTCATCCAGTGGGGCAAGCACAACGGTGTGCGCGTGGGGCCGGGACGCGGGTCGGCGGCCGGTTCGATGGTCGCCTACGCGATGCATATCACCGAGGTCGACCCGCTCGAGCACGGGCTGATGTTCGAGCGGTTCCTCAACCCCGAGCGTGTGTCGATGCCGGATATCGACTGTGACTTCGACGACCGGCACCGTGGCGACGTGATCAAGTACGTCACCGAGAAGTACGGCTACGACCGGGTCTGTCAGATCGTCACCTACGGGTCGATCAAGGCCAAGCAGGCGCTCAAGGACTCCTCGCGCATCCTCGGCCTGCCGTTCTCCGCCGGCGAGAAGCTCACGAAGGCTTTCCCCCCGCCCGTCATGGGCAAGGAGATGACCCTCGACGAGATGTACGACCCGAAGGCGAAGCGCTACTCCGAGGGCGCCGAGTTCCGCGAAGTCGTCGAGAACGACGAGGTCTCGCAGAAGATCCTCGCGACGGCACGCGGCATCGAGGGGCTCAAGCGGCAGTGGGGTGTGCACGCCGCCGGCGTGATCATGAGTCAGGAGCCCCTGATCGACAACATCCCGATCATGAAGCGCGAGGAGGACGGGGCGATCATCACCCAGTTCCCGTACCCCGCGTGCGAGAACCTCGGGCTGCTGAAGATGGACTTTCTCGGCCTGCGCAACCTGAGCGTCATGGGCGACGCGGTCGAGTCGGTCAAGCAGAACCGGGGCATCGACCTCGACCTGCACAAGGTGCCCCTCGACGACAAGCCCACCTACGACCTGCTCTCCCGCGGCGACACGCTGGGCGTCTTCCAGCTCGACGGCGGGCCGATGCGGACGCTGCTGCGGCAGATGAAGCCCGACTGCTTCGCCGACATCTCCGCCGTCATCGCCCTGTATCGTCCCGGCCCCATGGGCATGAACTCGCACACGAACTATGCGCTGCGCAAGAACGGCCTGCAGCCGATCCAGCCGATCCACCCGGAGCTCGAGGAGCCGCTGAAGGACATCCTGGGCGAGACATACGGCCTGATCGTCTACCAGGAGCAGGTGATGGGCGTCGCCCAGAGGGTTGCCGGATTCACGCTCGGCCAGGCCGACGTGCTCCGCCGCGCGATGGGCAAGAAGAAGAAGTCGGAGCTGGACAAGCAATACGGCAACTTCCACCAGGGGATGGTCGACAACGGCTACTCCGAGGAGGCCATCAAGGCTCTGTGGGACACGCTGCTGCCATTCGCGGGGTACGCGTTCAACAAGGCCCACTCCGTCGGCTACGGCATCGTGTCGTACTGGACGGCGTTCCTGAAGGCGAACTACCCGGCCGAGTACATGTCCGCGCTGCTGACGAGCGTCGGCGACGCCAAGGACAAGCTCGCCATGTATCTCAACGAGTGCCGGCACATGGGCATCTCGGTGCTGCCTCCTGATGTCAACCAGTCGTTCCTCGGGTTCTCCGCGGTGGGGAAGGACATCCGTTTCGGGCTCGGCGCGGTGCGCAACGTCGGCGCGAACGTCGTCGAGCAGATCGTGGCCGCCCGCGAGGAACAGGGGGCCTTCACCGGGTTCCATGACTTCCTGCGCAAGGTGCCGCTGGCGGTGTGCAACAAGCGCACGATCGAGTCGCTCATCAAGGCCGGCGCATTCGACTCCCTCGGTCACACCCGCCGCTCGCTCATGGAGATCCACGAGCAGGCGGTCGACGAGGCCGCGAAGCTCAAGCGCAACGAGGCGCACGGCCAGGTCGACCTGTTCGCCGGGATGTTCGATCTCGACGAGCAGCCGGGGGCCGAGATCCCCGACCGGCCGGAGTGGGACAAACACATCAAGCTCTCCTTCGAGCGCGAGATGCTCGGCCTGTACGTCTCCGATCATCCCCTGCACGGGCTGGAGCGCGAGCTGTCCCGGCACGCCGACGCGAACATCGCTGACATCACCGGCGGCGAGCGGTACCACGACGGCGACAAGGTCGCCATCGCCGGGTTGATCACCGGGGTGCAGAAGCGCATCGCCCGCAACAGCGGCAACGAGTACGCGATCATCTCGGTCGAGGACTTCACCGGTGAGATGGAGGCCCTGTTCATGGGGCGCACTTACCAGGAGTTCGCCCCGGCGCTCGTGTCGGACACAATCGCGGTCGTCCGCGGCCGGGTGAACATCCGTGACGACGGGGCGAACCTGCACGCGTACGCCGTGTTCAGCCCGGACATCCGCCAACAGGGTGGATCGGGCCTGCCGCTCATGGTCAGCATCCCCGAGCACGCCGCCACCCCGGACATCGTCGAGGACCTCTCGAGCATCCTCGTGCATCACCAGGGCGACACGGAGGTGCTGCTCAAGCTCGTCACCCCGGGAGCCGAGCGCGTGTTCGAGATCCCGTACCGGGTGAACGTCACGGCTGCGCTGTACAGCGAGCTGAAGGCGCTGCTCGGGGCGAACTGCATCGATTGAGCCCGGTCTCGCCTGAGCCCGGGGACCGCCGCCTTCCGCCGACGGCGCGGGCGACATCCGGCCGCGGGTGCGCGCATCGGCCCGCCGACCTGCCCATCCGCAGCCGTGCCGCGACCGCGCGCCCGCCCGGTCGACCGCCGCGCGGTAGACTGGCCACGTGCTTCACACCATCGATCTCCGTGACCAGGACGTCAACGCGCTGCGGCTGCGCGACCAGCTGCCGCGCCCCGAGCAGGACGTGTCGGCCGCCGCGTCCGCCGCCGCCGACATCATCGCCGCGGTGCGCGCGCACGGCCGCGACGCGCTCGTCGACCAGGCCCGGCGCTTCGACCATGTCGAGATCACCGATTTCCGCGTGCCGCAGGAGCAGATCGACCGTGCGGTGGCGGCGTTGGACGCGGATATCCGCGAGGCGCTGCAGATCGCCATCGAGCGGGTCAGTCAGGCCACCCGGGCGCAGCTGCGCGACCCGGTGACGACCGAGTTCCCGGGCGGCGCCCGCATCGTCCAGCGTTGGTCGCCGGTGCGCGCCGCCGGCCTGTACGTGCCTGGAGGCAAGGCCGTCTATCCCTCCAGCGTGATCATGAACGTCGTGCCCGCGATGGTCGCCGGCGTTGACCGGCTGGCGCTGATGTCACCGCCGCAGCGCGACCACGACGGCGGCGTGCACCCACTCACCCTCGCCACCGCCGGGCTGCTCGGCGTCCATGAGATCTACGCCATCGGCGGCGCCGGCGCGATCGCCGCGCTCGCCTACGGCGTGCCCGAGATCGGGCTCGACCCGGTGGACGTCATCACCGGCCCCGGCAACGCCTTCGTCGCCGCCGCGAAGCTTGCCGTCTCCCGCGACGTGGCGATCGACTCGGTCGCCGGGCCGACGGAGATCCTCGTGCTCGCCGACGAGACGGCCGATGCCGATCTCGTCGCCGCCGACCTGCTCAGCCAGGCCGAGCATGACGAGGCCGCCTCCTCCGTGCTCGTCACCGACGACCCGCAGCTGGCCGACCGGGTGCGCGAGCGCGTCGCGGCCCGGCTGGCGCGCACCCCGAATCGCGAGCGGGCGACCGTGGCGCTGGAGGGGGAGCAGTCGGCGATCGTGCTCGTCGACGACTTGGATGCCGCGATTGCCGTCAGTGACGCGTATGCGCCCGAGCACCTGGAGATCATCACCCGTGACGCCGTGAGCGTCGCAGACCGGGTGCGCAACGCCGGGGCGATCTTCGTCGGCCCCTGGTCGCCGGTGCCGCTCGGCGACTACATGGCCGGCTCGAACCACGTGCTGCCCACCAGCGGCCGCGCCCGGTTCAGCCCCGCCCTCGGCGCCTACACGTTCCTGCGCCCGCAGCAGCTGATCGAGTACACCCGTGAGGGTCTCGGCGAGATCGCCCGGCCGATCGAGCGGTTCGCGCGCGCCGAGCGCCTGGAGGCGCACGCCGAGAGCATCGCGGCGCGCTTCGAGGACGACGCGGAGGGCGCCCGCTGACATGCACTGCCCGTTCTGCCGGCACCCTGACTCCCGGGTCGTCGACTCCCGCACCTCCGATGACGGCATGTCGATCCGCCGCCGTCGCCAGTGCCCGGCGTGCGGGCGGCGCTTCAGCACGATCGAGACGGCCTCACTCTCCGTGGTCAAGCGTGGCGGCGTCGTCGAGCCGTTCCGTCGCGACAAGATCATCGCCGGCGTGCGCAAAGCCTGCCAGGGGCGCCCGGTGAGCGAGCAGGATCTCGCCCTCCTCGCCCAGCGGGTCGAGGAGACGATCCGGTCGACCGGATCGAGCGAGGTCGACTCGCATGACGTGGGGTTGGCCATCCTGCCGCCGCTGCGCGACCTCGACGAGGTCGCCTACCTGCGCTTCGCGAGCGTGTACCGCAACTTCGCCTCCATCGACGACTTCGAGCACGCGGTGGAGGCGCTGCGCGCCGCCCGTGTCGGCCACGCGCGTGCCGGGCAGGTCGAGACGGACGCGTCCGCGGTGGACGCGGGAGAGACGGACGCGTGATCTACCGACTGCTGTTCGACAATGTCCTCACCCGCATCGAGCCGGAGCGGGCGCACGTGCTCACTGTGGCGGCCCTGCGTGTCATGCACGCCACCTGCGCGGGCACGCTGGTCAGCCGGCTCACCAGGCCGGATCCCGCGCTCGCGGTGACGGCGTTCGGCCGGCGCTTCCCGTCGCCGCTCGGCGTCGCCGCCGGGCTCGACAAGAACGCGGTGATGGTCGACGCGCTCGGCGACCTCGGCTTCGGGCATGTGGAGGTGGGCACGATCACGGCCGATCCGCAGCCTGGAAATCCCAGGCCCCGGCTGTTCCGGCTGCCTGCCGACCGTGCGCTGATCAACCGGATGGGGTTCAACAACCGCGGGGCGGAGCGCGCCGCCCGGGTGCTCGCCCGCCGTCCTCGTCGCGACGACCTGGTCGTCGGCGTGAACATCGGCAAGAACAAGGTAGTGCCGCTCGCTGAGGCGCCGGAGAGCTACCGTCGGGCGGCGCGTGTGCTCGCCCCGGTGGCCGATTACCTGGCCGTGAACGTGAGCAGCCCGAACACGCCGGGGCTGCGGGAGCTGCAGCATGTCGAGGCGCTGCGCCCGCTGCTGTCTGCGATCCGGTCGGTCGCCGGCGACACCCCGGTGCTCGTGAAGATCGCCCCGGACATGGCCGACGACGAGCTGGTGGCGATCCTCCGGCTGGCTGCGGAGCTCGGGCTCGCGGGGGTGATCGTGACGAACACGACGATCACTCGTGATGGGCTCACCGCCTCCCCGGAGGAGATCGCCCGGATCGGAGCCGGCGGGCTCTCTGGTCGGCCGCTTCATGATCGCTCGCTCGCGGTGCTGCGTCTGCTCGCCGCGCATAACGACGCCCGGCTGCCGATCGTTTCTGTCGGCGGGGTGGCCGATGCGGCCGACGTGTGGAGGCGGCTTGCCGCGGGCGCCACGCTCGTGCAGGGGTTCACCGCGTTCGTGTACGAGGGGCCCCGCTGGGCGGCCCGGATCAACCGTGGGCTGCGGCGGATGCTGCGGCGCAGCCGGTTCGACTCGCTGGCCGAGCTCACCGCGTCGGCGTACCGGTGAGCCGGCTGCCTCCGGAGCGGTGAGCTGCGGAGTCGTGGCGGGCCGAGGGCGGCCTGGGGCGGCGCCGCCCCATCTCGATCGGCAGGCCGCCGACCGGGGCGCGGACGGAGTCCACGTGGTCAGAGCGGCCGGTTCGGATCGAACTGGCCGCGCTTGACCTGCGGCTTCGGCAGCCGCATCGTGCGCATCTGGATCGAGCGCATCGCGGCGTACCAGCCGAGCCCGCGCTCGACGTTCTCCTTGCCGAACCGCTCGGCGGCGATCCGGCGCGCGCGGCGGCCGATGAGCAGGCCGTCGATGACCAGGGCGGCGACGTAGATCCACAGGCCGAACGTGTAGATGAAGATCACGTACGGGTTGTTCAGGAACATGAGCAGGATGATGGCGATCATCACGGGCAGCATGAACTCGCCGACGGTCCAGCGTGCGTCGACGTAGTCGCGGATGAGTCGCTTCTGCGGGCCGGCCTCCTTGGCGGGCAGGTAGCGCTCGTCGCCGTTGGCCATGCCGATGCGGGCGCGGTCGCGTTCCGCACGGGCGCGGGCCTTCGCCTCTTTGCGGTCGTTCGGGATCAGCGGGCGGCGGTTGCGCGCCTCGGCCTCGCGGCGCTTCGGGGTGGGGTGGCCCTTGCCCTGTGACCGGGGCTGCTCGCTCTGCTGCGGCTGCTCGCTCGACTGCTGGCTCTTCGACACGGGGTGACGCTTCCTGATCGCTGGACGGACGTGCCCTGATGGGCGCGTGTCTCACAGAATGGAGACCTCCCCATTGTACGTGGGGCGCGGTAAGGTGAGTGCGACCAGCGGCTGGCCGCCGATCCCGGGACGGGATCGAGGGCGCCGATCGACGTGCAAGAGGAGCGGATGATGAGCACGGACACGATGGATTCCACCCGAGCCGCCGACGAGATCGGCACGCACAACGTGCGGCTGACTGACGCGGCCGCCGAGAAGGTGCGCAGCCTGCTCGAGCGCGAGGGGCGCGACGATCTGCGTCTGCGTGTCGCCGTCCAGCCAGGCGGCTGCTCGGGGCTGATCTACCAGCTGTACTTCGACGAGCGGCTGCTCGATGACGACCTGGTGGCCGAGTTCGGCCCCGCGGTGGAGGTCGTGGTCGACCGGATGAGCGCTCCGTATCTCGACGGCGCGGTGATCGACTTCGAGGACTCGATCGAGAAGCAGGGCTTCACGATCGACAACCCCAACGCGCAGGGCACCTGCGCGTGTGGCGACTCGTTCCACTGATCTCACGCATTGCACGACCGGCCGGGCGCGCCGGTCGGGGAGTGGCGGGGATGCGCTCGGCTCGGTGCCGGCGTCCCCGTCTCGTCGTTCCGGCCGGGTGGAATGGCGGTGCCACGGTGTGGGCGATCACTCACTGAACGGTGAGCGGGCGCCTTTCCGACAGCTGTCCGAGAACTTGAGATGTCGGGCGCGGCACGGTCGGAGGCGCATCAGGCCCGGAAAGAGTTGGGAATTCACAGGTGGGACACGGGTGTCTCGTGGGAGGACGGGGTGCGTGGTCCGTTCCGCGTCCGGCGAACAGGTAACATGGTGAATGCGCCGATGTGTGTCGACGCTGCGTTCAGAAGCTACCGATAGGAACTATGGTGCGTTCGAGAGTGAAGAGAGCCGTTGCGGCGACAGCCGTCGCAGGGCTGGCGGCCCTTGGGCTGAGTGGATGCTCGGATGAGGCGAAGCGCGGCTTCCTGCCGGCCACTGACACGACGGATCATACCCAGGCGATCTCCTCGCTGTGGGTGAACTCCTGGATCGTGCTGCTCGGTGTCGGCATCGTCGTGTGGGGGCTGACGATCTGGAGCATAATCGCGTACCGCCGCCGCAGGGGCGACCGGTCTGTGCCCGCCCAGACGCGGTACAACCTGCCGATCGAGGTGCTCTACACCACGGTTCCGTTCATCCTGATCATCGGCTTCTTCGTCGGCACGGTGAACGTGCAGACGGCGACCGAGGCGAAGGCCACGCCCGCCTACGATGGCGCCGACGTGCAGGTGCAGGTGGTCGGCAAGCAGTGGAGCTGGGACATCAACTACCTCACCGATGACGGCGCGGCGGACGTCCACGAGGATGCGGGCCTCCAGGCGCAGTACTACGGCGGTGACACCTTCGACGAGAGCGATCTGCCGACGCTGTATCTGCCGGTCGGCCAGGAGGTCAAGATCAAGCTCGACTCCCGCGACGTCGCTCACTCGTTCTGGGTGCCGCAGTTCCTCTATAAAAAGGACCTACTCCCGGGCGTGCACAACAACTACTGGACGTTCACTCCTGAGAAGGAGGGCACGTACCCGGTGAAGTGCGCCGAGCTGTGCGGAGAGTACCACTCGATGATGCTGATGAACGTCAAGGTCGTCTCCGCGACGGAGTATGAGGCGCACCTGAGCGAGCTTCGCGACCGGGGCAACACCGGCGCGCTCGACGATCTGCTGGACCGTCGCCAGGATCTCAAGTATGAGTCGAATGACACCGAGTCGCAGCAGAGTGCGGCTGCGGTGACGGAGAACTGAGGGGTGGCAGAATGACGACCACGGCCATGGCGAGTGGATACTCGCCCTCACTGAAGAAGAAGGGCAGTCGCATCGTCGACTACCTGACCACGACGGATCACAAGACACTGGGCTACATGTACATCACCCAGTCCTTCCTGTGGTTCCTGTTCGCGGGCGTGCTCGCGCTGATCATCCGGTCGCAGCTGTTCGCACCGGGACTCAGCGTCGTGCCCACGAAGGAGCAGTACAACCAGCTGTTCACGATGCATGGCGCGATCATGCTGCTGATGTTCGCGACTCCTCTTTTCGCAGGGTTCGCCAACGTGCTGATCCCGCTGCAGATCGGTGCGCCGGATGTCGCGTTCCCGCGGTTGAACGCCCTGGGCTTCTGGACGTACACGGTCGGCTCGCTCATCGCAGCCGCAGGCTTCCTCACTCCTCAGGGAGCAGCCTCGTTCGGCTGGACGGCGTACGTGCCGTTGTCGACCTCGACCTACTCGCCGGGCATGGGTGGTGACCTGTGGGTCATCGGTCTCGCCATGAGCGGGTTCGGCACGATCATGGGCGCGGTGAACTTCATCGCAACGATCGTCTCGCTGCGCGCGCCGGGCATGACGATGTGGCGGCTGCCGATCTTCTCTTGGAACACGTTGGTCACCTCGATCCTGATCATTATGGCGTTCCCCCCGTTCGCAGCGGCTCTGTTCGCGCTGTTTGCCGATCGCAAGTTCGGTTCGCACATCTTCGACCCGGAGACCGGGGGAGCGATGCTCTACCAGCACGTGTTCTGGTTCTTCGGGCATCCTGAGGTGTACGTCATCGCGCTGCCGTTCTTCGGCATCGTCTCCGAGATCTTCCCCGTCTTCAGTCGCAAGCCGATCTTCGGCTACCGCACGCTGGTGATCGCGACGATCTCGATCGCGGCCCTCTCGGCCACGGTGTGGGCGCACCACATGTACGTCACCGGCCAGGTGCTGCTGCCGTTCTTCTCGGTCATGACGATGGCGATCGCGATCCCGACTGGGGTGAAGTTCTTCGACTGGATCGGCACGATGTGGCGAGGGTCACTCACCTTCGAAACACCGATGCTGTGGTCGATCGGCTTCCTGATCACGTTCTGCTTCGGCGGTCTCACCGGCGTCATCCTGGCGTCGCCGGCCCTCGACTTCCAGGTGTCCGACACCTACTTCGTCGTCGCGCACTTCCACTACACGCTCTTCGGCACTGTGGTGTTCGCGATGTTCGCCGGCCTGTTCTTCTGGTGGCCGAAGTTCACCGGGAAGATGCTCAACGAGCGGCTCGGCAAGATCCAGTTCTGGCTGCTGTTCATCGGCTTCCACACCACATTCCTCGTGCAGCACTGGCTGGGTGCGATGGGCATGCCCCGTCGTTACTACACCTACCTGCCGCAGGATGGGTTCACGACGCTGAACCAGGTCTCCACCATCGGTGCGGCGATCCTGGCGCTCTCGTTCCTGCCGTTCTTCTGGAACGTGTACATCACCACCAGGTACGGCAAGAAGGTCACGGTGGATGATCCGTGGGGTTTCGGCGGCTCGCTCGAGTGGGCCACCAGCTGCCCGCCCCCGCGGCACAACTTCACCTCGATCCCGCGAATCCGGTCGGAGCGTCCGGCGTTCGATCTGCACCACCCGGAGCTGGCCGTCGCGTCTGCGCGCAAGGCTGTGGCGGAAGAGCGCCCGCTTGCAGCGGTGGGCAGTGGGTCTGAGCAGAAGGAGAACTGATGAAGACGAACGCACGCGTCCTCTTCGGAATCGGTCTGTTCTTCCTGCTGGCACTGTTCGGGTACATGGGAACCAGCCTCGCCTTCCCGCATGATGGCGTCGGTCTGTTCAACCGTGCGCTCCCGATCGAGCCTGTCGGGACGACGATCTTGGCGCTCTGCGTCGGGATGGCCTGGTTCCCGGCGTTCTGGATGTTCAAGGCTGCTCACAACATGGGCGGCACCCCTCCCGAGGATGATCCGAACGCGAACATCGAGGATGCGGATCCGGACTACGGCTGGTACGCCCCGTGGAGCTGGTGGCCGTTAGCCGTCGCGGTCGCCGCAGGTGTGATCTTCGCTGGCCTGGCGGTCGGCACCTGGCTGACCATCATCGGTGCAGCTCTGCTGGTGATCGCGCTTGTCGGCTTCTCATTCGAGGCCTACCGCGGACGCCTGGCTCACTGACGCAGCGCACATCACACGATGAGGCCCGCACGGAACGTTCCGTGCGGGCCTCATCGTGTCTCTGCTGACCTGTGCCGGGGAGCCAGGCTCAGCCGCGCGATGCGGCGGTCTGTTCGCCGGTATCGGTGAACAGGTCGAGGAAGCTCTCCCAGGTCAACCGCTGCACGGGGATCCGCCAGCCGGGGAACCCGGAGTCAGCGGCGGCGGATGCGCTGTACAGGTACCGGCCGTCATCCTGCAGCACGAGCACCCCGGTCGACCCGGGGCGGTCCTCGCGGTGGACCACCCAGGTTCGCCCCGAGACCCGGGTGAATCGCACCGGCACCCCGGCGCGGGTGAAGTGCTGGTCGTCGCCGACCGCCTCGGGCAGTTGGTCGGCTCGCTCCAGCGGGTAGTAGGTCCGGCCGTCCCGGACGACCGGCTTCACCGGCAGGTTCCTGGTCATGAGGTCTCCTTCTCTCTGCGCTCGTCGGTCCGATCCGATGGAAGACACATGCCCACAGTCGCTGCGCCTCGGCCGGAACGGCATGAGATGCCCTTCGCATCATCGTCTCTGGGAGTGTATCGGCACGGGATGTGCCTCGGGTGCCGGACGTGGTGGGGCGGACATCGCCGTCGACGTGGTCATCGACGTGGAGGTCACCGATCGTGGGGTGGATGACCGATCACGGATGGCAGGTCCGACCCGACGCGCTGATCGCCAGTCTCGACACCTCTGGGCGACAGTCTGAGAACGAGTGAACGAAACCGCATAGCATGCTCCGTCGCTCACTGCCCCTGCATCCGGTGCGGCAGCCGTGCACTCTGTGGCACAACCAGCCTGTTCATCCCCACTCCGGGGCTCTCGTCGCACCCGCCCGGAGACGACGAGAACCCCGGAATCCTTGGGATCACGGGGCTCTTCCGATGTGGGCGATACTGGACTCGAACCAGCGACCTCTTCCGTGTGAAGGAAGCGCGCTAACCACCTGCGCCAATCGCCCGTGCTCAACGAGGTGACCTCGCGCAGCAACTCGATGAGTATAGCGTATCGTTCGCGACCCTCGCATCCTCGGCGTGGCGAGGGGGTGGCTCGCGTCAGTCGCGTGGCCCCGGCTTGTGCTGCTGGACGGGTTCGGGCGGCATCCCGTGCACGGACCTGCCGGAGGAGGTGGAAGGTGCCCGGTGCTGCCACTGCGTGGCAGGCCGGCGCTCATCCGGCAGGCCTGTGTGCGGCGGGCGGTGGACGGCGGGCGTGCCGCACGGCCCACCGGCCGGGTCCACCGCCCTGGGGCTGGAGTAGGATGGGGCGGTACTGCCCAATCACCCCGCGCCGGCCGCCTCGTATCGGTCGACGCCTTGACGCTCGAGGAGCCACGGTGTCTCAGACCATCCGCATCACAGTCGACGGCGAGCCTCGGGAGGTGACGGAGGGCACCACCGGATTCGACCTGTTCGACGGCCGCCGCGAGATCGTGGCCCAGCGGGTCGACGGCGAGCTGCGCGATCTGTCCCGCACTGTGGGCGACGGCGAGGCGATCGAGTCGGTTGAGATCACCAGCCAGGACGGCCTCAACATCCTGCGGCACTCGGCGACCCACGTGCTCGCCCAGGCGGTGCAGGAGGTGCGACCGGACGCGCGGCTCGGCATCGGGCCGTTCATCACCGACGGGTTTTACTATGACTTCGGCGTCGACGAGCCGTTCACCCCGGAGGATCTCAAAGAGATCAAGAAGCGCATGCAGCGCATCGTGAAGCAGGGGCAGCGTTTCGTGCGCCGATCTGTCTCGGAGGACGAGGCCCGCCGCGAGGAGGCCACACAGCCGTTCAAGCTCGAGCTCATCGGGCTCAAGGGCCACGCCGGCGACGACGAGGAGTCGGTCGAGGTCGGCGGCTCGGGCCTGACCATGTATGACAACGTCGACCCGAAGACCGGCGACACGGTGTGGAGTGACCTGTGCCGCGGGCCGCACCTGCCCAGCACGCGCCTGATCGGCAATGGCTTCGACCTGCTGCGCACCGCGGCCGCCTACTGGCGCGGTGACGAGCACAATCCCCAGCTGCAGCGCATCTACGGCACCGCGTGGCCGACGAAGGACGAGCTGAAGGCGTATCAGCATCGGCTCGCCGAGGCCGCGAAGCGCGATCATCGCAGGCTCGGCGTCGAGCTCGACCTGTTCAGCTTCCCCGACGAGATCGGCTCGGGGCTGCCCGTGTTCCACCCGAAGGGCGGCATCATCCGCCGTGAGATGGAGAACTACTCCCGGCGCCGCCACGAGGAGGCCGGGTACGACTTCGTCTACACCCCGCACATCACCAAGGCGCACCTGTACGAGGTCAGCGGCCATCTCGAGTGGTACAAGGACGGCATGTTCCCGCCGCTGCACGTCGACGAGGAGCTCGACGCCGAGGGCAATGTGAAGCGGCAGGGGCAGGACTACTACCTCAAGCCGATGAACTGCCCGATGCACAATCTGATCTACGCGTCCCGTGCCCGCAGTTACCGCGACCTGCCCCTGCGCCTGTTCGAGTTCGGCACCGTCTACCGCTATGAGAAGAGCGGCGTGATCCACGGCCTCACCCGGGCCCGCGGGTTCACCCAGGACGACGCGCACATCTACACCACGCGCGAGCAGATGAAGGACGAGCTGACGAGCGTGCTGAACTTCGTGCTCGACCTGCTCAAGGACTACGGTCTCGACGACTTCTATCTCGAGCTCTCCACGAAGGATCCGAAGAAGTACGTCGGAACGGACGAGGTGTGGGAGGAGGCCACGAACACGCTGCGCGAGGTGGCTGAGGCCAGCGGGCTCGAGCTCGTGCCCGATCCCGAGGGCGCAGCGTTCTACGGGCCGAAGATCTCGGTGCAGGCGCGTGACGCGATCGGCCGCACCTGGCAGATGAGCACGCTGCAGCTCGACTTCAACCTGCCCGAGCGCTTCGGTCTCGAGTACACCGCTGCCGACGGTACCCAGCAGCGGCCGGTGATGATCCACCGGGCGCTGTTCGGGTCGATCGAGCGCTTCTTCGGTGTGCTGCTCGAGCACTACGCGGGTGCGTTCCCGCTGTGGCTGGCTCCCGAGCAGGTGGTGGGCATCCCCGTCGCCGACGAGTACGCGCCGTACCTCGAGGACGTCGCGGCGCGGATGCGCGCGGTCGGCCTGCGCGCGAGCGTCGACGCCTCCGACGACCGCATGCCCAAGAAGATCCGCACCCACTCGAAGCAGAAGGTGCCCGTCATGCTCATCGCCGGCGAGGAGGATCGCTCCGCGGGTGCGGTCAGCTTCCGCTTCCGCGACGGCTCGCAGTGCAACGGCGTGCCGGTGGACGACGCGGTCGCCTGGCTGCGCGCGCTCGCCGACGCCCGAGTGCAGGTGAGCAGCGTCTCGGATGCGGTGGGCGCTCCCGGCGTCGAGGCGCCGGCCCGGGCGGTCGCGGCCGCCCGGGCCGCCGAGGTGTCGCACCCCGCCGAGTAGAATCCCCAAGACGAGACCAGCAGAAGGAGTCACATGTCCGGCCACTCCAAATGGGCCACCACGAAGCACAAGAAGGCCCTGATCGACGCCAAGCGCGCCAAGGCCTTCGCGAAGTACATCAAGGGCATCGAGGTCGCCGCCCGCATCGGCGGCGGGGATCCCGACGGCAACCCGACTCTGTATGACGCGATCCAGAAGGCGAAGAAGAACTCCGTTCCCGCTGACAACATCACCCGCGCCGTCAAGCGCGGCTCAGGCGAGGTCGGCGGCGGCGCCGAGTACCAGACGATCATGTACGAGGCGTACGCCCCGGGCGGTGTGGCCCTGCTCGTCGAGTGTCTCACCGACAACAAAAACCGCGCCGCCGCCGACGTGCGCACGGCGCTCACCCGCAACGGCGGCACGCTCGCCGACCCGGGGTCGGTGTCATACAACTTCAGCCGCAAGGGCGTCGTGACGGTGCCGAAGGCCGACGGGGTCGACGAGGACACGATCCTGGAGGCGGTGCTCGACGCGGGTGCCGAGGAGGTCGAGGACGACGGGGACAAGTTCCGCGTGCTCAGCGAGCCGAACGACCTCGTGGCCGTCCGGCAGGCGCTGCAGGCGGCCGGGCTCGATTACGAGTCCGCGGAGGTCGAGTTCGTCCCCGGCCTGCACATCGACGTCGACCTGGACACGGCCCGCAAGCTGTTCCGCATCATCGACGCGCTGGAGGACAGTGACGACGTGCAGAACGTCTTCGGCAACTTCGACGTCTCTGACGAGATCGTCGAGCAGCTGGCCGCGGAGGAGTGACCGGGTGCCCGTCGTCCTGGGGATCGACCCGGGGCTGACCCGCTGCGGCTTCGGCGTTGTCGAGTCGCTGCCGGGACGACGGGTGCGGCTGGTCGAGGTCGGGGTGATCCGCTCGTCGCCCGAGCGGGACGTCACCGAGCGCGTGCAGCGCATCGCCGGCGACATCCGCCGGCTGGTGACGCGGCATCGCCCCGACGGTATCGCCGTGGAGCGGGTCTTCGCCCAGCACAACGTCGCCAGCGTGATGGGCGTGGCCCACATCATCGGGGCGACGATGCTCATCGCGGGTGATGCGGGCGTCCCCTTGGCGATGCACACGCCGAGCGAGGTGAAAGCGGCGGTGACCGGCTCGGGCACCGCCCGCAAGCCGCAGGTGCAGCACATGGTCGCCCGGCTTCTCGGCGTCGACGAGGTCGGCGGCCCGCCGGACGCCGCCGACGCCCTCGCCGTGGCGATCTGCGAGTGCCTGCGCCCCACGGGCGAACGGTTGCTCGATGGCCGGGCGGCGGCGAGCGAGACCCCGGCCCAGCGGGCCTGGCGTGAGGCTCGGGCGGGTGTGCGCGGCCCAGACTCGCACTGGGGTGATGCCGGCGGCGCCCGGGCGCAGGGCGCGGGGCGAGACGCGGTCGGACGTGACGACGAGAGGCGGTGGAGACGATGATCGGATTCCTGCGCGGTGTGGTCGCCGGCAGCGGGGCGGAGCAGCTGACCCTGGACGTCGGCGGTGTCGGTTACGTGATGAGCGTCACCGCCGAGCATGCTCGGACGGTGCGCGCGGGGGAGGAGACCACCGTGCTCACGACCCTCGTCATCCGCGACGAGGTCGTCACCCTCTACGGGTTCCGCACCCCTGAAGAGAAGGGGCTGTTCGACGTGCTGCGGTCGGTCAGCGGCGTGGGGCCGAAACTCGCGCTCGCCGTGCTGAGCGCCCTGACCCCGGAGCGGATCGCCCAAGCGGTCGCCGACGAGGACGCGAAGGCGTTCCAGACGGTCAGCGGCATCGGCGCGAAGACCGCGAAGCTCATCACCGTGCAGCTGGCCGGGCGGATCGCCCCGCCGCAGCGGCCGGCCGCGGCCGCGGCGACCCCGGCGGCCCAGGCGTCCTCGGTGCATGTCACCGCCGCGCTCGTCGGCCTCGGCTGGGTCGAACGTGACGCGCAGCAGGCGGTGGAGCAGGCGCTCGCGGCCGGGGCGCAGGGTGAGGACGGGCTGCTGCGGGCCGCCCTCGGCGTCCTCGGCGGGGCCCGATGACGGCCGCCGGTGACGCCCGCGACGAGGGCGAACAGATGCTGAGCCCCGCCAGTGTGGACGCGAACGACCGGGCGATCGACACCGCGTTCCGCCCGCAGCATCTCGACGAGTTCGTCGGGCAGCAGCGGGTGCGCGAGCAGCTGTCGCTCGTGCTCGCTGCGGCCCGGGCCCGGGGGCAGGCGGCCGATCACATCCTGCTCGCCGGCCCGCCCGGACTCGGCAAGACGACGCTCGCGATGATCGTCGCGCACGACCTGGGCCGGCCGCTGCGACTGACCAGCGGGCCGACGATCACGCACGCCGGCGACCTCGCCGCGATCCTCAGTGCCCTCACCGAGGGCGAGGTGCTCTTCATCGACGAGATCCACCGCATCGCCAAGCCCGCCGCTGAGATGCTCTATCTCGCGATGGAGGACTACCGGGTGGACGTGATGGTCGGCAAGGGGCCGGGCGCCACGTCGATCCCACTGGAGATCGCCCCGTTCACGCTCGTGGGCGCCACGACCCGCTCGGGGGCACTGCCGGCGCCGCTGCGCGACCGGTTCGGGTTCACCGCGAACATGGAGTTCTACCCGCCGGAGGAGCTCGCCCAGCTGTTGCGCCGCACTGCGGGCCTGCTCGATCTGGAGTTGCCGGACGACGCGATCATGGAGATCGCTCTGCGCAGCCGGGGCACCCCGCGCATCGCGAACCGGCTCATCCGCCGGGTGCGCGACTGGCTCGTGGTGCATCCGGACGCGGCGCCGCTCGTCGCGGTGCGCGACACCCTGGCTCTCTACGAGGTCGATGAGCTGGGCCTGGACCGGCTCGACCGCGAGGTGCTCGGGGTGCTCATCCGTCAGTTTGGCGGCGGGCCGGTGGGGCTCGGCCCGCTCGCGATGAGCGTGGGGGAGGAGCCCGACACCCTCGAGTCGGTCGTGGAGCCGTACCTGGTGCGCAGCGGACTCGTGCTGCGCACGCCGCGCGGCCGGGTCGCATCCCCCGCCGCCTGGCGGCATCTGGGGCTCACCCCTCGGCCGACGGACGCACAGCCCACGCTCATGGACGATTAGGGTAGCCTTGGTGGGCGCGTCGTCCGTTCCGGCGATGCCACAGAGGACTGGAGAGTGACTGCATGGACCCGATGCTTCTGATTCTGCTCGCGGTGTTCGCGGTGCTGATTTTCGTGACGTTCCGCAACAACAAGAAGCGTCAGCAGCAGCAGCAGGAGACCCAGAGTCGGGCGGTGCCCGGCGCCGAGGTCATGACGAGCTTCGGCCTGTTCGGCACGATCCGCGACATCGACGAGGCAAACAACATCGTCACGATCGAGTCGACGCCCGGCACGCTCGTGCGGGTGCACCGGCAGACGATCGCGAAGATCGAGAAGAGTCCGGTCGACGATGCCGCCCCGGCGAAGGACGCGACCCCGGCCGCGCCGCTCGAGGACGAGCACGGCGAGCCCCAGTACGGGGTGCGCGCCGAGGCTGCGGCGGACGGCGCGAAGGCGGATGCGGTGAAGACCGGCGTGGATGTGACGGAGACGAAGGCCGTGGGTGACGCGGATGCGACGAAGGCCGCCGCGGACGCTGCGCCGGCGAAGGGCGAGGCCGCGTCGGGCGACGCGGACGCGACGAAGCGGGACTGAGCGTCCGCCGGCATCGGCCGGCGAGCGGATGCGCACCCGGCCGCCGGATCACGGCGAGCCGGTCGGGCAGCCGCCGGCGGGGCCGGCGCTGGTCAGGCGGGACGCGGGATCGAACGGATCACGCGTGGGGCCGGGAGCGGCCCCGAACACGACGAGGAAGAACGAGACAGTGGCAGCAAGCGGTCCGGTGCGACAGGCACGCCGATCCCTCATCTGGCTGGGGGTGGTGATCGTCGCACTGGCGGCCACTCTCGGCGGCGGCATCCTCTGGGGTGGGGCGTCGGCGACGCCGAAGCTCGCCCTTGACCTCGAGGGGGGCACGGAGATCATCCTCGCGGCGCAGACCGAGGATGGCTCCGACCCCTCGGCCGACCAGATGAAGCAGGCGCAGTCGATCATGCGCCAGCGCGTGGACGCCGGCGGTGTCTCCGAGGCCGAGATCACCACGCAGGGCGGCCGCAACATCGTCATCAGTCTGCCGGGCACCCCGTCGGAGGAGCAGCTCGACCGCATCCGTTCGTCGGCGAAGCTGGAGTTCCGCCGCGTGTGGCGCGCCGAGGACGGCACCCAGGCGTCCACCTCGACGACCGGCGCGACCGAGCAGCTGACCGAGCTCGAGGGTATGGACGAGCAGACCGCGGCGGCCCGCACGAAGGAGACCGCGGCGATCACCGCACAGTACGACCAGTACGTGTGCTACCAGCCGGTGTCCACCGGCGAGGGCGACGACCAGCAGGTGCAGTACACCACCGCCGACCCGATCCCGAACACACAGTCTGTCGACGTCGATGGGGTGGCCGTGAGCGCCTCTGACCTGCCGAAGATCGCCTGCGACGCCAGCGGCGAGAAGCTGCTGCTCGCCCCGGTCGACCGCGAGAACAACCGGGTCGACGGCGCGCTGCTCGATGGCGAGCAGCTCGCCGACGCCACCGCCGGTCAGGAGCAGGGCACCAACGGCACGGTGACGAACAACTGGGTGATCAACATCGCGTTTAACGATGTGGGCACCGAGATGTTCCACACCGTCACCTCGGATCTCACCAGCCAGTCGAGCCCCGCCAACCGGTTCGCGGTCGTACTCGACGGGCAGGTCATCGTCGCCCCGACCTCGAACGCGATCATCACCGACGGCAAGGCGCAGATCTCCGGGTCGTTCACCCAGGAGAGCGCCCAGACCCTGGCCGACCAGCTGAAGTACGGCGCCCTGCCGATCAGTTTCACGGTGCAGAGCCAGAACACGATCACCCCGACCCTCGGCACCCAGCAGCTCGTCTACGGGCTCATCGCCGGCGCGATCGGCCTGCTGCTCGTGGTCGTCTACTCGCTGTTCCAGTACCGGGCGCTCGGATTCGTGACCATCGCGTCCCTCGTCATCGGCGCGGGCGTGACCTATCTGCTCGTCACCCTGCTGTCGTGGCAGGAGGGCTACCGGCTGTCGCTGGCCGGGGTGACCGGCCTGATCGTCTCGATCGGCATCACGGCCGACTCGTTCATCGTGTACTTCGAGCGCATCAGAGACGAGCTGCGTGACGGGCACACGCTCATCCCCGCCGTCGAGACCGGCTGGAAGCGCGCACTGCGCACGATCCTCGCTTCCGACGCGGTGAACTTCCTGGCCGCGATCGTGCTGTACGTGCTCGCCGTCGGCAGCGTCCAGGGCTTCGCGTTCACGCTGGGGCTCACCACGCTCGTCGACTTGCTCGTGGTCATGCTGTTCACCCACCCCGTGATGCAGCTGCTCGCGACGACCCGCTTCTTCGGCGAGGGGCACCGGTTCTCCGGGCTGAACCCTGCCATCCTCGGCGCCGCCTACCGCGGCCGCGGCCAGTTCCGCCGTGTCGAGAACCCCGAGGGCGAGCGGGCCGGCCGCAAGGCGAAGCGGGCCCGCCGCTCGCGCGGCGAGGCCGAGCGGCGGATGACGATCGCCGAGCGCAAGGCCCGCGAGGCCGGTTTCGACGTGGATGCGTACGCTGAGCGGGAGGCCGAGCGCGCGGCCGCCGCGAAGCGGGAGGCCGAGGGGCGCGCGAAGGCCGAGAAGGAGGGCCGGAAGCGGCGGCGGCACCATCGGCATGGTGAGTCGCCTGCGGCGGCGGACGCCGCGGCGGGGCAGGCCGACGACGCGGCCGCCGCGGGTGAGGATGCCGCCACCGAAGCCGCGGATCACGACGGGAAGGAGCAGGACTGATGGCCGCCTTCTCACAGCTTGGCTATGACCTGCACACGGGCAGGCGCTCCATCGACTTCATCGGCCGGTGGCGGATCTGGTACGCCCTCGCCGGGGCGGTGATGCTGCTCGCGATCGTGCTGCCGATCCTGCGCGGCGGCTTCAACCTGGGCATCGAGTTCACCGGTGGCAGCGAGTTCCGCGTCACCCAGGTGAGCGGCCCCGACGAGCAGACCGGTCGTGACGCGGTCGAGTCGGTGCTGCAGGATCCGGAGAGCGAGCCCAGGGTCGCGATCATCGGCGGCGACACCGTGCGCGTGCAGACCTACCAGGTCAGCGAGGACGAGTCCAAGCAGATCTCCGCACAGCTCGCCGACGCATACGGGGTGACCGCCGATCATGTCTCGGCGTCGTACATCGATCCCAGCTGGGGGTCGGACGTCAGCGCCCAGGCCGTCCGCGGCCTCGTGATCTTCCTGCTGCTCGCTGGCGTGCTGATGGCGATCTACTTCCGCACGTGGAAGATGTCGCTCGCGGCGATCCTGAGCCTCGTGCATGACCTGATCGTGACCGCGGGCGTCTATGGGGCCACCGGTCTCGAGGTCACCCCCGCCGCCATGATCGGGTTCCTCACGATCCTCGGCTACTCGCTGTATGACACCGTGGTGGTCTTCGACAAGATCCGCGAGAACACGGCCGGGTACACCGAACAGCGGCGGCGCACGTTCGGTGAGCTGGTGAACCTCGCGGTCAACCAGACCCTCATCCGCTCGATCAACACGACCGTGGTGGCACTGCTGCCGGTCGGGTCGATCCTGTTCATCGGCGCGTACCTGCTCGGTGCGGGCACGCTGCGCGACATCTCGCTGGCACTGTTCATCGGCATCCTCGTCGGCGCCTACTCGACGATCTTCATCGCCGCACCGACGTACGCCCTGCTGCGTCGGGGCGAGTCGCACATCCGTGCGCATGATGGCGAGGTGCTCGCCGCCCGTCCCGTGACGGATGAGGCGGGCGCCGCTGACTCCGACGGCGCCGTTGCGGGCTCCGTCAGCGAGGCTGCCGAGACGGCCAGAGCGGATGCCGGTGTTGGCGGCAACGTCCAGACGGATGCTGGCGACGCGGATGCCGGTGCCGGGGCCCAGGGGTCGGCCGCGGACGGCGGCAACGGGCCCGAGGCGGGGGAGATCGCCCGGGGGCGGTGACCGTCTCGTCCCGGCCGGTGCGGTCAGGGGCCGGATCTCTCTGCTGCACTCCGGGCACAGTGACATCCTGTCCCGGCCGGTGCGGTCGGGGCGGGCTCTCGGACGCGGTATCCTGAGACATCAGGCACCTGATCCGGGAGGCGATCGGCATGGCAGACCCGCAGACTCCGACCACGACGCGACGCATGGGGCTGCCCCGACTGCTGAAGCGCCCCGCCTCGACGATCGACGAGAGCTTCGATCAGCTCCTCACCAGCGTGCGGAAGCATCATCCGCGCGAGGATGTGTCCGTCGTGCGGCGGGCCTACGACGTCGCGCGCCGCGCGCATGAGGGGCAGCTGCGGCAGAGCGGCGAGCCGTACATCATCCATCCGATCGCCGTCGCGCAGATCCTCGCCGACCTCGGGGCGAACAGCGTGGTGATCGCCGCCGCGCTGCTGCACGACACCGTCGAGGACACCGACTACACGCTCGAGCAGCTCACCGGCGACTTCGGACCCGAGATCGCGATGCTCGTCGACGGGGTCACGAAGCTCGACAAGGTCAAGTACGGCGACAGCGCTCAGGCCGAGACCGTGCGCAAGATGGTCGTCGCGATGGCGCGGGATGTGCGCGTGATCGTCATCAAGCTCGCCGACCGGCTGCACAACGCGCGCACGTGGAAGTACGTGCCCCCGGAGAAGGCCGCCCGCAAGGGCCGTGAGACGCTCGAGATCTACGCGCCGCTCGCCCGACGGCTGGGGCTCAGCGCCCTGCAGCACGAGCTGGAGGACCGCTCGTTCAAGGCCGTGCACCCCAAGGTCTACGACGAGATCGTGCGGCTCGTCAAAGAGCGCACCCCTGCCCGGCAGAGCTATGTGAAGCGGATGATCGGCCTGGTCGAAGAGGACCTGCGCCGGCAGCGGATCAAGGCCGAGGTGATGGGCCGCTCGAAGGACTACTACTCCGTCTACCAGAAGATGGTCGTGCGGGGGCGCGAGTTCGACGAGATCTACGATCTGGTCGGCATCCGCATCCTCGTCAACTCGATCCGCGACTGCTATGCCGCGCTCGGTGCGATCCACGCCAGGTGGAGCCCGATCCCGGGGCGGTTCAAGGACTACATCGCGATCCCGAAGTTCAACCTCTACCAGTCGCTGCACACCACGGTGATCGGGCCGGACGGGCGGCCGGTGGAGATCCAGATCCGCACCTACGAGATGCACCAGCGGGCCGAGTACGGTGTGGCCGCCCACTGGCTGTACAAGGCGGCGGGCGGCAAGCCCGTCATCAACGAGGGAGCCCGCAAGGGCATCAACCAGGAGCTCGTCTGGCTGCAGCATCTCTCCGACTGGCAGTCGGACACGAAGGATCCCCAGGAGTTCCTCGACTCTCTGCGATTCGAGATCGGCGCCAAGGAGGTCTATGTCTTCACCCCGCAGGGCAAGGTGATCGGGCTGCCCGCCGGGGCCACCCCGATCGACTTCGCCTACGCCGTCCACACCGAGGTGGGTCACCGGGCGATGGGCGCGAAGGTCAACGGGCGGCTCGTGCCCCTCGACACGCCGCTCTCCAGCGGCGAGGTCGTCGAGATCCTCACCTCTCGGTCGGCGGACGCCGGGCCGAGCAAGGACTGGCTGACGTTCGTGACCAGTCCGCGGGCGAAGGCGAAGATCCGCCAGTGGTTCTCGAAGGAGCGCCGCGACGAGTCGATCGAGGCTGGCAAGGAGGCGCTGCAGCGCGCGCTGCGCAAGCACCACGTCCCCCTGCACGCGATCGGCGACCAGGAGGCGTTCCTGCGCATCACCGCCGGGCTCGGCTACCCGACGATCGACGCGCTGTACGCGGCGCTCGGCGAGGGGCATGTGTCGACGCAGACGGTGCTGGAGCGCATCGAGGCCACGGCGGAGACCGGGGACCGCGGCAGCGAGCTGCCCATCATGGCGCATCCGCACTCGATGGTGCAGCAGCACACGGCCACCAGCGACACGGGCGTGCTCGTGCGCGGGCAGTCGGGCGTGCTCGTCAAACTCGCCAAGTGCTGCACCCCGGTGCCCGGGGACGACATCGTGGGCTTCATCACCCGGGGCGCGGGCGTGTCGGTGCACCGGTCGGACTGCAGCAACGTCAAGGAGCTCGCGCACCAGCCTGACCGGATGGTCGAGGTGTCGTGGGCGCCGACGCACGGCAGTGTGTTCCTCGTGAACATCCAGGTCGAGGCGCTCGATCGCGCCGGGCTGCTCAGTGACGTGACGCGGGTGCTCTCCGAGCATCATGTGAACATCCTCTCCGCGTCGGTGAAGACCTCCGACGACCGGCTCGCGCTGTCGCGGTTCGTGTTCGAGATGGGCGACACCGTGCACCTCGACCGCATCCTCAACGCCGTGCGCCGCATCGACGCCGTCTACGACGTCTACCGCGTGCACGCCTGACGGGCCTGCAGCGGGGCGGGGTCGTCAGGCCGGGGTTGGCGTCCGTCAGGTCGGATGGCGTGCCGTCAACGGCGCCCGTCCCCGTCGCACGGAGGCCGTGGTCCGCTGCGCGGTGAGCAGCGCCTGCTGCAGGCGCGTCGCGGCGGCTGACAGCCCCACGAACCGCAGCACCCGGGCGGTGCGGGTCACCGCGTCCCGATGTCGCCCGGCAAGCGCGTCCAGACGCACCGCGTCCCGGGCGTCGCGGAAGTCGACGGCGAGATCCCGGACGGTGCGACCGGGCGTGGTGACCACGACATTCCCGAGCCGGGCGACGTCTGCGGTGGCCATCCGACGTCGACGCACGAGCATCGCGCGCTCGGACAGCTGCGGGTGCGTCTCCGCGGTGCGAGGAGAGCGTGGCGTTCCCGGCCGGGGTGCGTGATCCTGCGGTCGTGTTCCTGTCCCGGAGTGCGTTCCGGTGCGCGGTGCCGCTGCGGAAGCTGTGTGCGCTCTGGCACGTGGCTCGTCGATGCGGGTGACCTCCGGGGGAGGGAGCGGACCGATGCCGGTCCAGATCCAGGCGGCGGTGCGTCCGGACCAGACCAGCGTCGGCGCCAGCAGGGGGAGCGTCGCCGCCCGCACCTCAGGAGTCACTGCCCAGCCGACCGGCAGATGGCGCTCGCCGACGGGGTGCAGCAGACCGTGCTCCTGCAGCGCCGCCCGCTCGAGCGGAGTGAACGCCGTGGCCAGGGCGGCCATCGTGTCGATGGGGTTCGTGGGGTCGTGGGCGGGGTCGTCTCGGTGCATGTCTCGATGCTGCGGTGGGGCCTCGACACGCGCAGCCCGGGCGGCTCCGCTGTGGAGGAGGCAGACCGGCGCCGACCCGTGTGGAACAGACGGTGCGGGCTCGGGCCTGAACGACTGCTGCGACTCGGGGAGCGCGGGGTTCAGGCGCGGGCCTGCTGACGTCGACGTGGTGTGCAATCGCGTACGTCGAGAGCCGGCCCACCACCCGTGCGCCGGTTCCCTCTCCTGCGCCCGCCTTCCCGCGGCTGCCCCTGAGCCTGCCGCCCCGCGACCGCAGACCGTGAATGGCCTCAGGCCCTCAGCCGACGGTCAGCGCTCTTGGGAGGTGATGGTCACCCCTCGACGCCGGTGGCGCGCAGCCATCCGCGCTGGGTGTCGATCTTCCCCTGCAGGTCGGCTGCCTTCAGGTCGTTGCCGGAGGCCTTCGCCTCGTCGAGCTGGCGCTGCAGATCGGCGATGCTCTCCTGCAACTGCTGGGCGAGTCCGGTCGCACGCTCCGTGCGGCTGGTGTCCGACTTCTTCCAGCTGCGTTCCTCGGCCTCGCGCACGGCGTCCTCCACCGCGCGCAGCCGGCCCTCGACGGTGCGCACGCTCTCGCGCGGCACACGGCCGATCGCATCCCACTCGTCCTGGATGTGACGCAGGCTCGCCCGGGCGCTGCGCCAGTCGGTCACGGGCAGCAGGGCCTCGGCCTTGACGAGCAGCGCCTCCTTCTGAGTGAGGTTCTCGCGGTACTCGGCGTCGGTGAGGGCGTCCTGCTCGTGCTTCTTGGCGAACACGGCGTCGCCGGCGGCCTTGAACTGCTCCCACAGCCGGTCGTCGACCTTCGCGCCGGCGCGGCCGGCGGCCTTCCACCGGTCGAGCAGCGCGCGGTAGTCGTTGACGCGCGGCTCGGCCTGCTCGGCGAGGCGCTGGGCCTCGGCGATGAGCTCCTGCTTGATGCGCTTGGCCTCTTTGTGGTGCTCGTCGAGCTGGGCGAAGAACGCGCGGCGGCCGTCCTCGAGCGTGCGGCGGGCGTGCTTGAAGCGGTTCCACAGTGCATCGGCCTGCGCCTTCGGCAGGCGGGCGGTGGTGCGCTGGTGCTCCTTCCAGCGGCCGAAGATCTCCTCGACCTTCGCGTGCACGTCCTTCCAACGGATCTGCTCGGCGGGCGTGGCGGCGAGTCGCTCGATCTCGGCGACGATCGCCTCGCGCTCCTCGCCGGCGCGGATGACGGCCTCGGCCGACTGCTGACGCTGCGCGGCGTCCAGATCGTCCACTTTCGCGGCGAGGGCGTCGACCCGGGCGGTGAGGGCGGCCACGTCGCCGACGACGGCGGGCTCGGTGAGTGCCTCGCGCAGGGTCTGCACGCTCTTGCGCATGTCCTTGGCCTTCGCGCCGCCGCGGGCGCGCTGCTCGGCGAGGCTGACCTGTCCGGCGAGGTCCTGATACTTGCGCTCGTAGAATCCGAGGGCCTCCTCGGGGGTGCCCGGGTACTGGCCCACCCACCGCTCGCCGTCGGCGGTGGTCAGGTAGACGTTGCCCTCGTCATCGGCGCGCCCGAACTGGTGCTGGTGTGTCTCGCTCACGACTCTCCTCGGAATCCGTGCATGGAAGTGCGGCACGCGACGCGCGGGGCGTGCGACGTGCGGTTCCAGTCTAGCCGCCGGTGGCATGCGGGCATGCCTGGATGTGGGTGCCGGCGGCTACGCTGTCGGCATGACGTCTCTGGGTTCGGCCGGTGCCGCGCGACCGCTCGCCGCGCGGATGCGTCCGCGCACGCTCGACGAGGTGGTGGGGCAGGACGACCTGCGGCGTCCGGGCACGCCGCTGTGGCGGCTGTGCCATCCGGCGGACGGCGGACTCACCCCTGCCTCGGTCATCCTGTACGGCCCGCCGGGCACGGGCAAGACGACCCTCGCCCATGTGATCGCGCAGGAGGGCCGGCGCCGCTTTGTCGAGCTGTCGGCGATCAGCGCGGGGGTCAAGGACGTGCGCCGGGTGATGGACGCCGCGGCGAGCGACCGTGACCTGTATGGCACGCAGACTGTGCTGTTTCTCGACGAGATCCACCGGTTCACCAAGGCGCAGCAGGACAGCCTGCTGCCCGGGGTCGAGGACGGCGTGGTCATCCTCGTCGCGGCGACGACCGAGAACCCCTCGTTCGCCGTGATCTCGCCGCTGCTCAGCCGCTCGCTCGTGCTGCGGCTGCGCTCGCTGTCGCGGGACGACATCGCCCGGCTGCTCGATCGCGCGGTGGTCGACCCGCGCGGGCTCGGCGGTGCGGTCGCCCTGTCAGCCGAGGCGCGTGACGCGATCGTCGATCTCGCCGGCGGCGACGCCCGACGTGGCCTCACCCTGCTGGAGGCCGCGGCCGGTCAGGCGCAGGAGGCTGCGGCGGAGCAGGCCGACTCCACGTCTTCGGGCAGACGACTGGCAGATGGCGCGTCTGCGGGGGAGCAGTCTGCCGGGTCCATCTCATCGGATGAGCGGCCGGTTGACGGTGCGGAGGCCGGGGAGCGCACGGCTGGGAGCGCATCCTCTGGTGGGAGGCAGCCCGGAGGCGCACCCCACGAGGCGTCGACGGGGGAGGCGCACGGGCACCCCGGACAGGCCGAGTCCGCCGGCGTCCCGGTGATCTCCGCGGCCGATGTGGCCGCCGTCGCCGACCGGGCGCTCGTGCGCTACGGCCAGGGTGGCGATCAGCACTATGACGTGGTCAGCGCGTTCATCAAGTCGATCCGGGGGTCTGATGTCGACGCCGCCGTGCACTATCTGGCCCGCATGATCGAGGGCGGGGAGGATCCCCGGTTCATCGCGCGGCGGCTGATGATCTCCGCGGCCGAGGACGTCGGCACGGCTGATCCCCAGGCTCTGCAGATCGCGGTCGCGGCCGCGCAGGCGGTGGCCATGGTCGGCATGCCCGAGGGGCGCATCCCGCTGGCTGAGGCGACGGTCTATCTGGCGTCGGCACCGAAGTCGAACGCGGCGTACCTCGCGATCGACCGTGCCATCGCGGACGTTCGCCGCGGTGGGGTCGGGGAGGTCCCACCCCACCTGCGCGACGCCCATTACAAGGGCGCCCGTGCGCTCGGGCACGGGGTCGGATACCGGTATCCGCATGATGAGCCGACTGCGGTGAGCGCGCAGCAGTACCTGCCGGATCCACTGCGGGGGCGCCGGTACTACGAGCCGACCGGGCACGGGTTCGATGCGACGATCGCACGGCGGCTCGCGATCGTGCGTGAGCTGCTTGCCGGGCGCACACCCGGGGGCGATCTGTGAGGCCGTGACCGGGTGGCGCTCGGGATGTAGCGGCTGCTCTCCTGTGGTGCTCGTGCCGGGGGCTGTCTCTGAGCGGTGCTGGCGGGCTCGGGTGATGCTGGCGTGCTCGGGCCTCCGTGCGGAGGACGCGGGTGATGTGTCGGGTCCGGACGTGTCGGCTGCTCTCGGGCGGCGGGGGCAGAGCGCGGCCGGAACAGGAGCGCGGCCGGAACGCTCGTGCGTGTGCACGTCTTCGGCCTCAAGGATGTCGGGGTGCGCTCGTGCACACATCCTGCCGTGCAGGCGGTGCGTGGTAGTATCGACGGGCCTGTGCTCTGCATGACGAGCGGCTGCGTCCGTGGAGCGAGAGGCGTGCGCCTTGTAGCCGGGCGCCGTCATGGCGTGATCGAAACAGCGTCATCGAGAGGAAACAATGGCGACGAAGTCGCGTACTCACAGCAAGACCCGTCTGTCCCGCGCCCTGGGCGTGGCACTGACGCCCAAGGCGGCCCGACTGATGGAGAAGCGTCCCTTCCCCCCGGGCCAGCACGGCCGCACCAAGCGTCGCACCGACTCCGACTACGCGGTGCGTCTGCGCGAGAAGCAGCGTCTGCGCGCCCAGTACGGCATCCGCGAGGCTCAGCTGCGTCGCGTGTTCGACGAGGCCCGCAAGCAGGACGGCCTGACCGGTGAAAATCTGGTCGAGCTGCTCGAGATGCGCCTCGACGCGCTCGTGCTGCGTGCCGGGTTCGCCCGCAGCATCGCGCAGGCCCGTCAGATGGTCGTGCACCGTCACATCATGGTCGACGGTGAGCGGGTCGACCGCCCGTCGTTCCGGGTGAAGCCCGGGCAGCTGATCCACGTGCACCAGCGCAGCGAGAAGCTGGAGCCGTTCCAGGTCGCCGCCGAGGGCGGGCACGCCGAGGTGCTGCCTGAGGTCCCCGGCTATCTGGAGGTCAGCCTCGACAGGCTCGAGGCCGTGCTCGTGCGTCGTCCGAAGCGCGAGGAGGTGCCCGTCACCTGTGACGTGCAGCTCGTCGTCGAGTACTACGCCGCGCACTGACGCAGTCGCGGCCGGATGCTCCGGTCGCCCGTGCCCTCATCGGTCGGCTCTCCGGTCGGTCAGGATGGGTCGGGCGGCCGGGGCGGCTGGCCGCTTGGTGGCAGTCTGCAGCAGGACGGCCGGTGGGGCCGGCCGTGGAGAGGAGTCCCGGGCATGACCGGAGGAGACATCGCCGCGCTGATCGCGGCGGTCGCGTTCGTCGCACTCGTGGTGGCGCTCATCGTGCCGATCGTGAAGCTCGGGCGCCTGCTCGACGAGACTCGGCAGAGTGTGCGCGAGGTCACGCAGGGGGTGCTCCCGCTGCTCACGGAGAGCACCGAGGCCGTGACCGAGGCGAACCGTCAGCTCGACAAGGTCGACGACATCACCACGAGCGTCTCGAAGGTCACCGACCGGGTCAGCGGGGTCGTGGAGAATGTGACCTCGGTGATCGACTCGCCCATCGCCCGCGTTGCCGGGGTGCTCGGGGCGTTCGGCCGCGGCCGGCGTCGCCGGCGCGGGCTCGGCAGGAAGTAGGCCGGTCACGGCCCGGGTCGACATCGCAGTCGGCACGGGCGGCGTCCGGCGCAGTCGTCCGCGCAGCAGGCGCGGCGAGGAGGAGAGAAGGCACTCATGGGAAGCAGACTGTTCTGGTTCATCGCCGGCGTGGGTGCGGGGTTCGTCGCCGCGCACCAGATCGCCCGCACCGAGGGCGGGCGCGCCTTCTTCGACGAGGTCAACGACTTCGTCTCGAACGTCTCGACCTCGTTCCGTGAGCGGACCGCCGAGGTGCGCGAGGCGATCGACGATCTGCAGGACGAGCTTCGCGATCAGGCCCGGGCCTGATCCCGGGCCGGCCGCAGTGTCCGCGGGTGCGGATGCTGCGGCCGGCCCGCACCATGGCGGGTGTCGTCGCGTGACGCGCTGCGGCGCCCGTCTCTCCGATCGACAGGAAAACGCCTCACCACATGTACACCGCGGAAATCCGTCAGCGCTGGCTCGACTTCTTCGCCAGCAAGAACCACACCATCGTGCCCTCGGCGTCGCTGATCTCCGACGACCCGTCGCTGCTGTTCACCGTCGCCGGCATGGTCCCGTTCATCCCGTATCTCACCGGGGCGGTGCCCGCTCCGTACCCGCGGGCCGCGGACTGCCAGAAGTGCATCCGCACGAACGACATCGAGGAGGTCGGCAAGACCGCCCGGCACGGCACGTTCTTCCAGATGCTCGGCAACTGGTCGTTCGGCGACTACTTCAAAGAGGGTGCGATCCGCTACGCTTGGGAGCTACTGACGACCCCCGAGCATGAGGGTGGGTTCGGGTTCGACGAGAAGGACCTGTGGGTCACCGTCTACGAGGACGATGACGAGGCACACGACCTGTGGCGCAGCATCGCCGGTCTGCCGGAGGAGCGCATCCAGCGGTTCGACAAGGAGGACAACTACTGGTCGACCGGCCAGCCCGGCCCGGCCGGCCCGTGTTCCGAGATCTACTACGACCGGGGCCCGAAGTACGGCCCGGAGGGCGGCCCCGCGGTCGACGACTCCCGGTTCATGGAGATCTGGAATCTCGTGTTCATGCAGTACCAGATCGACAACGTGCGCTCGAAGACCGAGTTCGACATCGTCGGCGAGTTGCCGCACAAGAACATCGACACCGGCATGGGCCTCGAGCGCGTCGCGTTCGTCAAGCAGGGCGTCGAGAACATGTACGAGATCGACCAGGTGCGCCCGGTGCTCGACCTGGCCAGTGAGATGTCCGGCGTGCGCTATGGTGCCCGCGACGGGCATGTCGACGACGTACGGCTGCGCATCGTGGCCGACCATGTGCGCAGCGCGCTGATGCTCATCGGTGACGGGGTGAGCCCCTCGAACGATGGCCGTGGCTACGTGCTGCGCCGGCTGATCCGGCGGGCTGTGCGCGCGATGCGCCTGCTCGGCGTGGAGGAGCCGGTGTTGCCGCACCTGCTGCCCGCGTCGAAGGAGGCGATGAAGGCCTCGTACCCGGAGCTCGAGACCGACTTCGACCGCATCTCGAAGATCGCGTACAACGAGGAGAACGCGTTCCTGCGCACGTTGGGCTCCGGCACCACGATCCTTGACCTGGCGATCGACCAGACGAGGCAGGCCCACCGCGACACGCTCTCCGGTGAGACGGCGTTCCAGCTGCACGACACCTACGGGTTCCCGATCGACCTGACCGTCGAGATCGCCGAGGAGGCCGGCCTCGCCGTCGACCGCGATGCGTTCGGCCGGCTGATGGCCGAGCAGCGGGCCCGGGCGAAGGCGGACGCGAAGGCGAAGAAGACCGGCAGCGTCGATCTGGACGTCTACCGCGAGTTCCGCGCGAAGGGGCAGACGGCCTTCCTCGGCTACGATGCGCTCGCCGCCGAGTCGACGGTGATCGGCATCGTGCGCGACGGCGTGTCGGTGCCGGTCGCACAGGCCGGGGAGACCGTCGAGGTGTTCCTCGCCGAGACTCCGATCTACGCCGAGGGCGGCGGTCAGACCGCCGACCACGGCACCATGTCCAACGGGTCGTTCTCCGGCGAGATCGTCGACGCGCAGGCGCCGGTCAAGGGGCTCACTTCGCACCATGTGACGGTGCGGCAGGGGAGCGTGGCCGTGCAGGATCGCGTTCAGGTGCATGCCGACGCGCTGCACCGGCTGGAGGCCAGTCAGGCGCATTCGGCGACCCATATCGTCCACGCGGCCCTGCGCCAGACGCTCGGGCCGACGGCAGTGCAGTCCGGGTCGCTCAACCGGCCCGGCTACATGCGTCTCGACTTCGCGTGGAACGACCGGCTGAGCCCCGAGACCGTCAGCGAGATCAACGACATCTGCAACCAGGCGGTGCGCAACGACCTGGCGGTCACCGCCCGGGTGATGCCGCTGGAGGACGCGAAGCAGACCGGGGCGATGGCCCTGTTCGGCGAGAAGTACGGCCGCGAGGTGCGCGTCGTGCAGATCGGCGGCCCCTGGTCGCGCGAGCTGTGCGCGGGCACGCATGTGACCCACTCGTCACAGGTGGGGCTCGTCAACATCGTCGGCGAGTCGTCGGTGGGTTCGGGCGCCCGCCGGCTCGAGGCGCTTGTCGGCATGAACGCCGTGCAGCGCGGCCTCGAGCAGCAGCGGCTGATCGCCGGCCTCGCCGGTCGGCTGAAGACGAAGCCCGAGCTGCTCGACCAGCGGGTCGGTCAGCTCGTCGAGGAGCTGCATGAGGCCCAGCGGCAGGTGCGCGAGCTCACCCGCACCCAGCTCGGCGCCCAGGCTCCGGCCCTCGCCGCGAAGGCGCAGGATCTCGCCGGGGTGACCGCGGTCGTGGAGGCCGTGACCGCATCCGACGCCGACGCGCTGCGTGAGCTTGCTCAGGCGGTGCGACAGGCGCTCGGCGACCGGCCGGCCGTGGTGGCCTTGGCCGCCGCGATCGGGGACCGCGCCTCGATCGTGGTCGCCACGACCCCGGCGGCGCGGGATGCGGGTGTGCGCGCCGGCGACCTGGTCAAGGCCGCCGCGCCTCGGCTCGGCGGCGGTGGTGGCGGTCGCCCCGACTTCGCTCAGGGCGGCGGGACGGATCCGGCCGGGGTTCCGGCCGCGCTCGACGCCGTGCGGGATCAGGTGCGCTCGCGGTGACGGGCGGGGTGCTGCTCGGCATCGACGTCGGCCGGGCCCGCATCGGTGTGGCCGGCTGTGACGCCGGCCGGCTGCTCGCGTTCCCGATCGAGACGGTGCACCGAGACGCCGGCGACGGCTGGCGCGGCCGGATCGTGCAGCTCGCCGAGGAGTACCGGGCGGTCGCCGTCGTGTGCGGGCTGCCGATCAATCTGCGCGGCGAGCACACCCCGTCCACCGATGACGCGATCGCTGTCGGGCAGATCATCGCCGCCCGCACGGGGCTGCCCGTGCGGATGCTCGACGAGCGCCTGACCACGAACGTCGCCGCCCGCCAGCTGCGGCCGAGCGGGCGACGGCGGGGACGGCAGCGGCAGGTCATCGACCAGCAGGCGGCTGTCGCCATCCTGCAGCAGGCGCTGGAGATCGCCGGGCGCACCGGCGAGCTGCCCGGCGAGCCCGTCGCCCCGGCAGTCGAGGGTGGCATGGCCACAGCACCCCATTCCCAGGAGGAACAGGCATGAACCGGCACGCGCTCAAGCGTACGAGCCCGCGCAAGAAGGTGATCACCTGGGTGCTCTCCGTCTTCGTGGTGGTCGCGTTCGTCGTCGCGGGCGTCTTCGCCGGGAGGGCGATCCTCAAGTCGCTCGGCATCGGCGTGGTCAACGACTACCCGGGCCCCGGCGGTGATGAGGTCACCTTCGTCATCCGCGACGGGGAGACCGGCACTGACATCGCCGAGCGTCTGGTCGACGAGGATGTGATCAAGACGTACCGGGCGTTCCTCGACGCGTACAACACCCGCACTCCCGAGCCGACGTTCCAGCCGGGCGCCTACAAGGTGCAGAAGCAGTCGCCGGCCGCGGATGTGCTCGACATCCTCGCCGACCCGGACAACCGGGTCGACATCCGGGTGACGATCCCCGAGGGGTACCGGGTCACTCAGATCGTCGCGCGGATCGCTGAGGCCGCCGATCTCGAGCAGGGCAAGGTGCAGGCCGCCGTCGCGGACGTGAAGTCGTATGACGTGCCGCAGAAGGCGAAGGATCTGAACTCGCTGGAGGGCTTCCTGTTCCCGGCCACGTACACGATCGCCCCGGAGGCCGAGCCGAAGGAGATCATCGAGCAGATGGTCGCCAAGACGAACCAGGTGCTCGACGATCTGGGTGTCGAGGGCGACGACCTGCGCTACGAGGTGATGACGAAGGCGTCGATCGTGCAGCGGGAGTCGGCGAACGTCGCCGACATGGGCAAGGTCGCCCGGGTCATCGACAACCGGCTGGCCCAGGGCATGCATCTGCAGATGGACTCGACGGTCACCTACGGCACCGGTCGCACCGACCAGGTCGAGCCGACCACGCAGGAGCTGCAGGACACCTCGAACAGGTACAACACGTACGCGAACGCGGGCCTGCCGATCGGCCCGATCGCCAACCCCGGCGAGGACGCGATCAAGGCCGTGCTGAACCCCACGCCCGGCGACTGGCTGTACTTCGTCACCGTGAACCTCGACACCGGCGAGACCGTGTTCTCCACCACGCAGGCGGAGCACGACCAGGCGGTGCAGCAGTACAACGCGTGGAAGGCGCAGCAGGGAGGCGAGCAGTGACCCCGGAGACCGTGCCGGATGCTGAGGCGGGCGGCCGCACGGCGATGGCGGCCGGGCTCGCCGGGGCCGTCGCGGGGCCATCCGCTGCGACCGCGGCGGGGGCTTCGGCGCCGTCGGTGGCTGTGGAGGCGATGGCCGCCCTGCAGGCCGCGCGGGTCGCCGGCCGCCGCCGGCTCGCGGTGCTCGGCCACCCGGTCGCCCACTCGCTGTCGCCTGTGCTGCACGCCGCCGCGTATGACGCCCTCGGCCTGCCGTGGACGTACACGCGGGTCGATGTCGCCTCCGGTGAGCTGCGCCGGTTCCTCGCCGGGCTCGGCCCCACCTGGCTCGGCCTGAGCCTCACCATGCCGCTCAAGCGGGAGGTGCCGCCGCTGCTCGCCCGATCCACCGCACTGGTCGACGAGCTCGGCGTCGCCAACACCGTGCGACTCGATCGCACCCGGGTGCCGTTCACTGTCTCCGGGGCGAACACCGACGTGTGGGGCATCGTCGCCGCCCTGCGCGAGGCTGGTGTCGGCCGGGCCGGCCGGGCCGACATCCTCGGCTCTGGCGCCACCGCGGTGAGCGCCCTGCGCGCCCTGGCCGACCTCGAGGTCGGCCGGGTGACCGTGCACGCGCGCACGCCCGAGCACGCCGCCCCGCTCGTCGCCCTCGGCGCCGCGCATGACATCGCCGTCGACGTCGTCACACTGCCCGAGACCGAGGCACCGGACGTGGCGGGGCGGAGCGCCGCGGGTCGGCCGGCCACGCCACACGGCGGGGCGGTCGCCGCCGCCAACGATACGGCCGCCGGCCCCCGGCCGGTCGCCGCCCGCCCGATCGAGCTGCGGTCGGATCTCGTGGTGAGCACGCTGCCGCCGCACGCAGCCGACGGGCTCGACCCCGTCATCCCCGGATCGGGTGTGCCCGGCGCGACCGACCCCGATCGCGGCCCGGTGCTGCTCGACGTGGCGTATGCGCCGTGGCCGAGCCGGCTGGCCGAGCGGTGGACCGCCGCGGGCGGCGCGGCTGTCTCCGGGCTCGCCATGCTGCTGTGGCAGGCCGTCGCCCAGGTGCGGTTCTTCGTGACCGGTGACGACCAACTCGTCCTGCCCGACGAGGACGCGATGGTCGTCGCGATGCGCGCCGCGCTTGCCGACGCGACCGCAGCGCCAGCCGGTGACACCGCACCGCACGTTGCACCGCACGGCGGGGCGGGGCGGGGCGAGGATGCCCGGGGCGCATCCGCCCGCCGACATGGCCGCCCCGGTGCGGCCGGGGCCCAGAGCTGAACAGAGCCGGCGGGCGCCCGAGGGCGTCGGCCGCGAGGAGGAAGAGGTACTGACATGCTGCGCTGGCTGACCGCGGGGGAGTCGCACGGCCCCGAGCTGATCGCGATGATCGAGGGGCTGCCCGCGGGCGTGCCCGTGACCCGTGAGGCGATCGGCCGGGAGCTTGCCCGCCGCCGTCTCGGCTACGGTCGCGGCGCCCGGATGAAGTTCGAGCAGGATGCCCTGTCGCTCTCGTGCGGCATCCTGCACGGGCGCACGATCGGCTCACCGGTGGCCATCCGCATCGGTAACACCGAGTGGCCCAAGTGGGAGCGGGTGATGACCCCCGACCCGATCGGCCGGGCCACGCTCGCTGGGGGACGCGCCGCGCCGCTGACCCGGCCGCGTCCCGGCCATGCCGACCTCGTCGGCATGCAGAAGTACGGTTTCGACGAGGCACGGCCGATCCTCGAGCGGGCCAGCGCCCGCGAGACCGCCGCCCGGGTCGCGCTCGGCGCGATCGCCCGGTCGTTCCTGCACGAGCTCGGCATCGACCTGGTCAGCCACACCGTCGCGATCGGCGGGGTGCACGCCCCCGACGACGCCCCGCACCCGACGCCCGCGGACGTCGACCGGCTCGACGCCGACCCGGTGCGCTGCTTCGACCAGGAGACCAGCCGCCGCATCGTCGAGCGCATCGATCAGGCGCACAAGGATGGCGACACGCTCGGCGGCGTCGTCGAGGTCGTCGCCTACGGGGTTCCCGCGGGGCTCGGCTCGCACATCCAGTGGGATCGTCGCCTCGACGGCCGGCTCGCCCAAGCGCTCATGGGCATCCAGGCAATCAAGGGCGTCGAGGTCGGCCGCGGGTTCGCTCTCGCCGAGATCCCGGGCTCCCGGGCTCACGACGAGATCGGGCTGGAGACGATCGACGGCGCTGCGGAGATCACCCGGGCGTCGAACCGTGCCGGCGGCCTCGAGGGCGGCATGACCAACGGCCTGCCCGTGTGGGTGCGGGCCGCGATGAAGCCGATCGCGACCGTCCCCCGTGCCCTGCGCACCGTGGACGTCGCCACCGGCGAGCCCGCCCGCGCGAACCACCAGCGGTCGGATGTGTGTGCGGTGCCCGCCGCGGGCGTCGTCGCCGAGGCGATGGTCGCGCTCGTGCTCGCCCAGGCGGTGCTTGAGAAGTTCGGCGGCGACTCGGTCGCCGAGACCCGCCGCAACCTGCAGGGGTACGTGGACGCGATCCCCGCCAGCCTGCGCAGCGCCGGGGATGTCGACCCCGACGCGGTCGCCGACCTCGCCGAGCAGGTCAGCGAGCAGAGCTCGGAGCGGGCATGAGCATCGTGCTCATCGGCCCGCCCGGGGCCGGCAAGTCGAGCGTCGGTCGGGCACTGGCCGCCCGCCTCGGCAGGGCGTTCGTTGACACCGACGAGGTGATCACCGCCCGCCATGGTGCGATCCCCGAGATCTTCGCCCGCGACGGTGAGGACGCGTTCCGCAGGCTTGAGGCACAGGCGGTCGCAGACGTGCTCGCGGGCGTTGGCGCGGACGAGACTGAAGCGCCAGGGGGCGACGTCGTGTCGCTCGGCGGGGGCGCCCCGCTGCAGTCGGCCGTGCAGGCCGTGCTCGCCGGGCACCGCATCGTGCTGCTCGACGTGGCCGACGACACCGTCGCCCGCCGGCTCGCCGCCGACCGGGCGGCCGACGCCGTCGAGCGGCCCCTGCTCGCCGGGGGTCTCGACACGTGGTGCCGGCTGCACGACGAGCGCATCGACACCTACCGTCGTCTCGCCGATGTGGCCGTCGACACGAGCGCCCTCACCGTCGACGAGGTCGTCGACCGGGTGGTCGACGCTCTCGGGGCGGGCGATGAGGGCACTGCGGCTGGAGAGACCGCCGCCGGCGAACGTGTGGTATCCGGTGTCGTGTCTGCCGGGGCGTCGGGCGCATCTGCGTTCGGTGGTCGGGTGGGCGGCGACCGTGCCGGGGATGGCGGCCGGACTGATGGTTCCGACCCGACAGACAGCGAGGAGCAGGCCATGACGACCGCCGATCAGAACCAGAACGTGACCGGGCAGGGCGGCGCGCCGACGAGCCAGCCGGACCTGCAGAAGGGGAGCCCCGCGGCGGACCCGACCGCTCCGGGCGGCGACCAGCGGGCCGGGGGCGACGTCAGCATCCGCCGCACCGACGAGGGGGACGTGCGCGTCGTCCACGTCGCCGGTGACCGACCCTACGACGTGTTCGTTGGCCCCGGGGCGTTTGACCTGATCGGTGAGGCGATCGACGACCGTGTGCGCCGCATCCTCATCGTCCACCAGCCTTCGTGCACGAAGCTGGCCGAGGAGCTGCGGGAGGGGCTGAGCACCGGCGTCGTCACCGCGATGACCGCTGAGGTGCCGGATGCCGAGGCCGCCAAGCGTATCGAGGTCGCTTCGTTCCTGTGGCAGCTGCTCGGCCAGGCGGACTTCACCCGTACCGACCTGATCATCGGCCTGGGCGGTGGGGCGGTCACCGACCTCGCCGGTTTCGTCGCGGCCACCTGGCTGCGCGGGGTGAAGGTGCTGCAGATCCCGACCACCGTGCTCGGCATGGCCGACGCGGCCGTCGGCGGCAAGACCGGGGTGAACACCGCCGAGGGCAAGAACCTGGTCGGTGCGTTCCACCCGCCGGTCGCCGTGTTCGCCGACCCGCGCGTGCTCGCGACGCTGCCCCGCAACGAACTGCTCACCGGGTACGCCGAGGTGATCAAATGCGGGTTCATCGGCGACAACACGATCCTCGACCTGATCGAGCAGCACCATGACGCGGCCGTCGACCCGCACTCGCCGGTGTTCCTCGACGCGCTCAGCCAGGCCGTCGCGCTGAAGGCCGAGGTCGTCTCGGCCGACCTGCGTGAGTCCGGCCGCCGCGAGATCCTCAACTACGGGCACACGCTCGGGCACGCGATCGAGTACGCAGAGCGGTACCAGTGGCGCCACGGTGCGGCCGTCTCGGTGGGCATGGCGTTCGCCGCCCACCTGGCGAATCTCACCGGGCATCTCGACGACGCGGGCCTCGACCGCCACTACCGGGTGCTGCAGTCGCTCGGGCTGCCCACCACGTACCGGCGCGGAGCGTGGGACCAGCTGCTGGCCGTCATGCACCGTGACAAGAAGACCCGCGGCGACGTGCTGCGGTTCATCATCCTCGATGGCATCGGGCACCCGATCGTGCTCACCGGGCCGGAGCCCGACCTGCTGTTCACCGCCTACCAGGAGATCGCGGAATGAGCGGCATCCACAGCGCGGCCGACAGGCTGGTATCGGGGCGGGCAGGCACCACTGAGCAGGAGGAGACGGAATGAGCCAGACGAAGACCATCGGCGGCGACGTGCTGGTGCTGAACGGGCCGAACCTCGGCCGGCTCGGCGCCCGCACCCCCGAGGTGTACGGCACTGCGACCCTCGACGACCTGCGCGGCGCGCTCGCCGATGAGGCCGTCCGGCTCGGGCTGACCGCCGAGGTGCGGCAGACCGATGACGAGGGCGAGCTGATCGGCTGGCTGTTCGAGGCGATCGAGACCCGCCGCCCCGTCGTGCTCAACCCCGCCGCGTTCACGCACTACTCGTATGCGCTCGCCGATGCGGCCGTGCAGGTGCCTGAGGCGGGTCTGCCTCTGGTTGAGGTGCACATCTCGAACCCGGCGGCCCGGGAGCGGTTCCGCCACCGCAGTGTGATCTCGGCCGTCGCCACGGGCACGATCGCGGGGTTCGGGTTCGATTCGTACGCCCTCGCGCTCGCGGCGATCGCGCGTATCCGGTCGCGGGGGGAGTAGGGGCGCTCAGCGCGGTGTGCCGTTCATCGCGGCTTCGGGCCGCCGGACGTGATCAGCGCGAGCGTGACGAGTTTGGAGTAGGTCAGCGCCTCAGGCGAGGCCTGGCCTCGCTGGAGCTCTGACGTAATCGTCTGGCATCGGTGATGGCCCTTTCTGCTGCGGAGAACCACACCAACTCGCCGGACGCCGCACATCTCGGTCATCCCACAGGAGTACTCTGGTTGCGTGTGCCTGTGCCCCGCGCAACCGGGGCTGGCACCGCGACGGGTGTGAGACGCGTGCGAGGGATCGCCGCCCTGCCGTCGTGCGACCGATGACGACTGAACGAAACGGAAGACTGTGGCAACCACCAACGACCTGAAGAACGGACTCGTCCTCAACATCGACGGACAGCTCTGGACCGTCATCGAGTTCCAGCATGTCAAGCCGGGCAAGGGCGGCGCGTTCGTGCGCACCAAGCTCAAGAACGTGCTTTCGGGCAAGGTGGTCGACCGCACGTTCAACGCGGGCACGAAGGTCGAGACCGCCACTGTTGACAAGCGCAGCATGCAGTACTCGTACAAGGACGGCGAGGACTTCGTGTTCATGGACACCGACAACTACGACATGGTGACCCTGCCGGCCGCCGTCGTGGGCGATGCCGCACACTTCCTGCTCGAGAATCAGGAGGCCACCGTGGCCTTCCACGAAGGCACCCCGCTGTACGTCGAGCTGCCGGCCTCCGTTGTGCTCGAGGTCACCTACACCGAGCCCGGTCTGCAGGGTGACCGCTCCAGCGCCGGCACGAAGCCCGCCACGCTTGAGACCGGCTACGAGATCCAGGTGCCGCTGTTCCTCGAGACGGGCACCAGGGTCAAGGTCGACACCCGCACCAGCGAGTACCTGGGCCGCGTGACCGACTGATGCCGATCGTCGAGCCCACCCCCCGCGCCCCGAAGGATGACTCGCGTCCCTTCTCCGGGCGCACGCTCGCCCGACAGCGGGCGGTGGACGTGCTGTACGCGGCCGACCTGCGCGGCCAGCGCATCCCCGATGCCGTCGATGCGTGGCTGGAGAACGCCCGGCACAACCTCGAGGGCAATCTCCCGCAGAGCGAGCCCGAGCTCGCCCGCCAGGCTCGCGCCCAGGCGGAGCTCGACAGCCTCGACAGCTTCCAGTACGCCCGCACGATCGCCCTGGGCGTCGCCGAGCATCAGGCCTCGATCGATGAGCTGATCGACGCGTACGCCCGCGACTGGACGCTCGCACGCATGCCGAAGGTGGATCTCGCCATCCTGCGTGTGGCCACGTGGGAGTTGCTCTACAACGACGAGGTGCCCACTGCGGTCGCGATCGCGGAGGCCGGCAAGCTTGCCCAGGTGCTCAGCACCGACAGCTCGCCTCGCTTCGTCAGCGGCGTGCTGCACGGCATCGCCGAGAACGCCTGACAGCGGGGATCCTCTGGGGCCTCTGCGTGGGCGGAACACCGTCGCAGTCGCAGGCGTTCCAGACATGGATCGACGTTCACACGCGGCAGCAGCCGCATCGTCGAGAACATTTCAGAGCAGGAGCCGAATGATGACCGAGCAGCGTGCACCGCAGACCGAGACCTCCTGCACCGGCGACGCCTGCGGCACCGCGGGGCGGCTCGCCGCGGCAGAGGTCGCGCGGCAGCGCACGGAGGTTCAGGAGCGGGGCCGGGGCGGGGCCGATGAGCGTGACGGGGCGGGCGCGGGGCGGCATCCTCGTGGCGACCGGCAGGTGCGGCCGCGCGCCGAGGGCTGGACCCAGCAGCGTGACCGCGCCGGACGGCCGCTGTTGCAGTTCGCCGAGCGGCGGCGGGTGCGGCGTCCGCCCCAGCATCTGGCCGACCTCGACCTGGCCGGGCGGAAGGCGTGGCTGAAGGAGCTCGGGCAGCCGGCCTTCCGTGCGACACAGCTGTCGAAGCACTGGTTCGTGCACCACACCTCCGACCCCGCGGCGATGAGCGACCTGCCGAAGGCCGGCCGCGAACAGCTTGTCGCGATGGTGCTGCCGTCGCTGCTGACCGAGGTGCGCCGGCTCGTCACCGACCGGGGCGACACGATCAAGTTCCTCTGGAAGCTGTTTGACGGGGCGCTCGTGGAGTCGGTGCTGATGCGGTACCCGAACCGCATCACCCTGTGCGTGTCGAGTGAGGCCGGGTGCGGCATGAACTGCCCGTTCTGCGCGACCGGGCAGGCGGGACTCACCCGCAACCTGTCGACCGCCGAGATCGTCGCCCAGGTCGTCGCCGCCAACCAGGTGATCGCCGACGGGCAGCTGAAGGGCGGCCGTCGTGACGATGAGCGCGTGACGAATGTGGTGTTCATGGGCATGGGAGAGCCGCTCGCGAACTACAAGCGGGTGATCGCCGCCGTGCACCGCATGGTCGACCCGCAGCCGGAGGGCATGGACATGTCCGCCCGGCAGATCACGGTGTCGTCGGTGGGGCTCGTGCCGGCGATCCGCCGGCTGGCCGACGAGGGCGTTCCCGTCACGTTCGCGCTCTCGCTGCACGCCCCCGACGACGAGCTGCGCGACGAGATGATCCCGGTCAACAGCCGGTGGAAGGTCGACGAGGCACTCGATGCCGCACATGAGTACTACGAGAAGACGGGGCGGCGTGTGTCGATCGAGTACGCACTGATCCGCGACATGAACGACCACCCGTGGCGGGCTGACCTGCTCGCCGCCAAGCTCAACGAGCGCGGTCACGGGTGGGCGCACGTCAACCCGATCCCGCTGAACCCGACGCCCGGCTCGGTGTGGACCGCCTCGACGCCGGCCGCCCAGCGGGAGTTCATCCGCCGGCTTGAGAACGCCGGGGTCGCTGCGACCCTGCGCGACACCCGAGGCCGCGAGATCGACGGCGCGTGCGGGCAGCTCGCGGCGGAGGAGTAGGGGGTCAGGGGTGCCGCGGGGCATCTGAGCGCGGGACGTTGTCCCGTGACGCTCGAGTGGCTCGGACACGCGTGCGCCATGCCCTCGCCCAGCTTGAGCGCATGTTGCGTGCGCCCGGTTCACTGGACTGCGGGGTGAGGTCGTGGGTTCTCCAGCTGCCACCGTCTCCTTCGTCGGCCGCCCGCCACAGGCTGGTCGCCATCTCGTCTGCCGCATGCCGGATGCCGGCAGCCCCGATCTTCTGCAAGTCGCCGTAGAGTACCGCAACCCGCCCTGCGCCACGAGACAGATGTTGGAGAATGCAGTGACACAGGTACACTGAGTTCGACCGCGTTCGCGACGTGCGCGGGCGATGGTTGACAGCGTCTCTGCCTTCGGTGGCATCGCGTTGCGGTGAAGCGTGCAGTTGCGTCAGGATTCGTCGTCCGGGCGTTCACACGCCCGATCTGCACCGCGACGATCGTCCGGCGGGTGCCTGTCGAACACGATGGGGAAGGCTCGGATGCTCGCGGGCGGTTCGTCGTTCACGCGGGTGCTCGTCGGGTGTGAAGCGCAGGAAGACTAAGGAGTTGCCGATGCTCTCACTGGTGCCAGATCTGCTGGTCCGTGGCGCGCTGACCGAGGACGAGGCGAAGAGCATCCCGCTCACCGTCCGCGGGTCGTCGCGCGAGGTGCAGTGGCTCATTGACAACACGAAGGTCAGCTCGGCCGATCTGGCGCAGAGCATCGCGCAGCGCGACGGCTTCGAGTATGTGGCGCTCGACCAGGTGCGCATCGATCCGGCTGCCGTGTCGACGGTGCCGGTGAGTGTGTGCCGCCGCGACGGGGTGATCCCGATCGCATTGACCGGCAAAGGCGGGCTCGTGCTCGCGATGCAGGATCCCGGCAACGTTCTCGCCATTGACGACGCGCAGATGTCGTCAGGACGCGCCATCACCCCGGTCGTCGCCGGCGCCAAGGAGATCCAGGCGGCGATCAACAAGTACCACCGCTCTGACAAGGAGCTCAGCGCGCTGACGAACGCGATCAGTGAGGAGGTGCAGCAGCGGCAGGCGGCGACGCTGCAGACCGCCGCCGATGACGACACCGCGCCGATCGTGCGGGTGGTCAACCTGCTCATCAACCAGGCGATCCACGACGGGGCGAGTGACATTCACATCGACCCGGGGGAGCACGAGTCGGTGGTCCGCTACCGTATCGACGGCATCCTGCACGAGGTGCAGCGGTCTGACAGTGACATCCATGCCGGCATCGTGTCGCGGCTGAAGATCATGGCGGGTATGAACATCGCCGAGAAGCGGGCGCCGCAGGACGGCCGGTTCTCCGTGTCGACCGGCGACCGTCGTGTGGATCTGCGTGTGGCGACGCTGCCGACAGTCTGGGGTGAGACGGTGGTCATGCGACTGCTGGACGCCCGGTCGGCGCCGTCGCATCTGAGTGACCTGGGCTTCGAGCCCGCGCAGCTGGAGGCGTTCCAGCGGTCGATCCACAAGTCGCACGGGCTCGTGCTCGTGACGGGCCCGACCGGGTCGGGCAAGTCGACCACCCTGTACGCGGCGCTGCGCGAGGTGGCCACGCCCGAGGTGAACGTGATCACCGTGGAGGATCCGGTCGAGTTCCGGTTCCCGGGCATCAACCAGGTGCAGGTGAACCCGAAGGCGGGGCTGACGTTCGCGGCGGCGCTGCGGTCGATCCTGCGCGCCGATCCCGACATCGTGTTGATCGGCGAGATCCGTGATGCCGAGACGGCGAAGATCGCGATCGAGGCGTCGTTGACCGGCCACCTTGTGCTCGCGACGCTGCACACGAACGACGCGGCCAGTGCGGTGACCCGGCTTTCCGAGATGGGCGTCGAGCCGTACCTCGTCTCGTCGGCGTTGACGGCGGTGGTCGGTCAGCGCCTGGCCCGCCGGCTGTGCGCGTACTGTCGTCGGCCCACGAGCGTGCCGATCGCGCAGGCACAGCAGATGGGGCTCGCCGGGCTGGAGGAGATCGCAGACGTGCAGGTGTACGAGGCGGTCGGCTGCTCGCACTGCCAGCACAGCGGGTACCGTTCGCGGCTGGGCGTGCACGAGATCATCGAGATGTCGCCGACGCTGGCGCGGATGACACTCGATGGTGCCGGCGCGGGCGACCTCGCCGCACAGGCTCAGGCCGAGGGCACCGTGCCGATGCGCGGTGACGGCTGGACGAAGGTCCGCGAGGGCATCACCACGATCGAGGAGGTTCTGCGTGTCGTCTCTTGATGATCTGTTGCATGGGGGCGCGACCGGTGGGTCGGATCGGGGCGATGACGCCTCGGCCGGCGGTGACCGGGTGTTCTCACTGGATGGCGGCGATGGGCTGTCGTCGCTGGAGGAGCTGACGCGGCGGGCGCGCCGCAAGGCCGCCGAGTGGCGGGCTGCGGATGCGGCGGGCCACCCGGAGGCGGCCGGTCCTGCCGACACCGGCGCGGCGGATGCCACGGCCGGGCCCGTAGGGCCGGGCTCGTCGTCCGCGTCTGGCACGTCGGATGCCGGCGCCGCCGGCTCCTCGTGGTGGCCCGTCGCCAGCACCGGCCCGACTCCGACGGTTGCCGACGCGGTCGAGACCCCGCAGACCCGGGTGCTGCCGACCGTGTCGGGTGCTGGCGAGGTGTCGGTCTCTGCCCGGGCGACGCCCACCGCGCCCGCCGCCCAGGCCACCGTGCCCGCCGATCGGGGCGCCGAGCAGCCCGGCTTCGCTTCGCAGGTGCGTGATCCGGCGGTCGAGCGGCTGGTGCAGGAGCGTGACCAGCAGCGCACGCGGGCCGGTCTGCAGGAGACGATGCATCCGGATCTGCGGGAGTGCTTGCGGCTCGTCATCGAGCGCGGGGCCTCCGATCTGCACATCGGCGTGGATGTGGCGCCGAGCTTCCGCATCGACGGCGACCTGCAGCATCTGCCGCAGTTCTCCACCCCGTGGGGGCACGAGCAGATGCACGCGATCGTCAAGTCGATCCTCACACCTGAGGAGTTCGAGCAGCTCGTCGACGAGTTCGAGCTTGATCTCGGCATCGATTACGACGAGGACTACCGCTTCCGTGTGAACCTCTCGTTCGACCGGTTGGGCGTGGCTGGGGTGTTCCGGCTCATTCCCAATGAGGTGTTGAGCCTCAAGCAGCTGAACATGCCCGAGTCGCTGTACAAGCTGGCCGACATGCCTCGCGGGCTCGTGCTCGTGACCGGGCCGACCGGCTCCGGCAAGTCGACGACCCTGGCGGCGATGATCGACCGGGTCAACGAGACCAGGCCCTGCCACATCCTCACCATCGAGGATCCGATCGAGTATGTGCACAAGCCGAAGCAGGCGGTGGTCAACCAGCGCGAGGTGGGCCGCGACACCAAGTCGTTCAACGAGGCCTTGCGCCGGGCGCTGCGTCAGGATCCCGATGTGATCCTGGTCGGCGAGCTCCGTGATCACGAGACGATCCAGGTGGCGCTGACCGCTGCGGAGACTGGCCACCTCGTGCTCTCCACCCTGCACACGCAGGACAGCGTGCAGACGGTGGATCGCATCATCGATGTGTTCCCGGCCGCCCAGCAGGGGCAGATTCGCACCCAGCTGGCCGGCACGCTGCGCGGGGTGGTGTCGCAGACGCTGCTGAAGCGCGTGGGCGGTGGGCGGGTCGCGGCCAGTGAGATCCTGCTGGGTACGAGCGCCGTTTCGAACATGATCCGCGAGGGCAAGACCCACCTGCTGTACTCGGCGTTGCAGTCGGGGTCGCAGTATGGCATGCGCACGCTCGACCAGAACCTGGCAGAGCTGGTCGGCACCGGGCAGGTCGATCGCAGCGAGGCTGAGGTGTATGTGAAGGATCCACAGGCGTTCCGGTCGTTGCGCAACCGGATCTCCACCTACTGATGCTGACCGAGCCGCGCACCGTCGGACGGTGCGCGGCCGACACGGACTGCAGACTGACAAGCGCCCGGCACCCCGGGCGGGGGGCGAGGAGAGATGCCCCGGATGGGAGGAACAGGGATGTCCACGAGTACGTCGTCCGAGACCGACTACCGTTATGAGGGTCTTGATCGGCACAACAAGCGCGTGCGTGGGTCGGTCGTGGCGACGACCGAGGACGCTGCGGCGAACAAGATCCAGAGCCTTGGCATACTGCCCACCGCGATCACCGCCGTGGATAGGTCAGGGCTGAACCGTGAGATCACGATCCCCGGGTTCGGCAAGGGGGTGAAGCTGCGTGAGCTGGCGATCATCAGCCGGCAGATGTCGACGCTGATCAGCGCTGGCCTGCCTCTGGTGACCGTGCTGAGTGTGACGAGGCAGCAGGTGGACAGCAAAGTCGTCGCCGAGGCGCTCGACGGCGTGCGCACGCAGGTGGAGCAGGGCATCTCGCTCTCGCAGGGGTTCGCGCAGTACTCGGATGTGTTCCCCAAGCTGTTTGTGCAGCTCGTCGAGGCGGGCGAGGTCTCTGGCAACCTTGACCTTGCGCTGCAGGGCATCGCCGACGCGTACGAGCGGCAGGTGAAGCTGCATGACGAGGTCAAGAGTGCGATGACGTACCCGGTCGTGGTGCTCGTCATCGCGGTGCTCGCTGTGATCGGCATCACCTGGTTCATCGTGCCGATCTTCCAGGACATGTTCGAACAGCTGGGTGGCGAGCTGCCGCTGCCGACACAGGTTCTGGTCAGTCTCAGTCATGTGATGCCCTGGCTCGGCCCGCTCGTCATCGTGCTCTCGATCGCTGTGGTGGTGGCCTATCGGGCGAACAAAGACAACCCTCGGGTGCGGCATGTGCTCGACCCGATGCTGCTGAGGATGCCGGTGCTCGGCAAACTCAACCAGAAGGTGGCTGTGGGGCGTTTCATGAGTAACCTCGCCGTGCTCTCGCGCGCCGGCGTGTCGCTGACGCAGGCGCTCGCGACGGTCGCGGGCACCGCCGGGAACGCTGTGGTTGAGGATGCGGTGCTGCGGATCAGCGAGGCGGTGAGCAACGGTGAGTCTCTCGCCTCGGCGATGCGGCGCGAGCCGGTGTTCCCGAACACCGCGGTGCAGATGGTCGCTGCGGGCGAGGCCTCGGGCGAGCTGGACAGCATGCTCACGAAGGTCGCCGCGTACTACGACGAGGAGGTGCAGTCGGCGACCGATCGGTTGACCGCGGTGATGGAGCCGATCATGATCGTGGTGATCGGCGTGATCATCGGTGGGATGGTCATCGCGCTGTACATGCCGATGTTCCAGTTGAACACGATGGTCGGCAACTCCTGATCGGTTGCACAGGGCTTTCAGGTTTCTTTCAGGTTCGTTTCATACCATCACAGCTGTACGGCAAGGGGCCGTGCAGGCGAGGCCAAGTGATTGGCACCGTCGAACTCCTTTCGTCGAATCTAGGAGATTCAGCAATGAAGACGATTTCGAAGGTACTGGCCGATCGGGCCAAGGCACTGCGCGAACGGGACGAGGAGCAGAAGGGCTTCACCCTGGTCGAACTGCTCGTCGTGGTCGCGATCATTGCGATCTTGGCCGCAGTCGCCATCCCGCTTTATATGAACTCGCAGAATCAGGCTCGCATTTCTGCAGTGAAGAGTGCACTGCAGAGTGTGCAGAATACTATTGCTGCCGATTCAGTGGACAATCCAAGCGAGAAGCTCGGCGATGCAATCAAGAAAGCTGGTTACAGCACAGAAGGAACGGGTAATCAGATCACTATCAAACCCGCCGAAGGTACATCGGCCGATACTGCTATTAAGGACCTCACTGGCACTTACTCCCTCACGGGTTCTCAAAATGGAACCGACGTTACCATGACTGTGGATTCGGCGAACGGCGTATCGTTCACCGAGTAGACCGATCAGGGGATTCTGAGCCGTTGAGCCAGAGTACCTAGGTAGGTGGGCCGAGCTGTGCTAGAGATTGCAGCTCGGCCTCTCCTGCCGCAGGTCGGGCTGGAACGCCTGGCCCAGCCAGCATCGCCATCATGCAGCAGACACTCCTCACCCGACGGGCGGCGTCGCATCACCTCCGGACCAGACGGGCACAGCCTGTCCAGGGCAGGCGGGGATGACGGGCCGGCAGGAACGCCCAGCAGGGCGAGGACGACGACAGACTTTGGGGATCGAATCAGGATGACCAGAGGAACCGCAGGAGCGGCGCCCGGAGGGTGTGGGCACGCACACAGGTCACAGGGGGGCATCACCTTCGTCGAGGTCATCGTCTCGCTCGCGATCCTCATGCTGGTCGCGATCATCATCGTCCCCGCCATCCTCTCGACGCTGCGGCTCACCCGCATCAGCGCGGCCACGTCGGCAGCGACCTCCTTCGCCCAGGGGCAGGTCTCCGGGGTCATGGCGGCGGGAGACTCTAATGACGTCACCGCCGACACCAACAGCGACGGATCGGCCACGCCTGCCGGGCTGTACACCTGCGGAACGGTGCTGCAGAACATCGCGATCGTCGCCAACCAGGCGTTCCCCGACAGCGCCTATGTGCAGGCGGACGACCTGCCCGATGCAGAACGGCTCAAGAAACTGTATACGGCCGAGCAGACGGCCTTCAGACTGGGCCCCGACGCCTTCACCGGCTCACGAGACTTCGGCGGACGAGCCGGCACCCTCTGGGTGACGCAGAGCGTCGAGCTGAACTTCCCGAGGGCCGACACCCCGGTCTCGTTCACCGCCGATGCGGAGCGGTCGCAGCCGGTCGACACCATGTGCTCGCCGAGCATCACCTCTTCGACATGCGCGAGTGATGCGACCTGCCAGATCGGGTGGCTCACCTACACTGTGACCGTCAGACTCGACAACGAGGCCGGACAGGAGCTGACCTCACAGCAGGCCGTGCTCCCCATGCGCACCGGGGGCGTCGAATGACCGACCGCACCAGAGCGATTGCCCATCGCCTCCTCGTCCTCCTCCAGCGCCGTCACCCCCGGGTGCGTCTGCTCGGCGAGCGAGGTGTCACACTCGTCGAGGTGCTGCTCGCCGGGGCATTCACCGTGGTCGTGCTGGCCATCGCAGGCGGCATCATGGTCACCACATTGCGCGCCGAGAACTCGGTCACCCGCTCCAGCAACATGAGCGCCCAGGCCGGCAACCTCACCCGCGACCTGAGCGATGACCTCTCAGATGCGGTGCTCGTGCAGACCGACCCCAAGAAAGATGCCGGCGGCTACACATTCGGCCCGGATGACATCCTGTACCTCTCGGCCTTCGTGGTGAGCGCCGCCGATCGCAGCGAACCGAATGCCGAGTACAACGATGAGGTGACCACGACCAAGGTCACCGGCACCTGCAAGGCGTGGGCATATGTGCCCGACCAGCAGGCGGTGTTCGTGCGCGAGGCAGCCGACTCTCAGCAGATCGAGAGCTTCACCGGTGTGACGATCGCACACCCCGTGCCGCGCATCGTCGATGGCGACCTCACCGGCTGGCGCCGGATCGCAGGCGGCACCATCAACGGCACGGACAACCCCGACGTGGCCTCGATCCAGCTGGTCGATGCCGAGACCCCGATCTTCGCCGAACAACAGCAGAGCGGCACCACAACGCAGTCAAATCTGCGCGCGATCCGGCTCGACTTCCTGATCGAGGCGAAAGACACCGACCCCGTGACCATCAACTCGCGATTTTCCACCAGCACGGCGCTCGCCGGCCCCGGGGCGACCGTGCAGTGGGGCGACACAAGCTGTCTGGCGGACTGAGATGGAGATGCACATGAATCACACGGACCAGCCACGTCCAGCACTCCGGGCACGGCACACCCCATGGATGCAGCGCTTCGCTCCCGAGCATCTGAACGCCCAGTCGGGCATCGCACTGCCCACCGTCATCGTACTTCTGGCCATCGCCTCCTTGGTGGTCGGCTCGGTCAGCTCCTCCGCTCTCGCGGCGAACGGCGTGGCCGAGGCATCGAGGACAGCCTCCGAGGCCGAATCCGAGGCCAACGCCGCGTTCGACTATGTGCGCAGTGCCATCGTCGCCGGACAGGTGAGCACACAGACACTTCGGGCACAGACCGCCGCGACGGCGGCGGAGGCCGAGGACCCGGATCACCCCTATCGATCCAGCGCCGACCTCCTCGAGAACGCCCTGAGCAGCGATGGGGTCCCGCTCAGAGACAGCGCTCCTGCCGCCCTCCAGGACGCGGACGTCCACGTGTACGTCGCCAAGAACAGCTGGCAGGACGATCATGCGGACGATGGGGCGGACGCAGCCGCGTCACTGGACACGTTCACGCTCTCGCTCGTGGCCGAGGCGACCGTCACCAGTGACGCGGTCTCCATGCGCACCCGCGAACCGGTGACCAAGCAGATGAGCGCAGACGTCGTGGTACAGCCGAAGAAAGAGGAGGCCTACTCCCCGGACTGCAAGACGAACCCCGAACTGTACGGCTGCTCCACCGGCGAGGACACCTACATCAGTCGCGGTGACACGAACCTGATCAACACGAGCTTCGGCACCCGCGCCCCGAACAGTGACGACGCCGATCCTTCGAACCCCGATGTGAACGTCTACGTCGAGGGCAACCTGAACGGCTGCATGGGCACTGACATCGCCGGCACCCTCACCGTCGACGGTGACGCGACCATGGGCACGAAGGAGACCGTTTACAAGACCGTGCACACGGACGGGTATTACACCTGGTGGGGATGGTGGGTTCCCGGCAGCGATCAGCAGGTTCCAGACACAGACAAGATGAAGTGCAATGTGGCCAAGAGCATCACGGTCAAAGGCGACATGCGGGTGAACTCGCCCTCCGGCCTGGTCACCACCTACGGCTCGACCGTGCACGTTGGCGGCAACCTCTATCTCGACGGCAACTTCAACATCGAGGGTGATGTCAAGGTCGACGGCGACATCATCTCCATCTCCGATGCCGACACCGAGGTCAACTACTCCGCGAGTGTGTACGCCGGCGGCAGCATCAAGATGGCGGGCAAGTTCACCGTGGGTGAGGATCTGGTCGCCAAGAAGGACGTGACCGTCGTCTGGAGCCGTACCGCCTGCACCGGTGACAGCTGCGGCTACAACGTCAAGCGCAATGTCGTCTCTCTCGATGGCTCCGTGTACGCCACACGATTCCTCGTGGCGGATGGCGGATCCATCCGTGCGAGGAAGAACGTGATGCTGCGCCGTGTGACCGTCTACGGCGGCGATGTCGTGGCAGAGACCGGCTGGGTGAGCTTCCAGAATCTCAAGGATGGCCGCGAGGTGACAGATGACGGCGGTGTCAGCGGCTCCTGGACCTACGACCAGGTATATGGAGACGTATGGGCCGGTAACGGCGTCTATTACGCGCACTCGTCCTCGTACGGTGCAAGAATGAACCCCACCGTCTACGGCACGATTCACGTCCTGAGTGGTGAGGTGCAGTACGCCGACCCATACCCGTTCATCTACTGCGACACCCCCGACAACCCGAGCGTGTGCGAGAACGACGCGTCGCATCAGAGCTTCGGCATCCCGGACGGCTCCACGTTCTCCGGGCAGACCGGGCTCAGCTCGCTCAAGGGCCAGTGGGACTCCGTCATTCTCGTTGCCAGGGACGGATTCAAGGTCTATGCCAATGCGCAGGCCCTGCCCTACGACTACACGTCGCGCTACCGATTCGGGCAGATCGCCGACGTCATCGACACAGGGTTCAACGGGGGTGCTTACACGACGCTGTCCAAGAGTCGGTCCTGCGCAGCCACCTCGCCGAACCCGACCAGGATCTCGAACAGGGACACCCTCAGCGCTTGCGGGGTGGCTCCGGCCATGCCACAGCTTGATCTCACAACCCTGCATCTGCCGGATGGGTGGGACACCGCGACCGTCATCGAGCAGCAGAAGAAGCAGCCGGTGATGACGAAGCAGTACATCGTGCAGCAGTCGACCCTCGCGACGTGGAAGAAGTACTATTTCGCCGACGCCGACCGCAAAGACACCACGAACCGGCTGTACCGCGGTGCGGTCTACGGCGGCACCTGCTCGGATCTCGAGAGCTCCGGCGATGGCGGGACAGACCTGCAGCATGCCCTGCTGAAGAACGCTGGCGAGCAGGGATGGGATTCGGCTCAGAAGGTCATGCTCATCGCCGACTGCGATCAACCGCTCACGATCGACACCGCGGTCATCTCCGACAGCACCGATCGCATCCACCAGACCCAGGACCTCGCGATCGTCTCGGATCGCGGTTTCCGGTTCTTGAAGAGCGGGACGGATGCGACCGATGTCGGCCCCAACCTGAACCTGTATCTGCTCGTTCCCACCGACTACAATGCCCCGGGCACGACAGACTATGCCGAGCAGGCCAACTACTGTGTGAAGCCTCGCACCGATGCGTCGGGCAATCCCGTGCTCGACGCGGACGGCAACCAGCTCACCCGCGTGCAGTATGACCCCGCAAAGAACCCGGGGGATCACGCGGTCTTCACGAACGAGCAGATGAACGATCCGGCTGGGCCGAACGGGGTCATCAAGTTCGGCGGGCAGAACAACTTCACCTTCTCGAACCAGGTGAATGTGTACACATTCACCCCCTGCACGGTGGACTTGAACGACACGGTGGAGTTCCGCGGCAGTATCGTCGCCGGGATGACCTACATCTGGGACAAGGTCGACAACCGCGACGTGTGGTTCGTGCCCAGCATGGCGATGCCGGCCAAGATCATCAACGGCAGTGGCACCGGCCTGCCCACGGACGGCGACACGACGTACTCTTCCCGCGTGCAGGTGGTCAACCGCCTCAACGGGGCGGGGGAGGATGACTGATGGCACCCGTTCTCATCACGGTCGTCACCGTCCTCGGCCTCGTGATCGGCTCATTCCTCAACGTGGTGATCTACCGGCTGCCCGAGCACGAGTCGCTGTCGAGCCCGCGCAGCCACTGCATGAACTGCGGGCACCAGCTCGCCTGGTGGGAGAACATACCGGTGTTCAGCTGGCTGGCCCTCCGCGGCCGATGCCGCTCCTGTAAGGCCCGCATCTCCGTCCAGTATCCGGCCATCGAGGCGCTCACCGCGGTGCTGTTCCTGATCGCCGGGCTCGTGTTCGTGCCGCCGATCGGCCTGGCATCCGGCGCCGGACAGGTGGTCGCTGACGTCTGCATCCTGCTGGCCACCCTGTGGTTCATCGCGGTGGCTGTCGCACTGACCGTCATCGATCTGCACACCCATCTGCTGCCAAACCGGGTCGTCTACCCGTCGGTGATCGTGGTGCTCGTGCTGGAGCTCGTCGCCGCGATCGCCGCTGGCGCCTGGCACAGCCTGCTCACCGCAGTGCTCGGGCTCGTGACACTCGGCGGCCTGTACCTGCTGGTGGCGTTCATCTCGCCGAAGGGCATGGGGCTGGGCGATGTCAAGTACGCCGCCCTCATCGGTCTCGTACTCGGCTGGCACGGATGGGCCTACACCGTGCTGGGCCTCGTGCTGCCGTTTCTCATCGGCGCCGTGTTCGCCCTTGTCCTGCTCCTCGCCCGCCGAGCGAACCGGAAGACGGGCATTCCCTTCGGCCCGTCGATGGGCCTCGGAGCGATCGTCACGATGCTGTGGGGCGAGCCACTGATGACCTGGTATCTCTCGCTGTGGGGACTCGCATGACCCCCACGGCGCGCACACTGACAGACCAACCAGCAGACGAGGAGCACACATGCCCAGGCAGATGATCGGCCTCGACATCGGCCAGACCGCCGTCCGCGGCGCCCAGCTGCGCATCACCCGGGGCGGCATCACCGTCACCCGCTACCACGAGGTGTCCCTGCCGCATGGCGTGGTCAGCCAGGGGGACGTGCTCGATGCGCCCACGCTCGTCGCGGCGCTGCAGCAGCTCTACGACGAGGGTGACTTCACCACCCGGCAGGCACGCCTTTCAATCGGCAACCGCCACGTCTATGTGCGCGAGCACTCCGTGAAGCGCGTACCGCTGACGATGCTCAAGTCGAGCCTGCGCTACCAGATCGACGACGTGCTGCCCCTCGACCCGGACAAGGCCGTGCTCGACTACTTTCCCGCCTCGCTCAGCGTCACCGGCGGTCAGCCCACCTACACCGGCCTGCTCGTCGCCGCAGAGACAGAGCCACTGGAGGCGCTGGCTCAGGCCATTCACAAAGCGAAGCTCCGCCTCACCGGCGTCGACCTCTCCGCCTTCGCTCTGCTGCGCGCGCTCGACCCGACACGGCCCACCGCCGGTGCGGACGGGCAGGGGAGCGGCAATGCGCTCGATCGTGTGCTCACCGACCTCATCATCGATTTCGGGGCCGGCACCACGCAGATCGTCGCCGTACACGGCATCCGCCCCCTCGCCGTGCGCATGCTGCCCAGTGGCGGCGACGACATCACCGAGGTGCTGCAGAGCGTCGATGACGCGGCGTTCGGCGAGGCCGAGGCCGCCAAGGCGAGCACCGGCTATCTCGGCGGTCTCGCACAGACCCCCGCCGAGCAGGCCATCGCCGCAGGGGTCGACCGTCTGGTGAGTGCGATCAGCGACACGATCACGTTCTTCCACAACACGACACCCGACCTGGAACACATCGACCGGGTCATCATCACCGGCGGCGGCAGCCGCATGCCCGGTCTGCAACAGCACCTCGTCGACTTGCTCGGTCTGCCCGTCTACCTCGGCCAGCCGTTGCAGGGGCTGCGTTTCGCGAGCGCAGAGGCCGAGTCGTACGCCTACGATCATCTGAGCACCTGCGCGGTCGCGCTCGGAACGATGGAGAACTGATCATGGCCATCACCTTCAAACGTGTCAAGACCGACACCGGGGCGGTCACCCTGCCCTCGTCGCCCAGCGTCAACCTGCTGCCGCCTTCGCAGACGAAAGTGCTGGAGATGCAGCGAGCGGTGCGCGTCATCGCGGCGCTCGGCATCGGCTTCGTGATCGTCAACGGCGCGCTGTTCGCCTACGCGAGCGGCTCGTCCACCACCGCCTCGCGCACGCTCGCCGCCGAGCAGGCAACGACCTCGCAGCTGCAGACCACCCTGCGGCAGAACTCCCAGGTGCTCACCATCGACGACCAGATCACCCAGCTTGAGCAGGATCGCATCGCCGTCACCGCCCGTGAGGGCGACTGGCAGGATCTGCTCAACACCGTCACCAACGCCACGCCGCAGGGCATGGCGATCACCACGTTCAACGTGCAGACGGTGGGGTCGACGTCGAGCGGGTCGTCATCCTCCACCAGCAAGCCGAGCGCCGACAACATCGGCACCGTCAAGGTCACCGCTGAGAGCGATGATCTACCCAACATCAGCCAGTGGATCGACAATGTGCGCGTCATCAACGGGGTTGCCGACGTCACGGCCCAACAGATCGACAACAAGCAGCAGAGCTCGTCCGGAACGAACAAAGACACCTCAAGGAAATACCAGTCGCAGCTGACCATCACCTTGAACGCCAGCAGGTTCACCAATCGCTTCGTCACCGACGACAGCTTGACGATGAGCGGTGACACGACCGCCGTGCAGCAGGGAGGCAACTGATGCCCGAGCAGCAGCAGACACAGGCCGCGGCCGGTGGAGCGAGGCAGAAGAAGGGGCAAGGCCTGTCATCCAGCATCACACCCCGAACGCTGATGATCTTCGCGATCGTGGGCATCGCCCTCGTGCAGGTGCTTGTCGTCGTGCTGGTGCTCGTGCCGGTGTTTCGCACCGGGGCTGAGACGAACCAGAAGGTCAGCGAGGAGCAGGCGAGACAGACCCAGCTTCAGCAGCAGATCACCGACGCGAAGTCCCAGGCCAGCCAGATGAGCACACTGCAGGCTCAGCTCACGCAACTCCAGGGGGAACTGCCCGGTGCGATCGATCAGGAGGGTTTCCTGCGCAGCATCAACGGCATCGTCGGCGCCAACGGTGTGCAGCTGAGCTCGATCAACTGGAAGGATCCGATCACCTTCGCCGACTTTAAGAAGGTCGTCGACGACTATCCGATCCAGCCCTCGTCGGTCACCGCCGATCAGGAGCGGGTCTACGAGCAGGTCAACGCCGCCCTCGCTGCGGCCGCGAACGACTCGCGGCTGCAGGCCGTGCCCGTGAGCATCACGGTCAAGGGCGGCTACGAGAACATGGCCGGGTTCATCTCCGCGGCGCAGCACCTCGACCGCATCTACTGGGTCAACGGGGTCAACATCAACCGCGAGAGTGGTGATGACGCGAACAGCTACACCGCCGTGCTCAGCGGGTACACGTTCATCCGGCCGGAGTCTTGACCGCATCGGGGAGGGAGCACGGGGCGAACGTGTGATGGCAGAGGAAGGCTTGCCTCAGTGGCCGGGTTGTCGGCGGGGCAGGGTAATATTGTGACACAGCGGAGTCATAGACAACAGAATGACATGCCCTCCGCATGGACTTCCAGAGAGGAATGAAGATGAGTCGACAGGATGAACTTGTCCACATCATCGGCGACATTCGTCGGTCGATCCCGACACTCACGGGTGTCATGGTCGCCACGGCCGATGGTCTGCCGATCGCGCACGACTTCAGTGAGGATGCCGCCGATCGGCTGGCGGCGATGGCCGCCACCGCGCTCGGTCTCGGCGAACGTGTCGTCGAGCGCACTCAGCTGGGTGACTTCGCAGAGGGCGTCTTCCGCGGTCGAGACGGTTACCTGGTCGTGTACCCTTGCGGCGACCAGATGGTGCTCGTGCTCAACGGGCCGGCCAACAGCAATCTGGGCCTGATGCGCATCGAGGCCCGTTCAGCCGCGGCGAAGATCACGGAGGCCATGCGATGACGAACCAGCCCCACGACAGCTTCGATGTCGAGCTCGTGGCACGCGTTGCGCGCGAGCAGATGCCCCCGGAGACCGCGTTTACCGAGCGTGACGCGATGATCCTGCAAGAGTACAAGGACTTCCTCATGTCTCTTGGCCCCCTGCTGCTGCACGAGTTCTACGACACGCTCTACGCGTACCCGCCCACCGCGGCGATCTTCAAGCCCGGCGAGCGCGCTGCCCGCGAGCGCACCCTCGCCGGCTGGTGGGAGCGCACCGTCCAGGGGCCGCTGGGCGACAGCTACTTCAACTGGATGGCGATGGTCGGCCTCGTGCATGTGTTGCGTGGCGTGACCAACCCGATGATGCTCTCGATGGGCGACCACGTCGCAGAGGTCGTCGCCGGGCAGGCTGACGAGCAGCTGACGGCCGAGGACGCCGACCGGCTGACCCACTCGTTCAACCGGCTCATGGCGACGGTCTCGGCCGTGATCGCCCATGGGTATGACGTCGCGACGGAGGCCGCATTGTTCGATGTGGCCGGGATGCCGATGGCACTGCTGCACCGCCTGCGTGACCAGGAGATCTCCCAGGCGCTGGTGCGAGTGCGTGCCCAGATCGACCACCAGATCCAGCAGTAGCTACAGGCGCTGGCAGTACGCTTGTGCACGGGTGCAGTGAACTCCTGCACCGGACGCACTGGAGCAGAACGAACCCTCGGACCGCCGGGGAGTTGAGCAGGTGAGCATCATGATGATCGTTGAACTCGTGATCGTGGCAGTGGCCGTCGCGAGCCTCATCGTGTTGGCGGTGCTGCTCCTGCGCAAGTGGAGACGGGAGCGGCAGGCCCGGGCAGAGCTCGAGGCGAAACGCGCCGCGACCGCGGGCGGGTCGCCCCTGTTTCCACAGGGAGGGTCTGGCATGCGTCCCGGTCGTGTCCCGCTTCGGCGTCCGGTGGTGCCCGAGCCGGTGAACGTCGTCGGCGAGCTGCCCCCAGCGACGGAGGACACCACTGCCGCGGCAGCGGCGACGGCCCGAGCAGCAGGGGCGGAGACACCCGCAGCGGCGCATCCTCAGGGGCAGACGCCGCAGCAGCATCCTGCACAGACTCAGACTGCTGGCGTCTCGGCTGCTGGTACGGGCGGCTCGTTCGGCGCGGCACAGGGGGGTGTCGACGACGCGTTCGAGGACGACGGCATCACCAGCTGGACCGATGCGATGTTCACCAGCGGCGTCCACGACACGACCGAGCCGGAACCTGCCGTGTCGGCTGAACCCGCCGCCGGCTCGGTGAAGGTGACGGATCCCTCACTGTGGCCCGATATGAGCGGCGAGGCAGGAACCGCGTCGGCGCAGGCCGCTGCCCCGGCCGGGCAGGTCTGGTCGCCATCCGGTGTCTCCAACGATGGGCATGAGCCGGTCGAGGCGCAGCACCCCTCCGCCTCGATCACACCGGAGGCGGCCGCGGCGCAGCCTGAACAGACCGACCGGCCGGGAGTGAACGAGGAGGGCTACCGTCCCCGCCATGCGTCACCGGTGCCGACCGACACCCGCGGCATCCCCGCAGATCTCGTCGACCAGGCCGCGAAGCTGCAGGAGGCCGCTGCCGCACAGGACACCGCCGCAGAGCAGGCAGCGGCAAAGCCGGAGCCGGAGCAGCGCGCAGGCATCCAGGTCGGCGACACGTTCATTCCCGCCGTCGACCAGCCCGGCGAGGAGCAGATGCCGGAAGAGTACCGCAAGCGCATCGAGGACATCGAGCGTGCGTACGCCGCCCAGTACGGCGAGCTGGAGTCCGGCGCCCTGCGCGCGCTGGAGGATGCGATCAACTCCTCCGAGGAGCACATCGGCCAGCTCACTTCGAAGCTCGCCGAGGAGAGCCGGAAGCGCCGCGAGCTCGAGGGCTCGCTGGAGGACGCGCAGAAGACCGTGGAGAGCTTGCGTGAGAAGCTCGCACAGCAGCAGGCTCGACCGACCGACGGGGCTGGTGAGGCCTCGAACGGGCCGAGGGACAGTGAGGCTGGCCGCTGATGCTCGCCGAGAACGCGTATGCCCTGCTGGGAGTGAGCCCGTTCGCCAGTGACAAGCAGGTGCGTCGGGCCTTTCTGCAGCTCGCTCGCAGCCTGCATCCTGATATGAACTCCGACCCCAGCGCAGTCGAGGACTTCAAAACGGTCACGGCCGCCTACGACGTGATCCAGGAGGAACGCCGCTTCCGCGCGACCTACGGCACACAGCCGGAGGCACCGCAGGCCACCGGGGCCACGGCCGGGGCCGCGCAGGCGCAGCGTGCCCGACGGAATGCCGAGCGGGCTGCAGCGGATGAACCGTCCAGGTCACAGGGCGAGCCGAGCACCGGTTCAGATGCGCAGGCCGCTGCCGCGAACGGGGCTGCCCAGGAGGCGAAGCGAGCTGCCGCTGAGCGTGCGGCTCGCGAGGCAGAGTCCCCGGTCGAGGGGCGGGCGGATCTGGAAGATGCCGACGCCGTTCCTGACACGCGCCGCGCCGCCCGCCATCGCGGGGCTCGGCACGCCGACCCAGACCCCGACGAGGAGCTCGCCCGGCGCACCGCCGAGGCCGCCGCGGCACGACAGCGCGAGGAGGCCGATCTCGCCGAACTGCGCAGACTCGCGGAGGAGGCCCGACAGGCCGCCGAGCAGGAGGCCAGAGCACAGCGGGAGGCCGATGAGCGCCGTGCCGCGCGTGCGCGCGAGGAGGCCCGGCGGGCGACTGCCGCATCCGAGCCACCGCGCGATGCGGCGGCCGGGGCACGCATCCGTGTCGCGACCGACTGGCACGGGTGGGAGAACGAGCCGAAGACCGCCCGAGACATCGATGACAAGACCGATGCCTCGGCCGCAGCAGGGGCGCCGGATGACGCCGACGTCGCGGTCAGTCGGGTGCGGGTCAACACCGCTGCGCTCTACGGACGGACGAACGCCACTGGTCCGGCGCCCGTGGTGGACGGTGCGGCCACTCCTGCCACGCCCACACGCTCATTCGACGACACGCTGTTCACTCCGGACGGCGATGACCTCGTCGGACAGATCGACCTGCCTCTCGTCGACGCCGTGCTCGGCACCGAGGTCGACGTGCCCGCTCCCGGCGGAACCCGTCGGCTGCGCGTGCCCGCCGGCACAGGCACGGACGACGTGCTCACCGTGCCCGGTGCAGGCCTGCCGAAGACTGACGGCGGCGCCGGCGATCTGCGGCTTGTGGCCCGCGTGCTCACCCCGAAGCGACTGACAGACCCCGAGCGGCGGATGCTCGAGTGGATGGGCGAGCACCGGGGCGCCGACGAACAGGCGGAGGTCGTGCCGCCGACGCGGTAGGGCACCAACGATGCCCAGCGGGGGGGGATCACAGCGTCAGCATTCTCGCCGCACCCGGCTGCCGGCAGCGCCCGAGACGGGCAGCTGCTGCAGATCACCCAGCCGTGGTCGTTCGACGTGAGCGATCCGGCGAGCGACGGTCAGCGGGCTGGCGACTGGGCTCTCTTCGCATGGTCCACGAGGACGAGGTCTCTCCACGCCAGGCGATCCGAGGCGGCGGGAGACCCGTCCGCTGTGCAGACTCCCTAGTATGATGTCAAAGGGATGTTGGCGGGATGCGCACAGGCGGGCGGATCCCCAACCGGAGACTTGGAGCTGCGGATGATCCGCGAACACGCACGACCTGCTCGTCTCGACGGGCCGACGGGCAGGTGGCGTCCACGGCATCCACGGAGATGGTGGGCGGTCTCCGCGGTTGTGGTCGCCCTCACAGCGGCAACCGCGTCGACCGCACCGGCCACAGCCGCCCAGAACGCCACCGTCTCGACAGCGACTGCCACCACGACCCGGGCGGCAGACCTCTCGATGCCGGTCACCTCCACATACTCGGTGACGGCCAATGCGAGCGCACAGGAGATCCGCATCCCGATGGCTCAAGGTCTCACCCCAGCCCGGTTCCAGGCCACGGCCACTCCCGACAGCGACCTTACCGGACGCGTCGAGGTGCTCTCCGGCGGGCAGGTGGTGCAGACCGTTGCCATCAACGGCAGTCGACAGGCCGTGCATATCGACGCCCCGCTCAGCGCCGGCGCGGTGGAGGACCAGTCCGCCGTTCTCTCCATCCGCTACCTCGCTGACAATGTGAACGACCCGGACAGTGTCTGCCTGCTCTCCAACCTCGGCAGCATCCGATTGACCGACGTGAACCTCACGACAGCCGGCACCCCCGACCAGCCGACCGCGGTCGGCGATTTTCTCGACTCCTCGGTGACCGCGATCAGCATTCGCGTGGCCGACCCGACCGATGCCGACCAGCGCCAGGCCGCGCTGACCGCCGCCGTCGGGCTGAAGCACAAATACGGCAGCTCCGCCGCGATCAGCGTCACCAGTGACGAGGACACCAGTCGAGCCGTCACCACCCCCGTGATCGGCGGGCGGATCATCCGCATCCTCTCCGGCGAGGGGGACACCACGACCACCGTCGGCTCCCTTGACGGGGTCAGCGCCCTCAGCATCACCGGTACCGGCGACGGACTCGATGCCGCGGCCAGCGCCCTGGGCGACGGACGCCTCCCGCTCGCCGGCGCCACACAGGTCGGCAGCCTCGCCGCATCCGACGACGCGGCCGAGTCGAAGACGGAGCTCACCCTCACCCAGCTCGGCGACAGCCAGCCCGTGCTGCAGGGGATCGGCCAGTCGACGACCTCGATCAGCGTTGCCCAGGCCGATTTCGCCCAGGCCGTCCAGTCAGCCACCGTCCACCTCACCGGCGCACACACCGCGCTGCCTGCCAACATCAGCGCCGCGCTCACCGTCACCTGGAACGACCAGATCGTCGACTCCACCCTCCTGACAGCCGACGACGTGACGATCGACCGAACCATCGACATCCCCGAATCACTCATGAAGGCCCGCAACACGCTGCGCATCGAGCTCGACGCCGAGGTCAACGGCCAGACCGTCGCACAGACGCAGAGCGCCGGCTGCGGGTCGGCCAGCACGATCATGCCGGTCCGGGTGACCCTCGACGGCAACGCATCGACCGTGACCGCCCAGCCCGGCCAGCAGCTTGACGCCGGATTCGAACGCTTCCCACAGGTGCTCGCCGGCGTGGTGCCGGTCGCCATGCCTGACACCGTCGACGCAGACACGCTCACCGACGCCGCACAGCTGCTCATCGCGCTGCAGGGGGCCAGCTCTCAGCGCCTGACCGTGCAGCAGGAGAACGCTGAGACCTTCATCTCATCGGGGGCCTCGGGCCTGCTGGTCGGCGCCACCAGTGCACAGATCAACGAACTGGACGCCCCACTGCGCATGGGACAGTTCCGCTCGATCGACCAGGCGAACGGCCCGTTCAAGGCCGGCGTGGCACAGGCCTTCGCCGCACTGCAGGCCTTCCATGCCGACGGACGGGACGTCATCGCACTCGCCGCCTGGCAACCGGACGGCACCGGTGCCGGGGAGCCGACCGCTGCGGCGCTCCAACACCATCTGACCGATTCACTCGCCGCAGACCCGAGCGGATGGTCTGCCCTCTACGACGACCTGGTCGTCGCGCAGTCGCTCACCGACGACCCCGTGCTCGTCGACAGCAACGCCATCGTTCCACAGGACAGCCGCGTCAACTCCTATGCCGGGTACATCTGGTGGGGCGTGGCCGTGGTCGGCGCCCTGCTGCTCCTGCTGCTCGCCGGCGGCTTGACCCGACACCGGATGCTCGTGCGCGCGCGCCGCGTCGTCGACGCGGAGGAGGCAGAGGAAGCTGAGGAGGCGGAGGAAGCTGAGGATCGCGCGGAGGAGCCAGCCTCGGCCGGCATGACCCGTCGGCTCGCCCGCCGTGCCACCCCCGACGCACGCGCGAAGCCGGCTGACGCGACGGAACAGTCCGGGCCCGTCACTCCCGGGGAGGACGACGAGCCGCCCTCGCCGGGGGAACGGCCGGATGGCCTCGCATGACCGCTGACCGGCTGCGCCGCTGGTGGGCGACCCTCCACCCCACGCCCACCGGGCGGCGCGTTCCGGGCACCGCCGTCGTCGCCATCGTCAGTCTGCTGCTCATGTACGGGCTGTCGCTGTACGTGATCGGCCATGGGGCGAACATGTGGTACTCGGATGCCCTGTCACACCTGACCATCGCCCGCCGCATCGTCGACAGCAAGGCACCCGGGTTCCAGCAGCTGGGCACCGTGTGGCTGCCGATGCCGCACCTTCTGCTGCTCGTGTTCGTGCAGAACCTGTGGCTGTGGTACAAGGGCTGGGGCGCCGCACTGCTCGGGATGCTCTGCTTCGCCGCCACCTCGGCTGCGATCTGGCGCACCGCGGCCCGACTCGGCCTCGGCCTGGGGACGCGGATGATCCCGGTCCTCGTGCTGTGGACGAGCGCCGGCTTCCTGTACGCGCACACCACCGCGCTGACCGAGCCGGTGCTCATCGCCTCCATGGCCGGCATTCTCGCCGGGCTCACGCACTGGGCGGTCTCGGAGCGAGACATGAGCGGCGGGGAGATCGCTGTGTACATCGGCGTGCCCGCAGCCGTCGGGGTGCTCTCCCGCTATGAGGGCTGGGTGATGGCGCTCAGCGCCGCACTGTTCATCGTGATCGTCGACTGGCCCCGGCGACGCGGCACCACACCGCACCCGCTGCGCTTCACCCTGCTGCGCCGGGTGCTGCCCGCGCTCAGCGCGCCCGCCGTGGGCGTCGTCTGGTGGCTGGCCTACAACTACGCCCTCTATGGCAACCCGCTCGAGTTCATGTTCGGCCAGTACTCCGCGTTCGCCCAGCAGCAGGCCATCAGCGAATACGGATCCCTGACGACGAAGGGCCATCCCGGGCTGAGCCTCTACGTGTACACCTGGTCGGCATGGGAGGTCATCGGCGGCGTCACCTTCGTCGTCGGACTGCTCGGCTTCGCCTGGCTCGTCTGGCGGCAGGGGATGAGCACCGCCACCCTGATCGTCGGAGTCTCCCTGTCCACCTTCGTGTTCGAGGTGCTCAGCCTGAGCCTGGGGCAGTCGGTCATGAACAACGACCACTCTCTGCCCACCGGGCTGTTCAACGTCCGCTACGGCGTCGCCGGGCTGCTGTTCTTCGCGCTCGGAGCAGGCTTCGCCGCCGAGGCGCTGCGCCGGGCGCTGACCCGTGTGCGCCACCCGCTCGGCGCACTCGCCGCCCCCGCGGTGGCCGTCGCACTCATCGCCCAGCTCGGCTGGTGGGCCCAGGATCCCGTCGACCGCAACCCGATGATCGGCGAGGGCGCCTACAACCAGTCCAAGCGCCCGGACGCAGCCGCCGTGTACTTGCGCGATCACTACCAGGGAGGAGGCATCCTGATGGACGAGTCCGCATCGAGCAGCGGCATCATCCCGCTGGTGCAGCAGCCCATCCGCGAGTACTGGAACCGCTCGACCGGCGACCTGTTCGAGGAGGCCATGGACAGCCCGCGCACCCACGCCGAATGGATCTTCGTCAACACGCAGGACACCGGCGGCGTCAACCTCGACGGCCGGGATGCGGTCTACCAGCGGATGCTGGACCATCCCCAGGACTACGCTGGCTACGTTCGCGTGTTCGCCACGGACACCCATGCCGTCTACCATCTGGCCTGGTGACCGCCATGCCCACCACAGAGACCCCCGACACACCTGACCGGGGACTCGCCGGCCACGGCACCGGAGCCGATCACGGCCCCGCCTCCCCCCGCCCCACCGGTCACACTGGCGGCCGCCCGGGCGACTCGGCCGCACGCCCTCGGGTGGCCGGCGCACAGCACCTGCGCATCGGCGAGATCCTCATGCAGCGTGGCCTCATCACCGAGCAGCAGCTGCACCGGGCCCTCGTCGCTCAACACCAGGAGGGCGGCCTGCTCGGTCGACACCTCGTGCTCACCGGCGCCATCACCCGACAGCGCATGTACCGGGCGCTGGCCGACCAGTGGGGGCTGCCGCTAGTCGATCTCATCGCCGCCCCGCCACAGCATCCCGAGCTGTTCGCGGGGCAGAACCCCCGCCGATTCATCGACGGCGGCTGGGTGCCCTGGCGCGTCGACGGCGACACGGTCGTCGTCGCCACCGCACGGGAACCGGACGACGAGCTCGCGACGGCGGCCCGGAGCATCGCCGGCGTCGACCGGGTGCGCTTCGTCGTCACCACGGACTGGGACATCATGCATGCCGTGCAGAGCGTGTTCCAGCGTCGCCTGCTGTACCGCATCACCGACGAGCTGGCCGACGAATCACCCGACGCCTCGGCCCGCATCAGTCTGCTGTGGTGGCAGAAGGCCATCCCGATCGGTCTGGCCGTGATCATCCTGGTCGTCCTGGTGCTGTGGCCCAGGACGACGGCGGTCGCCCTTTTCATCCTGATGAACCTGCTGTTCCTGAACATGGTGGCGTTCAAGGTGCTCGCCGCGCTGCGCCTGCCGGTGCGGCGGGTGCGGCAGACGGTTGCGGGGCGTGCGGTCGAGCGGGAGCGTCTGCGACGGGGTCTGCCCCGAGAGTGGACACCGAACGTGTCAGATGACGACCTGCCCGTTTACACGATCCTCGTGCCCGTCTACGACGAGGTCGAGGTGGTGCAGAAGGTCATCGCGAACCTCGACCGCCTCGACTGGCCGAAGTCGCGCCTCGACGTGCTCATCCTGCTGGAGGAGGACGACGAGCGCACCATCGCCGCGGCCAAGGCGATGCACCCGCCGGAGTACGTGCGCATCCTCGTGGTGCCCCGCGGCCAGCCGCAGACGAAGCCGCGCGCCTGTAACTACGGGCTCGAGTTCGCCCGCGGCGACTACGTGGTGATCTTCGACGCGGAGGACCGCCCGCACGCCGACCAGCTGCGCCGCGCCCTCGCCGCGTTCAAGCGCAACGAGATGCTGCGCAGCCGTGTCGACCCCGGTCTGCCCCGCCTCGCGTGCGTGCAGGCGTCGCTGATGTACTTCAACGCCGACTACAACCTGCTCACCCGCATGTTCGCCATCGAGTACGCCCACTGGTTCGACGCGATGCTGCCGGGCATGGGCGACCTGGGCATCCCCATCCCGCTCGGTGGCACGAGCAATCACTTCGACACCCGGCTGTTGCGCGAGCTCGGCGGATGGGACCCCTACAACGTCACCGAGGACGCCGACCTCGGCCTGCGCATCGCCAATCACGGGTACGTCGTCGACACGATCGACTCGGCCACCGAGGAGGAGGCGTGCTCGCGGTTCGTCGCATGGATCCGCCAGCGCACCCGGTGGATCAAGGGGTACATGGTCACCGCGGCCGTGCACACCCGACACCCGGTCGAGTGGTTCCGGGCGAACGGCCTGGGCGGGCTGATCAGCATGGTTGGCCTCGTGATGGGCACACCACTGGCGTTCCTGAGCTACCCGCTCGCGCTGCTGTTCACTGCAATCACCTATGTCGGGGTGCGGGTCGGCGAGCTCGCCATCCCCGAAGGCTGGCTCATGCTGGGCCTCGTGCTGATGGTCCTCGGCAACGGACTCATGATCGTCGAGTCGGGCATCGCCGCCTGGCGCCGGTACAGCTGGCGCATCGGCGTGTACGCGGTGCTGAACCCGATCTACTGGCTCATGCACTCGATGGCCGCGTGGCGGGCGGCCTGGCAGGTGCTCTTCGACCCGCACCGGTGGGAGAAGACCCCGCACGGACTCACCGCCGACTACGAGTCCGGCGACGACGGGTAGGCGGAGGCTGCCGGTAGACTCGCAGCGATGGCCCACCTCACCCCGCACCTCACCGTGACCCCGACGCAGACCGTCGTCGACGAGGTCTCCCGCTACCCGTACCGGGTGCGGCTCGGGGTCGCACTGCCGGTCGCGTTGCTGGTGCTCGCCGGGGTGGTCGGATCCGTCTCCTTCACCATCACCCGTATCCTCGCCGGCGCACCGATGCCCAACTGGGCGTATACCGCACTCGTCGTATTCTCGATGGTGCTGCTGCGCGGCGTGGGCGTCCAAGTCACCCGCGGCTCCCATGCCCTGCGGATGACGTTGCTGGCGCCGCTGGTCGTGTACCTGTACATCGGCGGCGCCTATACCTCGGCCTATCCGATCTGGGCGGTGACCACGTTCGTCGTGTTGCAGTTCGCCGGTTACGACCGCCGGTCGGGGCTGCTGCAGGCGCTCACGACGGCGTTCATCGGGCTGGTGTTCTCCCTGACGACCGGGGTGGCCACGCTCGTCGGGCTGCCGAGCCCGGTCGCCGTGCTCGTCGGCACCGTCGTCTCGGTCTGCTCGTTGCCCCTCGTCTTCCGCCGCATGCTCACGATGGAGGGAGTCGAACCGGTGCGGATGCACTGGCGGCGCCTCGTGCAGATCATGGTCGGCGAGACCCTTGCCTGCTGGGCGGCCATCGGCGCCGACCACCTGGGTGACGCCATCGACGGCGGGGGGCGGTTCCAGGATCTGCTCGACGTGCGCGCGGTGGTGCTGCTCGTCGTGACGATCATCGTCGTCACCTGGTACGAGCGGTATCGGCGGCGGATGCTGCGTCGCCAGCTCGACGCGATGGTGCGGGCGGCGCTCGCCCTCCCCTGGGACGATTCCGACACCCCCGTGCTCGTGCGGCTCGAGGAGTTCGCCCGCCGGGCGATCCCCAACGGCACCGTCACTCTGCGCGACCGACCGCCCAGGGCCGCCGAGATCGGCGAGCAGGTACACGCACCGGACGGCGGCGGCAGCTGGCTCGTCGTCACCAGCCGAGACAACATGACCCCGTTCAGCCGCACCGAGCAGCACATCGTCGAGGGCCTCGCCCACATGGCGTCGGTGACCCTCGCCTCCCGCCGCCGCATCGACGACCTTGCCCAGCGGGCGAACACCGACGACCTCACCGGCGTGCTCAACTACCGGGGGTTCCGACTCACCGCACAGCGGGTGATCGACGAGACGGGCATCGTGCCGCCGGTGCTCTACCTCGATCTCGATGACTTCAAGGCGGTCAACGACGTGCACGGCCACCACGCCGGCAACCTCGTGCTGGAAGAGGTCGCCCGGCGCCTGCGCGGCGCCCTGCGCCCCAACGACGTGATCGGCCGCATCGGCGGCGACGAGTTCGTGGTGATGCTGCCCGGCACCACTGACGAGGACGCTGCACGCGCGGTCGCCCGACGCGTGCAGCAAGGCATAAACCGGCCCATGCACATCGACGGGCAGGTCATCACCCTCACCGTCAGCGTCGGCGTCGCCGGCGCGGTTCCCGGCCGCACGAGCGTCACCGACCTGCTCGAGGAGGCCGACGAACGCATGTACGAGGGCAAGAAGCGGCGGCTCGGCATGGGGATCGAACAGCTGCTCATGCGCGCGGCCCACCCGGTAGCCGGGATGGGCACCGCGCCCGGTGACGAGGCGTCGACCGCACAGGACAGGGCGACGGCCGGCCGAACCACACCGGAGGAACCGGAGGAGACACGCGATGCGGACTCGTGGGTGGCATCCGGCGACCGCAGCACGGCCCAGGGCACCGACGCACGGGGCGCGACGACCGGGGGGAGCACGGCGGGCACGCCTGCACGCCCATCGGACTGGTCGAACGCCACATCCGCACGCGGCGTCATCACGCCCTCGGATCTTGAGTCGCAGGTGCGTCACGGCATCGAGGCCGGGCAGCTGTCCGTCTGGTTCCAGCCGACGGTGCGTCTGGCCGATGCGAAGGTGATCGGAGTCGAGGCGCTCGTGCGCTACCGCGACGACCACATCGGCGACGTGCCGCCGCAGCTGATCGTGGACGTGGCCAACCGCACCGGTCTCCTGTCACGCCTCACCGAGCAGGTCGTGCGCGGGGCGTTCGCGGGCATCGAGCGCATCCGCCGGGCTGACCCGGAGGTGGCGAGCCTCAACGTGAACTTCGAGGCCGGGCAGGTGCTCGACCAGGCGCTCATGGACGTCCTGGCCGAGCACGTGGAGGCACACCCCGACGTCTCGTTCGTCTTCGAGCTCTCGGAGCGCTCACTCGACCAGGCGACCGACGACGTGCTCGAACGGCTCGTCGCCTTCACCCGTGACCATGGCATGATGCTCGCTCTCGACGACTTCGGCAAGGCGTTCTCATCGGTCAACAGCCTCGTGCGCTTCCCCGCGAATCTGCTCAAGCTCGACAAGTCGCTCACCGACTACCTCGCCACCCAGCCGGAGCGCGCCGGGCAGCTCATCACCGGACTCACCCACCTCGCCAGGACGATGTCGTTCACCATCAGCGCCGAGGGCATCGAGACGCCCGGCCAGCGCGGTCGACTGCAGCGGGTCGGTGTGCGTTACGGGCAGGGTTTCCTGTTCAGCAGGCCCAAATCGGCCGACCGACTCATCGACTGGCTGGGGGCTCATTGACAGGAGTGATGGAGTCGCCTGCCGTGATGTCGTCCGGGGTGGAGGACTCCTCGCCAGCGTCTGTGACGTCGCCCGCCGTGGTGGGGCCTGCCGGTCGATCTGATGACGCATTGACGGCCGACGGCTCGCGCGGCGAGATCACCGGCACGCCCTCGGCCGCGCGCACCGGCGTGCCCCACAACCGGGCATCGCTGACGATGTACAGGGGCCGCCGCTTCGTCTCGTTGAACACCCGCCCCAGATACTCGCCGATGATGCCGAGCGCCAGCAGCTGCACGCCGCCCAGGAACAGCAGCACGGCCATCATCGAGGGGTAGCCTGCCTCGTCGGGGCCGTGGATGAGCGTGCGCACCACGATCACGATCAGATACACGAACGCGGCCGTCGAGATGAGCATCCCCAGCACCGTCGCGAGCCTCAACGGGGCTGTGGTGAACGAGGTCAGGCCCTCGGACGCCAGATCGAACAGGGCACGGTACCCCCACTTCGAGTGGCCCGCGAAGCGTCCCGGCCGGTCATAGAGCACCTGCGCCTTGCGGAAGCCGACGAGCGAGAACAGGCCCTTCGTGTACCGGTCCGTCTCGCGGTACGCGCGCAGCGCCTCCACACAGCGGCGGTCGAGCAGCCGGAAATCCCCGGTGTCGACCTGGATCTCCACCCGGGCCACGCGGTGCAGCAGCCGGTAGAACAGGTGCGCTGACGACCGCTTGAACCACGACTCGCCCTGACGCTGCCGTCGTCGCGCGGACACGTCCTCATACCCCTGTTCCCACAGCATCACCATCTCGGGCAGGAGCTCCGGGGGATCCTGCAGGTCCGCGTCCATCAGCACCACCGCATCCGCATCCGTTTGATCGAGGCCGGCGGCCATCGCGTGCTCCTTGCCGAAGTTGCGGCTGAGCACGAGGTAGCCCACATGGGGGTCGGCGGCGGCGAGCTCACGCATCAGCCGCGGCGTGTCGTCCGTGCTGCCGTCGTCGACGAGCAGCAGGTCGACGCGGTAATCGGGGAGCGTCGCGGCCACCGCCTGCACCCGATCATGCAGACGGGCGAGGCTCTCCTGCTCGTTGAAGCAGGGCACGATGACCACGATGCGACGCATGTGGTCAATCGTACGGGGGCGGAATGCGCCTCCCCTCGGCGACGCGTGCATGTGTACACGAATGCGCCTGAACGAGTGTCGGTGTCGCGCGGGGGCGCGTCTGCCTCGTCCAGATCGCTGGAATGCCCCTCTGCAGGCGTCTTCCCCGTGGTTTTCGCGATCTCGGTCGCAGGGAGCGTGTCCCCACGTCGAAGTCGCGGAAGGGCCGACCATGATCGCGTCATCGCCCGACCCTGCAGCCACCAGAGCGCTGGGGCCGTCCGGGCGGTGGCAGGCTGAACGTTGCCCCGCACCCCGGGTGCTAGACTCTGCAGAAATCCTTTAACGACCGTCCCGTGAGACGGAAAGGAAGCACTGTGACGAACATCGTCATGCAGGCGGGCGACATCGATCGCGCCCTGACTCGCATCTCCTTCGAGATTCTCGAGGCGAACAAGGGCCCCGATGATCTCGTTCTCCTCGGCATTCCCACGCGCGGGGTGCCTCTCGCCGAGCGTCTCGCTGCGAAGATCGCGAAGACCGAGACGGGGGTCGATCCCAAAACGATCACCGGTGCGGTTGACATCACGATGTACCGCGATGACCTGCATGGCAAGCCGCTGAAGCACACACACCCGACGCGCATCCCGCTCAGCGGCATCGACGGCAAGGTCGTCGTGCTCGTCGACGACGTGCTGTTCTCCGGGCGTTCCGTGCGCGCCGCGCTCGACGCGATCGGGGAGCTCGGGCGGCCCCGCATGGTCAAGCTCGCCGTGCTCGTCGATCGGGGGCACCGCGAGCTGCCGATTCGGGCGGACTTCGTGGGCAAGAACCTGCCCACGTCGCGCTCCGAGCAGGTCAGCGTGCATCTCACACCGCTTGACGACACCGACGAGGTGGTGCTCTCATGATCTGTCTGCTCTCCACCTGCGACCGGGCCCGTGGCACCGACGAGGTGGTGCACTCATGAAGCATCTGCTCTCCACTCGCGATCTGGACCGTGACACCGCGATCGGCCTGCTCGACGTCGCCGAGGACATGGCCGAGGTCAACGCCCGCGAGATCAAGAAGCTGCCGACGCTGCGTGGCCGCACCGTGGTGAACCTCTTCTACGAGAACTCCACACGCACTCGCACCTCGTTCGAAGTCGCCGCCAAGCGCCTCTCGGCCGACGTGATCAACTTCACCGCCAAAGGGTCGAGCGTCGCCAAAGGCGAGTCGCTCAAAGACACCGCCCAGACACTCACCGCGATCGGCGCCGACGGCGTGGTCGTGCGGCACTCCGCATCCGGTGCCGCTCAACAGCTCGCGCAGACCGACTGGATCGACGCGGCCGTGGTCAACGCAGGCGATGGCACCCACGAACACCCGACCCAGGCACTGCTCGACGCGTTCACCATCCGCCGCCGGCTGCACGGCGACGCCTCCCGCGGCCGCCCGCTCGACGGGGTGCGCGTGCTCATCGTCGGTGACATCGACCACTCCCGGGTCGCGCGCAGCGACCTGTGGCTGCTGACGACCCTCGGCGCGCACGTCGCGTTCGCCGGCCCGCCCACACTCATGCCGTTCGACATCGCCTTGTGGCCGGTCGAGGTGCACGACGACTTCGACGAGGCGATCGACGCCGGCTTCGACGTGGTGATCATGCTGCGCATCCAGCTGGAGCGCATGCACGACGCGTTCTTCCCGACCCGTGAGGAGTACACCCGCCTGTGGGGGCTCGGCGAGCAGCGCCTCGGCCGGCTCGGCCAGCGGACGCTCGTCATGCACCCGGGCCCGATGAACCGGGGCCTGGAGATCAGCTCCGCCGCCGCAGACAGCCCGCAGGCGACCGTGCGTGAACAGGTCGCCAACGGAGTGTCGGTGCGCATGGCCGTGCTGTACAGCCTGCTCGGCCCCGAGGGAGGTCTCGCATGACGACCCGCATCACGAACGTCAGCCTGCTCGGCCTGCAGGACGTCGACATCGCCATCGCCGGCGACCGCTTCACCGCCGTCGACCCGGCCGGCACGGGCGCCTCCGCCGCGCAGCAGGCCCCTGACACCGACCTCATCATCGACGGCACCGGCTTCATCGCCCTGCCCGGCCTCGTGGACCTCGGCGCACACCTGCGCCAGCCGGGCCTGGAACAGGTCGAGACGGTCGCCACCGCGAGCCGGGCGGCCGCCCTCGGCGGGTACACCACCGTGCACGCCCTGCCCGACACTGACCCGGTCGCCGACACGGCCGGCAACGCCGAGCTCATCCACCGCCTCGGCGTCGACGCGGGGCTCGCCGACGTGCGCCCGGTCGGCGCGGTCACCGTCGGGATGCGCGGCGAGCGACTGGCCGAGATCGGGGCGATGGCCGCCTCCGCCGCCCGCGTGCGGCTGTTCAGCGACAGCGAGACCGGGGTGACCGACCCGCTGCTGCTGCGCCGCGCCCTCGAGTACGTCAAGCCGTTCGACGGCGTCGTCGTGCAGCACGCGCAGGACCCCCGCCTCACCGAGGGTGCACAGATGAACGAGGGCGAGCTCTCCAGCCGCCTCGGCCTGCAAGGGTGGCCGGCCGTCGCCGAGGCCGCCGTCATCGCCCGCGACGTGCTACTCGCCGATCACGTCGGCGCCCGCCTGCACGTGCGCCACGTCTCCGCCCGCGGCAGCGTCGACGTGCTGCGGTGGGCGAAACAGCGCGGCATCCGGGTGACCGCCGACGTCACCCCGCACCATCTCGTCCTCACCGAGGACGCCTGCCTCGACTACGACCCGATCTACAAGGTCAACCCGCCGCTGCGCTCGCAAGCCGATGTCGAGGCACTGCGCGAGGGGCTGCTCGACGGCACGATCGACGCGATCGCCACCGACCACGCGCCCCTGCCCGCCGAGGCGAAGGAGTGCGAGTGGGCGCACGCCGAGCCGGGGATGCTGGGGCTGCAGACCGCCGTGCACCTGGCCCAGCTCACCCTGGTCGACACCGGGCTGATGACCTGGACGGATCTCGGCCGGGTGATGTCCACCGCGCCCGCCTCCATCGCCGGCGACGTGGACGCCGTCGGCCCGGTCGTGCCGGGATCGGTCGCGAACCTCACCCTGATCGACCCGCACGCCACCACGACCCTGACCCCGGCCGATCTCGCGAGCCTGTCGGCGAACACCCCCTGGCTCGGGCGGGAGCTGCCCGGCCGGGTCGTCGCCACGATCCTGCGCGGCCGGCCCACCGTGCTCGACGGGCGGGCGCAGGCATGAGCACCACGGTGAAGATGACGATCCTCACGGCGCTGACCGCGGCTATCGTCGTGGTCGTGTTCATCGCGATGTGGCGGGCCTGGCACCGCCGCGCCGCCGAGCAGGAGACGATGCTGCCGGCGCTGGCGACCCCGCCGTCCGCCGCTGAGCTTGGCGACCCGATCGTCACCGGCCGCGGCCTGTACGTCGCGACGACGAAGGCCGCCGACCACCTCGACCGGGTGAGCGCCAGGAGCCTCGGCTTCCGCGCCTGGGGCTCCATCGCCGTCCACCCCGAGGGCGTCGTTATGGAGCGCGATGGCAGCGACCCCGTGCTCATCCCGCGCGAGAACCTCGACGGGGCGGGGCTCGAGGACTACACCATTGACAAGGGCGTGGAGCACGGCGGGCTGACCGCCGTCGACTGGGTCTGGGGCGACCTGGAGCTGACCACGTTCTGGCGGATGCGACGAGCCGAGGACGGCCCCGCCATCGTCGAGGCCGTCCGCGCCATCGCACCGCCCAGGTCGGCGGCGCGCCGGGCCGGGGAGCTGATGTTCTGACCCCACAGCCCGACATGCGCCACGAGCGCCAGCCGCCCGCCGACCGGGTGAGACCCGTAGACCACAAGCGAACCAAGGAGCACCCACCAGTGTTTGAACCAGCCATCCTCGTGCTTGAAGACGGCACCCGCTACCGGGGCCGCGCGTATGGGAAGCGCGGCACGACCTTCGGCGAGGCCGTCTTCGCGACCGGCATGACCGGCTACCAGGAGACCCTCACCGATCCCTCGTACGCCGGGCAGATCGTCGTGCAGACCGCCCCGCAGATCGGCAACACGGGCGTCAACCAGGAGGACAACGAGTCGCGCGCGATCTGGGTCGCCGGCTACGTCGTCCGCGAGCCCAGCCGCATCGTGTCGAACTGGCGCGCCACCGGCAGCCTGGCGGACGAGCTCGTGCGCCAGGGCGTCGTCGGCATCTCCCACATCGACACCCGCGCGCTCACCCGACGCATCCGCGACCGGGGCGCCATGCGCGCCGGCATCTTCTCCGGTGCGGACGCCGCGGGCGACCCCGACGCCCAGCTCGCCGCCGTGCGCGCCCAACCCTCGATGGCAGGGCAGAACCTCTCGGCGCGGGTCACCACACCCGAGGCGTACGTCGTGCCCGCCGTCGGCGAGAGCCACGGGCCGATCGCCGTGATTGACCTCGGCGTCAAGCGCGCGACCCTGCACCGGCTCGCCGAGCAGGGCTTCGACGTGCACGTGCTGCCCGCGACCGCGACCCTCGACGACATCCGCGCCGTCGACCCGGTCGGCGTGTTCTTCTCGAACGGGCCGGGCGACCCGGCCGCCAGCGACCGGGTGATCGAGGTGCTGCGGCAGGTGCTCGCCGAGCGCATCCCGTTCTTCGGCATCTGCTTCGGCAACCAGCTGCTCGGCCGGGCCCTGGGGCTCGACACGTACAAGCTGCCGTTTGGGCACCGCGGCATCAACCAGCCGGTGCTCGACCGGGCCACCGGCCGTGTCGAGATCACCGCGCAGAACCACGGGTTCGCCGTGCAGGCGACCACCGAGGGCGTCGTCGACTCGCCCGTCGGCCTCGGCCGCGTCGAGGTCAGCCACATCGGCCTCAACGACCAGGTCGTCGAGGGGCTGCGCTGCCTCGACCTGCCCGCGTTCTCCGTGCAGTACCACCCGGAGGCGACCGCCGGCCCGCACGACTCCCGCTATCTGTTCCGCCGGTTCCGCGACCTGATCCTGGGCGGCGGCGAGGTCGCCGCCGCCGGGTCGGGCGAGAGCGCGAACGACCCGGCCACCGGCACAGGCGCATCTAGCGCGGCGGCCCCTGAACCCGCCGCGACCACCCTCGCGGGCGCGACCGCAGCATCCGCCGCCGAGACCGCCGCCACGAGCGCCGGTCTGGAAGGAGACCAGAAGTAATGCCTCGCAGAACCGACATCGACAGCGTCCTCGTCATCGGCTCCGGCCCGATCGTCATCGGCCAGGCCTGCGAGTTCGACTACTCCGGCACCCAGGCGTGCCGCGTGCTGCGCGCCGAGGGCATTCGCGTCATCCTCGTCAACTCGAACCCGGCGACGATCATGACCGACCCTGACTTCGCCGACGCCACCTACATCGAGCCGATCACCACCGAGGTGCTCGAGACGATTATCGCCAAGGAGCGCCCCGACGCGATCCTGCCCACCCTCGGCGGGCAGACCGCCCTGAACGCGGCGATGGCCCTCGACCGCGAGGGCATTCTCGCCAGGTACGACGTCGAGCTCATCGGCGCGAAGGTCGAGGCGATTGAGCGCGGCGAGAACCGCGAGATCTTCAAGGAGCTCGTCGTCGACTGCGGCGCGGACGTCGCCCGCTCGGTGATCTGCCACACCCTGGACGAGTGCCTCGCCGCCGCCGAGGAGCTGCACTACCCGGTCGTCGTGCGCCCCTCGTTCACCATGGGCGGTCTCGGCAGCGGGTTCGCGTATGACGAGGCGGACCTGCGCCGCATCGCCGGCGCCGGCCTCGACTACTCGCCGACCGCCGAGGTGCTGCTCGAGGAGTCGATTCTCGGGTGGAAGGAGTACGAGCTCGAGCTCATGCGCGACAACGCCGACAACACGGTCGTCGTCTGCTCGATCGAGAACGTCGACCCCGTCGGCGTGCACACCGGCGACTCGATCACCGTCGCCCCCGCGCTCACCCTCACCGACGTCGAGTACCAGAAGCTGCGCGACATCGGCATCGAGATCATCCGTGCCGTCGGCGTCGACACCGGCGGATGCAACATCCAGTTCGCCGTCAACCCCGAGACCGGCCGCATCATCGTCATCGAGATGAACCCGCGTGTCTCTCGCTCCTCGGCGCTCGCGTCGAAGGCCACCGGGTTCCCGATCGCGAAGATCGCCGCGAAGCTCGCGATCGGCTACCGGCTCGACGAGATCCCCAACGACATCACCCAGGTGACGCCCGCGAGCTTCGAGCCCACCCTCGACTACGTCGTGGTCAAGGTGCCCCGGTTCGCGTTCGAGAAGTTCCCGGCCGCGGACGACACGCTCACCACCACGATGAAGTCCGTCGGCGAGGCGATGGCGATCGGTCGCACCTTCGCCCAGGCGCTGCAGAAGGCGCTGCGGTCGGTGGAGAAGAAGGGGGCGACGTTCCACTGGGGCGAGCTGCCCGGCACTGCCGAGGAGCTGCTGCGCGGGGCGTCCCGGCCGCATGACGGGCGCATCGTCGAGTTGCAGCAGGCCATGCGTGCGGGCGCGTCCATCGAGGCCGCACACGAGGCGACCGGCATCGACCCGTGGTTCCTGGAGCAGATCCAGCACCTCAACGAGGTCGCCGACTGGGTCGGGGAGGCCACCGAGCTGACCGAGGATGTGCTGCGTGTGGCCAAGGAGGAGGGCTTCTCCGACGCGCAGATCGCCCAGCTGCGCGGGCTGACCGAGCAGCAGGTGCGCGACATTCGCCACGGGTTCGGCCTGCGGCCGGTGTACAAGACCGTCGACACCTGCGCCGGCGAGTTCCCGGCCCGCACGCCGTACCACTACTCGACGTACGAGCAGGAGACGGAGGTCGCCTCGAGCGACCGGAGGCGCATCATCATCCTCGGCAGCGGCCCGAACCGCATCGGCCAGGGTGTCGAGTTCGACTTCTCGTGCGTGCACGCCTCGTTCGCACTGCACGACGCGGGCTACGAGACGGTCATGGTCAACTGCAATCCCGAGACCGTCTCGACCGACTACGACACCTCCGACCGCCTGTACTTCGAGCCGCTGACGCTCGAGGACGTGCTCGAGGTCGTGCACGCCGAGGCCGAGGCCGGCGAGCTCGTCGGCGTGATCGTGCAGCTCGGCGGGCAGACCCCGCTGAGCCTCGCCAAGGGGCTCAAGGCGGCGGGCGTGCCGATCCTCGGCACCACCCCGGAGGCGATCGACCTGGCCGAGGAGCGCGGGCTGTTCGCCGAGATCCTCGACCGGGCCGGCATCCTCGCACCCCGCAACGGCACTGCCACGAACGTCGACGAGGCGATCGAGGTGGCCGAGCACATCGGCTACCCGGTGCTCGTGCGCCCGTCGTTCGTCCTGGGCGGCCGTGGCATGGAGATCGTCTACGACCGCGAGTCGATCGTCGACTACTTCCAGCGCATCGGCGGGCAGGCGCTCGTCAGCGCCGAGAACCCGCTGCTCGTCGACCGGTTCCTGGACGACGCCGTCGAGCTCGACGTCGACGCCTTGTACGACGGCGAGCAGCTGTTCATCGGCGGCATCATGGAGCACATCGAGGAGGCCGGCATCCACTCCGGCGACTCGAGCTGCTCGCTGCCGGCGGTGAGCCTCGGCGCCTCGCACCTGCAGGCCGTGCATGACGCGACCCTCGCGATCGCGAAGGGCGTGGGCGTCGACGGGCTGCTCAACGTGCAGTACGCGATCGCCGCGGGCGTGCTCTATGTCATCGAGGCGAACCCGCGCGCCAGCCGCACGGTGCCGTTCGTGTCGAAGGCGCTGGGGCTGCCGCTCGCGAAGGCGGCGAGCCTCATCATGGCCGGCACGTCGATCGCGGAGCTGAAGCGGCAGGGGGTGCTGCCCGAGCAGGACAGCACGTTCGTGCCCGCCAGCTCGCCGATCTCGGTGAAGGAGGCCGTGCTGCCGTTCAACCGGTTCCAGACCCCCGAGGGTCAGGTCGTCGACTCGCTGCTCGGCCCCGAGATGCGCTCGACCGGCGAGGTCATGGGCATCGACTGGGACTTCCCGCACGCGTTCGCGAAGGCCGAGACGGCCGTCAGCGGCGCACTGCCGCGGCGGGGCACCGTGTTCGTGTCGGTCGCCGACGACGACAAGCGCAACGTCGTGCTGCCTGCTCTGCGCCTGCAGACGATGGGCTTCGACCTCCTTGCCACCGCGGGCACCCTGCAGGTGCTGCGCCGCAACGGCATCAGCGCCGAGCTCGTGCACAAGCGCGGGGAGGCGGGCGAGGACGTCGTCGACCTGATCACCGCCGGCCGCATCGCGTTCGTGATCAACACCCCTGAGGGGCGCACATCGCGCAGCGATGGCTATGAGATCCGCGCCGCGGCCACCGCGCACGGGGTGCCGGTGTTCACCACGATCGCCGCCCTCAACGCGCTCGTCACGGCCCTCGAGGTCGTCGACGGACCGTTCCAGGTGCACTCGCTGCAGGAGTTCGACCGCCTGCGCGACGCCGCCCGGGCCCAGGCGACGGCGTGACGGGTGTGAGGGCCGGTGCCGGAGTGCGGAGGAGCGATGCCGTCGTGGCGACCGAGGCTGATGGCGGCGTCGCCACCGCTGGTGCGGCTCGGTCGAGGCGGGCGTCGTTCGGCGTCCGCCTCGCAGGCGCCATCGATCGCTTCGGCGGACTGTGCGTGGGCATCGACCCTCATGCGGCGCTGCTCGATCAGTGGGGGCTCGACGCCGATCCTGCCGGGCTCGAGCGGTTCGGGCGCACCGTCGTCGCAGCCGCGGCTGGTCGCGTCGGGGTCGTGAAGCCGCAGGTCGCGTTCTTCGAGCGGCTCGGCTCGCGGGGTCTCGCGGCGCTCGAGCGCGTGCTCGCAGACGCCCGTGACACGGGGCTGCTCGTCATCGCCGACGCGAAGCGCGGCGACATCGGCTCGACGAACGCTGGCTATGCCGACGCGTGGCTCGACCCCGCCGGCCCCCTCGCCAGCGACGCGCTCACCATCTCGCCCTACCTGGGCGTCGGCGCGCTGCGGCCGTTCGCCGATGCCGCGCTCCGGCATGGCGCGGGGCTGTTCCTGCTCGCCGCGACGAGCAACCCGGAGGCCGACGCGGTCCAGTCGGCGGCGGTCGCGGGAGAGGAGGGCGACCCGGCATCCTCCGCATCCGCCGCCCGGGGCGTGAGCGTCGCCGCCCACGTCGCCGCCGAGGTGGCCCGCTGGAACGCGGCGGCCGGGGTGGCGACACCCTCGGCCGACTCGACCGGGGGCAGCGCGGGCGGGGCGGCGACGAGTGACTTCACGGGCACGGGTGTCGTGTCTGCCGGTGGAGCGAGGCCGGGGCGGACGGAGCCGCACACTGTCGTGGACCAGCGAGTCGCGTCCGCGGATGACACCGTCGGCCAGCGCGCGAACGACGGCGCACTCGGATCGTTCGGTATCGTGTTCGGGGCGACGCATGCGCCGGTCGCTCGCGGGCTCGACATCCGCCGCACGCCCGATGACCTGCCGGTGCTCGCTCCGGGGTTCGGCGCGCAGGGGGCCCGGCTCGAGGACGCGGCGACGCTGTTCCCCGGCGGTCGCGACCGTGTGCTCGCGAACGTGTCGCGGTCGGTGCTGCGCGGTGCGCCGAACGGTCTGGGCGGACGCATCGACCAGGCCGTCGAGGCGCTCGCCTCGGCGTGGTGAGGGTCGCGCCATCCTGCGCAGGCATGGCCCCGTTCGACGCTGTGGGAGAATGGAGTGCATGACCCCCTCTGATGCATCCGAGTCCCGCTCGGCCGGCGTGGCGACCCCCGTGGCAGCGGAGACCCCCGTGGCCGAGATGACCGCGCCCGCGGCCCCGCAGGACGACGCCGCAGCCCCCGTGACCACACCTGTGACCGGCCCGGCGCCGGATGCCACAGCCACCGCCCCCGCCGCTGACGGCACCACGTCCACCACGCCCGACACCGCGGGTCGCACCGCACCCGCTCGCCTGACCGTGCTCGCCGGCCCCACCGCCGTCGGCAAGGGTACCGTCGCCGCGTACATCCGCGAGCACTGGCCTCAGGTGTGCCTGTCGGTCTCGGCGACCACGCGCCGCCCCCGGCCCGGCGAGATCGACGGCGTGCACTACTACTTCGTCGACGACGAGACGTTCGACCGGATGATCGCCGACGGCGAGTTGCTGGAGTTCGCCACCGTCCACAACTCGCACCGCTACGGCACCCCGCGCGGCCCGGTCGAGCGTGCCCTGCGCGAGGGGCGCCCCGTGCTGCTCGAGATCGACCTGCAGGGCGCCCGCCAGGTGCGCCGCAACGCGCCCGACGCGAGACTCGTGTTCCTGTCGCCGCCGAGCTGGGAGGAGCTCGTGCACCGGCTGATCGGCCGGGGCACCGAGACGCCGGAGGAGCAGCACCGACGACTGGAGACCGCGAAGGTCGAGCTCGCCTCCCGCGACGAGTTCGACGAGGAGGTCGTCAACGACCGGGTCGCACGCGCGGCGCGGGAAGTCGTACACTTGATGGGACTACCGACATCTGAGGAGACCCGCTGAACATGGCCGAAAGCACCGAAGGCATCATCAACCCGCCCATCGACGAGCTGCTCAAGCGCGTCGACTCGAAGTTCGGGTTGGTCATCTTCGCCTCGAAGCGGGCTCGCCAGATCAACAACTACTACACCGATCTGCACGAGGGCAGCCTGTTCAACAACGTCGGCCCGCTCGTCGACGCCGCGGTGGAGGAGGAGCCCCTCTCGATCGCGCTGCGCGAGATCGCCGAGGACAAGCTCGTGATGACCCCGATCGATCCCGCGGAGGAGGCCGAGAAGGCCCGTGCCGCGGCCGAGGCCGCCGCCGACGTGCAGTTCGGCGTCGACGCCGCCGAGGTGGACGCGTTCGGTCCGGTGGACGGCGCGGTCACCGAGGCTGATGCCGATGCCGCGGCCCAGGACGCCTCCGACGCGGCGAAGCCCGCCGACGACCAGGGCGACGCCGCCGCCTCCGACGCGGAATAGCATCCGCCGATGCGCGTGCTGTTCGGGGTGGGCGGGGGCATCGCCGCCTACAAGGCGGTACAGGCCGTCCGGCTGCTCGTGAGGGCCGGCCATGACGTGCACGTCGTGCCCACCGAGAACGCACTGCGCTTCGTGGGTGCGCCCACGTGGGAGGCGATCTCCCGCAACCCCGTCGACCGCGACCTGTTCACCGACGTCGCCGGCGTGCGGCACGTGCGGATGGGCGCGGCCGCCGACCTGGTCGTGATCGCCCCCGCCACCGCCGATCTCATCGCCCGCATGGCGCAGGGGCGGGCGGATGACCTGCTCACCGCATCCCTGCTCGTCGCCGAGTGCCCGGTGCTGATCGCCCCGGCGATGCACTCGCAGATGTGGCGGCATCCGGCGACCCAGGCGAACGTCGCGACCCTGCACGACCGCGGGGTGCAGGTGCTCGGCCCCGGCATCGGCGCGCTCACCGGCCCCGACGAGGGCGTCGGGCGCATGGTCGAGCCAGAGGACATCGCCGTCGAGGTCGACCGCGCCCAGCATCCGAAGGATCTCGCCGGCCGGCTCGTCGTCATCAGCGCCGGCGGCACGCGCGAGCGCATCGACCCCGTGCGGTACCTGGGCAACGACTCGTCCGGCAAGCAGGGCATGGCCCTCGCCGAGGAGGCGCTCGCCCGCGGTGCCGAGGTCGTCGTCGTGGCCGGGCACCTCGACGTGCCGGCCCCGCGCGGCGCCGAGGTGATCAGCGCCCGCTACACCGAGTCGATGCGGCAGGCGATCACCTCGCTCGCCGACGAGGCCGACGTGGTGATCATGGCCGCCGCGATCGCCGACTACCGGCCCGCGAACCAGACGACGACGAAGATCAAAAAGATCGACGAGGGCGACGAGACGACGCTGCGGCTCGTGTCGAACCCGGACATCCTCTCGGAGATCTCGCACCGGCCTGATCGCGGCAACGTGGTCGTCGGTTTCGCCGCCGAGACCGCCTCGGGTGCCGCGCTGCTCGAGCTCGGGCGGGCGAAGATCCGCCGCAAGGGCTGCGATCTGCTGGCCGTCAACGAGGTCGGCGAGGAGAAGGGTTTCGGCCGCGATGAGAACACCGTGTCCGTGCTCGACGCGTCCGGCGAGGTGCTCGCGGCCGTCTCGGGCACGAAGCGCGATGTCGCCGAAGCGATCATCGACCAGATCGTGCGGACGCTGTGACCGGCCGGCATGTCGGCGGGGTGTGGCATCGTGGGCTCGCGGACACGCGCCGACACGTGCGCCCGTCGCCAGGGATGAGCTGAGAGACTACTGGACGGTGGTGTGACGTCCGGGCGGCCGTGTCGGCGCGGCAGGCGTCGACGGCAGAACGGGCGCTGGTCGGGCGCCGGGCACGCACAGAGATCGAGGGAAGCAGGGCAATGAGCGACAGCGAGCTGAGACTCGTCAGCAGTGAGTCCGTCACCGAGGGGCATCCGGACAAGATCTGCGATCAGGTGTCGGATGCGATCCTCGACGCGCTGCTGGCCGTCGACCCGCACGCGCTGACCGCCGTGGAGACGGTGGCCACGCGTGGGCTGGTGCACGTGGTCGGTGAGATCAAGACCGAGGGGTATGTCGAGATCCCGCAGATCGTGCGTGACGTGATCACCGGCATCGGATACACCTCCAGCGAGGTCGGCTTCGACGGCCGCAGCTGCGGGGTGTCGCTGTCGATCGGGCAGCAGTCGGCGGAGATCCGCGACGGTGTACTCACCTCGTACGAGGCGCGTGAGCTGGGGTCGACCGACCCGTTCGACCAGCAGGGCGCCGGCGACCAGGGGATCATGTTCGGGTATGCGACGAACGAGACCCCGGAGTACATGCCCGCCCCGATCGCGATGGCCCACCGCTTGACCCGCCGGCTGGCCGGCCTGCGGCACTCGGGGGAGCTGCCGTGGCTGCGTCCCGACGGCAAGGCGCAGGTGACCATCGGGTTCGACGGTGCGACGCCGCGCACGGTCGACACGGTCGTGGTGTCGACCCAGCACGACCCGGAACGCACGAACGAGGAGATCCGTGAGGCGGTGCGCCGGCTCGTGATCGACCCGGTCGTCGCGGCCAGCGGGCTCGACGCGTCCGGCATGAAGACGTTCATCAACCCGTCGGGGCGGTTCACCGAGGGCGGGCCGGGGTCGGACGCCGGGCTCACCGGGCGCAAGATCATCGTCGACACGTATGGCGGGGCCGCACATCATGGCGGCGGTGCGTTCAGCGGCAAGGATCCCTCGAAGGTCGACCGCTCGGCCGCCTACGCGCTGCGATACGCGGCGAAGAACGCGGTGGCCGCGGGGCTCGCCGACCGCCTCGAGATCCAGGTTGCCTACGCGATCGGCAAGGCCCGCCCCGTCGGACTGTACGCGGACTCGTTCGGCACCGGTCGGCTCGGCTCCGACCAGCGGATCGCTGAGGTGCTGCAGCAGGTGTTCGACCTGCGCCCCGAGGCGATCCTCGAGCGGCTCGACCTGCGCCGGCCGATCTACCAGCGCACCGCCGCGTACGGTCACTTCGGCCGTGACGAGCCCGGGTTCACGTGGGAGGCGCTCGACCGTGTCGACGAGGTGCGCGCAGCCGCCGGCCTCTGAGCGACGGTGTCGCACCCCGCCGGTATCCTGACGGCATGAAGGTCGCCCGTGTCTGCATCGACTCGCCGCTGCCGCATCTCGACCGCGAGTTCGAGTACGCGGTGCCGGACGAGCTGCTCGAGCGCGTGCGCGTCGGCTGTCGGGTCAAGGTGCCGTTCGGGCACCGCCGCCAGCTCGACGCGTGGGTGATCGGCGGCGCCGACCAGGCCTCGTTCGACGGCGCGCTCCAGCCGGTGCGCAAGGTCGTCGGCACGCTGCCCGTGCTCGACCCTGACGTGTGGACGCTCGTGCGCGCGGTCGCCGACCGGCAGGCGGGCATCGCCGCCGACGTGCTGCGTCTGGCGATCCCGCCCCGGCATGCCCGCGCCGAGAGGGCCTGGTGCACAGCCCACCCGGATGTCGTGGCCGAGCTGCTGGCGGCTGGGGAGTCGGCAGGCGAGACCCCGACTGACACGACTGACACGGCCTCGACTGATGGCGCCCCGACCGACGCGGTCCCGGTGGCCGGCACCTCGACCGATCAGATGCCGGCGCCGGAGGGCGCGACCCAGACATCCGCATCCGGCCCTCGACCGGGTCGCGGCACCATGACATCCCACTCCGCAGCGCCCCGCCCAGGCTGGCCCATTCCACGCCAGCACCGCCAGCCGCACGTCGGCTGCGACCTGATCTCGAACAACCGGGTCATCGGCGCCTGGGCCACCGACCTGGTCGCCCTCGTCGCCGACGCGCTTGAGCGTGACGAGACCACGATCGTCGCCGTGCCCGACTTCCGCGACGTGGCACAGGCCGCGGCCGTGCTCGCCGAGCGGTTCCCGGGCGAGACGGTCGCCCGCCTCGACGCCGGCCTCGACGACGAGCCCCGCTACCGGTCGTACCTCGACGCCCGCGGCGGCATCGCCCGCATCATCGTCGGCACCCGCACCGCCGTGTACGCGCCGGCCCGCCACCTCGGGCAGATCATCGTCGTTGAGGACGGCGACCCCTCATACCGCGAGCCCCACGCCCCCTACGCGCACACCCGCGACGTGGCGCTCGTCCGCCAGCGGCAGACCGACTGCCGGCTCGTGTTCCTCTCGAACGCCCCCTCCGTCGCCGTCGAACGGCTCATCGAGATCGGCTACGTCCAGCCGGGCCCGCCCGTGCCGCATCCCCGGGTGATCCCGGCCTCCGCGGTCTGGGGCGACGACCCGCTGCTGCAGCTGGCCCGCATCCCGCAGATCGCGTACGCCATCGCCCGCGACGCGCTGCGCACCGGACCCGTGCTCGTCCAGGTCGCCCGCGCCGGCTATCAGCGCGAGGTGGTCACCGAGGAGGGCACCCGCACCCTCGCCGGCGCAGGCCGCACCGCTGATGAGCTGGGCCGGGCGTTCCGCGAGGTGCCCGTGATCGTCGCGACCGCCGACCAGGTGCGCGAGCAGGTCGGCCCCGCCCCGGCCCTCGTCGTCGCCACCGCCGGCGCCGAGCCCCGCTGCCCGAGCGGCTACCGGGCCGTGCTGCTGCTCGACGCGCTCGCGATCGTCTCGCGCGAGGGGCTCACCGCGGCCGAGGACGCCATCCGGCACTGGTTCACCGCCGCCGCGCTCGCCCGACCTGACGGCACCGTCGTGCTCACCGGCGTGCAGGGCCGGCTCGCCGACGCGCTCGTGCAGTGGGACGCCCGACCGTTCGCTCGCGAGGAGCTCGCCCAGCGCGCGGCCCTCGGGTTCCCGCCCGCGGTGCGGTTCTTCTCGATCACCACCGACCGGGGTGGCACCCAGCGGGCGCTCGCCGACGCCCGGCTGCCCGAGACGGTCGAGGTCGTCTCCACCGATCTGCTGCCCGCGGAGCCCGGCGAGGGCGGCCCGCGCATGGAGGAGGTCACCCTGCTGCGCGTGCCCTACGCGGTCGGGGAGGCCACGGCGCGCGCGCTGAAGGCGGCGGTCGTGCGTGCGACGACCGGTCCGGCCCGTGCCCAGCGTCGGCTGCGGGTGCACGCCGACGACGTGCGGATGCTGACCACGGCCTGACGCGGTGCGACGCCCGGCCGTACACTGGTGCGGTGCGCATCCTCTTCGCTGGAACCCCTGCCATCGCCGCCGACGTGCTGCGTCGGCTCATCGACTCGCCCCATGAGGTGGCCTGCGTGCTCACCCGCCCCGACGCCCCGGTTGGTCGCCGCCGCCGGCTCACGCCGAGCCCGGTCGCCGAGGTCGCCGAGCAGGCCGGCATCCCCGTGGTGCGCGCCGCCCGGGTGACCGACGAGGCACTCGCGGCGATCGCCGACACCGTCGCCCGCGTCGACCTCGGCGTCGTCGTCGCGTACGGGGCGATCCTGCCCGACGACCTGCTCGAGATGCCCGACCACGGCTGGGTGAACCTGCACGTCTCGCTGCTGCCCCGCTGGCGGGGCGCCGCGCCCGTGCAACGGGCGATCGCGGCCGGCGACGAGGCACTCGGCTACTCGATCATCCGCGTCACCAGCGAGCTGGACGCCGGCGAGATCCTGCAGCAGCGGGTGCTGCCGGGCCTCGCCGACGCCACTGCGGGCGAGGTGCTCGACCGGATGGGGCACGTCGGCGCCGACGGGCTGGTCGCGGTGATCGACGCGATCGTCACCGGCACCGCCGACCCCCGCCCCCAGCACGGCGAGGTCACCGTGGCACGCAAGCTCGACCGCGACTTCGGCCGCCTCGACTGGGCCCGCCCCGCCCGCGAGGTCTTCGATCGGTGGCGGGCCGCGACCCCCGAGCCCGGCGCGTGGACGACCCTCGACGCCGAGACGGTCAAGGTCGCCCAGCTCGCCCGCCTCACCGACCCCGCGGACGCAGCCCTCGCCGTGGACGCGCCCGTCACCCCCGGCCGGGTCGTGGTCATACGTCGTCGGGTACTCGTCGGCACCGGGGACGGCCTGCTCGAGGTGCGTCAGCTGCAGCCGGCAGGCCGGAAGGCCATGGCCGCCCGTGACTGGGCGAACGGTCTGCACGCCGAGGCGGTGTTCGCATGACGCACGACGACCGCCGCCGGGGCGACCGGCGTGGCGATCGCGGTCGCCGCCCGCACGACCGCGACCGGCGCCGTCCCCGGGACACCGACCCGCGCCGGGTCGCCCTCGGCGTGCTCGAAGAGGTCGAGGCACACGACGCGTACGCGAACCTCCTGCTGCCCGCCCGGCTCGCCGAGGCCGACCTGAGCCCCCGTGACCGCGCGTTCGCCACCGAGCTCGTCTACGGCACCATCCGCTGGCAGCGGCTCTACGACGAGCTGATCGGCCGGGCCGCCCGGCGCGATCCCGACCGGCTCGCCCGCCGCGTCCGCTGGATCCTGCGGCTCGGCGCCCACCAGACCCTGCACATGCGCGTGCCCGGCCACGCCGCCGTCAACGAGACCGTGCGCCTGGCCCGCCAGACCCGCGAGGATCGCGCCGCCGGCCTCGTCAACGCGGTGATGCACCGCCTCGTCGACCGCGACCCGGCCGACTGGGACGCCGAGCTGCGCCGCGACCTGCCCGCCGACCGCTACCTCAGCGTGCGCTGGTCGCACCCCGAGTGGATCGTGCGCGCCCTGCGCCGCGCCCTCGCCGCCGACGGCCGCCTGCCCGGCGATGACGCCCGCGAGCTCGAGGCGCTCCTCGCCGCCGACGACGCCGCACCGGTCGTGAACCTCGTCGCACTGCCCGGCATCGCCGACCGCGACACGATCCCGGGCGCCGAGTCCGGCACCGTCTCGCCGTTCGGAGCGCTGCTCGCCCACGGCGACCCGGCGGACGTGTGCGGGCACGGCGTGCGGGTGCAGGACGCCGGCTCGCAGGTCGCCGCCCTCGCCCTTGCCGCGGCACCGGGGGACGTCCCGGCCACCGCATCCGCCGCCACGGCAGCCGACCGCGACGCCACGGCCCCTGGGTCCGCAGCAGACCAGACCTGCGGCGCGACCGCATCCGAGCGGTGGATCGACGTGTGCGCCGGCCCGGGCGGCAAGACCGCCCTGCTCGCCGCACTCGCCGCCCGCCGCCAGCCGGATGCATCCGTGGCAGCCAACGAGCCGGTGCCGCACCGGGCCCAGCTCGTGCGCGACGCGCTCGCCGAGGCCGGGTTCGCCGACGTGCCGGTCGCCGAGGGCGACGGCGTCACCGCGCTCGCGGCGGGGGAGTGGGATCGCGCCCTGATCGACGCGCCCTGCACCGGCCTCGGCGCGCTGCGTCGCCGGCCCGAGTCGCGGTGGCGGAAGACGCCCGCCGACCTCGCCACGCTCACCGGCCTGCAGCGGCGGCTGCTGGACGCGGCGGTCGCCGGCGCGCATCCCGGCGCCCTGATCGCGTACATCACCTGCTCGCCACACGTCGCCGAGACCCGCCGGCAGATCGAGGGCGTGCTCGAACGGCATCCGGGCGCGCTGGAGGTGCTCGACACCGCCGCCGTGCTCGCCGACGCCGGCGTCGACCTCGCGGCGGCGGCCGCCGGCACCGGGTTCGCCCCGGTCGGCACAGGTGCCCCCGGCCTGCAGCTGTGGCCACACGTGCACGGCACCGATGCCATGTTCATCAGCCTGCTGCGGAGGCGGGCATGAGCGCGGGCGAGGCGACCGCCGCGGCTGCGGCATCGTCCCACGGCGGAGGCGGCATGGCGTCCGCACGGCAGCCGCGTCGAGCCGGGCTCGTCTATGGCGTCGTCACCTACCTGATCTGGGGCGTGCTGCCGCTGTACTTCGTGCTGATGGCGCCGACCGGACCGGTCGAGCTCGTCGCCGCGCGGGTGATCTTCTCCGTGGTGTTCTGCGCGATCATCGTCGCCGTCACACGCCGCTGGCGGCACATCGGCGCGCTGCTCGCCGACCGGCATGTGGTCGGGCCGCTCGCGGTCGCGGCGCTGCTCATCTACGCGAACTGGCAGCTGTACGTGATCGCCGTGGAGACCGCGCACGTGCTCGAGGCGTCGCTCGGCTACTTCATCAACCCGATCGTGACGGTGCTGCTCGCGGTGATCTTCCAACACGAGCGGCTCACCCGGATGCAGTGGGCGGCTGTCGGGGTGAGCGTGGTCGCGATCGCGGTGCTCGTCGTCGCCTACGGGCAGGTGCCCTGGATCGGGCTCGGCCTCGCCCTCTCGTTCGGGTTCTACGGGCTGATCAAGTCGCGCGTCGCCGACCGGGTGGACGCCATCGGCGGGCTCACCGTCGAGACCACACTGCTCGTGCCGGTCGCGATCGCCGCACTCGTCGTCGTCGAGGTCGGCATGGGCGGGCTCACGTTCGCACGCACCGGCGTCGGCCACGCCCTGCTGCTCGCCTCGACCGGGGTGGTCACCGCGGTGCCGCTGATGACGTTCGCGGCGGCGTCCCGTCGGCTGCCGCTGTCGTGGCTCGGGTTCATCCAGTATCTGGGGCCCACGCTGCAGTTCCTGATCGGGCTGCTCGTGCTGCACGAGCCGATGCCAGCCGCCCGGCTCGCGGGGTTCGCGCTCATCTGGGCCGCGATCGCGCTGCTGCTCGTCGACGGCGCGCTGCAGGCCCGGCGGGCGCACGTGCCGCGGGGATAGCGGCCGGGCCCTCATGCACGAGCCTGCCAGCTGTGCACGGACGTGTCCCGCGCTCATCCGACGGAAGTCGGCCACCATGCGAGCCTGCCAGCCGTGCACGGACGTGTCACAGTACGGCAGGTCCGTGCGCTGCCCGGGGCCTGCGGCAGGCCGGCGCACGCCCCGGGCCCGGGGTGCGTGCGGGGCCGATTCGATGCCACGCACCGCTGGGCCGCGCTCGTAGACTGAACCCATGACCATGGAACCCGCTGCCCGGTGCACCCCCGGTCGTCGGCCGCACGCCGGCGTTCTGATCAGCCCCAGCATCCTCAACGCCGACCTGGGCGACCTCAAGGGCACGCTCGCGCGCATCGCCACCGCCGACACCGCGCACATCGACGTGATGGACGGCCACTTCGTGCCGAACCTCACCCTTGGCGCGCCGGTCGTCCAGTGGATCCAGCGGTACACGACGATCCCGCTCGACGTGCACCTGATGATCGAGGATCCCGACCGCTGGGCTCCCGCCTACGCCGAGCTCGGCGCCTGGTCGGTGACGTTCCACATGGAGGCGGCCACCTCGCCGCTGTCGGTCGCACGGACGCTTCGGTCGCTCGGCGCCCGGGCCGGCGTCGCGCTCAAGCCGGCGACACCGGTCGAGACCGTCATCGACCTGCTCGAGTACTTCGATCAGGTGCTCGTGATGACCGTCGAGCCCGGCTTCGGCGGGCAGCAGTACATCGAGGCGGGCACCACCCGCAAGCTCGAGCGGCTGCGCGAACGGGCGAGCGAGCAGGGGCTCGACGATCTCGTGCTGCAGGTCGACGGAGGAGTCACCAGGCACACCGCGGCGATCGCCGTCTCGGCGGGGGCTGACTCGCTGGTGGCCGGATCGAGTGTGTTCCGGTCGGCGGATCCGGCCGCGGCGATCGCAGGGCTGCGCGAGGTCGCCGAGAGCGTGGGGTAGGAGCCGCGCCCACTCCGTTCCACCCTCGCGCAGGCCCTCCGTCAAACACCCCTGTGCAGGCCCCGTGCCCCGACCTGCCGGATGGGCGTGGGTGTGCCACGGGGAGGCGGGGCTATGCTCTTGGGGCCTCCGCGGCAGGTCTGTGCCCGGGCCGAGACCCATTGGCGGGGAAACCGTGCCGCGTGGCAGGGACGTGCGGTGCCCACGCGCGGTAGGCTTGAGACGATGAAGACGTTCGAGGGACTGTTCCAGGAGCTCACGGAGAAGGCGGCCAGCCGCCCCGAGGGCTCGAAGACCGTGGCCGAGCTGGACGCCGGCGTGCATGCGATCGGCAAGAAGATCGTCGAGGAAGCCGCCGAGGTGTGGCTGGCCGCCGAGCACGAGACCGACCAGGCGCTCGCTATGGAGGCCAGCCAGCTCATCTACCATGTGCAGGTGATGCTGATCAAGAAGGGCATCAGCCTCGAGGACGTCTACCGCGAGCTGTAGGCTCCGGCCGCGCGCCACGATGGGGACGCGACGACACTGGCCCCGGACAGGGCGTGGCTTCCAGCCCGGGTGCGGGACGCGACAGCGCTGAGCCGCGCATCCGACCGCGGGCGCGGCGCGGGTTCGCCGCAGACCGCCGCCCGGGTGGGGGCTCGCGTGGCACGACAGCAGGGCGACGACCAACAGGCGACGACAGAGAGACGAGGGAGCCGACGTGCTTCGTGTGGCCATTCCGAACAAGGGCGTGCTGAGCCAGGCCGCCATCGACATGCTCAAGCAGGCGGGGTACGCGACCCGCCGTGACACGCGCGATCTGTACGTGCTCGACGAGCACAACGGCGTGGAGTTCTTCTACCTGCGCCCGCGCGACATCGCCACGTATGTCGGATCCGGCGCGGTGGACGTCGGCGTCACCGGGCGTGACTTCCTGCTCGACAGCGAGACCGAGGCGACTGCGGAGATGGATCTCAAGTTCGGCCGCTCGAAGTTCCGTCTGGCCGGCGAGCCGGGACGTTTCCACGACCTGGCCGACATCGCCGGGCTGCGGGTGGCGACGAGCTACTCGAAGCTGCTCGGCGACTACCTCGCCGAGCGGGACATCAGCGTCCACCTCGTGCACCTGGACGGCGCGGTCGAGAACGCGATCCGCCTGGGCGTCGCCGACGTCGTCGCGGATGTCGTGGAGACCGGCACCACCCTGCGGTACGCGGGCCTGCAGATCTTCGGCCCCGTCGTGCTCGAGTCGTCGGCGGTACTCGTCAGCTCGCCGAGGGCGCGCACCGACGCGGAGCTGAACGCCGAGGCCCGCGTGCTCGGCGAGCGCCTGCAGGGGGTGCGGGTCGCCCGCGAGTACGTGCTGCTCGACTACGACGTGCCCAAGGAGCACCTCGACGAGGCCACCGCGCTCACCCCGGGGCTCGAGTCGCCGACGGTCTCGCCGCTGGCCGACACCGACTGGCTGGCCGTGCGCGCGATGGCGCCCCGGCAGCACATCAACGACACCGTCGACGAGCTGTACCGCATCGGCGCCCGCGCCATCCTGGTCAGCACGCTGAACACGGCGAGGATCTGATGGCCCTCGCGATCCGCGTCATCCCCTGCCTCGACGTCGCCGACGGTCGGGTGGTCAAGGGTGTGAACTTCAAGAACCTCCGCGACGAGGGCGATCCGGTCGAGCTCGCCGCCCGCTACTACGACGAGGGTGCCGACGAGGTGACCTTCCTCGACGTCACCGCGACCGTCGAGAACCGGGCGACGATGCATGACGTCGTGCGCCGCACGGCCGAGCAGGTGTTCATCCCGCTGACCGTGGGCGGCGGCGTGCGCACGGTGGACGACGTGGCCCGGCTGCTCGCGTCCGGCGCCGACAAGATCAGCATCAACTCGGCCGCGATCGCGCGCCCCGAGGTGCTCACCGAGATCGCCGACCGGTTCGGCGCGCAGGTGACCGTGCTGTCGCTCGACATCAAGCGCAGCCCCCGGGGCGAGTCCGGGTTCGTCGTGACGACCCGCGGCGGACGCACCGAGACCGACATCGACGCGATCGAGTGGGCGCAGCGGGCCGTGGACCTCGGCGCCGGCGAGCTGCTCGTCAACTCGATCGACGCCGACGGCACGCAGGACGGCTTCGACCTCGAGCTCATCGAGCGGCTGCGCGGCGTGGTGAACGCCCCGATCATCGCCTCCGGCGGCGCCGGCCGGGTCGAGCACTTCGTCGACGCGGCGCGGGCGGGGGCGGACGCGGTGCTCGCCGCGAGCGTGTTCCACCGCCGGCAGATCGCCATCGCCGACGTCAAGCAGGCCCTGGGCGACGCCGGCTTCGAGGTGCGGCGGGTGCCGCCCCGGGAGATCCTGGAGGTCGCCTGATGAGCGACACCGTCGAGACGGTCGACGTCGCGCACATCCGCTACGACGCGCGCGGCCTGGTGCCTGTGGTCGTCCAGCAGTTCGACAGCGGCGAGGTGCTCATGGTCGCGTGGATGAACGCCGAGACCGTGCGGCTGACCCTCGACGAGGGGCGCACCGTGTTCTGGTCCCGCTCCCGCGGCGAGATCTGGCGCAAAGGCGAGACGAGCGGGCACGTGCAGCGCCTCGTGTCACTCGACATGGACTGCGACGGCGACACCCTGCTCGCCCGGGTCGACCAGACCGGGGCGGCCTGCCACACCGGCACCCGCACCTGCTTCACCGGCCGCCGGCTGTGGGAGCGGGACGAGGTCTGAGCCGCGGCGAGGCCGATCTGGCTGACAGATTCGAGGACGCGCCCGTCCGGCGGGCGCGGAGAGGAACCACACGCATGAACGCACCGTTCGGATCCGCGGCGACCACCCGCGAGCGCTTCGCCGAGCTCGCCGCCGGCCACGCGATCGTCCCGGTCGTGCGCCGGCTGCTCGGCGACTCGGAGACCCCGCTGGGCGTCTACCGCAAGCTCGCCGACGACCGTCCCGGCACGTTCCTGCTGGAGAGCGCCGACTCGGCGGGGGAGTGGGGGCGGTTCTCGTTCATTGGCGCCTCCTCGTACGGGCTGCTCACCGCGGACGCGTCCGGGCACCCGGTCTGGCATCCCGCACCGGCGCCCGCCGCGTCTGCGCGCGCCGCTGGCGACCCCGACGCGGCCCAGCATGCGGACGCCGTCGCGGCACAGGGCGCTGCCGCCGCGCCGGTGGAGGTCGACGCGACCCGGCTGTTCGGCGGTCCCGTGCCCGACCGCTGCTTCGACGCGGTGCAGCAGGTCGTGCGCCGCTGGGCGACCGAGCGGGTGCCGGGCGTGCCGTCACTGACGAGCGGCCTGGTCGGCTACGTCGGGTGGGATGCGATCCGCGAGCTCGAGCGCATCGAGCGGCGTCACCCCGCCGAGACCACGGCCCCGCTGCTGAGTCTGTCGCTCGTGCGCGACCTGGTCGCGATCGACCACCGGTATGGCACGGTGTGGCTCGTGCACAACGCGCTCATCGACCCGGACGGGTCGCCTGCCACTGCCTCTGATGCCGCTGCCTCGGTCGCCGGCGCGGTCGCCCGCCCCGGCCTCGACGCGGTGTGGGCGCGCGCCCAGGCGGCGCTCGACGACCTCGCCCGCCGGCTGGCGCGTCCCGCGGTCGCCACGCTCGACGAGGTGGACGTCGACGTGCCCGCGTCGCCCACTCACCGCACGCCGAAGGCCGACTTCCTCGCCTCGGTCGAGCAGGCGAAGGAGCACGTGCGCGCCGGCGACATCTTCCAGGTTGTCATCAGCCAGCGGTTCGACCTCGACACCGACGCCGACCCGCTCGACGTCTACCGGGTGCTGCGCACGCTCAACCCGAGCCCGTACATGTACCTGCAGACGCACCGGGACGTCACCGGCGCCCCGCTGCATGTCGTGGGTGCCTCGCCCGAGGCACTCGTGAAGGTCACCGACGGGCATGTCGTCTCGCATCCGATCGCCGGCTCCCGCCCGCGCGGGGCCACCCCGGAGCGGGACGCGGCCCTCGCCGAGGAGCTGCTCGCCGACGAGAAGGAGCGCAGCGAGCACCTCATGCTCGTCGACCTGGCCCGCAACGACCTGATGAAGGTCTGCGACCCGGAGAGCGTGCGGGTGAGTGAGTTCATGCTCATCGAGCGGTTCAGCCACATCATGCACATCAGCTCGTCGGTCGAGGGCCACGTCGCCGACGGGCTCGACGCCGTCGACGTGCTCGCCGCGACGTTCCCGGCCGGCACCCTCTCCGGCGCGCCGAAGCCCCGGGCGCTGGAGCTCATCGAGGAGCTCGAGCCCGCCGGCCGGGGCGTGTACGGCGGGGTGGTCGGCTACTTCGACTTCGCCGGCGACGCCGACCTCGCCATCGCGATCCGCACCGCCGTGATCAGCGGCGGGCGCGCGACCGTGCAGGCGGGCGCCGGCCTCGTCGCCGACTCGGTGCCCGAGAGCGAGTACCAGGAGTCGCGCAACAAGGCGATGGCGCCGCTGCGGGCCGTCGCGATCGCCTCGACCGTGCATCCTGCGGCGGGCACCGCGTCCCCGGAGCCGGCCGGCGAGGCCGCGGCGAGCGCTGGGAGCGAGCGTGACTGAGCGCGCCGCGTCATTCCGGTCCGGTTCCACCCGTCCGGGGAACGGATCCGCTGGCCACGGCACCCGCCGGGGTGGAGCCGTCGTCGCCGGCCTCGTCGTCGGGGCGCTGGTCGCACTCTCCGTCTCGCAGTCGTGGATCACCTGGACGGTCGAGCCCGGCGGCGTCGAGGTGACGGTCAAGGGTCAGCAGGCCGCCGCGGTCGTGCAGGCCGAGGGGCTCACCCTGCTCGCCGTCGTCGCTGTGATGGGGCTCGCCGGGCCGGTGCTCGCCCGCGTGCTCGCCGTCATCGAGCTCGCTGTCGCGGGCGGGGCGCTGTGGGCGATCCGCCAGGTGCTCGTCGACCCGCTCGACGTGTCCGCCGCCGCCCTCGGCGAGGCCACCGGGGTCACCGGCCCCCACACGCTCGCCGGCATGGTCGGCGACCCCGCCTTCAGCGGCTGGCTGTGGGTCGCCGCCGTGGCCGCCGTCCTCGCCGCCCTGCACGCCGTGTGGGTGCTCGTCGCCGCCGGACGCTGGCGGCGCACCGTCCGCCGGTTCCAGATGCCCACTGCGGAGGCCGTGCGCGGGCCGAGCCCCGTGGGCGCGATCCCCGCCGCGCAGACGTGGGACGCCCTCTCCGTCGGGCTCGACCCCACGGTCGAGGCAGGCGACGCGGAGGCCGCCGAAGAACCGGCGGGTGGCGGCGACGATCCGCGTGATCGCCGCTGAGTCCACGCTGCACGGGCCGCCGTCCGCTGCCACGGCGGCCACAGCCCGGGCGCCTGCACAGACACTCCCGGACGACCGACTAGACTGAGACACCGTCACCCACCTCGAGGAGAAGCAATGAGCGAGTACAGCGAAGACATCGTCAACCCCGGCCACGGGAGTTCCCCGGCCGCGTGGACCAGCGTGACCATCATCCTGATCGCCTTCGTCATCGGCGCCGTCTTCTTCGTCGGCGGCATCCCCACCGGCGTGCTCGTCGCCGCGATCATCGCCGCCGTCGGCGTCATCGTCGGCATCGTCATGGCGAAGATGGGCTATGGCGTGCATGGCCCGAAGTTCACCCCCAAGCCTCGGCACTGAGCACCGGCATGAGCATCCTCGACAGCCTCTATGAGGCGGCGCTCGCGGACGCTGCCGCCCGCGAGGCCGTCGAGCCGATCGGGCACGTGCGCGAGCAGGCGGAGGGGCAGCCGCCCGCCCGTGACGTGCTCGCCGCGCTGGCCCCGCGTGACACCGTCCACGTCATCGCCGAGGTGAAGCGTGCCAGCCCGTCGCGCGGCGCGCTCGCCGAGATCCCCGACCCGGCGGCGCTCGCCGCCGTCTACGCCGAGCACGGCGCGTCGGTGGTCAGCGTGCTCACCGAGCGCACCCGGTTCCACGGCTCGCTCGACGACCTGCGGGCCGTGCGCGCCCGGGTCGACATCCCGGTGCTGCGCAAGGACTTCATCGCCACCGAGTACCAGATCGTCGAGGCCCGCGCGGCCGGCGCTGATCTCGTGCTGCTCATCGTCGCGGGGCTCGACGACGACCGGCTGCGCACCCTGCGTGAGCTGGCCGAATCGCTCGGCATGCAGGCGCTCGTCGAGACGCACACCGCATCCGAGGTCGAGCGCGCGGTCGCCAGCGGCGCCCGCATCATCGGGGTCAACGCCCGCGACCTGACCACCTTCGACGAGCATCCCGAGCGGTTCGGCGAGCTCGCCCGCGCCATCCCCGAGGGCGCGGTGCGCGTGGCCGAGTCGGCCGTGCGCGCTCCCGGGCATGTCGCCGACTACCGGCGGGCCGGCGCCGACGCCGTCCTGATCGGCCAGGCGCTCGTCACCGGCGACCCCGCCGAGACCCTTGACGCGTTCCTGCGTGCCGGCACCGATGCGGTCGTGGCCCGGTGCGGGCGGACGCCGCCCCGGCCGCCGCCCCCGGCCCCCGCCGGTGAAAGGAGATCATGACCAGGCTGAGCGAGATCACGGGTCCCTATTTCGGCTCGTACGGCGGGCGGTTCGTGCCCGAACCGCTCATCGCCGCGCTCGACGAGCTCGAGCGCACGTGGCGCGAGGCGCAGGCCGATCCGGCGTTCCAGGCCGAGATCACCCGCATGGCCCGTGAGTACACGGGGCGTCCGTCGCTGCTGACGTTCGCGCCGCGGCTGAGCGAGGCCGTCGGCGGCACCCGCATCTGGCTCAAACGCGAGGATCTCAACCACACCGGGTCGCACAAGATCAACAACGTGCTCGGCCAGGCGCTGCTGGCGAAGCGGATGGGCAAGACCCGGTTGATCGCCGAGACCGGCGCCGGCCAGCACGGCGTGGCCACTGCGACCGCCGCGGCCGTGTTCGGCATGGAGTGCCAGATCTATATGGGCGAGGTCGACATGCGTCGCCAGGCGCTCAACGTCGCCCGCATGGAGCTGCTCGGCGCTCAGGTCATCCCCGCCCGCACCGGGTCGCGCACGCTCAAGGACGCGATCAACGAGGGCCTGCGCGACTGGGTCGCCCACCTCGACGACACCCACTACCTGATGGGCACTGTCGCCGGGCCGCACCCGTTCCCGGAGATCGTGCGCGACCTGCAGGCCGTCATCGGCCGCGAGGCGCGCCAGCAGATGCTCGACCAGGCCGGCCGGCTGCCTGACGAGGTGATCGCCTGCGTCGGCGGCGGGTCGAACGCGATGGGCATCTTCAACGCGTTCCTCGACGACGCGGATGTCGCCCTCCTCGGCATCGAGGCCGGCGGCGAGGGGGTCGACACCGACCGCAACGCGGCCACCATCGAGCGCGGCCGCCCCGGTGCCCTCCACGGCGCGTACAGCTACCTGCTGCAGGACGCCGACGGGCAGACGATCGAGAGTCACTCGATCTCCGCCGGGCTCGACTACCCGGGCGTCGGCCCAGAGCACTCGTGGCTGGCCGACACCGGCCGCGCACGCTACGAGGCGGTCAGCGACACAGACGCGATGGACGCGTTCCGCGAGCTGTCGCGCACCGAGGGCATCATCCCCGCCATCGAGTCGGCCCACGCGGTCGCGGGCGCGATCCGCGAGGCCCGCCGGCTCGGCCCCGATGCGGTGCTGCTCGTGAACATCTCCGGTCGCGGTGACAAAGACATGGAGACGGCGGCCCGCTGGTTCGGCTACCTGACCGACCCTGACGACCTGCCGGGCGGGGCGAGCGCGAAGGCTGCCGCCGGCGTGCGGGCTGACGGTGCGGATGGCGCCGTGAAGGCGGATGGCGCTGCATCCGGGGCGTCTGCCGATGAGCGAGAGGAGGCCCGGTGATGGCGGAGACGGTGCAGACCAGGAGCGTCGAGCCGCTGTTGCGCGAGCGCGCGGCCGGGGCCGGCCCCGCACAGGTGGCCGGCGAGCACGGCTCGCTCATCGGGTACCTGCCGGTCGGGTTCCCCGACCTGTCCGGCAGCGTGGACGCCGTGGTCGCCATGGCCGAGCACGGCGTCGACGTGATCGAGCTGGGCGTGCCCTATTCTGATCCCGTGATGGACGGCCCGGTCATCCAGCGGGCCACGACCGCCGCGATCGACGGCGGGTTCCGCGTCGCCGACGTGTTCCGCGCGATCGAGGCGATCCGTTCGCGGGTCGACGTGCCCGTGCTCGTCATGTCGTACTGGAACCTCGTGCTCCAGCACGGGGTGGACGCGTACGCCCGCGACCTCGCCCAGGCGGGCGGGTCCGGGCTCATCACCCCCGACCTCATCCCCGACGAGGGGGAGGCCTGGATCGCCGCCGCCGAGGCCCACGGGCTCGACCGGGTCTTCCTGGCCGCCCCGACGTCCTCGGACGAGCGGCTCGAGCGCATCAGCGCGGTCTCCCGAGGGTTCGTGTACGTCGTGTCGACGATGGGCGTCACCGGCGCCCGCAGCGAGGTCGACGCCCGCGCTGGGCGCCTCACCGCCCGGCTGCGCGCGGTCACCGACCGGCCGCTGGCCGTCGGGCTCGGCATCTCCCGGCCCGACCAGGTGCGTGACGTGCTCGGTTACGCCGACGGGGCGATCGTCGGCTCGGCGTTCGTGCGCGCGCTCGCCGACGGCGGTGCGGATGCGGTGGCCGAACTGGCCGCCCGCCTCGCCACCGGCAAGACACAGGGCTGACCCAGAGCGCGAACGACTAGGATACGACTCGTGACTCTCGCCAGCTTCCCCACCCCCGGCACCGGCTCCTTCAGCATCGGCTCGCTCACGATCCACTACTACGGCATCATCATCGCCATCGGCATCGTGCTCGCCAGCCTCATCGCCGGGGTGCGGCTGAAGCGGCGGGGCGCCGACGGCTGGGTGATCCTCGACATCGCCCTGTGGGCGGTGCCTCTCGGCATCATCGGCGGGCGTCTCTATCACGTGTTCACCCACCCGGGCGACTACTTCACCGGTTCGGGCGACCCGTTCCGCTTCCTGTACGTCTGGGAGGGCGGGCTCGCGATCTTCGGCGCGCTCGTCCTCGGTGCGTTCGGCGCGTGGATCGGCTGCCGACTGGCCGGGCTGCGGTTCACCGCACTGCTCGACGCGGCCGCACCAGGCGTGCTGCTGGCCCAGGCGCTCGGCCGCTGGGGCAACTACTTCAACAACGAGCTGTTCGGTACGCCGACTGACCTGCCCTGGGGCATCGAGATCCCGAGCTCGAACGCGGCGTTCCCGATCGGGCTGCCCTCCGGCACGCTCTTCCATCCGGCTTTCCTGTACGAGTCGCTGTGGGATCTCCTCGGCGTGTTCGTGCTGCTGTGGGCCGGGCGCCGCTTCCTGCTGCAGTGGGGGCGCACCTTCGGCCTGTACCTGATCTGGTACGGCGTGGGCCGCTTCTTCATCGAGGGCATCCGCCTCGATCCCTCCGAGGTGTACCTGGGCGTGCGCGTCAACCAGTGGGCCGCCATCCTCGTCGTCATCATCGGTCTGATCCTCATGGTCGTGCAGGCGCGCCGCCATCCGGGCCTCGAGCCGAGCCCCTACCTGCCGAGACATCTGGCGGCGATCGCCGCGGCGGAGGGCGAGCCTGACGCCGGCGAGCAGCTGTTCGAGGACGCGGCCGACGTCGCCCTCGCCGAGGGAGAAGGCACCGCGACCACCGCATCGGATGCCTCTGCCGCCACCGCGTCGGGAGAGCGCAGCACGTCAGCGCCCACAGACTCGGCCCGCGACTGATTCGGCAGCAGGGTCTTCGCCGATCCGACGGGGCCGCCGTCGACCAGCGGAGCAGGGGAGTCCCGCAGCCGATCAGCGGAGGGGCCGTGCCGCACGCACCACGTCCGACCACGGCTGCGCCACTGCGATCTGACTCGACCGCTTCCGCACCACCCTCTGGCACGCAGGTGGCTGCCCGGTAGGAGCCTGGCGCGTTCGTGGTCGTGCCCTTCCGCGGTCCAGCCGTTTCCGACCCGCACCCGGGCCTGTCCCGCACCTGGCGCCCAACCACACACCTCATGACCCGCTCCCGCTCCCGCACAGCCCCGTGTAACATTCCCGAAACATCCCGGGAAACATCCGGAAACACAGATTGGGTAGCGTCTGTTCTCCCAGACCGTGAATGACGGGCGTCGTCGCCACCAGTCCAGGCCGACGGCGTCGCGAGCGGGTCCACGAGACCTGTCCTCGCCGACAGTCGAGGCTCGCGGCGTGAACCCCGTGCGCCGACTCCTCCGCCCGCCGTTCCGTGCGCACGAAGGAGTCCACATGCAGCGCACTCGCACCCCCGACTCGGATTCCGAGTCGGAGTTCACCCGCTTCGGCGTCCATCCGGCGAACCAGGGCCTGTACAACGCCCAGACCGAGCACGACGCCTGCGGCCTCGCCATGGTCGCCACCCTCCGCGGCACCGCCGGTCACGACATCGTCGAACACGCCCTCGACGCCCTGCGACACCTCGAGCACCGCGGCGCCGTCGGCTCCGACGCGGGCACCGGCGACGGCGCCGGCATCCTGCTGCAGATCCCGGATCGCTTCTTCCACGCCGTGTGCGACTTCCCGCTGCCCGCCGCCGGCCAGTACGCCGCCGGCATGATCTACCTGCCCGTCGATGACGTGGCCCGGGAGCGCGCGAAGCGCACCATCGAGCTCATCGCCCGCGAGGAGGGGCTCACCGTGCTCGGCTGGCGCGTCGTGCCGACCCGCCCCGACGTGATCGGCGAGCAGGCGCGCTCCACCATGCCCGCGTTCGAGCAGCTGTTCGTCACGAAGCTCGGCATCGACGGGCCGTCGCTCTCGGGCGTCGCGCTCGACCGGGTCATCTACCGGCTGCGCCGTCGGGCGAGCAAGACCACCGACGTGTTCATCCCCTCGCTGAGCTGCCGCACCATCGTCTACAAAGGCATGGTCACCACCCTGCAGCTCGAGCCGTTCTTCCCCGACCTCTCCGACGAGCGTCTCGAGACCGAGATCGCCCTCGTGCACTCCCGGTACTCCACTAACACGTTCCCGTCGTGGCCGCTGGCACAGCCGTTCCGCATGATCGCCCACAACGGCGAGATCAACACCGTCCAGGGCAACCGCAACTCGATGCGCGCCCGGCAGTCCGACATCGCCAGTCCGCTGCTCGGCGACCTGAGCGACCTCACCCCGCTCGTCTCCTCCGGGGCCAGCGACTCCGCCTCGTTCGACGAGACCCTCGAGCTGCTCCACCTCGGCGGCCGCTCCCTGCCTCACGCGATGCTCATGATGGTGCCCGAGGCGTGGGAGCACAACGACGAGATGGACCCGGAGCTCAAGGCGTTCTACGCCTACCACGCCACGATCATCGAGCCCTGGGACGGCCCGGCCGCGATCGCGTTCACCGACGGCACCGTCGTCGGCGCGACACTCGACCGCAACGGCCTGCGCCCCGGACGCTACGTCGTCACCCGTGACGGCCTCGTCGTCGTCGGCAGCGAGACCGGCGTCATCGACGTCGCCCCGGAGAACGTGCTGCGCCGCGGCCGCCTGCGCCCCGGGCGGATGTTCCTGGTCGACACCGCGCAGGGCCGCATCGTCCCCGACGAGGAGATCAAGCGCACGCTCGCCGAGCAGAAGCCCTGGCACGACTGGCTTGAGGACGTGCAGATCAACCTCAACGACCTGCCAGAGCGCGAGCACATCCTGCACACCCCGGCCTCCGTGCTGCGTCGCCAGCGCACCTTCGGATACACCGAGGAAGACCTCAAACTGCAGATCGCCCCGATGGCGACGACCGGCCACGAGCCGCTGACCGCGATGGGCACCGACACCCCGATCGCCGCGCTGAGCGACCGGCCCCGCCTGCTGTTCGACTACTTCTCGCAGGCGTTCGCGCAGGTGACCAACCCGCCGCTCGACTCGATCCGCGAGCAGATGGTCACCGCCCTGTCGGTCGGCATCGGCCCCGAGCAGAACCTCCTCTCTCTGGAGCCTGGAGACGGCCGACAGATCGTCATCGATTTCCCGGTGATCACCAACGACCAGCTGGCCAAGATCCAGCACCTCGGCCGGCGCACCGGCTTCACCGGCACCAGGACGCTGCGGTCGACCTACCCGGTGCACGACGGCCCCGCAGGGCTGCGGCGTCGCCTCGACGAGCTGTGCGACGAGGCGCTCGCGGCCGTGCGCGACGGGGTCGAGTTCATCGTCCTCAGCGACCGCGACTCGAACGCCGAGCAGGCGCCGATCCCGTCGCTGCTCGCCGTCGGCGCCGTCAACCACTTCCTCGTCCGCCAGGAGTGCCGCCGCCGCGTCGGGCTCATCGCCGAGGCCGGCGACGTGCGCGAGGTGCATCACGTGGCCACGCTGCTCGGCTACGGCGCCAGCGCCGTCAACCCGTACCTGGCGATGGAGAGCGCCGAGCAGCTTGTCCGGGCCGGGCGGATCCGGGGGGTCTCAGCCGAGACCGCGGTGCGCAACCTCATCACCGCCCTCGGCAAGGGCGTGCTGAAGATCATGTCGAAGATGGGCATCTCCACCGTCGCCTCCTACGTCGGCGCGCAGACCTTCGAGGCCGTCGGCCTGTCCAAAGAGGTCATCGACGAGTTCTTCACCGGCACCGTCTCGAAGCTCGGCGGCATCGACCTGGTCGCGATCGAGCGCGAGAACGCCCGCCGGCACGCCCTGGGCTACCCGCTCGAGCCGGCCGCGACCGGCCACCAGCAGCTGCCCGTCGGCGGCGAGTACAAGTGGCGCCGCGACGGCTCGGCCCACCTGTTCAACCCGGACACGATCTCACGATTGCAGCAGGCGACCCGCCGGCGCCGCTATGACCTGTTCAAGGAGTACACGGATCTCGTCGACGACCAGTCGCGGCAGCTGAAGACGATCCGCGGCATGCTGCGCCTGCGCACCGAGGTGAACCGCAGTATCCCCATCGACGAGGTCGAGTCGGCCGAGTCGCTGTTCCGGCGGTTCTCCACCGGCGCGATGAGCTACGGGTCCATCTCCCGCGAGGCGCACGAGACGCTCGCGATCGCGATGAACCGCATCGGCGGCAAGTCGAACACCGGTGAGGGCGGCGAGGATCTCGACCGCCTGCTCGACCCCGAGCGGTGCAGCGCGATCAAGCAGGTCGCCTCCGGTCGGTTCGGCGTGACGAGCATGTACCTCACCCACGCCACCGACCTGCAGGTCAAGCTCGCCCAGGGGGCCAAGCCCGGCGAGGGCGGCCAGCTGCCCGGCGAGAAGATGTACCCGTGGATCGCACGGACCCGTCACTCCACGCCCGGCGTCGGCCTGATCTCTCCGCCGCCGCACCATGACATCTACTCGATCGAGGATCTCAAACAGCTGATCTACGATCTGAAGCGCGCGAACCCGAATGCCCGCATCCACGTCAAGCTCGTCAGCGAGAACGGCATCGGCGCGGTCGCCGCGGGTGTGGCGAAGGCGAAGGCCGACGTCATCCTGGTCTCCGGGCATGACGGCGGCACGGGTGCGGCGCCGATGAACTCGGTCAAGCATGCCGGCACCCCGTGGGAGATCGGCCTGGCCGAGGCGCAGCAGACCCTGCGGCTCAACGGGCTGCGCGACCGCGTGGTCGTCCAGGCCGACGGGCAGCTGAAGACCGGCCGCGACGTGATCATCGCCGCGCTGCTCGGCGCCGAGGAGTTCGGCTTCGCCACCGCCGCCCTCGTTGTCGAGGGCTGTGTGATGATGCGCGTGTGCAACAAGGACACCTGCCCGGTCGGCGTCGCCACCCAGAACCCCGAGCTGCGCGAGCGGTTCGCCGGGCGCGCGGACGACGTGGTCACCTTCTTCGAGTTCATCGCTCAGCAGGTGCGCGAATACATGGCCGAGCTCGGTGTGCGCACGATGGACGAGCTCATCGGTCGCACAGACCTGCTCGACATCGCGCCGGTGGACCCGGAGATGAAGGCCGCGAGCCTCGATCTCACGCCGATCCTGCACGGCCCTGACCTGCCTGACGACGCACCGCGTCGCCACCTGGTCGACCAGGACCACGAGCTCGAGAAGCACTTCGACAACCAGCTGATCGAGCTGGCCCGCGAGGCGATCGAGCAGGGCGAGCCCACCCACATCGACCTGCCGATCCGCAACACCGAGCGGGCGGTCGGCACGATGCTCGGCTGGCGGGTCACCACCGTCCACGGCGCCGACGGGCTGCCCGACGGCACCATCGACATCACCCTGCACGGCTCGGCCGGCCAGTCGCTCGGCGCGTTCATGCCCCGTGGCATCACTCTCCGCCTCGAGGGTGACAGCAACGACTACGTCGGCAAGGGCCTCTCCGGCGGGCGCATCGTGCTGCGTCCTCCGGTCGGGTCGACGTTCGTCGCCGAGGACAACGTCATCGCCGGCAACGTCATCGGCTATGGCGCCACCGGTGGCGAGCTGCTCGTGCGCGGTCAGGTCGGCGAGCGGTTCCTCGTGCGCAACTCCGGCGCCCGTGCCGTCGTCGAGGGCGTCGGCGACCACGCCCTGGAGTACATGACCGGCGGCACCGCCGTGATCATCGGCCCCACCGGCCGCAACATCGGCGCCGGCATGTCCGGGGGGACCGCCTACGTGCTCGATCTCGACCGCGGCCGGGTCAACACGGAGGCCTTCTCCGGCGGCGAGCTGCGCCTGCTGCCGCTCGACGACGACGACCGCGAGATCGTCCGCGAGCTGCTCGAACGACACCGGGTGGAGACCGACTCGCCGGTCGCCGCAGCCCTGCTCGACGACTTCGCGCACACCGCCGTGCGCTTCACGAAGCTGCTGCCGGCGAACTACGAGCGGGTGCTGCGCGCCCGCGCCGATGCCGAGGCCCAGGGGCTCGACCCCGACGGCGCCGAGGTGTGGAACACGATCCTGGAGGTCACTCATGGCTGATCCGCACGGCTTTCTCACCATCCGCAGTCGGGCCACCGCGAGCCGCCGCCCCGTCGACGTGCGCATCCAGGACTGGCGCGAGGTCTACGAGCGGCAGGATCCGCTGCAGCTGCAGGAGCAGTCCTCGCGCTGCATGGACTGCGGCGTGCCGTTCTGTCACAGCGGCTGCCCGCTGGGCAACCTCATCCCTGAATGGAACGACCTGACCTGGCGGCAGCTGCCCAAGGACGCCATCGAGCGCCTGCACGCGACGAACAACTTCCCGGAGTTCACCGGGCGGCTGTGCCCGGCGCCGTGCGAGTCGGCGTGCGTGCTCGGCATCAACCAGCCGGCCGTGACGATCAAGCAGATCGAGGTGTCGATCATCAACCAGGCGTACGATCGCGGCTGGGTCGAGCCCCATCCGCCGGAGCGACTGAGCGGCAAGTCTGTCGCCGTCGTCGGCTCCGGGCCCGCCGGGCTCGCCGCCGCCCAGCAGCTGACCCGCGCCGGGCACACCGTCGTCGTCTACGAGCGCGACGACCGCATCGGCGGCCTGCTGCGCTACGGCATTCCCGACTTCAAGCTCGAGAAGCGCGTGCTCGACCAGCGGCTCAACCAGATGATGGCCGAGGGCACCCGATTCCGCGCAGGGGTCGACGTCGGCCGCGACGTCACCTGGCCGCAGCTGCGCGACCGGTTCGACGCGATCGTCATCGCGACTGGGTCGACGACCCCGCGCCCGCTGGCCGTGCCCGGCGCCGATCTCGACGGCGTGCACTTCGCGATGGACTATCTCACCCGCGCCAACCGCGCCGTCGCCGGCGACGAGGTCGCCGACCCGATCGACGCGAAGGGGCTGGACGTCGTGGTCATCGGCGGCGGCGACACCGGCTCTGATTGCATCGGCACCGCCATCCGCCAGGGTGCACGGTCGGTGACGAACCTCGCCATCGGCCGTCGTCCCGGCATCACCCGCTCGGAGCACGAGCCCTGGCCGACGATGCCGAGGCTGTTCGAGGTCTCCACCTCGCACGAGGAGGGCGAGGCCCACGGTCTCGACCGGGAGTTCCTCGCGTTCACGGAGGAACTCATCGGCGAGGACGGCCACGTCCGCACGCTGCGGCTGGCCGAGACCGAATACCTGCCCGATGGCACGCGCGGCCCTCGACACGGCACCAGCCACGACATCCCCGCCGATCTCGTGCTCGTCGCGATGGGCTTCGTCGGCCCGGAGCTCGGTGGCGTGGACGAGCAGCTCGGCCTGCGGGTGACCGGCCGCGGCACGATCGCTCGACGGCCCGACTACTCCACCGATGAGGAGGGCATGTTCGTCGCCGGCGACGCCGGCCGCGGCCAGTCGCTCATCGTCTGGGCGATCGCCGAGGGCCGTGCGGCCGCAGCCCAGGTCGACCGCTTCCTCGAGGGCGACACCGTCCTGCCGGCGCCGGTCGCCGCGAACACGCGGGCGCTCTCGCTGCGCTGACGGCGGGGCGGCCCGTCGCCGGCGGCGTCCGGACGTCGGGCGCCCTCCTCGCGGACGCGGTTTCAGCGTCCGCACCTCGATTCAGCACCAACCCCGCCGATGCCGCTGCATCGGCGTCACCTCGCTGGATCCGCGTCCCGTGGCTGTGCCGCCGCTCGGCCGCCCCGCATCCGCTCGGCCGTGCTGGCCTGCTCCCATCACAATGACACGCCGTCATGGAAGTGCTTGCCTCGGGCTGGGCCGTGTGCCTATCCTGATCGTGTATCCGTGACTGGCGCAGAGGGGGAACCCTCGGGGAGCGGATGCCCGAGTGACTCGCGTCGCACGCCTGGGCGCACCGGAGGATCAGCACGGCGTGCCCGACACGGCCCTCGCCGCACCCCTGACCTCCGGGTGGAGCGCTCAGGGAGTGTCGCCATGCGCCGTCTGCTCATCGTCCTCGCCATCCTCGAGCTCGCCTCCGGCGTGCTGCAGGGATGGTTCACCCCGCTGTACACCGACCTCGCTAGACATCTGGGCGTCACCGATGCTGAGGTCAACTGGCTCGGCACCGCCCGCAGCCTCGTGTCGCTGGCGGCCGTGCCCGTGCTCGCCCGGCTCGGCGACGCCGTCGGGCACCGGCGGATGCTGCGGGTCACCACCGTGATCGTCGCTGCGTGCGCGTGGCTGCTGCCGCTCGGCGGGCCGGTCGTGTTCGTCGGTGCGTGGGCGGTGATGGGCGTGTTCGCCAGCTGGCTGCCGCTGGGCGTCGCACTTCTCGCGCTGGGCCACGCCGCCGGTGCAACGACCGCAGCCGTGGTGCAGGGCACCGGTGTCGGGCGTTTCACCGATTCAGCATCCGCATCCCGGCTCAGCGCGAACGGAGGCGATGCCGCTGAGTCCGTGGCTCAATGCCGAATCCGTGTCGCAGGCTCGGCCGCCCGCACTGCCTCGGCCGCCCGGACGGGGCGCGATGCCGGCCTTATCGTCGCGATGCTCCAGCTCGGTCTGATGGCCTCCGGAGCGGTCTCCGGCGCACTCGCCGACCGCTGGGGCGGCGACGTCACCCGGCTGCTCGTCGGGCCTGCCGTGCTGCTGACGATCGGTGCCGTCGCCACCTGGGCGCTACCGGCGCTGCCCGTGCATCGCGCACGCGTGGACGTCCCCGGCGCGCTGCTGCTGACCGCATCCCTGCTCGGCGTCGGCGTCATCCCGGTCGGCTTCCGGATGTGGCGGCAGGCCGGCCAGCCCGCCGGCGCCTGGCTGATGCTCGCCGGCGCTCTCGTGGCAGTCATGACCGGTGGGGCGCTCGTGCGCGTCGAGCGGGCCGGCGTCCGGCCGATCGTCGACCTGCGCGGGGTCGAGCGCGCGCTGCTGCCGGTGCTCGCGGTCTCGGCGCTGTTCGGTCTGGCCGCGCTCGCGACGCGCACCGCGATCTCCACGTACGCCCGCACCGATCCCGCCGTTCACGGGTACGGTCTGGGCCTCGACGCCGGGGCGACGGGGCTCGTGCTCACCGCGATGGGCGCCGCGGACGTCCTTGGCTCGCTCGGTGCCGCGGCGGCCAGCCGGCGTGGGCGGGGAACCCGGGCGATGGCGGTGGGGCTGGTCGCCGTGGGCGTCGGATTCCTCGCACTGCTCGTGCCGTCCGACCCTGTCGCGATCGCCGGCCTCGTCGTCGCCGGGCTGGGGGAGGGGCTCGTCGTGCCCGGCCTGCCGGCGCTCGCCGCGTCCCGCGTGCCCGCCGACCGCACGGGGATGGCCACCGGCGCCAGCGGCATGTGCAAGACGATCGGCTCGCTCGTCGGCAGTGTCGTGTTCGCGCTCGCGCTCTCGGTCGGGCAGGTCGGCACGGACGGGTCGCTGTCCGGCTACCACACCGTGTGGACCGCCGCCGGGGCCGCCGGGCTGGTCGGCGCCGCCGTGCTGCTGCGCCGCGGGGCCCGGGCGGCGTGATCCGGGGCAGTGGCAGGACGCGCGGCGGCGACCGCCTGACCGGCTCGGCGTCCGCGTGGACCGTCGCTCACGGACGGGCGTCTCTCGTCGTGCGCTGACGGCGTCCGGGCCGGGGCCCCTCAGCGCCGCCGGGCACTGAGGCTGTGCGTGACGAACCGTCCGGGCCGGGCGCCCTCGGGTCGTGACAGCGGCACGGGCAGCGGTCGGCTCGCCCCGGGTGGCAGCATCGGCAGGGTTACCCGGTCGGCGTCCTCGACCCTCCAGCCGCAGGCGGCGAAAAACGGCGCCGAGGGGTGCTCGGCGTCCAGCGCGAACGCGTGCATCCCGGCCCGGGTCGGGGCGACCGCCGCGATCGCCTCCGTGGCGTCCACCAGGGCGCGCCCGACGCCCTGACCGCGATGGGATGCGGCGACGGCCAGGTGCGAGACCACCGCCCACTGCTGCAGGAACGCCGCGGCGGTGCGGTCGTCGATGCCGGTGGCGATGGCCCGGCCCACGTCGAGATCCGAGCCGACCACCGCCGCGCCGATCACGAATGGGGAGGGAGCGGAGGCGGTGGCATCCGCACCCGCCGTCCCATGCGCCACGGCGACGAGCACGGTCTGCGGCAGCCCGCCGAGCGCCGCGACCGCCTCGGCGAACCGGGCGTCCGGCGCGTCGGCGAACAGCCCGTCATCTGTGTCGAGGGCGTGCTGCAGCAGGGTGCGGGCCTGACGGCGCAGCTCGGGATCATGGGCACGGCGGACGGAGTACGACATGCCCCGCATCCTACCCGGGCCAGCTCTGCCGCTGCCCGGTCTGCAGGCGTGCTGCCCGGACGTCAGCCGCCGAGCCGAGGAGGGGCTGCCATCCTGACCCGCCCCGACACCCGCGGCGCCCCCGCGTTCACCCACGCGTCATCCCCGCCGCCATAGACTGGGCGCCACACGGGGAGAGCGAGGAGCGACATGCGACGCAGGGCGAAGATCATCGCGACGCTCGGTCCGGCGACGGACGACCCTGCGATCATCGAGGGGATGATCCGCGCGGGCATGGACGTCGCCCGGATCAACATGAGCCACGGCGACCACGCCCAGCATGCCCGCTCCATCGCGACCGTCCGCGAGGTCGCCGCCCGGCTGCACAAGCCCGTCGGCGTGCTCGTCGACCTGCAGGGGCCGAAGATCCGCGTCGCCACGTTCGTCGACGGCCCGCAGCAGCTCGTCACCGGCGCCGAGTTCACGATCACCACCCGCGACGTCCCGGGGGATGCGACCTGCGTGGGCACCACGTTCGACGGACTGCCCCGCAACGTGAGCGCCGGCGACCGGCTGCTCGTCGACGACGGCAACATCGTGCTGCGCGCCCTCGCCGTCGACGACACCGACGTGCGCTGCGAGGTGGTGGTCGGCGGGCGCATCAGCGACCACAAGGGCATCAACCTGCCCGGCGTCGCCGTCGACGTGCCCGCGCTCAGCCAGGCCGACGAGGAGAACCTGCACTGGGCGATCGAGCAGGGCGCCGACCTGATCGCCCTGTCGTTCGTGCGCAGCCCCGACGACGTCACCCGGGTGCGCGAGATCATGGCCGGGCACGGCGTCCGTCTGCCGGTCATCGCGAAGATCGAGAAGCCGCAGGCCGTCGAGGTGCTCGACGCGATCATCAAGGCGTTCGACATGATCATGGTCGCCCGCGGCGATCTCGGCGTCGAGATGCCGCTGGAGCAGGTGCCCGTCGTGCAGAAGAGCGCGATCGAGCGGTGCCGCCGCTCCGCCCGGCCGGTCATCGTCGCCACGCAGATGCTCGAGTCGATGATCACCGCGTCGCGGCCCACTCGCGCCGAGGCCTCCGACTGCGCCAACGCGGTGCTCGACGGGGGCGACGCACTCATGCTCAGCGGCGAGACGTCCGTCGGAGCCCACCCGGTCGCCGCAGTGCAGGTGATGAGCGACATCATCACCTCGACCGAGGATCACGGCCTCGACCGCATCCCACCGCTCGGCACCCAGCCGCACACGATGGCCGGGGCGATCACCCGCGCCGCCGTCGAGGTCGCCCACCACGTCGGCGCCCGCTACCTATGCATGTTCACGGCGAGTGGCAACACCGCCCGGCGGATGAGCCGGCTGCGCGACGGGTTGCCGATGCTCGCGTTCACCTATGACGACTCAACCCGCCGCGCGATGACCCCGATCTGGGGCATCGAGTCGGTGCGGGTGCCGTTCCTGCAGACGACCGACGAGATCGTGCTGAGCGTCGACACGTATCTCATCGACTCCGGACGCGCCCAGCCGGGCGACCGGGTCGTCGTCGTGGCCGGCTCCCCGCCCGGCATCCCGGGGTCGACGAACGACCTGCGGGTGCTCACCGTGGGCGAGGCGGTCGGCCAGGCGGCCCCCGGCTACCGGCGGACGACCGCGCAGCTCATGCGCGGCGCCGTCGACGAGTCACGCGCCACGATCATCCGCTGACCCCGAGTCGGCGGCCCCGGCCCGCGGGGTCGTCCGTGCCCGGGCGGCCGGCGGCACTGCGTCACCGGCGTCGTCCGCGTCGGCGTCGCGGACGCGATCGGCCAGCTCGTCGACCGTGAGCAGGTCCCGGCGCAGGTCGTCGCCGCGGTAGTGGGCGCGTCCGACCATGTGCGCGGCGATCGGGGCCATGAGCATCTGCAGCGTGATCACCACGATCGCCGTGCCGATGACCGCCGGACGCGGCACGAGCACCGCGATCGCCGCGGTGACGCACAGCACGCCGAGCACCTGCGGCTTCGTCGCCGCGTGCATCCGCGACAGCAGATCCGGGAACCGCATGAGCCCCACCGCCGCCGACAGCGACATGAGTGCCCCGATCCCCAGCAGCACGCCGGCGATCACGAGCCGGATCGGGTCCGCGTCCGTCATGGCCGCCTCCTCTCGCCGTCCGGCCCCGCGGGGACGGCCGGGTCCGGCCCGGCGGGTCCGTCCCCGTCGCGCAGCGGGTCGCGGGCGGTGGCCAGGAACCGGGCGACCGCGAACGCCCCGACCACCCCGAACATCGCCAGCACCAGCAGGATCGGCATCGCCCAGACGTGCCCGGTGACCGCCATCTCGGTGCCGAGCGCGCACATGAGCGTCGCCACGAGCACGTCGGAGGCGACCACCCGGTCCAGCACGCTCGGCCCACGGATGATCCGCAGCAGACTCAGCCCGCCTGCCGTCGTGTACACGACCACGAGCACTGCCACCAGCCACATCGGCATCACACCCACCTCCGCGCCTGCGCCCGCTCGGCGGGGGAGCCGAGCGCCATGATGATCCGCGCCTCCTGAGCGAGCGCGTGCCGGCGGGCCCGGGCGACGTCCGCGCTCGTGCGGGCCCCGAGCACGTGCAGATACAGCACCCCGTCGTTGCGGTCGATCTCCACGACCAGCGACCCCGGCACCAGCGAGATCGCCTCGGTCGTGAGCGTGATGATCAGCTCGTCGGCCGAGTGCAGGTCGAGCCGCACCACCGCGCCCACCGGATGCCACCACGGCCACAGTGCCTGGGCCGCCACCGTCAGCGACGCGACCACGATGTCCCCGGTCAGCCGCAGGAACGCCCACGCCGCCCACAGCGGGTGCAGCCGCCCGGTCAGCGCCAGCGGCGGCAGGTAGAACGCCCACACCAGCAGCCCCGACACCGCGAGACCACCGACCACCGTGTACGCGTCGGCCTTCCCCCACAGCAGACACCACAGCACTGTCAGCACCCCGACGGTCGCCAGGGTCTGCGCCGTGTCCCGCAGTCGTCGCACCATCATGCGCCTCCCATCGGCCCGAGCAACGCCACCAGCGCGTCTGGGTCCGCGAGCACCGCCGCTGCCCGGTCCGCATACCCGAACAGGGGGCCCGCGAGCACCGTCAGCGCTACCGTCAGCACGACCATGCCCGTCGTGCTCGCCCACATCAACCCCGACACCCGGCGGCGTTCGCGGGCGACGGGCGGGGCGATCGGGTTCTCCTGCAGCGCGCGGGCGAGCCTGCTGGGGGAGGCGGGGTCGGCCGAGGGGCGCCAGAACACGAGGTTCCACACACGGGCCAGCGGGTACAGGGTCAGCAGCGAGGTGAGGATCATCACCGCCACGAGCGTCCACACCAGCGGCGACGGCTGGGCGACGGCCGCCATGATCAGCGCGAGCTTGCCGAGGAACCCGCTGAACGGCGGGATGCCCCCGAGGTTCAGCGCCGGGATCAGATACAGCGTCGCCACGGCCGGGCTCGCCCGCAGCAGCCCGGACAGCCGGGTGATCGACGCCGACCCGCCGACCCGCTCGATGAGGCCGGCGACCAGGAACAGCGTCGTCTGCACGGTGATGTGGTGGACGATGTAGTACACGGTCGCGGCGAGTGCGGCCGGGGTGCCCAGCGCGATGCCGAAGAGCATGTAGCCGATGTGGCTGACCAGGGTGAACGACAGCAGCCGGCGGATGTCCGCCTGTGCGATCGCGCCGAGGATGCCGACCAGCAGGGTGAGCCCCGCGAGCACCATCAGCGGGGTGTTGACCGAGTGGCGGGCGAACAGCAGTGTCTCGGTGCGGATGATCGCGTACACGCCGACCTTCGTCAGCAGCCCGGCGAACACCGCGGTCACCGGCGCCGGCGCGGTCGGGTAGGAGTCCGGCAGCCAGAACGACAGGGGGAACACGGCGGCCTTCACCCCGAAGCCGACCAGCAGCGCCAGGTGCACGAGCGTCTGCACCTGCTGCGGCAGGTCGGGGATGCGCTCGGCCAGCTGCACCATGCTCACCGTGCCCGTCGCCCCGTACAGCAGGGCCACGGCGCTCAGGAAGAACACCGACGACACCAGCGACACGACGATGTAGATGACCCCGGACCGGATGCGGGGGCCCGTGCCGCCCAGGGTGATGAGCACGTAGCTGGCCGCGAGCATGATCTCGAACCCGACGAACATGTTGAACAGGTCCGCGGCGAGGAACGCGTCGAACAAGCCCGCCGCGAGCACCAGATAGGTCGGCTGGAAGATCGTGATCGGCGTCTCCGCGTCCCCGTCGGTGAGCCCCTGCCCGGCTGCGTACACGAACACCCCGACGAGCATGACCGCGGCGACCACCACGAGCAGCGCCGACAGCCGGTCGGCGGCGAGCTGCACGCCCCACGGCGCCTCCCAGCCGCCGAGCACCACCGACACCGCGCCCTGCGCGTCCGCGGCGGCCATCGTCCACACGCCGAGGCCGATCACCCCGAGCAGCACGCCGAGAGTCACCGCCATCTGTGCGCGCGGACGGCGGCCGATCAGCAGCGACGCGGCCGTGCCCGCGAGGGGCAGCACCACGATCAGGGGCAGCAGCCGGGCGATCATCGGCGGCCTCCGTCCTCGTTGTCCTCGTCCTCGTCGCTGGCGTCCAGCGCCTTGTGCAGGGCCCGGTCGTCGTCGGCGGTCTCGGCGGCGACCCGGGCGCCCTCGTCGTCCGCATGGGCGTCGGAGCCGGGCACCATCGTCCGCTCGTCGGTGCGCTCCTGGCGGGCGATGCGCCAGGAGCGGTGCACGAGCGCCAGCAGCAGCGCGGTCATCCCGAACGTGATCACGATCGCGGTGAGCGTGAGCCCTTGCGTGAGTGGGTCGGTCATCCCGGCCGTGTCGACCCCGTCGGTGACGATCGGGGCGTCGCCGGGGTCGCCGGCGACGACGAGCAGCAGCAGGTTCGTCGCGTTGCCGACGAGCAGCACCCCGATGAGGATGCGGCTGAGACTGCGCGCGAGCAGCAGGTACGCACCCGCGGCGTACAGCACCGCCATCAGGACGATCAGCGCGAGTGAGACGGTCATCGGGCCCCCTCCGTCCAGGCATCGACGAGCTCCGGGTCGTCGACGGCCTGCTCGTCGAGACCTGCCCCGAGCGAGCGCAGCACGTCGAGCACGAGCCCGACCACCACGAGGCACACGCCGATGTCGAACAGGGTCGGCGTGCCCAGGGCGATCTCGCCGAGCAGTTGCACGTGCCCCTCCCACCACAGCGACGTCAGGAACGGCTCGCCGACCAGCAGCGACACGGCCCCCGTGCCGAGCGCGAGGGCGAGCCCCCCGCCGAGCAGCAGGCCGGGCGGCACCGGCAGCGCCTCGCCGAGCTCGTAGCGTCCCGCGGCCAGATACCGCAGCACGAGTGCGAGCCCCGCCACGAGCCCGGCGATGAACCCGCCGCCGGGCTGGTTGTGCCCGGCGATCAGCAGCATCACCGCGATGAGCATGAACGGCAGGAACGTCAGCCGTACGACCACCTCGACCAGCAGCGACCGGTGCGTGGACGCGAGGGTGCGGCCCGCCAGCAGCCAGCTGCGCCGGGTGCGGTCGTCGTCGACCGCGTCGGCGTCGTCGATCGTGCGCAGCATCCGCGTCTGGGTCAGCGGCCGACCCGTCTCCGGGTCGACCGTCGGGATCGCCCCGGTCACCGGCTCGATCGCCGCCGCCCGCCGGTGGTCGGCCCCGCGCCGCCGGCCCCCGATGGTGGGGACGCGGCCCGCGCGCCCGGTGACGAACACCAGGCTCGCCACCCCGGTCGCCACCGCCACGAGCACGGAGATCTCGCCGAGCGTGTCCCACGCCCGGATGTCCACGAGCAGCACGTTGACGACGTTGCGGCCGTGCGCCTCCAGATACGCCAGATCCGGCAGGTCGACCGAGACCGGGGTCGCCTGCCGGGCGCCCGTCACGGCGAGGGCGAGCCCCGCCATCACCATGCCCACGGCCACACCGATCACCGCCCGGGGCCACCGCCGTGACCGCGGCTCGTCGGCCTCGAAGTGGCGGGGCAGCCGACGCAGCACGAGCACGAACACGACCAGGCTCACCGTCTCGACGAGCAGCTGGGTGAGCGCGAGATCGGGGGCGCCCGCCAGGGCGAACAGGGCGACCATCCCGTACCCGGTCACCCCGGCCAGCAGCACCGCCAGCAGCCGTCGCCGCGCCGCGGCCGCCGCGACCGCCGCGACCGCCGCGAGCACCACTACACCCGCCTCCGCGAGCGACCGGGCCCCCACCAGCGCCGGAGGCGTCCACCCACCGGCCGCGAGCACCCCGCCGAGCCCCGCCGCGAACACGACGAGGATCGTCCCCACGTACCCGGGCAGCCCGCCCCGCTGGGCGAGCAGCGTCACCCGCACCGCCACCCGGTCCGTCCAGGACAGCGCCGCCGTGTACCCGTCGGCCAGATCCACCCACTCGGGCAGCCGCGCCTGCAGCCGGGCGACCGGCCGGCGCAGGGCGAACAGCGCGAGCCCCGCTGCGAGAACGAGCGCGGTCACGCCCAGCGCCGGCGTGAACCCGTGCCACAGCGCCAGATGCAGGTCATGCCCGGAATCGGGCAGCCCGGCCGCCGCGGCGCTCGCGGCGACGTCCAGCGGCGCCGGCCACAGGGCCAGCCCCAGCGACACCGCGACGAGCACGACGGGTGCGGTCAGCCCGGCGAGCCCCCGGTCGTGCGGGCGCTCGCAGTCGACGAGCCGGTGCTGGGGCGTGTGCGTGATCGACCGGGTCGCGAACGCGCCCCAGACGAACCGGGCGGCGTACGCGACGGTCAGCGCTGACCCCGCCGCCACGGCGACGAGCACGACGGCCCCGGTCACGCCGCCGGGCGCCGCCGCGTCGATGATCGCCGTCAGCGCCGTCTCCTTGGCCACGAAGCCCAGCAGCGGCGGCAGCCCCGCCATCGACGCCGCCGCGAGCACGCCGACGGTCGCCAGCAGCGGGGAACGCCTGCCGACCCCGCTCAGCGCCCGCCAGTCGCGGGTGCCGCAGGAGTGGTCGATCACGCCGACGACCATGAACAGCGTCGACTTGAACAGGGCGTGGGCGACGAGCAGGGTCAGGGCCGCGAGCGTCGACTCCCGGGTGCCCACCGACGCGACGACCATGAGCAGTCCCAGCTGGCTGACCGTGCCGTACGCGAGCAGCAGCTTCAGGTCGAACTGGCGCAGCGCCCGCCACGCCCCGACGAGCAGGGTCGCGCACCCCAGCGTGAGCAGCGTCTGGTGCCACCCGGGGGTCGTCGCGAACCCGGGCGCCAGCCGCAGCACCAGGTACACGCCCGCCTTCACCATCGCCGCCGAGTGCAGGTACGCACTCACCGGCGTGGGCGCCGCCATCGCCGAGGGCAGCCAGAAGTGGAACGGCACGATCGCCGACTTGCTGATCGCGCCGACGAGCACGAGCAGCACGGCGACTGTGGTGCCGGTGCCCGGGGCCGCGGCGGCCACGATCCCGGCCAGGCTCGTCGTGCCCGCGTCGACGACGAGCATCACCACGCCGACGAGCATCACGAGCCCGCCCAGCGTCGTCACCAGCAGCGCCTGCAGTGCGGCGCCGCGCGACTCCCGACGGTCGGCGGTGTGCCCGATCAGCAGGTACGACAGGACGCTGGTGGCCTCCCACATGACGAACATCACCACGATGTCGTCGGCGGTCACGAGCAGCAGCATCACCAGCGCGAACGCCGTCAGCAGGGTCGCGAACCGCGGTAGGGCCGGCTCGTCGTCGCCGAAGTACGTCACGCAGTAGCCGAGCACTGCTGCGCCCACGCCGGTGACCACGAGCGCCACCAGCCACGACAGCGGGTCGAGTCGGAAGGCCAGCGAGACGCCCAGCTGCGGGATCCACGGCAGGTCGATGACGGGGACGTCGCCCGCGAGCACCCGCGGGGCGGCGGCGGCCAGCCCGGTGAACGCGATCGTCGATCCGGCCGCCGGCACGAGGAACCCGCGCGACCCCAGCCTCCGCACCGCTGGCCACGCGGCGAGCGTGGCGACGAGCAGGGCGACCAGGGACAGGGACACAGGCGCTCCTCACGGAGTGTCGGCGAACGGGGATTCGTCTGGCCCAACGGATGCCGTCCGCCGGATATTCCATGCATCGCACAGGATCACTCCTCGTCGTGTGCGATGACGCTCCGGCATGGCCGCGCGGCCCGGCACGCCCGGTCCGCCGCGTCCCGGTGTCCCGCCGCGTCCCGGTCGTCCCGCCGCATCCCGGTCGTCGCGCCGCGGCCGGGCACACGCGCTCCGCCGCCCGGCACGGTCCGACCTCGGGGGTAGCATTGCGACATGAGCATCAACGTCAATGGCGACACCGCACTCCCCACGCGCACGGCCCTCCAGCAGGAGGCCGTCGAGCGACTCGTCGAGGCGGTGGGCGCCGAGCGGGTCATCACCGATCCGGACGTGCTCCTCGAGCACGGCCATGACATGAGCGTCGACCACGCCGACGCCCTCGCCGCCGCGCTCGTGCGCCCCGGCAGCACCGAGGAGGTCTCCGAGGTCCTGCGCATCGCCGACGACCTCGTCATCCCCGTCGTCCCGCAGGGCGCCCGCACCGGCGTCGTCGGCGCCGCCGCCGCGATGCCCGGCTGCATCCTGCTCGACATGAGCGGCATGAACCGCATCCTCCACATCGACGAGGCCGACCAGCTGGCCACCGTCCAGCCCGGCGTGATCAACGCCGACCTCGGCCGCGCCGCCCGCGAGCACGGCCTCTACTACCCGGTCGACCCCGGCTCGGTGCACATCAGCACGATCGGCGGCAACATCGCCACCAACGCCGGCGGCATGCGCTGCGTCAAGTACGGCGTCACCGGTGACCATGTGCGCACCCTCACCGTCGTGCTCGCCGACGGCAGCGTCGTGCGCACCGGCCACGACTCCATCAAGGGCGTCGCCGGCCTCGACCTCACCCGGCTCATCGTCGGCTCTGAGGGCACCCTCGGCGTCGTCACCCAAGCGACCATAGCCCTCGAGCCCCTGCCCGGCGAGGCCGCCGGTGCCGCCGCCTACTTCCCGACGCTCGAGGCCGCGCTCGCGGCCGCCGCGGAGGCCGGCGCCTCCCAGCACCGGCCGAGCGCCCTCGAGATGCTCGACCAGCCGTCGATCCGGGCGATCAACGCGTACGACGCCTCGGCGGATCTGCCCGAGGACGCCGCCGCGATGCTCATCGTCGAGTCCGACACCCTGGGCGCCGCGGTGGACGACGTGGCCGAGTACGAGCGGATCTTCCGCGCCCATGACGCCCTGCGCGTGGACGTGGCCCGCACCTCGGCCGAGGTCGACCGGCTGCTCGAGATCCGCCGGAACCTCCACCCGGGGCTCCTCGCCGCCTACGAGGAGGTGCTCACCGAGGACATCGCCGTGCCGCGGGGCCGCCTGCTCAAGCTGCTGAAGGTCATCGAGCACGCGTCCACCGCCTTCGGCGCCCCGGTGGCCACCGGGGGGCACGTCGGCGACGGCAACCTGCACCCGATCATCGGCTACACCAGCGCCGACCCGGCCAGCCTCGAGCGGGCCCGTCAGGCGTTCGCGTTCATCCTCGAGCGCACGATCGAGCTGGGTGGCACGGTCACCGGCGAGCATGGCGTGGGCACGATGAAGCACGCCTCGATCGCCCAGGAGTTCTCGCCCCGCCTGCGCGCCCTGCAGGTCGCGGTGAAGGCCGCGTTCGACCCCCGGGGCATCCTGAACCCCGGCCGCAAGCTCTGAGGCCGCCGCGGTGACCCGTCCCTCGTCTCCCCCGCCCCGCATCCCCGTGACCGTCCGCCGGGCGCCGCGAGACGGATCCCGCCCCGCACCGGGCCGCGCCGGCGTGGCCCTCGCCCTCGTTCGCCACGGCGCGACCGAGCTCAATCTCGCCGGTCGCGTCCAGGGCGAGAGCGAGGCCGGGCTGTGCGCGCTCGGGCGCCGGCAGGCGGACGCGGCGGGGGAGTCCCTCGCCGGCCTCGCCGCCGACTGGGCGGTCGTCGCCAGCTCGCCGCAGCGTCGCGCGGTGCAGACCGCCGAGCGGATCGCCGCGCACGTCGGCCGCGGGGTCGGCCTGCGCGTGCCGCAGCTGCGGGAGCGTCGCTACGGCGCCGCGGAGGGACTCAGCTTCCCCGAGCTGTATGACCGCTGGCAGGTGCCCGAGGAGCGCCGCGGGCGGGGCATGGTGCTCGACTGGCTCATCGCCCGCGGCGCGATCCCGGGCGCCGAGCCGATCGACGCCGTGCGCGCCCGAGGGCTCGCCGGCCTGGCGACGCTGGCCGACTGGCTCGTCGCCGGCCCGGTCGCGCCTGCGGGCCCGGTCTGGGGCGGTAACCCTGACGACGCCCTCGCCCCGGCGGCTGACGCGCGCGGCCCGGTCGATGCCGGCTTCGCGTCCTCGGCGGGCATCGCCGTCGCGCACGGCACGCTCATCCGCTGCACGCTGGAGGCGATCGGCTTCGCCGAGCCGCTGCACCTGGTCAACGGCGGGTTCGTGCTGCTGCGTGGCGATGCCGATGCGGCCGAGGTCGGCGAGTCGGACACATCCGCCGTGGGCGAGTCCGACCGGGCCGACGCGGCGGCCCCCGCCGGGCACGGACCAGACGAGACGGGCGTCGCGGTGACCGGGCCCGACCCGGTCGTCCCGGCCCACGCCTGGCGGTGGACGGTCGAGGCCGTCCACGGCGAGGCGAGCGAGCACTGAGCGGCCGGAGGCGTGCGACAATCCTCGCCATGCACGCCCTGCGCATCGTCATCCTGTTCGTCCTGGCCGCGCTCGCCGAGATCGGCGGGTCCTGGCTGGTGTGACAGTCCGTGCGCGAGCAGCGTCCCTGGTGGTGGGTGGGACTCGGCGTGATCGTCCTCGCCGCCTACGGCGGGGTGTTCATCGCCGGCTCGCTGGCCTGGGGATGCTCGTCGACGGCTTCCGGCCGACCGCGTGGGACTGGACCGGGGCCGCGGTGGCCCTCGCCGGCGCGGCGATCATCATGATCGGCGGGTCGACCGGGAAGCGAGGCGAGCCGAGGGGCAGCCCGGGTCGCCCGGGAGCTGGCCTGGCCGCGTCCGCCGTGTCACGTCCCGCCACAGGTCGGGCCGGGCCGCGTCCGCCGCAGCGGGCCCAGCGGCAGCCGACCGCGTCACCCAGCTGTCACCGGTCTCCGGTAGGCTCGCCCCATGATCGACAGAACGCCGCCCCGCCAGACCACCCCAGCCCTCCCATCGACCTCTGTCCTCCCCGCGACCCGCGCCATCGCATCGGCTCCTGTCGCTCGATCCCGCGCCGTCCGCCCGCCGCGCCGCCGGGCCGCCGTGCTGCTCACCGCCCTGCTCGCCGCGCTCCTGTGCCTCGCCGCCCCCGCGACCGCCCGCGCCGCCGAGGGCGACCTCACCGTGGGCGATACCCCGGCCACCGTCTTCCGTGCTGGTGACACGATCACCGTCACCGGCACCGTCGACGGCGACGTCTTCGCTGCCGGGCGTCTCGTGCGCGTCACCGGCACCGTGAACGGCGACGTCATCGCCGCCGCGCAGATCGTGGAGATCGGCGGCACCGTCCGCGGCAGCGTGCGCGCGGCTGCCGAGACCGTCGCGGTCACCGGCCAGGTCGACCGTGCCGTCACCCTTGCCGGCCAGAGCGTCACCATCGCCGCCGGCGGACGGGTCGGCACGGATGCGACCATGGCCGCCGAACGGGTCACCGTCGCCGGGCAGGTCGACCGCGACGTCACCGTCGGCGGGGGTGCGCTCGCCGTCGACGGCCGCATCGGCCGCGATCTCGTCGCCGAGGTCTCCGAGCAGCCGGCCATCGGCTCCGCCGCCGAGATCGGCGGCGAGACGCGCATTCAGGTGGACGCGGACGAGCCCGCCCCGCAGCCCACCGCGGGGGAGCGGATCGCCGGCTGGGCGCTCGGCGCCCTGTACTGGATCGCCGCCGGACTCGCCCTCACCATGCTCGCGGTGCTCCTGCTCCCTCGGGCGATCCGCACGATCGGCGACACCCTGCGCGGCCGTCTCTGGGCGAGCCTCGGCATCGGCGCGTTCGTGATGGCCGGCCTGCCGATCGCCCTGGTGCTGAGCGCGGTCACCGTGATCGGCCTGCCGGTCGCCGGCGCGCTGCTGGTCGCCGGCATCGCCCTGCACCTGCTCGCCTGGCCGGTCGCGGCGCGCGTCATAGGCGCGCTGATCCTGCGCCGCCGCGGCCCCGCACTGCAGACCCTGGTCGGCACACCGATCCTCGTCGTGGTGGTGCTGGTGCCCTGGGTCGGCATGCTCGTCGCCCTGGTCGCCCAGGCCACCGGCATCGGCGCGACCGTGCTCGCGTGGTGGGATCGTCGCCGCGGCGAGACCGCATCCGGGGGTGTGGCGACTGGCGCCCCGCTGGCGGAGCCCACGGCCTCCGCGCCGGCACCGGGAGTGTCGGCGACGCCGTCGCAGTGACACTGAGGGTGGTGCCCGAGATGGGAGTCGAACCCACACGCCCTCACGGGCAGAGCATTTTGAGTGCCCCGCGTCTGCCATTCCGCCACTCGGGCCGGCCGGATCGCCGGCGGTGATCGACATCCGCCGACCCCGGGAGATCATACCGTAAGCTGTTCGCGTGAGTGATCAGACAGTATCCCCCAGCACCCCGCGGCGCGTGGTCGTCGCCGAAGACGAATCGCTCATCCGGATGGACATCGTCGACACCCTGCGCGACGCCGGCTTCGACGTCGTCGGCGAGGCCGGCGACGGGGCGAAGGCCCTCGAGCTCGTGCGCGAGCTGAAGCCCGATCTGGCCGTGTTCGACGTGAAGATGCCCGAGATGGACGGCATCACCGCCGCACAGCACGTCACCGACGAGGGCATCGCCCCGGTCGTGCTGCTCACCGCGTTCAGCCAGAAGGAGCTGGTCGAGCGGGCCACCGAGGCCGGCGCCATGGCCTATGTGGTCAAACCGTTCACCCCGGCCGAGCTCATCCCCGCCATCGAGATCGCCCTCTCCCGCCACGCGCAGATCAAGGCGCTCGAGACCGAGGTCGGCGACATCGTCGAGCGGTTCGAGACCCGCAAGCTCCTCGACCGGGCGAAGGGCCTGCTCAACCAGCGCATGGGCATGACCGAGCCCGAGGCGTTCCGCTGGATCCAGAAGGCGAGCATGGACCGCCGCGCGACGATGCGTGACGTCGCCCAGGCCGTCATCGCCCAGCTCGCCCCGCCGAAGAAGGACCGGAAGGAGCACGGCCACCGCGGCGATCACCACGAGGACGCGGCCGGCCCCACCGCCTGATCGTCCCCGTCGGCCCGTCCGAGGCGCCGGGTACAGTGGTGGGCGTGACAGACACCCGAGACACACTGATGGTCATCGATGGGCACTCGCTCGCGTTCCGCGCCTTCTACGCCCTGCCGCCCGAGAGCTTCCAGCTCGAGTCCGGGCTGCACACGAACGCCATCCACGGGTTCCTCGGGATGCTGCTCAGCCTGCTCGGCAGCGAGCGACCCACCCGCATCGCCGTCGCCTTCGATCTCTCCCGGCACTCGTTCCGCACTGACGAGTACCCCGAGTACAAGGGCACGCGCGGCGAGACGCCAGAGGAGTTCAAGGGCCAGGTCGAGCACCTCCAGCAGGTGCTCGAGGCGATGAACATCACCGTCGTCACCAAGGAAAACTTCGAGGCCGACGACATCCTCGCCACGCTGAGTCTCGCCGCCGAGCAGGCGGGGGAGCGCGTGCTCGTCGTCAGCGGCGACCGCGACGCGTTCCAGCTCGTCGACGACGACGTCACCCTGCTGTACCCGGTGCGGGGCGTGTCGAAGCTCTCCCGGTTCACACCGGAGGCCGTGCGCGAGAAGTACGGCGTCGCGCCGGAGCACTATCCCGACATCGCCGCCCTCGTCGGCGAGACGAGCGACAACCTCCCCGGCGTGCCCGGCGTCGGCCCCAAGACCGCCGCGAAGTGGGTGACGAAGTACGGCGACGTCGCCGGGATCATCGCCCACGCCGACGAGATCGGCGGCAAGGTCGGCCAGAGCCTGCGCGACCACATCGCCGACGTCGAGCGCAACCGCCGGCTCAACCGTCTGCGCCGCGACCTCGACCTGCCGGTCGGGCTCGACGACCTGCGCGTGCGCGAGGTCGACCACGAGCGCGTCGAGCAGGTGTTCAGCGAGCTGCAGCTGCGCACGATGAAGGCCCGCGTGCAGGCGCTCGACGCCCAGCTGCACAGGCAGAGCGGCCGGGCCGTGCCCGCGGCCGCGCTCGAGACCGACGGCACCGCCGCGGCCGAGCCGGCGTCCGCCGTCAGCGGCGGCATGCCAGTGCCTGTCATCACCGCCGAGCCGCCCGAACCGCGTCTGACGGCGACGCTCGCGGCCCTGCTCGACCGGGTCGAGGCCCTGCCCGAGCGCGAGACCGTCGGCGTCGCGTTTGAGATCGCCGACGACGCGCCGGTCGCCATCGGGGTGGCCACCGAGACGGCGGCGTGGACGGCCCCGCTGCCCGTCGCCGGCGACCCGGCGCTCGACCGCCTGCGCGTGTGGCTCGGCGGGGACCGGGCCAAGGCCGTCCACGGGCTGAAGGAGATGCTCCACCTGCTCGACCGCGCCGGGCTCGGCCTCGTCGCGCATGTCGTCATCGACAGCGAGCTCGCCTGGTACCTGTTCGACTCCGCCCGCTCCGACCACTCGCTGCGGGCCAGCGAGCAGCAGTTCTTCACCTGGACGTTCCGCCACGAGGACGACGGCGACGCGCTGTTCCCGGCCCCCGCCGAGGCGGAGCCGGCCGACACGTCCGCCGGCCCGGTCGCAGCAGCCGGCCCGGGCACGACAGACGACGCGGGCGAGACGCCGGCCACCGGCGTCGACGCGGAGACGGCCTTGGCCGCCTGGCAGACTCTCGTGCTCGGCCGCGCGCTCGTGCGCTCGCTCGACACCACCCGCGGCGGTCGGGTGCTGCGCGAGATCGAGCTGCCGCTCTCCCCGGTGCTGTGGCGGATGGAGACGACCGGTATCGCCGTCGACGCCGACCGGCTCGAGCAGCTCGGCGACACGTTCGCCGACCGCGCCCGGGACATCGCCTCCGAGGCGTACAAGATGATCGGCCACGAGTTCAACCTCGGCAGCCCCAAGCAGCTGCAGGAGGTGCTCTTCGACGAGCTCGGCATGCCGAAGACGCGTCGCACGAAGACCGGCTACTCGACGAACCAGCAGGCGCTCGCCACCCTGTACGAGCGCACCGGGCACCCCTTCCTCGAGCTGCTCGGCGCCCACCGCGACACCACGAAGCTCGCCCAGATGGTCGTCAGCCTCAGCCGGGTCGTCGCCGCCGACGGGCGCATCCACACCACCTACCAGCAGACCGGCACCGCCACCGGTCGGCTGAGCTCCACCGACCCGAACCTGCAGAACATCCCCGTGCGCAGCGAGGAGGGCCGGCGCATCCGCGACGTGTTCGTCGCCGGCGAGGGGTACGAGACGCTGCTGAGCGCCGACTACTCGCAGATCGAGATGCGCATCATGGCCCACGTCTCGCGTGACGAGGGGCTCATCGAGGCGTTCAACTCGGGGGAGGACCTGCACCGGTACGTCGGTTCGAAGGTGTTCGGCGTCACACCCGCCGAGGTGACCCCCGAGATGCGCAACAAGGTCAAGGCGATGAGCTACGGGCTCGTGTACGGGTTGAGCGCGTTCGGCCTGGCCAACCAGCTGCGGATCAGCCGGGAGGAGGCCCGCGACCTCATGTCCGGCTACTTCCGCCGCTTCGGCGGGGTGCGCGACTACCTGCGCGACGTCGTCGAGCAGGCCCGTTCTGACGGCTACACCGAGACGATCTTCGGCCGGCGGCGGCCGTTCGGCGACCTGCATTCCCGGGATCGCCGCGTGCGCGACAACGCCGAGCGGGCCGCGCTCAACGCCCCGATCCAGGGCAGCGCCGCCGACATCATCAAGATCGCCATGATCGCCGTCGACCGTCGGCTGCGCGACGCCGGGCTTGCCTCGCGGATGCTGCTGCAGGTGCACGACGAGCTCATCCTCGAGGTCGCCCCCGGCGAGCTCGACCGGGTGCGCGACCTCGTCACCGACGCGATGGGGCACGCCGCCACGCTCGACGTGCCGCTCGACGTGCACATCGGCATCGGCCCCACCTGGGCGAGGGCGGCCCACTGATGAAGGTCTCGCTCGGCACCCGACTCGACGAGCTCGCCGAGGAGCAGCTCGTCGCGATCCTGCGGCAGGCGTATCCCACCGGCGCGCACCCGACCGAGGTCGCGGACGACGACGCGGCCGTCGCGACGATCGCCCGCGGCTCCCGGCTGGTCACCTCCACCGACCTGCTCGTCGAGCACGAGGATTTCGTGCTGCCCGAGTTCACCCCGTACGACGTCGGGTGGAAGACGGCCGCGGTGAACCTCTCCGACATCGCCGCCATGGGTGCGCGGCCGACGGGACTGCTGATGACTCTCGGCATCCCCCGCGACCGCACGGTCGCCGACCTGGTCGGCTGGGGACGCGGGGTGCGCGACGCGGTGGCGACGCTGGCACCCGGCGTGTCCGTCTGGGGTGGGGATCTCTCCGCCTCGCGGCTCGTCATCTCCGCGGCGACGAGCACCGGCGAGGTCGAGATCCCGGTCACCCGCGCAGGCGCCGAGCCCGGGGATGTGGTCGCCTATGCCGGGCGGCTCGGGTTCGCGGCGGCCGGGCTGCGCATCCTGCTGGGGGAGCGCGCGGGCGACCCCGACCTGCGGGGGCTCGAGCGCACCGGGACGATCCGGGAGGCCATCGACGCCCAGCTGCGCCCCCGGCCACCGATCGCGCTCGGCGCTGCGGCCGCCGTCGCGGGCGTCCACGCGCTCATCGACGTCTCCGATGGGCTGGCCCGGGACGGGGCGCGTCTCGCCCGTTCCTCTGGGGTCACGCTGGACCTGGTCTCCGGAGCGCTGGCCGGCCGCTGCGCCGACCTCGGCTGGGCCCGCCACACGCTGAACATCGACCCGTGGGAGCTCGTCATGGCCGGCGGCGAGGACTACGGCCTGCTCGCCGTGTTCGCGCCGGACGCCCGCCCGCCGGAGGGCTTCGAGGTGCTCGGGGCTGTCGTCGAACGGGGGGAGCACGGGGTGCTGCTCTCCGGCCGACCCACCGAGTACCTGGGGTTCGATCACTTCGCCGGGCGCTGACCGGGCGGGTGCGATCGCCCTCGGACGCGTCGTGGGCCCGTCGCGCCGGTCCGGACGCCCGGGCGGTTCGCCTGGCCGGCGTGGCGGGATCCCGGTCGCCGCGGATCCTGTCATCCGCGGCGTGTCGCGGCCCGGTCGTTTGCCCGGGCGCGTCGCGGCCGGTAGTGTACCAGTGGAGCATCCTTGTCGGAGGCTTCGCATGCACGATATCCATCGTCGGGAGAGTCGACCGTGACCCGCGGCCGGCTTGCAGCAGAGCGGGGTGACCCGCTCGCCCGACCCGAGCAGCACACACACTGGAGTACCCGCTTAATGTCAACTGAAATCGACCAGAAGGCCCCTGTGACCCCGGGCACCGAGCAGATCGCCGTGAACGACATCGGCTCGCCCGAGGACTTCATGGCGGCGGTCGAGAAAACGCTGAAGTTCTTCAACGACGGTGACCTCATCACCGGCACCGTCGTCAAGGTCGATCGCGACGAGGTGCTCCTCGACGTCGGTTACAAGACGGAGGGGGTCATCCCCTCCCGCGAGCTCTCGATCAAGCACGACGTCGACCCGGACGAGGTCGTCAAGGTCGGCGATACCGTCGAGGCCCTGGTGCTCCAGAAGGAGGACAAGGAAGGCCGCCTGATCCTGTCGAAGAAGCGCGCGCAGTACGAGCGCGCCTGGGGCGACGTGGAGAAGATCAAGGAGGCTGACGGGGTCGTCAAGGGCACCGTCATCGAGGTCGTCAAGGGCGGCCTCATCGTCGACATCGGCCTGCGCGGCTTCCTCCCCGCCTCGCTCATCGAGCTGCGCCGCGTGCGCGACCTGGCCCCCTACCTGGGTCGCGAGCTCGAGGCGAAGATTCTGGAGCTCGACAAGAACCGCAACAACGTGGTGCTCTCGCGTCGCGCGCTGCTGGAGGAGACCCAGTCGGCCACCCGCAGCCAGTTCCTCGCCCAGCTGCGTCCGGGCCAGATCCGCAAGGGCATCGTCTCGTCGATCGTCAACTTCGGCGCGTTCGTCGACCTGGGTGGTGTGGACGGCCTCGTGCACGTCTCCGAGCTCAGCTGGAAGCACATCGAGCACGCGTCCGACGTGGTCAAGGTCGGCCAGGAGGTCACCGTCGAGGTGCTCTCGGTCGAGCGTGACCGCGAGCGCGTCTCCCTGTCTCTGAAGGCGACGCAGGAGGATCCGTGGCAGGTGTTCGCCCGCACGCACGCGATCGGGCAGATCACCCCGGGCAAGGTCACCAAGCTCGTCCCGTTCGGCGCGTTCGTCCGCGTCGCCGACGGCATCGAGGGCCTCGTGCACATCTCGGAGCTGTCGCACCATCACGTCGACCTCGCCGAGCAGGTCGTGCAGGTGGGCCAGGAGGTGTTCGTGCGGATCATCGACATCGACCTCGACCGTCGCCGCATCTCCCTCTCGCTCAAGCAGGCCAACGACGGCGTCGACCCCGACTCGACGGACTTCGACCCGGCGCTGTACGGCATGGTCACCGAGTACGACGAGCAGGGCAACTACAAGTACCCCGAGGGCTTCGATCCCGAGACCAACGAGTGGAAGCCCGGCTACGAAGAGGCTCGCGACAAGTGGGAGCAGGAGTACGCCAAGGCCCAGGCCCTGTGGGAGCGGCACAAGCAGCAGGTGCGCGAGCAGCAGGCCAAGGATGCCGAGGGCGGCTTCGGCATCAGCGAGGCCACCTCGTACAGCTCCTCGGATCACGAGGGCACGCTGGCCGACGACGCGACGCTCGCCGCGCTCAAGGAGCAGCTGGAGCACCGCTGATCCCGTCGCGCTGAGCGGCTCGGGTCGCTCGAACGCATCGGTCCCGAGAACGCCCGGATCCCGTCACCCCGACGGGATCCGGGCGTTCTCCGTCTCCGGGTCCCCGGCGCAGCGGGGTCCCCTGGTCTCCAGACGCCCGACGCGGGGCCGGGGCGCCGGCCGGGCGTCCCTCGACCGGCGGTAGACTGGGTGCATGCCAACCGTCATCGCCCTCACCGGAGGGATCGCCGCCGGCAAGTCCACCGTCGCCAGAGTCTTCGCCCGTCAGGGCGCCCGCATCGTCGATGCGGACAAGGTCGCGCGCGAGGTCGTCGAGCCGGGGCGTCCCGCGCTCGCCGAGATCCGCGAGGCGTTCGGCGACGAGGTGATCCGCCCCGACGGCTCCCTCGACCGCAAGGCGCTCGCCGAGCGCGTGTTCGGCGACCCCGAGGCACTGGCCCGGCTCAACGCGATCACGCATCCGCGCATCCGCGACCGGGTCGCCGAGCGCATCGCCGCCGCGCCCGACGAGTCGATCGTCGTCTATGACGTGCCGCTGCTCGTCGAGGCGGATCTGCCGCAGCCGTTCGACGCCGTGGTCACGGTGAGCGCCCCGGCCGAGGAGCGGGTCAGTCGGCTCGTCTCCGAGCGCGGCTACACCGCGGTGGAGGCGGCGCAGCGCGTGGCGGCTCAGGCGAGCGACGCCGATCGCGAGGCGATCGCCGACTACGTCGTGGACGCGTCCGGAGACCTGGCCGGCACCGAGCGGCACGCGCTGCAGGTGTGGCACCAGATCGCGGCGGCCTTCCTGTGAGCGCCGGACCGCACTGGGCTACCATGGACGGCATGAGTGGCACCGTCTTCAGGCAGGACACCGAGTCAGAGCGTTTCGTGCTCCGCGACGAGGAGGGGGCGCTGCTGAGCGCCGTCGACTACCGCGTCAACGGCCCGGTCATCGCCCTGACCCATGTGTTCACCCCGCCGGCGCTGCGCGGGCGCGGCTGGGCGGCGGAGGCCATGCGGCACACCGTCGACCACATCGCCCAGCAGGGCGATCTGCGCGTGCGCCCGTCCTGCTGGTACGCGGCACGCTGGTTCGAGCGGCATCCCGAGCGCGCGTCGCTGCTCGTGGACGCGTCCGCCGCGCACTGACGACACGCGTTCGAACATCTGTTCGGGTGGCGCCGTCCGCTGCGGCTACAATCATCACGTGCAGCCCCAGCGTGAAGTGCGTCCGTTCCAGGTCGAGAGCCCGTTCGAGCCGTCCGGCGACCAGCCCCGGGCGATCGACCAGCTCGAGCGGCGGCTGCGCGACGGCGAGCGGGACGTCGTGCTGCGCGGTGCGACCGGCACCGGCAAGTCGGCCACGGCCGCGTGGCTCATCGAGCGGATGCAGCGGCCGACCCTCGTGCTCGCGCACAACAAGACCCTGGCCGCGCAGCTGGCCACCGAGCTGCGCGAGCTGTTGCCGCACAACGCCGTAGAGTACTTCGTGTCGTATTACGACTACTACCAGCCCGAGGCGTATGTGCCGCAGACGGACACCTTCATCGAGAAGGACTCCTCGATCAACGCCGAGGTGGAGCGTCTGAGGCATTCCGCGACCCGCTCGCTGCTCAGCCGCCGCGACGTGGTCGTCGTCTCCACCGTCTCGTGCATCTACGGCCTGGCCACACCGGACGAGTACCTGCGCGCGATGCTCCCGATACACGTCGGCGACCGCATCGAGCGCGACGAGCTCGTGCACCGCTTCCTCGCCATGCAGTACAAGCGCAACGACGTGGAGTTCACCCGGGGCATGTTCCGGGTGCGCGGCGACACCGTCGAGATCATCCCGATGTATGACGAGTACGCGATCCGCATCGAGCTGTTCGGCGACGAGATCGAGTCGCTGGCGACCCTGCACCCGGTCACCGGCGACGTGCTGAAGACCGAGGACGCGGTGGCGATCTTCCCGGCGTCGCACTATGTCGCCAGCGAGGAGACGATGCGTCGCGCCGTCGCGGAGATCCGCGACGACCTCGACGTCCGTCTCGCCGAGTTCCAGCGGCAGGGGAAGCTCCTGGAGGCGCAGCGGCTGAAGATGCGCACCACCTACGACCTCGAGATGCTCGAGCAGATCGGCTTCTGCAGCGGCATCGAGAACTACTCGCGCTACATCGACGGGCGCGCGCCGGGGGAGCCGCCGCACTGCCTGCTCGACTACTTCCCGGACGACTTCCTGACCATCATCGACGAGTCGCACGTGACCGTCCCGCAGATCGGCGGCATGTACGAGGGCGACGCCTCCCGCAAGCGCACGCTCGTCGAGCACGGGTTCCGGCTGCCCAGCGCCCTGGACAACCGGCCGCTGCGCTGGGCCGAGTTCGAGGAGCGGGTGGGGCAGACGATCTACATGTCCGCGACCCCCGGCCCCTACGAGCTCGAGCATGCCGACGGCGTCGTCGAGCAGATCATCCGCCCCACCGGGCTCGTCGACCCGCTCGTGGCCGTCAAGCCCTCGAAGGGGCAGATCGACGACCTGCTCGAGCAGATCCGCCTGCGCGTCGAGCGCGACGAGCGGGTGCTCGTCACCACGCTGACGAAGAAGATGGCCGAGGACCTCACCGAGTTCCTCGCCGAGAACGGCGTGCGCGTCGAGTACCTGCACTCGGACGTCGACACGCTGCGTCGCGTCGAGCTGCTCACCGGGCTGCGTCGCGGCACCTTCGACGTGCTCGTCGGCATCAACCTGCTGCGCGAGGGCCTCGACCTGCCCGAGGTGAGCCTCGTAGCGATCCTCGACGCCGACAAGGAGGGCTTCCTGCGGTCGACGACGTCGCTCGTGCAGACGATCGGCCGCGCCGCCCGCAACGTCAGCGGCGAGGTGCACATGTACGCCGACACGGTCACCGACTCGATGCGCCGGGCGATCGACGAGACGAACCGCCGTCGCGATATCCAGATCCGCTACAACGAGGAGCACGGCATCGACCCGCAGCCGCTGCGCAAGCGGATCGCCGACATCACCGACCAGATCGTCCGCGAGGCCGAGGACACCCGCGAGCTGATCGGCGGCCGGCGCGGCCACGCCGGGGGACGCGACCTGGTCGGCGCGGACGCGGACGTCCCGCTGGCCGGGCCCGCGCCCCGCCACGGGGAGGCCCACGGGGTGGAGGAGCTGCAGCGGCTCGCGGAGGAGCTCGACGCGCAGATGCTCGCCGCCGCGAAGGAGCTGCAGTTCGAGCTGGCCGCGCGCCTGCGCGACGAGCTGCAGGACGTCAAGAGCGAGCTGCGCAGCGCGCGGAAGGCAGGGATGCGATGAGCGAGAACGTGCTCGAGGAGATCGGCTCGCGGCAGGTGGACCCGGCGTTCAACCGGGTGCCGGACACGGACGACCGGATCACCGTTCGCGGTGCTCGCGTGCACAACCTGCGCGACATCGACGTGAGCTTCCCCCGCGACGCCCTCGTGGCGTTCACGGGGCTGTCCGGATCGGGCAAGTCGTCGCTCGCGTTCGACACGGTCTTCGCCGAGGGGCAGCGCCGCTACGTCGAGAGCCTCTCGGCGTACGCCCGGCAGTTCCTGGGCCAGGTGGACCGCCCCGACGTCGACTTCATCGAGGGGCTGAGCCCAGCCGTCTCGATCGACCAGAAGTCCACCAACCGCAACCCGCGCTCCACCGTCGGCACGATCACCGAGATCTACGACTACCTGCGGCTGCTGTTCAGCCGCGCCGGCACCCCGCACTGCCCGGAGTGCGACGCGCCCATCGAGCGGCAGACCGTCCAGCAGATCGTCGACACGCTGCTGCAGCTGCCCGAGCGCACCCGCTTCCAGGTGCTGGCTCCGGTCGTGCGGCAGCGCAAGGGCGAGTTCGTCGACCTGTTCGCGAACCTGCAGGCGCAGGGGTTCGCCCGCGCCCAGGTGGACGGCGAGACGATCTCCCTCTCCGAGCCGCCCGCGCTCAAGAAGTCGTACAAGCACGACATCTCGGTCGTCGTCGACCGACTCGTCGCCCGGCCGGGCATCGACACCCGGCTGACCGACTCGGTCGAGACGGCCCTGCGGGTCGCCGACGGTGTGGTCGTCATCGACTTCGTCGACCGCGACCCCGACGACCCCGAGCGCATCCGGTCATTCTCCGAGCGGCTGAGCTGCCCGAACGGGCACGCGATCGAGATCGCCGACCTCGAGCCGCGCACGTTCTCGTTCAACGCCCCGTTCGGGGCCTGCCCGGCCTGCACCGGGCTCGGCACGGCGATGGCCGCCGACGAGGATCTCGTCATCGGCGACCCCGACGCGTCGATCGCCGAGGGCGCCATCCTGCCGTGGAGCACGCAGGGCAGCGGGCTGTCGCACTTCTTCATCCACGTGCTCGAGGGCCTCGCCCGCGACAACGACTTCTCGCTCGACACCCCCTGGTGCGAGCTGCCGAAGCGGGTGCAGCGGCTCGTGCTGCACGGCCGCGATTACAAGGTGAAGGTGCGCTACCGCAACCGGTTCGGCCGTGAGATCAAGTACTCCTCCGGGTTCGAGGGCGTGCTGCCGTACGTGCACCGGCACTGGGTCGAGGCCGAGACCGACACCCAGCGGGACCGCTGGGCGCAGTACCTGCGCGAGGTGCCCTGCGCGGTCTGCCACGGCGCCCGCCTCAAGCCCGAGGTGCTCGCCGTGAAGGTCGGCGGGCGCAGCATCTGGGACGTCGTGCGGATGCCGCTGGACGAGGCGGCCGCCTTCTTCCGCGACCTCGCGCTGCCCGAGCGTCAGGCCGCGATCGCCGCCCCCGTGCTGCGCGAGGTGCGTGCCCGGCTCGACTTCCTGCTCGAGGTGGGGCTCGACTACCTGTCGCTGGAGCGCTCGGCCGGCACGCTCTCCGGTGGCGAGGCCCAGCGCATCCGCCTGGCCACGCAGATCGGCTCGGGGCTCACCGGCGTGCTGTACGTGCTCGACGAGCCGAGCATCGGCCTGCACCAGCGCGACAACCGGCGGCTGATCGAGACGATGCGCCGGCTGCGCGACCTCGGCAACACGCTGCTCGTCGTCGAGCACGACCAGGAGACGATCGAGGCGGCCGACTGGATCGTCGACATCGGCCCCGGTGCCGGCGTCGAGGGCGGCCTCGTCGTCCACTCAGGCACCGTCGCCGAGCTCGAGCGCAACCCCGCGTCGATCACCGGCGACTACCTCGCCGGTCGCCGGTCCATCCCCGTGCCGGCGAAGCGCCGGAAGGCCGTCAAGAGCCGCCGGATCACCGTCGTCGGCGCCCGTGAGAACAACCTGCGGAACATCGACGTGTCCTTCCCGCTCAGTGTGTTCACCGCCGTCACCGGGGTGAGCGGATCGGGCAAGTCCACGCTCGTCAACGACATCCTCTACCGGGCCCTCGCCCAGCGGCTCAACCACGCCCGCACGCTGCCGGGCCGGCACACCCGGGTGACCGGCATCGACGGGCTCGACAAGGTCGTCCACGTCGACCAGAGCCCCATCGGGCGCACGCCGCGATCGAACCCGGCGACGTACACCGGCGTGTTCGACCGCATCCGCCAGCTGTTCGCGCAGACCCCCGAGGCCCAGGCCCGCGGGTACCAGCCCGGCCGCTTCTCGTTCAACGTGAAGGGCGGCCGCTGCGAGGCCTGCGGCGGCGACGGCACGCTCAAGATCGAGATGAACTTCCTGCCCGACGTGTATGTCGACTGCGAGGTCTGCCACGGTGCCCGGTACAACCGCGACACCCTCGCGGTCACCTACAAGGGTCGGAACATCGCCCAGGTGCTCGACATGCCGATCGCCGAGGCGGCCGAGTTCTTCGCGCCGATCGCGGGCATCCACCGGTACCTGCAGACCCTGGTCGACGTCGGGCTCGGCTACGTGCGGCTCGGGCAGAGCGCCACGACCCTCTCCGGCGGCGAGGCTCAGCGGGTCAAGCTCGCCACCGAGCTGCAACGGCGCTCCACCGGGCGCAGCGTGTACGTGCTCGACGAGCCGACCACCGGCCTGCACTTCGAGGACGTGCGCCGGCTGCTCGTCGTGCTGCAGCGGCTCGTCGACCGGGGCAACACCGTCATCGTCATCGAGCACAACCTCGACGTGATCAAGAGCGCCGATTGGATCATCGACATGGGCCCGGAGGGCGGCGCCGGTGGCGGCACCGTCATCGCCCAGGGGACCCCCGAGCAGGTGGCCGCCACCCCGGGCAGCCACACCGGTCGCTTCCTCGCCGAGATCCTCGGCGTCGACGTCCCCGAGGCGGACCGTGTCGGATGACCTCGCCTGGCGGCCGCGCACCGGCGACATCCCCGACCGCCCCGGGGTGTACCGCTGGCTCGACGCCCACGGCCGCGTGCTCTACGTCGGCAAGGCGAAGAACCTCCGCCAGCGGCTGAGCAGCTACTTCGCGCCACTGGAGACCCTGCACGAACGCACCCGCCGCATGGTCACCACCGCCCGCGACCTGAGGTGGACGATCGTCGGCAGCGAGATCGAGGCGCTGCAGCTCGAGTACACGTGGATCAAGGAGTACGACCCGCCCTTCAACGTCCAGTTCAAGGACGACAAGTCGTACCCGTACCTGGCGGTGACGCTCTCCGAGGAGATCCCGCGCGTGATGGTCACCCGCGGCCGGCACCGCCGCGGCGATCGCTACTTCGGCCCGTACGTGAAGGTGTACGCGCTGCGCAGCACGATCGACCAGCTGCTCAAGGTCTTCCCCATGCGCAGCTGCAAGGCGTCCACCCTTCACCGTGCCGAGCGCACCGGGCGCCCCTGCCTGCTCGGCGACATCGGCCGGTGCGCGGCGCCGTGCGTCGGCCGGGTGCCGCTCGAACGGCACCGCGAGATCGCCGAGCGGCTCGTGCGCTTCATGTCCGGGCAGGATCACTCCGTCGAGCGCGACCTGCGCACCCGCATGCAGGAGGCGAGTGACCGGCTCGACTTCGAGGAGGCGGCCCTGCTGCGCGACCGGCTGCAGGCGCTGCAGGCGGTGCTCGCCGAGTCGGCCGTGGTGCTGCCCGAGCACGAGAACGCCGACGTGCTCGGCGTCGCCGAGGACGAGCTGACCGCCGCGGTGCACGTGTTCCGGGTGCGCGGCGGCCGCATCCGCGGCGTGCGCACCTGGCTGATCGACAAGGAGATGGAGGACGTCTCCCGGCCCGAGCTGCTCGCCCAGGCCCTGCAGCATGTCTACCTCGCCGACGACGACCGGCCGTTCGAGGTGCCCGTGCAGATCCTGCTGCCGGAGCATCCGGCCGACGAGGCCGCGGTGACCGAGCTGCTGCGCCGCCGCCGGGGCGGGCCGGTGCACCTGCGCGTCCCGCAGCGCGGCGAGAAGGCGCAGCTGCAGCAGACGGTCGCCGCCAACGCGGCCGAAGCGCTGCGGCAGTACCGGATGAAGCGGGCCAGCGACTACGACGCGCGCACTCGGGCGCTCACCGAGCTCGCCGACGCCCTCGGGATGGCCGAGGCGCCCCTGCGGATGGAATGCTACGACATCTCGCACCTGGCGGGCACCGACGTGGTCGCCTCCATGGTCGTCTTCGAGGATGGGCTGCCGAAGAAGCGCGACTACCGGAAGTTCAGCATCGTTGGCACGAACGACGACACCCGCAGCATCCACCAGGTGATCAGCCGCCGGCTCGCGCATCTGCGGGCCGAGCAGGACCGGCCGGCGGGGGAGCGCGACCCGCGCCGGGAGTCGTTCTCGTACTTCCCGAACCTGATCCTCGTCGACGGCGGCGCGCCCCAGGTCGCCGCCGCGCACCGGGCGCTCGAGGAGGCGGGGCTCGCCGACCGCATCGCGTTGGCCGGCATCGCCAAGCGCCTCGAGGAGCTGTGGCTGCCGGGCGAGGACTTCCCAATCATCCTGCCGCGTGGCGGCGAGGCGATGTTCATGGTGCAGCGGATCCGCGACGAGGCCCACCGGTTCGCGATCACCTATCAGCGCGGGTCGCGGGCGAAGGCATACGAGACCGATCTGGCCGCCGTGCCCGGGGTCGGCGCCCGCCGCGCGCGTGATCTGCTGCGCCGCTTCGGCTCGCCGGCGCAGGTGGCCCGGGCCACCCCGGAGGAGCTCGAAGGAGTGCCTGGCATCGGCGCGGTCACCGCGGCCAGACTGGGGGAGTGGCAGCGGCGGAATCGGGCTATTCTTGATGACCATGACAGCGAGCGGGAACGATCGGGTGACCGAGCAGTCTGACGAGCACCAGCGCAGCGAGATCCTCATCCTCACCGGGCTCTCCGGCGCCGGCCGGTCCACCGTCGCCAACGCGCTGGAGGACATGGGCTGGTACGTCATCGACAACCTGCCGCCGAAGATGCTCGTGCCCCTCGCGCACTTCGTCCAGGACGGCGAGCACGAGATCGACCGGCTCGCGGTCGTGCTCGATGTGCGCGGCGGCACCCTGTTCAGCGATCTGGACGCCCAGCTCGACGCCCTGCACGGCCTCGCCGTGCCCGTGCGCGTCGTGTACCTGGAGGCCAGCGACGCCGAGCTCGTGCGCCGCTTCGAGAAGGTGCGCCGGCCGCACCCGCTGCAGAACGGGGCGCCGCTGGTGGACGCGATCCGGCGCGAGCGGCAGCTGCTCGCGACCCTGCGCGGTCGGGCCGACACGATCATCGACACGACTGGGATGAACGTCCACCAGCTCACCAACCGCAGCTACGAGCTGTTCGGCGGCAGCCAGGCCGACCGGGTCACCGTCACCGTCACGAGCTTCGGGTTCAAGCACGGCATCCCGCTCGACGCCGACATGGTGGCCGACATGCGGTTCCTGCCGAACCCGTTCTGGGTCGAGGAGCTGCGGTCGCACACCGGGCAGGACGCGGATGTGAGAGACTATGTCCTCGGCCAGCCGGGAGCGCAGCGCTTCCTGGCCGACTACGAGCACGTGCTCACCACGGTGCTCGAGGGATACCTCCGCGAGAACAAGCGCCATGCGATGTTCGCGTTCGGCTGCACCGGCGGCAAGCACCGCTCGGTCGCCATGGCGAACGAGATGGCCCGACGCCTGCGGCGCAATCCCGACCTCAACGTCGAAGTGACCCATCGAGACCTCGGAAAGGAATGACGCGCGGTGCCATTGACAGCCCAAGTGAAACAGGAGCTCATGAGGCACCGATACCAGACCGGACGGCAGCGGGCCGCGGAGCTCGCCACCATCCTGCGCTTCGCCGGCGGGCTGCACCACATCTCGGGGCGCATCGTCGTCGAGGTCGCGGTGGACTCGCCCGATCTCGCCGAGCGGGTGCGGCGCGGTCTCGTGGAGCTGTACGGTGCCCCGGCCCAACCGGTCGACAGCATCGGCCGCCCCGGCGAGCATGTGCTGCGGGTGCCCCGCGGCGGCGAGGTCCTCGCCCGGCAGACAGGCATGATCGACAGCCGCAACCGGCCCGTCCGCGGGCTGCCGAGTGCCCTGGTCAACGGGTCGCCGGAGATCTCCGCGGCCGTGTGGCGCGGCGCGTTCCTCGCCGCCGGCTCGCTGTCGGATCCTGGCCGCAGCTGTGCGCTCGAGGTCGCCTGCCCGGTCGGGGAGGCCGCGATGGCGCTCGTCGGCACGGCTCGCCGGCTCGGCGTCGCCGCGAAGGCCCGCGAGGTGCGCGGCGCCCACCGGGTCGTCGTGCGCGAGCCCGAGGCAGTCGCGGGGATGCTCGAGCGGCTTGGCGCGCGGCACACGCTCGCCGAGTGGCAGGAGGCGCGCCACCGCCGCGAGCTGCGCGCGAACGTGAACCGGCTGGTGAACTTCGACGACGCGAACCTGCGCCGCTCGGCGCAGGCGGCCGTCGCGGCGAGCGCCCGGGTCGAGCGGGCGCTGGAGATCTTGGGTGACGACGTGCCGGACCATCTGCGCGCGGCCGGGCGGCTCCGGCTGACCTACCGGCAGGCGAGCCTGGACGAGCTCGGCCATCTCGCCGACCCGCAGCTGACCAAGGACGCGGTGGCTGGCCGCATCCGCCGCCTGCTCGCGATGGCGGATCGCCGCGCCCGGGAGCTGGGCGTGCCCGACACGCGGGCGAACGTGCCGGAAAACGCCCGCTGAACCCGGGTTTCGCGCTGGGAGAACATGTTGCGACAAGCGTCGGCGAGCCGCTGGGGATGAGGCGAGGCACTACTACACTCTGGTGACGACGGCGGTCGACGCGGCCGTCGCATCCACTGTGAGGAGAAGTCATGCCTGTGTACACCCTGCCGGACCTGCCCTACGACTACTCGGCGCTCGAGCCCGCGATCAGCGGCAAGATCATGGAGCTGCACCATGACAAGCACCATGCGAACTACGTGAAGGGCGCCAACGCCGCGCTCGACAAGCTCGCCGCCGCTCGTGACGCGAACGACTTCGGCGCGATCAACCAGCTCGAGAAGGACCTGGCCTTCAACCTGGCCGGCCACGTTAACCACACCATCTTCTGGACGAACCTGGGCCCCGACGAGCAGCGCCCCGAGGGCGAGCTCGCCGCCGCCATCACCGAGTTCTTCGGCTCGTTCGAGAAGTTCCAGGCACAGTTCGCCGCCGCCGCCCTCGGCATCCAGGGCTCCGGCTGGGCCGCGCTGTCGTGGGACTCGCTCGGCCAGCGGCTCGTCATCGAGCAGCTGCACGATCACCAGTCGAACCACGCGGCCGCCACCGTGCCGGTGTTCCTCGTCGACATGTGGGAGCACGCCTACTACCTCGACTACCTCAACGTGAAGGCCGACTACGTGAAGGCCATCTGGACGATCGCCAACTGGCAGAACGTCGCCGAGCGCTTCGCCGCGGCCAAGGCCGGCACCCAGGGGCTCATCGCCCGCTGAGCCCGCTGACCCGGATCAGCCCCCCGCACGACCCCCGAGCTCCCCGCGGAGCCGGGGGTCGTCTCGTCCCCGCTGGTCTTCGCACCTCCGGGCCTGCGCGCACGCGGGGCATCTCGCCTTCTGTCCGTCCCGTCTCCAGACCGTCCCGCCTCCGGTCGTCCCGACTCCGCGGGGCGACGGTCCGGCCCGCCGTTCCAGCCCGGTTCACGCGCGGTCCGGCCGCCTCCAGTAGAATGACCACGCGTCCGCCATTCGGACGCACCGAGCTCCGCACGCGACGAGGAGTCCCCCGTGTGCGGCGCACCGCGAACGACGCGCGACGCAGCGCGTGGATGACGAAGGAGAGCACTCGTGACAGTTCGAGTCGGGATCAACGGATTCGGGCGCATCGGCAGAATGGTCCTGCGCGCCGCCATCGATCGGGGGGAGACTGACTTCGAGATCGTCGCCGCGAACGACCTGCGAGACCTGGAGACTCAGGCACACCTGCTCAAGTACGACTCCGTGCAAGGCATCTGGGATCACGAGGTCAGCGCCGAGGAAGGCCACCTGGTCATCGACGGCCGCCGCATCACCGCGCTCAGCGCGCGTGACCCGAGGGAGCTCGGCTGGGGCGACCTGGGCGTCGACATCGTCATCGAGAGCACGGGCAAGTTCAACGACGCGGACAAGGCCCGCGCACACATCGAGGCGGGCGCCCGCAAGGTGATCATCACCGCCCCCGCCAAGCACGAGGACGGCACCTTCGTCATGGGCGTCAACGACGGCCAGTACGATCCCGAGCGCCACGACGTCATCTCGAACGCCTCGTGCACCACGAACTGCCTCGCCCCGCTCGTCAAGCCCTTCCTCGACGAGTTCGGCATCGAGCGCGGCCTGATGACCACCGTGCACGCCTACACCGGCGACCAGCGCCTCGTCGACAACAAACACAAGGATCTGCGCCGCGCCCGCGCCGCCGCGGTCAACATCGTGCCCACCACCACCGGCGCCGCCAAGGCGATCGGGCTGGTGATCCCCGAGCTCAAGGGTCGCCTCGACGGGTTCGCGGTGCGCGTGCCCGTGCCCGACGGGTCGCTGACCGACGTGACCATCGAGTCCTCGCAGCGGGTCTCGGTCGACGACATCCTCGCCCTCTACCGGCAGGCCGCCGAGACGACCCTCAAGGGCTACCTGCAGTACAGCGAGGCCCCGATCGTCTCCAGTGACATCGTCGGCAGCACCTACTCCACGATCTTCGACGTGCCGCTCGTGCGCGTCATCGGCACCACGGTGAAGCTCGTCGGCTGGTACGACAACGAGTACGGCTACTCCAACCGGGTCGTCGATCTCGCGAACCTCGTCGCCTCGAAGCTGAGCTGAGCCATGACGCTGCGCACCATCGACACACTGGGCGACCTCGCCGGCCGCCGCGTCATCGTCCGCTCCGACCTCAACGTGCCGCTCATGGACGGCGTGATCACCGACGACGGCCGCATCCGCGCCTCGCTGCCCACCTGGCGGCAGCTGCTGGACGCCGGGGCGAGCCTCGTCGTGATCGCCCACCTCGGCCGGCCCAAGGGGAAGGCCGTCCCCGAGCTCTCGCTCGAGCCTGTGGCCGCGCGGATGGCCGAGCTGCTCGGCGAGCCCGTGCGGTTCGCGACCGACACCGTCGGCGACTCCGCCCGCCAACAGGTCGGCGAGCTGCCGGTCGGCGGCGTGCTGCTGCTCGAGAACCTCCGCTTCAACCCCGCAGAGACCTCGAAGGACGAGGCCGAGCGGCTCGCGTTCGCCCGCGAGCTCGCCGCCTTCGGCGACGCGTTCGTCTCCGACGGCTTCGGCGTCGTCCACCGCCGTCAGGCGAGCGTCACCGAGCTGCCCACCCTGCTGCCGAGCGCCGCGGGGCTGCTCATCGGCCGCGAGCTCGACGCGCTCTCCCACCTCCTCCACGAGCCCGAGACCCCGTACACCGTCGTGCTCGGCGGCGCGAAGGTCTCCGACAAGCTCGCCGTCATCGACAACCTCCTGCCCCGCGTCGAGCACCTGCTCATCGGTGGTGGCATGGTCTACACGTTCCTCGCCGCCCGCGGCGACGCCGTGGGGAAGAGCCTCGTCGAGCCTGACCAGATCGAGGCCGTGCGCGGCTACCTCGACCAGGCCGAGCGGCTCGGCGTGCACCTGGAGCTGCCCGTCGACATCGTCGTCGCCGACCGGTTCGCCGCCGACGCCGAGTCACGTCTCGCCCCGGTGGACGGCATCGACGCCACCGACCTCGGCGCCGACGTGATGGGCCTCGACATCGGCCCGGAGACGGCCCGCCAGTACGCGCAGGTCATCCGCGACTCCCGCACCGTGTTCTGGAACGGCCCCATGGGCGTGTTCGAGTTCCCCGCCTTCGCCCAGGGCACCGCGACGGTCGCCCAGGCGCTCGCCGACTGTCCCGGCTACACGGTCATCGGGGGCGGCGACTCGGCCGCCGCGGCCCGCTCGCTCGGCCATGCGGACGACGCCTTCGGTCATGTCTCCACCGGCGGCGGAGCGAGTCTCGAGCTGCTTGAGGGCAAGGCCTTGCCCGGTCTCGTCGTGCTCGGCTGGGAGGCCGCCTGATGGCGCACGCCACCCGGGTCGCCGGTCGCCGGCCGCTCATCGCCGGCAACTGGAAGATGAACATCGACCACCTGCACGCGATCGCGCTCGTGCAGAAGGTCGCGTGGACGCTCAAGGACGCCGGCCACGACTTCGACGACGTCGAGGTCGCCGTGTTCCCGCCGTTCACCGATCTGCGCAGCGTCCAGTCACTCGTGGCGGCCGATCACCTGCACATCCGCTATGGGGCGCAGGACCTGTCGACGCATGACGAGGGCGCGTACACCGGGGAGATCTCCGGGGCGTTCCTCGCCCGCCTCGACTGTGACTACGTCATCGTCGGCCACTCCGAGCGGCGCGCGTACCACCACGAGGACGACGCGGTCGTCGCCGCGAAGGCGCAGGCCGCGCTGCGTCACGGCCTCGTCCCCGTGATCTGCGTCGGTGAGACGGCCGAGGACCTCGAACAGCAGGGGCCGGCAGCCGTGCCTGTGGCCCAGCTGGCGGCTGTGCTCGACGGCATCGCCGACCGGCTCGGCGACGAGGCGGCCGAGATCGTTGTCGCCTACGAGCCGGTCTGGGCGATCGGCAGCGGCCACGCCGCGACTCCCGGTCAGGCGCAGCAGGTGATCGGCCGGCTGCGTGAGACGATCGCCGAGCGACTCGCCGGCCCGCTCGGCGCCGACCGGGCCGACCGGCTCGCGGACGCGACGCGCATCCTGTACGGCGGGTCCGTCGCGGTCGGGAACGTCGCCGGCTTCCTCGCCGAGCCGGACATCGACGGCGCGCTCGTCGGCGGGGCCAGCCTCGACGCCCGCAGCTTCGCCGACATCGCCCGGTTCCGCAGCCATGTCGTGACCGCGCGGGACTAGCCCGGTATACTCGCACTGTCGCCGCCTCGAGGTCCGTCCTCCCGCGGCATCGAACGGAAGGCCACTGTGACTGCTCTCATCATCACGCTCAACGTGCTCCTCGCGCTGACCAGCATCCTGCTGACGATGCTGATCCTGCTGCACAAGGGGCGCGGTGGCGGGCTGAGCGACATGTTCGGCGGCGGCACCACCAGCAGCTTCAACGCGTCGGGCGTCGCCCAGCGCAACCTGAACCGCATCACGATCGTCGTCTCGACCATCTGGTTCCTGAGCATCGTGGGCATCGGCCTTCTCGTGCGCTTCAACCAGATCTGATCCCGCAGTGGCCTCACTGCATCCGTCGGCGCCGAAGTACGGCCCGGCGCTCATCGGCACGCTCGGGCTGCTGAGCATGGTCGGTCCGCTCGCGACCGACATGTACCTGCCCGGCTTCCCCCAGGTGGCCGAGCACCTGCACGCCTCCAGCGGGGCCGTGCAGCTGACCCTGTCGCTGTTCATGGTCGGCATGGGGCTCGGCCAGCTCGTCTGGGGGCCGCTGTCCGACATCGTCGGCCGGCGCGGCCCGCTCGTCGCCGCCGGCGCCGTGTTCGCCGTCGCGAGCCTGCTGGCGGCGCTGGCGCCCGACATCACCTGGCTGACCGTGTGGCGGTTCGTGCAGGGGTTCACCGGCAGCGCCGGCGTCGTGATCGGCCGGGCCATCGCCCGAGATGTGAGCGGTGGCGTCGAGCTGGCCCGGCTGTTCGGGTTCATCGGCATCGTCAACGGGCTCGCCCCGGTCCTCGCTCCGGTCCTCGGGGGGCTGCTCATCGGCCTGATCGGCTGGCGTGGCGTGCTGCTCGTGCTGACCGGCATCGCCGCGCTGATGCTCGTGGCGAGCGTCCTCGTGCTGGGCGAGTCGCTGCCGGGCGAGCGCCGACTCGTCGGCGGGATGCGGGCCCTCGCCCGGTCGACGGCCACGGTGCTGCGCGACCGGTCGTTCCTGGGCTTCACCCTCTCACAGGTCTTCGGTTTCGGCGTGCTGTTCACCTGGATCTCCAGCTCGTCGGTGGTGCTGCAGCTGCTCTACGGGCTCGACAGCACCCGGTTCGCCCTGTGCATGGCGGTGTTCGCGGTGTGCACACTCGTCGCCGGATCTCTGAACACCCGGCTCGTGCGCCGGGTCGCGATGTGGCGGCTGCTCATCGGCGGGCTGCTGATCGACGTCGTCATGGCCGGGGCGCTGCTCGTGGTCGTGCTCGCCTGGGGCGGGACGCTGCCCCCGCTGTGGCTGCTGCTCGTGCTGGCCTGCCTGGTCGGCGCGCCGTTCCCGCTCATCATGGCCAACAGCATGACCTTGGGGCTCGCCCGGCACGGCCGCGGCGCCGGCATGGCGAGCGCCGTCATGGGCGCCCTGCAGTACGGGATGGCCGCCCTGGTCTCACCGATCGTGACGATCACCGGCTCGGTCTCTCTGACGACCGTCGCGGTGACGATGGCGGTGTGCGCGCTGCTCGCCGCGCTCTCGGCACTCGTGTGCGCCCCGGAATCGCGGTCGATCGCCGGCCTGCGCTGAGCGTCGGCCGCTCGCTCGTCCGCGACGACCTGCGAGGCCTTGTCCGGCGACGTTGTGGCAGACGCTCACCCCGTGACACTTCGCAGAGGCCCGGCATGGCGACGACTGACCGCCGCCCTTGCCACGACGTCTGGGATGCCCCACCTCGCGACATCCTGCTGATGCTCGGTCTTGCCCATGCCCAGCGGATGCTCAGGCAGTGGAGACCAGCAGCGTCGACTCCACCCCCGTCGCGTGCATGGCGGGCAGCGCGGGGTCACCGGCGAGCACGCCCCGCACCGCGGCCGCCTTCGCGGCGCCGACGGCGACGAGTACGACCCGGCGTGAGCGGCGGATCATCGCCATCGACACGGTCAGCCGCACCAGCGGAGGCTTCGGGCTGTCGCGCACCGCGAAGGCGTCGGCGGCCGGGTCGACGGCCCAGGCACGGTCGGGGAACAGCGACGCCACATGGCCGTCCGGGCCGACGCCCAGCACGAGCACGTCGAACCGGTCGGGCAGATCCGCGGCGAGGGCTCGGGCCGCGACGTCGGGGTCGTTCGAACCCGCGGCCGGCTGTGGGGCCGGGTGCAGGCGGGCGCGGCCGATGCCGTCCGGATGCCGTCGGAGGACGTCCCGCGCCACGGCGTCGTTGCGCTCGGGGTCGTCCACACGCACCCAGCGCTCGTCGCCGTACCACAGGTCGACGCGGTCCCAGGGCGCGTCCGCGACATCGCCGAGCGCCCGGGTGATCGCCGACCCCGCGCCGCCCCCGGTCAACCCCACCGTGACCCGGTCGGCTCCGGCGGCGAGCCGGTCGCGCACGCCGAGCAGCACCGCCCGGGTCGCCGCGGCGACGGCCGCCTCCGGCGTGGGCGCGACCAGATGCCGCCAGATCCCGGGGGACGCGTCCCGGCTCGGTCCGTCGCCCGCCTGGTCTGCCCTGTCTCCTGTTCCGTCACCCGCCTGCTGTGCGTCATACATGGCGGCCGTCCTCATCGGCGTCGCGCAGTGGCCCGCCGTCGAGCAGGGGCAGCCCGCGGCGCAGCACGTCGCCGTAGACGCGATCCTGGTCGAGGCGGCGCAGCTCCTCGGAGAGACACTCCGCGGCCGTGCGCTGCGTGAGCGGCAGATGCTGCTCGGGCAGGTCCGGCAGCCGCAGACGGGTGACCCCGGCAGCAGGGTCGCCGATCAGTGTGATGTCCCCGTCGGCGCGGGTGAGCGCCACCTCGGCGATCGATATGGGCGAGTCGGCGGCCTCGAGCGTCACGGGCACGCCCAGACTGAGCACGAGCCAGGCGGCGAGCAGCCGGAACTCGGGGCTGCGGACCCGCCCACGCATCCGCGCGGCGGTGACCGTCAGATACGGCGGCTGGTCGAGCGTGGCCGCCAGCTGCGCCCGCAGGATGCTGATCTGTGACCAGGCCAGGTCGGCGTCCCCGGGCTGGTAGCGTTCGGCGGCGATCCGCAGCGCCGCGACGGGGTCCGCCGCATGCGTCACGTCCGACACCCGCCGGGCGGCGATCCGGCCGAGCGACCCGAGCGAGGCGAGCGCCTCGGACTCCGGCGACGTCGCGAGATCCCCGGTGAACCACAGCACCACCGGCACATCGGGCAGCAGCAGCCCCATCACGAGCGTGTCGATCGACCCGCCCACGCGGCCCAGGGCGGCCATCACGACCACCTCGCTCGCACCGTCGTCGGCGCCGAGCCGCAGCTGCGCGTCGAGCCGGTCGACCGGCTCGTCCGGGCGGATGATGACCGTGATCACCCGCATCGGATGCTCCCGGGAGGCAGCCGCTGCGGTCTCCACCGCGTGCTCGGCGTCCTCCGGACGCGTGATCACCACGAGGGTGAGCACACGGCCCAGCGCGCTGAACCCGGTGGCCTCGCGCTCCGCGACGAGGCGGCGGCCCACCGACGCGGTGTCCGTGTCCGGCATGTCGATGATCATGGCCTGCGCCACCTCCTGCCGTCGCGGGCAAGCATCGTGTCCGCGCTCGCCGGCCCCCAAGTGCCGGGCCGGTACCCCTCGGGGCGGCCGTGCTCGGCCCAGAGCCGCTCGATCGGGTCGAGCACCCGCCAGCCGAGCTCGACCTCCTCGTGCCGGGGGAACAGCGGCGGATCCCCGAGCAGCATGTCGAGGATCAGCCGCTCGTACGCCTCGGGGCTCGCCTCGGCGAACGAGTGGCCGTACACGAAGTCCATGTTCACGTCGCGCACGGTCATGTTCGTGTCCGGCACCTTCGACCCGAAGCGCAGCGTGATCCCCTCCTCGGGCTGCACGCGGATGACCAGCGCGTTGGGGCCCATCGCCGCGGTCTGCCCCGGCGTGAACAGCTGCTGGGGGATCTCCCGGAACACCAGGGCGATCTCGGTGACCCGGCGGCCGAGCCGCTTGCCGGCCCGCAGGTAGAACGGCACCCCGGCCCAGCGGCGGGTGTGCACGTCGACCCGGAACGCGGCGTACGTCTCGGTCGTCGAGTCCGGGGCCGTGCCCTCCTCGTCGAGGTAGCCGTGCACGAGCCGGCCGCCCTGCCAGCCGCCCAGGTACTGACCGCGGGCGGTGTGCGCCTCGAGGTCGGCGGGCAGGCCGAGCGCGCCGAGCACCTTGATCTTCTCGCTGCGCAGCGCCCGCGGCGAGAACGAGGTCGGCTCCTCCATCGCGGTGAGCGCCAGCAGCTGCAGCAGGTGGTTCTGGATGACGTCTCGGGCCGCCCCGATGCCGTCGTAATAGCCGGCCCGTCCGCCGATGCCGATGTCCTCGGCCATCGTGATCTGCACGTGGTCGATGTGGTTCGCGTTCCACAGCGGCTCGAAGATCGCGTTGGCGAACCGGAACGCGAGGATGTTCTGGACGGTCTCCTTGCCCAGATAGTGGTCGATGCGGAAGATGTCGTCCGGGGCGAACACCCGCTCGACGACCGCGTTGAGCGCCTGGGCGCTGCGCAGGTCGTGACCGAAGGGCTTCTCGATCACGACCCGCCGCCAGGAGCGATCATCGTGGCCGGCGAGCCCCTGCCGGGCCAGGTGGTCGCACACGTCCGAGAAGTGCCGGGGCGGGATCGACAGGTAGAACGCGGCGTTGCCGCGCGTGCCGCGGACGCGGGTGAGCTCCCGCAGGGTCGCGTCCAGCTGCTGGTACGCGGCCGGGTCGTCGAACGCCCCGCTGACGAACCGGAAGCCCGCCGCGAGCTGGTCCCAGACCTGCTGGCGGAACGGGGTGCGCGCCCCGCGGCGGACGGCCTGCTCGACGAACGCGGCGAACCGGTCGGCGCTCCACTCGCGGCGGCCGAACCCGACGAGGCTGAACGCGGGGGAGAGCAGGCCGCGGTTGGCCAGGTCGTACACGGCCGGCAGCAGCTTGCGCTGGGCCAGGTCGCCGGTGACGCCGAAGATCACCAGGGCGGCCGGGCCGGCGATCCGCAGCAGCCGCCGGTCGTCGGCGCGCCGCAGGGGGGTGAACGCGTCACCGGTGACGTCGAGGGCGGGGGAGGCCATCGTCGTTCAGTCCCGGGGCCCGGAGCGGCGGGAGCGCGCGGCGGTCACCGCGGTGTCCAGAGCCCGGGCGAGGCCCGCGTCATCGGTCGACTCGATGCGCAGCACAGGCAGGTCGTGGCCGGCGAGCACCTGGGCGTCGCCGGTCGCCTGCGCGCGGATCAGCCGGGCGAACCCGAAGGGTCGCTCCGGGATCGCCAGCGGGTCGTCGCTCACCCGGGTCAGCTGCAGGAACACGCCCTCGGCGGGGCCACCCTTGTGGTACTGCCCGGTCGAGTGCAGGAAGCGGGGGCCCCAGCCGAAGGTGACCGGTCGGCCCAGCGCCCGCGCCAGCGCGTCCCGGCGGGAGACGAGGTCGCCCAGCCCGATGCGGTCCGCGTACACCTGCACGGCGACGTAGCCGAGCGTGTCGTCGAGCTGGTCGAACAGCGCTGCCAGTGCGTCGGCCAGCGTCGCCGCCTCTGCCACGGGGCCGAACTCGCCGGGGGCGGAGACGGTGAGCGTCCCGTCCGTCAGCAGCGCCGGGGTCTCCTCGACGGGGTGCTCGAGCAGGGTGCGAGCCGCGGCCTTCGCGCTCTCCACGTCCGGCTGGTCGAACGGGTCGATGCCGAGCAGCAGCCCCATCGCCGCGGTGGCGACCTCCCAGCCGACGAACTGGGCGCCGAGCGGGCCGGTCACCCACACCGCGTCCGGCAGCGCCGCCTGTGCGGCGGCGTCCGTGCGGTCGGCGACGGCGACCGGCTGCACGTCCGCGGTCCGACCCTGTGCGGCGACCTCGAGATCCCCGGCGGCGACGGCGATCGGCAGCACACCGACGCCCTGCTTGCCGGTGGACTCGGCGACGAGCTGCTCGATCCAGGCCGGCAGGTCGGCCAGCCGGCCGCCGTCGGCGCACGCGACCGCGAACTTGTCGACCCGGTCCGCCGTGGCGAGGGCCCGGCCGCCGAGCGCGGCCGCGAGCCGCAGCGCCGGGTTGGCCGGGTCGTCAGCGAGCAGCCCGGGCAGCGCCCGGCCCGCCTCGGCGAGCAGCCCGTGGATGTCGGCGCCGGCGAGCCCGGAGGGCACCAGCCCGAAGGCGGTCAGTGCCGAGTAGCGTCCGCCCACATGCGGGTCCGCGGTGAAGACGCGGCAGCCGTGGTCGTGGCCCCAGGCCTCCAGCGGGCTGCCCGGGTCGGTGACGATGACGATCCGCCCGGCCGGGTCGATGCCCGCGGCGCGGAACGCGGCCTCGTACGCCCGCCGCTGCGAGTCGGTCTCGAGCGTCGAGCCGGACTTCGACGAGACGACGAGCACGGTGCGCTCGATGTCCGCGTCGAGCACCCGCCGTAGCTGCTGCGGGTCGGTCGTGTCGAGCACGTGCAGGGGCACCCCGGCCGCGATCGTGATCACCTCGGGGGCGAGCGACGAGCCGCCCATGCCGGCGAGCACGACCCGGTCGACGCCCTGGCCGCGCAGCTCGTCGCGCAAGGCGAGGATCTCGTCGACGAGCGGGGCCGAGACCCGGTCGGCGTGCACCCAGCCGAGTCGGATCGACGCCTCGGCCTCGGCCTCCGGGCCCCAGACAGTGGGGTCGCCGGCGTCGAGGCGGCTGGCGACGCGGTCGGCGACGAGCCGGTCGAGCGCGGCGGCCGTGGCCCGGGCCACGGGTTCGGGGACGTGGACCTCGAACGGGGTCGATGCGGTGGTGTCGGTCATGCGCGTGCCTCCAGAGCCTGGGTGACGGTGTCGAGCAGATGCCGCCACGCGTCGGTGAACTTGGTGACGCCCTCACGCTCGAGCACGAGCGCGACGTCGGTGAAGTCGATGCCCGCGGTCGCGAGCCGGTCCAGGGTGGCGCGGGCGGTGTCCATCTGGTCGGGGATCCGCTCGGCGCCGACCTCCCCGTGCTCCCACACGGCCTCGAGCGTGCGCTCGGGCATCGTGTTGACGGTGTCGGGGGCGACCAGGCCGGTCACGTAGGTCGTGTCCGGCAGCAGCGGGTCCTTCACCCCGGTCGACGCCCACAGCGGACGCTGCGGCTGCGCGCCGGCCGCGGCGAGCGCCCGCCACCGGTCGGTGGCGAGGCTGTCGGTGAACGCCTGGTAGGCGACCCGTGCGTTCGCGAGCGCCGCGGTGTTGCGCAGCCCCGCGTCGTCGGGCACGGCCAGCCGCTCGAGGCGACGGTTCACCTCGACGTCGACGCGCGAGACGAAGAAGGATGCGACCGACTGGATCGCCGTGAGCGGCCGGCCGGCGGCCTGCGCCCGCTGCAGCCCGGTCAGCCAGGCGTCGACGACCTGACGGTACCGGGGGACGTCGAAGATGAGCGTGACGTTGACGCTGATGCCCAGCGCGGTCGCGTCGGCGATCGCGGCGAGCCCCTCCTCGGTGGCCGGGATCTTGATCATGAGGTTCGGCCGGTCGATCTCGGCCCACAGCTCGCGGGCCTGCGCGAGGGTGGCGGTCGCGTCATGGGCGAGGAACGGGTCGACCTCGATGGAGACCCGGCCGTCACGGCCGTCGGTGGCCTCGAACACGTCGCGCAGCTGGTCGCATGCTTCCCCCACATCGGTGGTGGTCAGCGCGCGCACGGCCGCGGTCGCGTCGGCACCGGACCGGGCGAGCTCGTCGAGCTGCGCGGCATACGCATCACCGGTCGAGATCGCCTGGTCGAAGATCGTGGGGTTCGTGGTGACGCCAACGACGTCACGGGTGTCGACGAGCCGGCGCAGCCCGCCGGTGCGCAGCCGGGTGCGGCTGAGGTCGTCGAGCCAGACGCTCACCCCCGCCTGGGCGAGGTCACCAAGCGCGGTCATGCGTTCCTCCGATCCGCGTCCGCCGCGACCGCGGCGAGCGACTCGTGGGCGGCGGCGACCACCGCATCCGCGGTGATGCCGAACTGGGTGAACAGCGTCTGCGCGTCGGCGCTGGCGCCGTAGTGCTCGAGACTCACGCTGCGGCCGGCGTCGCCGACGATGCCGCGCCAGCTGAGCGCGCTGCCGGCCTCGACGGAGACCCGGGCGCGGACGGCCGCGGGCAGCACCTGCTCGCGGTAGTCGGCCGGCTGGTCGTCGAACCACTCGAGGCTCGGGGCCGACACGACGCGGGTGGGCACGCCCTCGGCCTGCAGGCGGTCGCGGGCGGCGAGCGCCAGCTGCACCTCGGAGCCGGTGCCGATCAGGATGACCCGCGGGGTTCCGCCCTCGGCCTCGGCGAGCACGTAGGCGCCCTTGAGCGTGCCGGACGCGGCGGCGAGCCTGCCGTCATGGGCGGCGCCCTCGCCGCGGGCGAACGTGGGCACCTTCTGCCGGGTGAGCACGAGACCCGCGGGGCCGGTGCGGTGGCCGAGCAGCCCGAGCCACGCCCAGGCCGTCTCGTTCGCGTCGGCTGGGCGCACCACGGTGAAGCCGGGGATCGCCCGGAGGGTGGCCAGCTGCTCGACCGGCTGGTGGGTCGGGCCGTCCTCGCCGAGGCCGATGGAGTCGTGCGTCCACACGAACAGCGATGGCACGCCCATCAGCGCGGCCAAGCGCAGTGCGGGGCGCTGGTAGTCGCTGAAGATGAGGAACGTGCCGCCGTACGGGCGGGTGGGGCCGTGCAGGACGATGCCGTTGAGGATCGACGCCATCGCATGCTCGCGGATGCCGAAGTGGAGCACTCGGCCACCCGGGGTGGTCGGCCACTTCGCGGTGGCCCGGTCGGCTGGCCCGAACGAGTCGGCACCCTCGATCGTGGTGTTGTTCGAGCCGGCGAGGTCGGCCGAGCCGCCCCACAGCTCCGGCAGCAGCGGGGCGATCGCGTTGATCACGCGTCCACTCGCTGCCCGGGTGGCCAGCGCCTCGCCGGCGGGGAAGACGGGCAGCGCCTGCTGCAGCTCGGCGGGGAGGCGTCCCTGCTGCAGCCGCTGGAGCAGGGCCGCCCGGTCGGGCTCGCGCCGCTGCCAGTCGGCGAAGCGTTCGTTCCACGCCTCGTGCAGGGCGACGCCCCGGTCGCGCACCTTCCGGGCGTGGGCGAGCACGTCGGCGTCGACGACGAAGGAGCGATCCGGATCGAAGCCGAGCTCGGTCTTCAGCGCCCGCAGCTCCTCCTCGCCGAGCTTCGCGCCGTGGATTGCGCCGGTGTCGCGCTTGGTTGGGCTCGGCCAGCCGATGATCGTGCGCAGGGCGATGATCGAGGGCCGCCGGGTCTCCGCTCGCGCCCGGTCGATCGCGTCGGCCAGCGCGTCGAGATCCTCGTGGTAGGCGCCCTGGGCAGTCCAGTCGACCCGCTGGGTGTGCCACCCGTACGCGGCGTAGCGGGCGAGCACGTCCTCGCTGAAGGCGATGTTCGTGTCATCCTCGATCGAGATGTGGTTGTCGTCATAGATGACCACGAGGTTGCCGAGCTCCTGGCTGCCGGCCAGCGAGCTCGCCTCGCTCGTCACGCCCTCCTGCAGGTCGCCATCCGAGGCGATCACCCAGATCGTGTGATCGAAGGGGCTCTCGCCCTCGGGTGTGTCGGGATCGAGCAGCTGCCGCTCGTAGCGCTGGGCGAAGGCGAACCCGACCGCGCTGGCGAGCCCCTGGCCGAGCGGGCCGGTCGTGATCTCCACGCCCGGGGTGTGCCCGTGCTCGGGGTGCCCGGGCGTGAGCGAGCCGGGCGCCCGCAGCTGCTCGAGATCGGCGAGCTCGAGCCCGTAGCCCGAGTAGAACAGCTGCGTGTACAGGGTCAGCGAGGTGTGGCCGGGGGAGAGGATGAACCGGTCGCGGCCGATCCAGTTCGGGTCGGTCGGGTCGTGACGCAGGTAACGCTGGTACAGCAGGTAGGCGACGGGCGCGAGACTCATCGCGGTACCCGGGTGCCCGGACCCGATCCTCTCGACCGCGTCCGCCGCGAGCACCCTCGCGGTGTCCACGGCACGCTGATCCAACTCGTTCCACTCCAGTGACGCCACTCGGGATCTCCTCGGTTCGTGCGGGGTGCGCCGTCGGCGGCCCGGGCGCCCGCGTGCGGACTCCCACGCGCCACGGCGCGGCTGTCTCCGAGTATAGATGCGCTCTCCGCGGGCGGCCCTGGGCGCTCGCTGCAGGCGGGGCCGGCCTGGCGGCCGACCGGGGTCGTGCCGCGGGAGGCCGGAGCAGCCACGGCGCGGGTGTGGAACCCACCCGCATGGTGGCCTAGACTGTCAACGGACTGTGTGCACGCTCCGTGCGGAGCGCTGCCGTGAGGGTGTGAGGCTGCTGTGACGACGAACGCGAGCGTGACGAACACGACCCCGACCGCGGGTGACCGGGCATCGCTCGGCGACCGGTTCGCGGCGAAGACGAGGGCCTACGTCGCGCTGAGTAAACCCCGCATCATCGAGCTGCTGCTGGTGACCACGGTGCCGACCATGATCCTCGCCGCACATGGCATCCCGAGCTTCTGGCTCGTGATCAACACGCTCGTCGGCGGCACGCTCAGCGCCGCCAGCGCCAACGCGTTCAACTGCTACATCGACCGCGACATCGACCGGCTGATGCGCCGCACCCGCAACCGCCCGCTCGTCACCGGCGAGCTCACCGACCGCGAGGCCCTGGGGTACTCGTGGATCGTCGGCCTCGTCTCGATCGCCTGGCTGTGGGTGACGACGAACTGGTTCGCGGCGTTCCTCTCCGCCTTCGCTATCTTCTTCTACGTGGTCGTCTACACGATGGTGCTCAAGCGGCGCACCGCCCAGAACATCGTCTGGGGCGGCATCGCCGGGTGTATGCCGGTGTTCATCGGCTGGGCCGCTGTCACCGGTACCCTCAGCTGGGAGGCACTCATCCTCTTCGGCCTCATCTTCCTGTGGACCCCGCCGCACTACTGGCCGCTGGCCGTCAAGTACAGCGCCGACTACCAGACGGCCGACGTGCCGATGCTGCCGGTCGTGCGCGGTCGCAGCGTCGTCGGCCTGCAGATCGTCCTCTACACCTGGGCACTGCTCGCCTGCTCGCTGCTGCTCGTGCCCGTCGGGCACATGGGCTGGATCTACACGGCCACCGCCGTGCTCGTCGGTGGCTGGTTCCTCTACCAGACGCACGCCCTGTACGCGGAGAGCATTCGCGGCGACGGCAGCCGGTCGATGAAGGTCTTCCACGGATCGATCGTCTACCTGAGCCTCCTGTTCATCGCGGTCGCCGTCGACCCGCTCATCCACCTGCCGCTCTGAGCTTGGCCGGCCCGCCCCTGACCTGCCGGTGTGCCCCGCCTCTGGTCCCCGGAACCGGCCACCCGGCTCTGACCCACTGAGCAGTCCACTCTCCCCTGCGCCGGCCACCATGCCTCCGGCCACTGCGAACCGGCACTCCCTCTGGGCTGCAACGCCGGGACCGCTTCCTCTCACATGGGACCCCGTAACGCCGGGACCGCTCCGGCCCGGAGGCACCCGCGTCGTGAGACTCGGTGTGCAATCGCGTACGCCGCCCCGCGCAAGACCGCCGTCCGCTAGGTGTGCCTGTGGCCGAGACCGTGATCGGAGCGGGAGCGCGCGAGTCGAGACCGCCGAGCAGACTGACGGAGCGCATCCCTGCGCGTGCGGACCGGTGTCGCACATGCCCAGGAGACCGCCAGGTCTGCCGGCGAAGCGTCTCGCCGAGACCGCGAGTGCCCTGCCGCAGTGCGGTCAGCCCCTGTGCGCCGGCACGATGGCCCGAGCTGGTGGGTCTCGCAGCCGGGCGATTGCCCGGGCGCTCGCTCGGTCAGGCAAGGTCCTTGTGGAAGCGCGGGCCATATCCCGGGGAAAGTGCCCCGCGGGGTCAGTCGTCGGCGTGCACCGGGGCCTTCAGTGCCATGACCACGGCCACTGACGCCGCCGTCAGCAGTGCGGCGAGCGTCATGTGCACGAGCACGAGCCCGATCGGCAGGGCCAGATTCGCCTGTGCGATGCCCACCGCCATCTGCACGAGCTGCACGGCCAGCAGAACCCCGACCCAGCGTCGCCACCGTGCCGCGCCGTCGCCCCGTGTCCGCAGCGCCAGGACGAGCATGATGGCCGTGAGCGTGAACAGCGTGTACGCCGCCCACGCGTGCACGTGGTAGACGAGCTCGGCGTCGATGCCCGTGCGCAGCACGCGGCTCTCGTCGCCGGAGTGCGGGCCGGAGCCCGTCGCCATCACGCCGAGCACCACCACCACCACGAGCACGAGCGTCATCACATGGGTGAGGATCATCACGGGCCTCGCCACCACGAGCTCGCGCGGTCCGGCCGGCAGATGCGCCCGGGCGACGAGGATCGCCATCGCGGCCACCAGCGCGATCGACAGCAGGTAGTGGAAGCCCACGAGGTTCCAGGTCAGGTGGAACAGCACGACCATCCCGCCGACGACCGCCTGCACGATGATCCCGGCGATCTGCACCCAGGCGAGCGCGACCAGGTCGCGGCGCTCGCGGGCGCGCCGGTACACGGCGACGAGCATCCACACCGCGATGATCAGCAGCACTCCGGTGAGCGTGCGGTTGCCGAACTCGACCAGACCGTGGAACCCCTGCGCGGGCGTCGTCGTGAACGAGCCCGGCGTGCACTTCGGCCAGGTGTCACAGCCGAGGCCCGAGCCCGTCAGGCGCACCAGGCCGCCGGTGGCCACGATCCCGATGTTCGCCATGAGGGACGCGATGGCCGCGACACGCACGGGGCGCGGCGGCTGACCGGCGGGCGCGGTCGCGGCGGGGGCCGCGTCACGCGGCGCGCGCGGGGCGGGGGAGGAGACGGAGGCATGCATGTCCACCATTATCCCCGATCGGGGATGCTCCGGGCGTCATGGCGGCCGCTCGACTCCACTGCATCGCTCCGGGCGTCCATCCAGCCCGGTCGGCGGCGCGGCGGTGCCGCCCCGCGCCGCGCCGGGTGTTCTCCGCCGGCGAACCGACCCCGGCGAGTGTCGCCGAAACAGGTGTGCTCGAACACAGGGCAGGCTAGAGTTGTGATGCTCGCGAAGAGGTGCGAGCGTGCCCGGCGGCCGGCGCCGCGTCCGGGCGGAGAGGACAGAATGAGCGATATTCTCGAGCAGAATCCCGAGCTCGAGGGCCTCGGCACCTACGAGTTCGGCTGGTCAGACCCCGACCCCGCGGGTCAGCGGGCGCAGCGCGGGCTGAGCGAGGAGGTCGTCCGGCACATCTCGGCGCTCAAGAACGAGCCCGAGTGGATGCTGCAGCGGCGACTCAAGGGCTTCCAGATGTTCCAGCGTAAGCCGATGCCCAACTGGGGCGCCGACCTGAGCGGCATCGACTTCGACAACATCAAGTACTTCGTGCGCTCCACAGAGAAGCAGGCCCAGTCGTGGGAGGACCTCCCCGACGACATCCGCACCACCTACGAGAAGCTCGGCATCCCCGAGGCGGAGCGCCAGCGCCTCGTAGCCGGCGTCGCCGCCCAGTACGAGTCCGAGGTCGTCTACCACCAGATCCGCGAGGACCTTGAGCGGCAGGGCGTCCTCTTCCTCGACACCGACACCGCGCTGCGGGAACACCCGGAGTTCTTCGAGGAGTATTTCGGGTCGGTCATCCCGGCCGGCGACAACAAGTTCGCCGCCCTCAACACCGCGGTGTGGTCCGGCGGCTCGTTCGTGTACGTGCCCAAGGGCGTCCACGTCGACATCCCCCTGCAGGCCTACTTCCGCATCAACACCGAGAACATGGGGCAGTTCGAGCGCACGCTGATCATCGCCGACGAGGGCAGCTACGTGCACTACATCGAGGGCTGCACCGCTCCGATCTACAAGACCGACTCACTGCACTCCGCGGTCGTCGAGATCATCGTCAAGAAGAACGCCCGCGTGCGGTACACGACCATCCAGAACTGGTCGAACAACGTCTACAACCTCGTCACCAAGCGTGCCATCGCCGAGGAGGGTGCGACGATGGAGTGGATCGACGGCAACATCGGCTCGAAGGTCACCATGAAGTACCCGAGCGTGTACCTCGTCGGCCCTCACGCCCGTGGCGAGACGCTCTCCGTCGCGTTCGCCGGCGAGGGGCAGCACCAAGACCCGGGCGCGAAGATGATCCACCTCGCCCCGCACACCTCCTCGTCGATCGTCTCGAAGTCGATCGCCCGCGGCGGCGGCCGCGCCGGCTACCGTGGCGAGGTCCGCTTCGGCGAGAACGCCCACCACGCGGCGAACACCACCCGCTGCGACGCGCTGCTCGTCGACGAGATCTCCCGCTCCGACACGTACCCCGCCGTCGACATCCGCGTCGATGACGTCACCATGGGCCACGAGGCGACCGTCTCCAAGGTCAGCGAGGAGCAGCTGTTCTACCTGATGAGCCGCGGCATGCCCGAGGACGAGGCGATGGCTATGATCATCCGCGGGTTCATCGAGCCGATCGCCCGCGAGCTGCCCATGGAATACGCCCTCGAGCTCAACAAGCTCATCGAAGTGCAGATGGAAGGATCGGTGGGCTAGGAGTGGCCGACACCATGACACAGCAGGCAGTCCGTGAGCACGACGGGTACCGGGTGCCCGTGCAGACGCGCTCGCAGCGGTTCGCGTCGACCGACGTGGCGGACTTCGAACGCCCGTCGAGCCGCGAGCTCGTCTGGAAGAACACCCCGCTCAAGCGGCTCGAGCCCGTGCTCGGCGAGCTGGACGGCTCGCCGGCGCCGTACACCGCCGACGCCCCGGCCGGCGTGTCGATTGCGTGGGTGGACCGCGACGACCCCCGGGTCGGCAGCTCGCACACGAAGCCGGAGGACTACGTCTCCGCGCTCGCCTGGAGCCGCTTCGAGCGCGCGCTGGCCGTCGACATCCCGCAGGATGCCGAGCTCGCCTCCCCTGTCGTGATCACCCGCGCCGAGCTCGGCTCCACGCCCCGCGCCGCCCACACGGTGATCACCGCCGGCGCGCACAGCCGGGCCATCGTCGTGTTGGAGAACCGCGGTGAGGCGAACCTCGCCGAGAACGTCGAGATCGTCGCTGGCCCCGAGGCGAACCTCACCGTCGTGACGCTGCAGGAGTGGGGCGACGACGCCGTCCACGACGCCGAGCACTTCATCCAGGTCGGCCGTGGCGCGAACGTCCGCCACATCGAGGTGAACCTGGGCGGGGCGCTCGTGCGCGTCAACCCGTCGGCCCGTTTCGCCGGCCCGGGCGCCAATGTGGAGCTCGACGGCGTGTACTTCGCCGACGCCCACCAGTTCCTCGAGCAGCAGGTCTACGTCGACCACAACGAGCCCAACTGCGTCTCGCGCGTCACCTACAAGGGTGCGCTGCAGGGGGAGGGCGCCCGTAGCGCCTGGGTGGGCGACGTGCTCATCCGCGCCGAGGCCGAGGGCACCGACACGTACGAGCAGAACCGCAACCTGCTGCTCACCCTGGGCGCCCGCGCCGATTCGGTGCCGAACCTCGAGATCGAGACCGGCGAGATCATCGGCGCCGGGCACGCGTCCGCGACCGGCCGCTTCGACGAGGAGCAGCTGTTCTACTTCCAGGCGCGAGGCATCAGCGAGGAGGAGGCCAAGCGCATGGTCGTGCGCGGGTTCCTCGTCGAGGTGATCCAGCGCATCGGCCACCAGCCGCTCGAGGAACGGCTGGAGAAGGCCATCGAGGCGGAGCTGTACCGGGTTCCGCTGACCGACGTCGAGGCGGTGCGTGGCGTGCACCGCGCGGAGGAGGAGTGAGCGACATGGCCGAGACCGGAACCGGCGAGTTCGTGAAGGTGTGCGGCGTCGACGACCTCGACCCCGAGAGTCCCCTGCGGGTCAACATCGGCGACGAGCACATCGCGCTCGTGAAGACCGCCGACGGCGACGTCCACGCGATCGGCGACGTGTGCACGCACGGCGACATCTCCCTCTCCGAAGGGTTCGTCGAAGGGTGCACGCTCGAGTGCTGGGCGCACGGGTCGAAGTTCGACCTGAACACGGGGCGTCCGCTCACCCTGCCGGCCTACGAGCCGGTGCCCGTCTACGCCGTCGAGATCCGCGACGGCGACATCTGGATCGACCCGCACGGACGCCTCGTCGAGAGCTGACCGCGGGGCCGCGCCCGCACCACACCGAGACTCACACGAAGGAAGCACCAAGGACATGTCAACACTGGAGATCCGAGACCTGCACGTCAGCGTCGAGACCGATCAGGGCGAGGAGAAGCCCATCCTCCGGGGCATCGACCTCACCATCAACACCGACGAGATCCACGCGATCATGGGCCCGAACGGCTCGGGCAAGTCCACGCTCGCGTACTCGATCGCCGGCCACCCCGGCTACATCATTAAACAGGGCTCGGTGAAGCTCGACGGCGAGGAGCTGCTCGACAAGCCGGCCGACGTGCGCGCCCGGGCCGGACTGTTCCTGGCCATGCAGTACCCGGTCGAGATCCCGGGCGTGACGGTGAGCAACTTCCTGCGCACCGCCAAGACCGCCATCGACGGCAAGGCCCCGCGTCTGCGCGACTGGCTGCGCGAGGTCAAGGGCTCCATGAAGGAGCTGCGCATGAGCGACGACTTTCTCGAGCGCAACGTCAACGAGAACTTCTCCGGCGGCGAGAAGAAGCGCCACGAGATCCTGCAGATGGAGCTGCTCAAGCCGAAGTTCGCGATCCTCGACGAGACCGACTCTGGCCTCGACGTCGACGCGCTGCGTATCGTCTCCGAGGGCGTCAACCGCGTGCGCGAGGCCAACCACACCGGTCTGCTGCTGATTACCCACTACACACGCATCCTGCGCTACATCAAGCCGCAGTTCGTCCACGTGATCGTCAAGGGCCGCGTGGCCGAGGAGGGCGGCCCCGAGCTCGCCGTCCGCCTCGAGGACGAGGGCTACGATCGCTTCCTCGATCCGAACGAGGCCCTGGTCTGATGTCCGACGAGGTCACACCCTCGCCCGATCCGGCTGCGGCGGGCGCCCCGGCCGACCACCCGGTGCCGCCCGTCGGCGAGCCGTCGCCCGAGCTGTACGACCGGATCGAGGACGCCCTGCGCGAGGTCGTCGACCCCGAGCTCGATATCAACATCGTCGACCTCGGCCTCGTCTATGATCTGTCGTTCGACGAGACCGGCGAGCTCGTCATCTCGATGACGCTCACCTCGGCGGGCTGCCCGCTGACCGACGTGCTCGAGGAGCAGATCGGGGCGTCGCTTGCGGACGTCGTCCGCTCCTTCCGCATCAACTGGGTGTGGATGCCGCCGTGGGGCCCCGAGCGGATCACACCCGAGGGCCGCGACATGATGCGCGCCCTCGGGTTCACGATCTGACTGGGCACGACGGCAGGCGACGGCTCCAGCCGGATCGCGGACCCGTCGGCGGCCGCCTGAGCGGCGGCGTCCGCCGGGCCGGGGCCACTCGTCGCCTGCCGTCGTGCCCGGGACGAGGCGGACCGGACTCCGGTGCGACGGGGTCGTCCGCTCGGCGGCTCGGCGCCGCACGGCGCGGCACTATACTGAGCTGGTCTCGGCCCGCGTCCTGCGGGCGTACCCCATTCCCCGAAGGAGAACTCCCACACCGTGCTCGCCGTGAAAGACCTGGAGATCCGTGTGGGTGCCCGCACCCTGATGAGCGGGGTCACGTTCCGGGTCGACCGAGGCGACAAGGTCGGCCTCGTCGGACGCAACGGCGCCGGCAAGACCACCCTGACGAAGGTGCTCGCCGGCGATCTGCTGCCCGCGGCGGGCGAGGTCACACGCAAGGGCGTGTTCGGCTACCTGCCGCAGGATCCCCGCGCCGGGGACCCCGAGCAGCGGGCGCTCGACCACATCGTCGACGCGCGCGACCTGGGGCGCATCTCCCGGCAGCTGAAGACCGCCCAGGAGCAGATGGCCGACCCCGACCCGAAGGTCGCCGAGAAGGCGATGAAGCGGTTCGCCCGGCTCACCGACCGGTTCGAGGCGATGGACGGCTACGCGGCCGAGGCCGAGGCGTCGAGCATCGCCCACAACCTCGCCCTCGAGGACCGCCTGCTGAACATGCCGCTCGGCACGCTCTCCGGCGGCCAGCGCCGCCGGGTCGAGCTGGCCCGGATCCTCTTCACCCAGGCCGACACGATGGTGCTCGACGAGCCGACCAACCACCTCGACCATGACTCGGTGATGTGGCTGCGGGACTTCCTCAAGAAGTACCAGGGCGCGCTCATCGTGATCAGTCACGACACCCGGCTCATCGACGAGACGGTCAACCGTGTGTTCTACCTGGACGCGAACCGGCTGACCATCGACATCTACAACATGGGCTGGCGCCACTACCTGCGTCAGCGGCAGGCGGACGAGGAGCGCCGCCGTCGCGAGCGCGCCAACGCCGAGAAGAAGGCCACCCAGCTGCAGCAGCAGGCGGCCCGGTTCGGCGCGAAGGCCACGAAGGCCGCGGCGGCCCACCAGATGCAGCGGCGGGCCGAGCGGCTGCTCGACGGGCTCGAGGGCCCCCGGCAGACCGACCGGGTGGCGAACATCCGCTTCCCGAAGCCCGCGCCCTGCGGGAAGACCCCGCTGATGGCCCGGGGCATCTCGAAGAGCTACGGATCGCTGGAGATCTTCACCTCGATCGATCTGGCGATCGACCGCGGGTCGCGGGTCGTCATCCTCGGGCTCAACGGCGCCGGCAAGACGACCTTGCTGCGCATCCTCGCGGGCGTCGACCAGCCGGATGCGGGGGAGGTCGTCCTCGGCCACGGGGCGAAGCTCGGCTACTACGCCCAGGAGCACGAGACTCTCGACCCGGACGCGACTCTGCTGGCGAACATGCTCGCGGGCGCCGACCTGACCGAGCGGGAGGCGCGCAGCGTCCTCGGCTCGTTCCTGTTCACCGGCGACGATGTGCTCAAGCTCGCCGGGGTGCTCTCCGGCGGTGAGAAGACCCGGCTGGCGCTCGCACGGCTCGTCGTCTCGAGCGCGAACGTGCTGCTGCTCGACGAGCCGACGAACAACCTCGACCCGGCGAGCCGCGAGCAGATCCTCGACGCGCTGCGCCACTACGAGGGTGCGGTGATCATGGTCAGCCACGACGAGGGCGCGGTGCTCGCGCTGAACCCGGAGCGGGTGCTCATCATGCCGGAGGCCACCGAGGACATCTGGACGCAGGACTACGCCGAGCTCATCTCGCTCGCCTGAGCGCCCCCGTTCGCCGCGTCGGGCAGGCCGGGTCGCGCACCGCGGGGGGAGTGCCCGCGTCATGGCCATGAGACGCCGCTCCGGCTCACCGGCTCAGCGCCGGCCGGGCTCAGCGCCGGCCGTCCAGGATCTCGTCCTCGGCGATCTCGTCGGCGTCCCGCCGGCGCCGGCTCTCACGGCGCTGCCGCTGGGCGCGCACCTCGCTGCCGCCGGTCGCGTCCAGCCGCCGGAGGGTCTGCCGGATCGCGTACCCGAAGCCCACGAACGCGAGCACGGCGAACACCAGCCACTGCAGAGCGTAGCTGAGGTGGCTGCCCTCGCTGAGGCTCGGCTGCGGGATCTGTGTCGGCCGCTCCGCGGTCGCCGGGTCCTCGCCGACCATGTCGCCATACATGGCGGTGTACGCGTCGCCGAGCCCGTACCGGTCGACGACCTGGGGCAGTGAGAAGCTCGCGATCTGGCCGTCCGGCGCGGAGCGGTCGACCTCCTGCTGTGCGGGCCGCAGCCGGACGACGACGGTCACCTCACCCTCGGGTGGGGCCGGGATGTCCGTGGGCGCCTGCCCGTCGTCGCCGGTGGCCACCCAGCCCCGGTCGACGAAGAAGACATCGCCGCCGTCGAGGCGCAGGGGCACGAGCACCTCGAAGCCGGGCTGGCCGTCCAGGGGCCGGTTGCGCACGAGCACCTGATCGGCCGAGAGATAGGTGCCGTGCAGCTCGACCCGCCGGTACTCGAGCGCGTCGTCGAACGCACCCTCATCCGGCACGAGCCGGTCGAGGGAGCTCACCTCCGCCGACCAGTTCGCCTGCACCTTCTGGATCTCGGCGACCGCCTGGTCCCGGCGGTCGAACTGCCAGCGGGAGAGCAGCACGCACACGATCGCGAAGACGATCACCCCGGCCAGATACCCCGTCCACTCCCAGAGGCTCAGTCGTCGCAGCGATCGAAGCAGTCCACGCATGAGGTCGACTCTAGCCGCGGGTGAGCGGGGGCAGCGCGCCGCGGGCGCGACGGTCGTCCTCCTCACGCAGGTCGGCGGGGATGTCCGGGGTCGGCGTGGCGCGGTCGGCTCGATGTGCGGCGGGACCGGCCGGGTATCCGCGCCAGGCGTCGCGGGGGTCGGGCTCGGCGGCCCGTGGGGACTCGTCGTCGGCGGGTCCCTCGAGGTCGATGACCACGAACCCGGGGTCGGCGGTCGGGGTGGATGCGTCGGCGGCGATCGCCCGGTCGACGACCGACTCGAAGCGCGAGTTGACCCGCTTGGGCAGGTTCGCGATCACCACGGCGTACAACGGCAGGATGGCGGCGCCGACGAGCGGCAGCATCTTCCACCAGCCAGGCACGACGAACAGCAGCAGGATGCAGACGATGCGCAGCGCCATCGAGATGGCGTAGCGGATCATCCGCGAGACCCGGTCGTCATGGGGGGAGTTCGGGGCGTTGGTGACGAGCGCCACCTGATGCTCGGCATGATGCGCCACCGGTCCCACCTCCTCTCGCCGTGACCCGGGCGAGTCGTCCAGAAGGCCCCGCAACGGACGCGCCGGGCCGGGACGCGAGCCGGCCGTGCCCGACCTGTGCATCCCCTATATAGTGTAGGGCGTTCGAGCCGGGCGAGCCCGGAGACCGAGCGGAACTCCGACAGGTGTCCGTGACCGTGTCCGCGCGCCGGCTCGCCGAACAGGGAAGAAGGAGTCCACAGCGTGACCGACACCACTGATCGCATCGTCCTCGTCACCGGCGGCAACCGCGGCATCGGCCGCCGCGTCGCCGAGGAGTTCCTGCGGCGCGGGCACCGGGTGGCGGTGACCTCGCGCAGCGGGCAGGGTGGCCCGGACGGCGCGCTCACCGTGCGCGCCGACGTCACCGACGCCGCGTCCCTCGACGCCGCCGTGGGCGAGGTCGAGCGCGAGCTCGGTGACGTCGGCGTGCTCGTCGCGAACGCGGGGATCACCCGCGACCGGCTCGTGCTGCGGATGACCGAGGACGACTTCACCGCCGTCGTCGACACGAACCTCACCGGCGTGTTCCGCACGGTCAAGCGGGTACTCAAGGGGCAGATCCGCGCCCGCTGGGGGCGGATCATCCTGTTGTCGAGCGTCGTCGGGCTGTATGGGTCGGCCGGCCAGGTGAACTACGCCTCGGCGAAGGCCGGGCTCGTCGGCATGGCCCGCTCGCTCACCCGCGAGGTCGGGTCGCGCGGCATCACCGCGAACGTGGTGGCTCCGGGGTTCATCGAGACCGACATGACCGCTGAGCTCACCGACGAGCAGCGAGCCAGATACCTCGCGGCGATCCCGGCGGGACGCTTCGGCAGTGTCGAGGACGTCGCCCGGGTCATCGCCTGGCTCGCCTCCGACGACGCCGGCTACATCAGCGGGGCGGTCATCCCCGTCGACGGCGGGCTCGGCATGGGGCACTGACCTCTGGACCGCCCCGGTCGGTCAGCGGCCGGGCGCGGCCGGGCGCGAGTCGGTCAGCGGGGTCGGCTGTGATGGGTCAGCGGGGCAGGAACGGGATCACCGCGTCCAGCCCCTGCGGGGCGGGGATGACGACGTCGGCCCGCTCGGCGACGACAGGCTTCGGCCGGTACCCGACGGACACGCCGGCGATCGCCATCATCTGCAGGTCGTTCGCACCGTCGCCGACGGCGACCGTGCGCTCCATCGGCACGCCGAGCTCCGCGGCCCAGCCGGCCAGGGTCTCCGCCTTGCGGCGGGCGTCGACGATCGGCTCGGTGACCCGGCCGGTCAGCCGTCCGTCGACGACCTCAAGCTTGTTGGCGCGCCAGAGATCGAGCCCCAGCCGCTCGGCCAGCGGCTCGAGGATCTGACTGAAGCCGCCGGAGATCGCGCCGATCCGCCCGTCGCGCTCGTGCACGGCCGCGATGAGCTCCTCGGCGCCGGGGGAGACCCGCACACGCTCGAGCGTCCGTGCCAGCACCGCCTCGGGCAGGTCGCCCAGCGCGGAGACGCGCTGGTGGAGGCTCTCGAGGAAGTCGATGTCGCCGTGCATCGCGCGAGTGGTGATCTCGGTGATCTCGGCGCGGGCGCCCGCCTCATCGGCAAGCAGCTCGATCACCTCGTCCCGGATCAGGGTGGAGTCGACATCGGTCACGACGAGCAGTGCAGTCACCCCCGCATCCTATCGAGGTCGTCGTGACGGGCCCGGCAAGCACGCCGGGGAGCCGTCGGTGTTCTAGGGTTGAGGCCATGACAACAGTGCTCGATCTTCAGCATGTCACCGTGCAGCGCGCCGGGCGCGATCTGCTCGACGACGTCTCCTGGCAGGTGGACGACGACCAGCGCTGGGTCGTGCTCGGCCCGAACGGCGCGGGCAAAACCACGCTGCTCAACGTGGCCAGCGCCCAGCTGCACCCCACCCGCGGCACCGTCGACATCCTCGGCGAGCGGCTCGGGCGCGTGGACGTCTTCGAGCTGCGCCCGCGCATCGGCTTCGCCTCGTCGGCGAACAACGCCCGCATCCCCCCGACGGAGACGGTGCTCGATGTGGTGCTCACCGCCGCCTACGGGGTGACCGGCCGGTGGCGCGAGGCCTATGAGGACGAGGACGTCGCCCGCGCGCACACCATGCTGCACGACTGGCGGCTCGAGTCGCTCGCAGACCGCGCCTTCGGCAGCCTGAGCGACGGGGAGCGCAAGCGCGTGCAGATCGCCCGGGCGGTCATGAGCGATCCGGAGATCCTGCTGCTCGACGAGCCGACGGCGAACCTGGACCTCGGCGCCCGCGAGGAGCTGCTGCAGCTCCTCGGAGAGTACGCGGTGGCCCCGGGCGCACCCGCACTGGTGTCGGTCACGCACCATGTCGAGGAGATCCCGCGCAACTTCACTCACGCGCTGCTGATGAAGGACGGCCGGGTCATCCGGCAGGGGCCGATCAACCAGGTGATCATCAGCGAGCGGCTCAGCCGGCTGTACGACCTGCCGCTGGTCGTCGCCGAGACCGACGGACGCTACACCGCCCGGGCCGATCTGGTATAGTCCCTTTCTGGCTTGCGCACACTCGGTGATCCCTCGTGTGCGGAATCACGGAGTTCGATCAAAGGATCAATGATGAAAAAAGGCATCCACCCCGATTACGCGCCGGTGGTCTTCCGCGATCTCGCCAGCGGCGAGATGTTCCTCACCCGCTCCACGGTGAAGCCGGAGAAGACGGTCGAGTGGACCGACGGCAACACCTATCCGGTCTATGACGTCGAGATCTCCTCGGTGTCGCACCCGTTCTACACGGGCAAGCAGCGCATCCTCGACTCGGCCGGTCGCGTCGAGAAGTTCAAGTCGCGCTACAAGGGCTTCGGCAAGCTCGGCTGATCGCCGATCCTGCACGTCCGACGAGGGCATCCCGGTTCACCGGGGTGCCCTCGTTCGCGTCTTCCCGCGACATCGCCCGGGTGGAGGGGAGGGCCTGCGCGGGCCGACGGCCGTCCCGGCGGTGACGGTCCGGCGGCTCGCCGGGCAGATCGGGCGTCCGGGGCGCGCAACGGCTCAGGGCCACACGACATGGTCGCGCCCTGCCGGGCCGTGCGTGCCCGGGGCGGGCCTCAGCCCACCGGCCGGCGGGCCTCAGCCCACCGGCCAGGCGGTGCGCGCCCGGAAGCCGGGCTGGCCGCGCCTGGTGCGCATGTACTCGGCGAAGCGCTCGCCCTGCTCGCGCGCCCACGCGACCTGCTGGTCGTGCAGCCGATCGGCCGGCAGATCCAGCTCGGGATGCGTGTGGGCGATCGCCTGGGCCACACGGCCGGCGGCGATCGCGTCCGCGCTCGCCCGATGCGCGTCCTCCAGCGTCACCCCGTACTGTGCGCAAGCCGCGGTGAGCGTGCGCTTGCCTCGACGGTACCGGTCGACGGCCCGGTCGATGACGAGGGGGTCGATCACCGGACGGGGCGCCTCAAGCGGCTCGATTCCGTGGCGCCGGGCCTCGTGGTGCAGCAAGGTCAGGTCGTAGGGGGCGTTGTACGCGGCGATCGGGCGGCCGGCGGCGAGCTGCGCGCGCAGCAGGGCGACGATCTCGGCGATGCCGGCGGCCGCGTCCTGCCCCTCGGCGCGGGCCAGCTCGGTGCTGATGCCGTGCACCCGCCGGGCCGCCTCGGGGATCTCCACCCCGGGATCGAGCAGCCAGTCGCGCTCGGCGACCACCGCGCCGGCGGCGTCGAGCCGGACGACGGAGGCGGTCACGATGCGATCGGAGCGGGTGTCGACCCCCGTCGTCTCGGTGTCGAAGGCGATGAGGTCACGGGCCCAGACGGGCAGGGGAGCAGACGAGGTCATGGTGTCGAGTGTAGCCACGGCCTCCGACACCGCCGTCGCGGCCCGGGGACGCCGCCGGCGCAGGGACGGGGACGCCGCCATGGCGGGGACGGGGACGCCGCCGGGGCGGGGACGGGCGTGGTGCGCCGTCGCGCCGCGCGCCGTGGCCGGGACCCCGCGGCGATACAATGTGAGGCGTGAACAGTGCAGCACCACGGCCCGAGGAGGGCACGGAACCGGAACGCCGTCAGAGCGAGGTGCTCGGCACCGTCACCACCTGGTGGCGCTACCCGGCGCGTGACGCCGACGCCGTGCGCGAGCCGCTGCTGATGGTGCACGGCTTCCGCGGCACGCACCAGGGGCTCGACGACCTGGCCCGGGCGCTCAGCGCGGGGCCCGGCGGACGCGACGTTATCGTCCCCGACCTGCCGGGCTTCGGGCAGTCGCCCTCGCTGCGCGCCGGGGGCACGATCGAGGCGTACGCCCTGTGGCTCATCGCCCTGCGCGACCAGCTCGATCTCGAGGACACCCCGGTGCTCGGTCACTCGTTCGGCACGACGATCATCGGCGCCGCGCTCTCGCTCGGCATGCTCACCGATCGCATCGTGCTGATCAACCCGATCAGCGCGCCGGCCCTGCAAGGGCCGCGCCGGGTCGGCACCCTCGCCGCCCTCGCGTACTACCAGCTCGCGGCCGCGCTGCCGGACGCGGCCGCACGCCGGGTGCTCTCCTCACGGGCGGTCGTGCGTGTGATGAGCGAGGTCATGGCCAAGACCCGTGACCGCGCGCTGCGGCGCTGGATCCACCGCCAGCACCGGGCATGGTTCTCGGTGTTCGACTCGCCCAAGACGCTGCTCGAGGCGTTCGAGGCCTCGATCACGCATGACGTGGGGGAGTACACGTTCGACTTCACGGAGCCGACGCTCGTGATCGCCGGCGACCGCGACGACATCGTCCCGCTCTCCGCACAGCAGGCGTTCGTCGACGAGCTCGACGACGCGACCCTCGTGGTCGCCCACGGGGTCGGACACCTCGTGCACTACGAGGCCTGGCGGGCGGCAGACCGGTGGATCCGCCGCTACCTCGATGAGGGTGAGCACCGCGGACCGGCGCGCGACGCCCGCGAGCCGGCGGGCGGTCAAGGCACGGGGCGGTAGCCGGGGCGCCCCGGCCGGGCGTCGTAGCGGGTCAGCGCCCAGCGTCCTGCATCGTCCACGCGGAAGACGTTCACGCTGCCGTTGTGGATCACCTCATGCGGGCGAGGCCGGGAGAAGTCGGTCACGAACCGCATCAGCGACCCGATCACACCGCCATGGGTGACGACGAGCAGCCGCCGGCCGGGGTGCCGTGCCGCGACGGCGGCCAGCGCCGGCCGCGCCCGGTCGACCACGTCGGTCCGGCTCTCCAGCCCGGGCACGGGGCCGTCCTCGCCGAAGCGGGCCATGCGCTCCTCGAGGGTGAGCCCCTCGATCTCACCGAAGGCGCGCTCCCGCAGCGCGGGCAGCACCGTGGGCCGGCCGAGTCCGAGCACGTCCGCGATGATCCGCGCGGTCTCCGCGGCGCGCACGAGCGGGCTGGTGAGGATGCCGTCCCAGGTCTCGTCCGCGAGTCGCGCGGCCGTCACCCGCGCCTGCGCGCGACCGACGTCGTTGAGCGGGATGTCGGTGCCGCCCTGGATGCGGTGTTCCGCGTTCCAGTCGGTCTCGCCGTGTCTGACGAGTCCGAGGGTGGTGGCGGTCATCCGCTCCTCCTGAAGGTCTGGTCGGGCCCGAGGCAGGGCGCCATCCGGCGCCGTCCGCGCGCTGCGGGCGGTGGACCCGTCCGAGTGTACCCGCGGTGCCCGAGCCCGCGGTCGGGGCTGGGTCTCCGACGTCTGTATACGATCACCGGCGAGGGGCCGGCCCACGGCCTCTCGTGGGCTACGATGGCACCGTGGCTACCAACAACGACGTTAAGAACACAGATCGCATCCGCAGTGAGGTCTTCCGCAGCAAGATCGTCACGGCGGACGAGGCGGCGGAGCTGATCCACGACGGCGCGGCCATCGGGTTCAGCGGCTTCGTCGGCGCCGGCTACCCGAAGGCGGTGCCCGCGGCCCTGGCGAAGAAGGCGGAGTCCCTGCACGCCAAGGGAGAGCCGTTCCAGGTGCGGGTCTACACCGGCGCCTCCACAGACCACGCCCTCGACGGCATCCTCGCCGAGAGCGACGCGGTGTCGTTCCGCACCCCGTTCTCCACGGACGGGTCGCTGCGCAGGCAGATCAACAGCGGACATGTCGGCTACATCGACACCCACCTGTCGCACCTGGCCCAGCAGGTGGAGGAGGGCTTCCTCGACCACCTCGACTTCGCGGTCATCGAGATCTCCGGCATCGACGAGGAGGGGCACCTCATCCCGTCCACCTCGCTCGGCAACAACAAGACCTGGCTCGAGCAGGCCGACAAGGTCATCCTCGAGGTCAACGAATGGCAGCCTGAGGCGCTCAACGGCGTCCACGACGTCTACTACAGCGTCGACGTGCCCCCGCACCGCAAGCCGATCCCGCTGGTGACCGCCCATGACCGGATCGGCCGGCCCTGGCTCGAGGTCGACCCGGAGAAGGTCGTCGGCGTCATCGAGACCGAGGGCGGCGATCGCAACACCAAGTTCACCCCGCTGGACGACGTGTCAAAGGCGATCGGCGACAACGTGGTGCGGTTCTTCCAGCAGGAGGAGGCCGCCGGCAGGCTGCCGAAGGGTACACTGCTGCCGCTGCAGTCGGGCATCGGCAACGTCGCCAACGCGGTGCTCGCCGGGCTCGAGCGCGCCGGCTACAAGGGACTCGAATGCTTCTCCGAGGTCATCCAGGACGGTATGCTCGCCCTGATCAAGTCCGGCACGGTCAGCCTCGCCAGTGCCACCGCACTGTCGCTGAGCCCGGACGCGGTCGACGAGTTCCGCGACAACATCGACTTCTACAACAAGCACATCATCCTGCGCCCGCAGGAGATCTCCAACAACCCGGAGCTCATCCGCCGCATCGGCGTCGTGGCGATGAACGGGATGGTCGAGGCCGACATCTACGGCAATGTGAACTCCACACACGTGGCCGGGACGAAGATGATCAACGGCATCGGCGGGTCGGGTGACTTCGCCCGCAACGGGTACATCTCGATCTTCCTCAGCCCGTCGGAGGCGAAGGGCGGGAAGATCTCCGCGATCGTGCCGTTCGTGTCGCACGTCGACCACACCGAGCACGACACCATGGTCGTCGTCACCGAGTACGGCTTCGCCGATCTGCGCGGCAAGACCCCGCGGCAGCGCGCCGAGGCGATGATCGCGATCGCCCATCCCGACTACCGTGATCAGCTGCGCGACTACTTCGAGCGGGCCTGCGCCCGCCCGAACGCCGGGCAGACCCCGCACATCCTGCCCGAGGCGCTCAGCTGGCACCAGCGGTTCCTCGAGACCGGCTCGATGCGCGCCGACGACTGACCTCGACGAACTCCGACCGGCACGGGCCCGGACGCCGCCACCACGCGGCTCCGGGCCCGTGCCGGCTAGGCTGGAGACGTGCATGTGACCCGCGTGAACCTGTGGCGATTCATCCTGATCGGGCTGGCCGCCGGCGTCCTCTCCGGCCTGTTCGGCGTCGGCGGCGGCATCGTGATGGTGCCGCTGCTGTCCCTCGTCGGCGTGCTCCCGAGACTCGCGAGCGGCACCTCTCTTGCGGCGACGGTGCCGATCTCACTCGTGGGAGTGATCACCTACGCCGCCCACGGGGCGCTCGACCTGATCCCCGGCCTCGCGATCGGCGGCGGCACGTTCCTCGGCGCGTACGTGGGCACATGGCTGCTGCAGCGCATCCGCCCGAAGGCGCTGCAGATCACCTTCGCCCTGGTCATGCTCGCCACGGCCGTGCGCCTGTTCATCGCGCTGCCCGGTGACGGCGATCCGTTCACCCCCACGCTCGGTCGCGTCCTCCTGCTCGTGGTCTTCGGCGTGGTCGTCGGGGCGCTCTCCGGGCTGCTCGGCATCGGCGGGGGCCTCGTCATCGTCCCCGTGCTCGTGCTCGGCATGGGCATCGACGCCACGATCGCGAAGGGCGCCTCCCTCGTCGCGATCCTGCCCGGCGGGGTCAGCGGCACGCTCGGCAACCTGCGCAACCACAACGTCGACCTGGGGATGGCCACGGCGATAGGCCTCTCCGGCGCGGCGGGGACGGTCCTCGGTGGCTGGCTGGTCCAGGTCATCGACCAGCGGGTCGCCATGGCGCTGTTCACCGGACTGCTCGTGATCAGCGCCCTGCAGATGGCGCGGAAGGCGCTGAACTCCCCGCGGTGACCGGGGCGGGCGGCGCGTCCGGACCGGGTGCCCTGGGGCGAGAGCCCGCCGCGGGACACCCCGCACGCCGGGGCCGTGCCAGGTGCCGGTCGCGCTTGGAACAGAGCCGTCGGCCCGAAGGCAGGCCGGGGGTGCCCCCCGGAGATGCAGAACGGCGGCATCCTCGTCGGATGCCGCCGTGCTCGTGCCCGAGACGGGACTTGAACCCGTACCCACGTTAAATTGTGGACTAGCACCTCAAGCTAGCGCGTCTACCAATTCCGCCACCCGGGCAGGTGGACGACCTGCAGCTCCCGAGTCACCCGGTCGCCCGCAGGCACCATGTGAGCGTAGCACGTCGATCGCAGTCCGGGGAAATCGAGCCGGCCCGGTCGTCGTCGTCCGGGCGTGTCTCGGCCTCGACGGCGACCGTCGGCCTTGGGAGTCGCCGTCGACCGGTACCATGGCGGGATGACGACGCCCGACATCGCCTCGACAGACTCCATGGCCTTCTCAGCGCTGCGTGACCCGGGCGCCCCCACCTCGGAGGAGGTGTTGCCCGAGGTTGTCCGCGTCACCCGCGACCTGATCCGGTTCGACACGAGCAATCACGGCGACGGCCGCGCCCGCGGCGAGGGGCCCGTCGCGGAGTACATCGCCGCATACCTGCGCGACCGCGGCCTGGAGCCGGTGATCGTCGCCCCGGACCCAGGGGAGGGACCCGTCCGGCCGAGCGTGTTCGCCCGCTGGGGTGGGGACCGGCCCGATCTGCCGCCGATCCTCGTCCACGGGCACATGGACGTCGTCCCCGCCCGCCCGGAGGAGTGGAGCGTCGACCCGTTCGCCGGCGAGATCCGCGACGGCATGCTGTGGGGGCGCGGTGCGCTGGACATGAAGGACATGCTCGGCATGATGCTCGCCAGCGTGGACGCGATGGTCACCTCCGGACGCCGCCCCCGTCGTGACGTCATCCTGGGATTCCTCGCCGACGAGGAGGCCGGCGGCGCGCGCGGGGCGGAGTGGATCGCCCGCGAGCATCCCGAGCTCGTCGCCGACGCGACCGTGGCGCTCAGCGAGGTCGGCGGCTACACCGTGACGATCGGCGGCCGCCGCGCCTGGCTGCTGCAGACGGGGGAGAAGGGGCACGCCTGGGTGCGACTGACCGCCCGCGGCAGCTCAGGGCATGCCTCCGCCGTCCGCCCGGACAACGCGGTCACCGCGATTGCCCGCGCCGTCGCCGGCATCGGCGCGATCGACTGGCCGGTCGAACTGACGGAAACGACCCGCGCCCTCCTCGACGGCATCCGCAGCCTCGCCGGACTGCCCGAGGACGCTGCCCCCGAACGGGTGCTCGCCGAGGCCGGTCCCGCCGAGCCGTTCCTCGCCGCGACGCTGCGCAGTACCACGACGCCGACGGTGATCGACGCCGGCTTCATGCAGAACGTTGTGCCCGCCACCGCGGAGGCGCGCATCGACGTGCGGCCGCTTCCGGGCGCCGACGAGAAGGTGCTCGACCGGCTGCGCGAGGCGGCCGGCGACGACGTGACCGTCGAGGTCCTCGCCGAGGGCCACGGCTACGAGTCGCCGTTCTCCGGGACGTTCGTCGACGCGGTGCGGGCCACCATCGCCGAGCTCGACCCCGAGGCGGTCGTGCTGCCCTACCTGCTCAACGCCGGCACCGACAACGTCGCGCTGCGCCCGCTCGGCCTCGCCGGCTACGGTTTCGTGCCCATGCGGGTGCCGGACGGCTTCGACCTGCCCGGCGGCTACCACGCCGTCGACGAGCGGGTGCCGCTCGACACGCTCGCGTTCGGGCGGCGGACGCTCACCGCGCTGCTCGAGCGCTACTGACCGCAGCGGTGACGCCGCCGGCTGATCCGGTTCCCCGCCGTGCGAGAGTGGTCTAGGGTGGTAGGCGGTCTGCCCGGCCGCACTGCGGCCCGCGACCACCGGAAGCGCGGGCGCACCCGGTCGCGCCCATTCATCCCACTCGGAAAGGCGAGTCTTGTCCATCCTCGACGCCCTGATCCTCGGTCTGGTCCAGGGACTCACCGAATTCCTGCCGATCTCCTCCAGCGCCCACCTGCGCATCGTCGGCGAGCTGCTGCCCGGCGCGGCGGACCCCGGATCCGCGTTCACCGCCATCATCCAGCTCGGCACCGAGGCCGCCGTGCTCGTGTACTTCTGGAGGGACATCGTGCGCATCGTGCGCGCCTGGGCGGGGTCCCTCGCCGGACGCGTCGCTCGTGACGATCCGGACGTGCGGCTCGGCTGGGTCGTCATCATCGGCACCATCCCCATCGGCGTGCTCGGCCTCGTGTTCAAGGACACCATCGAGACGACCCTGCGCAGCCTGTGGATCGTCGCGATCATGCTCATCGCATTCGGCCTGCTGCTCGGCGCCGTCGACCGCTGGGCGCCCAGCCGCAAGGACCTCACTGACCTCACCCTCCGCGACGGCCTGCTGATGGGGCTGGCCCAGGCGCTCGCGCTCATCCCCGGCGTCTCCCGCTCGGGTGGCACCACCACAGCCGGCCGCGCCCTCGCCTACGATCGGCCCACCGCCGCGAAGTATTCGTTCTACCTGGCCGTGCCGGCTGTCGTCCTCAGCGGCCTGTTCGAGCTCGTCCAGGCGCTGCGCGGCGACACCGCCACCATCCCCGCCTTCTGGCCCACCGCCCTGGCGACGGTGGTGTCGTTCCTTGTCGGCTGGTTCGTCATCGACCGGCTGATGAAGTACCTCCAGCACGGCTCGTTCACCCCGTTCGTCATCTACCGCGTCGTCCTCGGCGCCGTGCTCCTCGTGCTGCTCGGCGCCGGCGTGCTGCAGGCCTGAGACGCGGAGGGAAGCGAACGCATGAGAGCCTGGACCGCAACCGCACTGCCCGCACTGCCCGGCGCAGGCACCGTCCCACGCATCCACGACCAGGCGACCGACACGCTGCAGCCGGCCGCCACGGGCGACACCGCCCGCCTGTACGTGTGCGGCATCACCCCGCACGGCCACACCCACATTGGCAACACCGCGACCTTCCTCGCCTACGACCTGCTCGTGCGCGCCCTGCACGACGCCGGGGTCACCGTCACCTTTGCGCAGAACGTCACCGATGTCGACGACCGGGTGCTCGCCGTCGCGGACGCCGCCGGCGCCGATTGGGAGGACCTCGCCGCCGAGCAGACCCGCGAACACCTGACCGACATGGCCTGGCTGGGGGTGCAGCCTCCGGACCGCCTGGTGACGGTCACCGAGGCGATCGACCAGATCGGCCAGTCCGTCCTCGCGCTCATCGAACGAGGCCACGCGTACCGCGTCGACAGCCCGGACGGCGCCGAGGAGGACATCTACTTCGACGTCTCCGCCGCCGACTCCGCCCTCGCCTGCTGGACGCTGGGGGAGGAGTCCCACTGCACCCGCGACCAGATGCTGCGCCTGTTCGCCGAGAACGGCGGCGACCCGAAGCGGCGCGGCAAGCGCGACCGGCTCGACCCCCTGCTGTGGCGAGCCGCCCGGCAGGGAGAGCCGGCCTGGCAGGTCATCGGCCTGCCCGAGGGGCGGCCCGGCTGGCACATCGAGTGCGCGGTCATCAGTGAGGCCCTCCTCGGCGCCGACTTCGACGTGCTCGGCGGCGGACGCGACCTCGTATTCCCTCACCACGAGCTCGCCGCCGGGGAGGCCACCGCACTCAACGAGCTGCCCATGGCCCGCGTCTACAGCCACACCGGCATGGTCTCCTACCGAGGACGGCGGATGAGCCGCACCGCCGGCGACCAGGTGCCCCTCGCCCGACTGCGCGATGCCGGCGTCGACCCTGACGCGCTCCGGGTCGCGATTCTCGCCCACCACTACCGCAGCGACTGGGAGTGGCAAGACGAGGAGCTCGCCCGAGCCCAGGAGCGCCTCGCCGGCTGGCGTGCCGCGCACCGGGCCGGGCTCGCCGGCGGCGACCACGCCGAGACAGCCGACAACCCGGTGCTCGCCAGCCTCCGCGAGGCGCTCGCCCGCGACCTCGACGCACCGCGTGCCCTGCGGGTGCTCGACGCCTGGGCGGATAGCCCCGAGACCCCCGAGCTCGTCGCCCGCGCGGCCCGGGCACTGCTCGGCATCGACCTGACGAAGGAGCCGCAACCATGAGCACGCCCACCCCGCCCGAGGCGGTCTGCTGGGATCTCGACGGAACCCTCGTCGACTCCGAGCGCTACTGGATCGAGTCCGAGACCGCGCTGATCACCGCGGCCGGCGGCAGCTGGAGTGAGCGGGAGCAGCGCGCCTGCGTCGGCGCCGCCCTCGACGTGATGGCCCGCCACGTCATCGCCGCCGGCGTCGACGCGAGTGTCCCCGAGGTCATCCGGGCCGTCTCCGCCGGAGTCAGCCGCCGCTACCGTGAGCAGGGCGTGCCTTGGCGCCCCGGCGTCCTCGCCCTGCTCACCACCCTGCGCGACGCCGGCGTCCCCCAGGCGATCGTGACCATGTCGCACCGCGACACCGCCGGCCACATCGCCGAGCAGGCTCCCGACGACGTGTTCACCACCGTCGTCTCCGGCGACCAGGTGCCCTTCGGTAAACCCCACCCCGCCCCCTACGAGACCGCCGTCGCCCGACTCGGCGTCACCGCCTCCCGCACGATCGCGTTCGAGGACTCGCCGACCGGCATCGCCAGCGCCACCGCCGCCGGCCTCCTTACCATCGGCGTGCCCTGCGTGCTCGACCTGCCCGCCGCCGACGACCACCTGGTGTGGCCGACGCTCGAGGGCGTGACCGTCGCCGACCTGCAGGGCCTGTTCCGCCCCCGTCCCCCGCAGGCCGCGCCGCAGGGGAGCGGGTCCGCCCGGTCGAGCGCGGGTGCGCGCCTCCACGACCAGGCGACCCCGGCCGAGGATGGCACCGCATCCCCGACCATGCCCCACACGAGGGAGACCGACGCATGACCAATCAGCCCACCCACGCCAGGCCCCTGCGCGCCGGCGACAAGGTGCAGCTCACCGGGCCGAAAGGGCGCATGCACACGATCATCCTGCAGCCCGGGGCCGAGTTCCACACCAACCGCGGCGCCATCCGCCACGACGACCTCATCGGCGGCCCCGACGGCACCGTCGTCCAGACGGCCCAGGGCACCCGCTGGCTCGCCCTGCGCCCCCGACTGGTCGACGAGGTGCTCTCCATGCCCCGCGGCGCCGCGATCATCTACCCCAAAGACGCCGTGCGCATCCTCGCCGCCGCCGACGTCAAGCCCGGCGACCATGTCGTCGAGGCGGGCGTGGGCTCCGGGGCCCTGAGCCTGTGGCTGCTGCGCGCCCTCGCCGGCCACGGCGCCCTGCACTCCTTCGAACGCCGCGCCGAGTTCGCCGAGATCGCCGAAGCGAACGTCTCCGGCCACCTCGGTGGCCACCCCGACAACTGGACGATCACCCTCGGCGACCTGCAGGAACGACTGCCCGACCAGGTGCCCGACAGCACCGCCGACGCCGTCGTGCTCGACATGCTCGCCCCGTGGGAGACCCTCGACGCCGTCACCCGGGCCCTGCGCCCCGGCGGCGTGCTCGTCGTCTACGTCGCCACCGTCCCGCAGCTCTCCCGCGTGTGCGAGGCCGTGCGTGACACCGAGCGGTTCACCGACCCCGCCGCCAGTGAGTCCATCGTGCGCGACTGGCACGTCGAGGGCCTCGCCGTCCGCCCCGAGCACCGCATGATCGGCCACACCGGCTTCCTCGCCGTCGCTCGCCGCCTCGCCGAAGGCGTCGACCTGCCCGACCTGCGCCGCAGGCCAGCCAAAGACGCCTATGACCCCGAGGACATGGAGATCTGGACGCCCGGCGCCGTCGGCCAGCGCGGCGTGTCTGAGAAACGCCTGCGTAAGACCGTCCGCGAGGCCCGTCGTCAGCGCGAGCGCCGCGTCGCCGAGTAGGCTGAACGCCGGAAATGGAGACATCGATGCGATCACCGGTCACACACCCCACCACGCCTGTCACCGGCCGGCCCGAGCCGGGACGCGCCCACCACGGTGGGCGACTGCTCACCGGGCTCGGCGCGATCGCGCTCGTGGGCGGGCTGCTCGCCGGCTGCTCGTCCGGGGAGCGCCCCCAGACCGTGGCCACCGGGGACGTCTCCGACGCCGTCGCCGCGGCCGACTTCAGTCTCGACCGCACGACGATCACCGCCGACCCGGACGCGAGCCCGGACGCCGCACAGCTGACGATCGGCACCCGCGGCGACGGTCGCTGGGTCGACGTCGACGGCGATGCCGCGGTGCTCGGCGTGTCGATGTTCAGCCTCGCCACCGGACAGTCGCTCGGGCAGGCCACCGAGCTTCCCGCCGTCACCGCGTCCTTCCTGCGCGATCTGAACAGCCCCGTCTACACCGCCGTCGCCGACGCGATGGGCGGTCTGAGGGTCGGCGACGTGTTCACCCTCGTCGTCCCGGACGTGCCCGGCGGCACGGGCGCCTCGTCGAGTGACTCCACCGACTCGTCGTCGACGACGGGCACGGTCGTGGTCATCGGCCGCGTCGACGACGCCTTCCCAGCCCGCTCTCACGGCACCGAGCAGGCCCCCGTCGCGGGCTTCCCGCAGGTCGTGCGCGACACCACCGGGCGGCCGGGCCTCGTGCTGCCGACCGATTACGACTCGGACGACGCCCCGGAGTCGGCCGTGCTCGTCCGCGGCGACGGCGACGTGACGCCCGCGGTCGGCGACACCGTCTACCTGCAGATGACGTTCTTCGACACGAAAGCGACCAAACGCTCAGCCAAAGTCGTCCAGTCCACCTGGGAGACCGGGCAGCTGACCTCCATCGACCTCACGGACGACGCCGGCGACGACATCCTCAGCGTGATCGGCCGTGCGATCACGGCCGCCCCGATCGGCTCGCAGATCATCGTGCACGTCCCAGAGGACTACCAGACGCAGATGGGCGACCTCATCGTCCTCGATACCCTGGGTGTCGCCCCGGCCGATGACACCGACCAGGGCGACGACACACAGAGTGACGACCAGAACGACGGCACCGCTGACCCTGACGGCTCCGTGCAGCAGGACGGCGACACCGGCGCCGGGGAGTGACCATGGTCGCCGACACCGTCTCGGCCGAGGAGCGTCTGCTCAACCTCGTGCTCGCCCTGCAGGACACCCGCTTCGGCATGACCAAGCGCGAGATCCTCGAGACCGTCGCCGGCTACGCCGAGGACGTGCGGCGCGGCACGGCGACACCCGCCGCCCTCGAGCGTCGATTCGAACGTGACAAGGCCACTCTGCGCGACCGGGGCATCGAGCTCATCGCCAGCGACGACCCCGCCGCCCCGGGCGACAACCAGCGCACCCGCTACCACATCGACACCCGTGGCTACGCGCTGCCCGAGGATCTCGTCCTCGACGACGAGGATCTCGGCCTTATCGCCGCGGCCGCCGTCTTGCTCTCCTCATTCGACGTCGCCGGCGGCCGACATATCGACACCCGGGCCCGAGCCCTCACCGGGCGTGAGACCGACCGGCCCGCCGAGCCCACGGTCGACGGGCTGCTCGACCTGGTCGTCCACGAGCCCGACCTGCAGCCTCTGCAGCGCGCCGCCCTCGACCACACGATCATGCGCTTCGACTACCACACTGCCGACCACGACACCGCCACCACCCGCACCGTGCTGCCGGTTGCCGTCGTGCTGCGCGACGGCCGCTGGCACGCCCACGCCATCGACCTCGACCGACTCGCCGCGGACGCCCGCCCGGCCACCCGCACCTTCCTGCTGCAGCGGATCACTCGCCGCGCCGCACCCGCCGCAGACGTCGACCCCGCCCTTGCGGCCCACGCACGGGCCGCAGCGGCCGCGCACGACCCGGATGACTGGGCCGCACGCGCGCTCGCCGAGCTCGATCGCGTCCGCGCCGCCCAGTGGGTCGTCGTCGCCGTCTGCCCCGGCAGCGAAGCGGCCGTCCGGCTCGGCGACCGACTCGAACCGGCACCCGCCGACCCCTCGGCGGGAGCTGACCCGGCCGTCCCCTGGTACACTCTGCATACCACCGATCTCGACCTGCTCGCCGACGAGCTCGCCGGTTACGGCGACGAGGTGCAGGCCCTCGCCCCACCGGCCTTCCGTGAACGGGTGCACCACAAGCTGCAGCGCCTCATCGACGACCACGCCGATCGGCCCGGGGCGCATCCCGAGGAGGTCGACCATGTCTGAGCGCGCCACCGCGGCCGACCGCTTCGATCTCGCGCTCCTGCTCGTCCCCTGGGTGCTGGCCAACCCCGGGGCGACGGTCACCGAGATAGCCGACCGCTTCGAGGCCACCCCGGCGGTCGTCCGCCGACTGGTGCGCCTGCTGCCCCTTGTCGGCGTGCCCGGCGAGATGCGCACCTACGGCCCCGAGAGCCTGTTCGACATCGACCGGGAGGCCTTCGAGAACGAGGACCGTGTCGTCATCACCCACGCGGTCGGCCTCAACCGCGTCCAGCGCTTCACCGCCGGCGAGCTCGCCGGGCTCCAGGCGGCGATGAACTATCTCGCCGCGGTGCTCCCCCAGGAGCGCCGAACCCGAGCCCTCGATCTGCTGCGCCGACTCGGCGCCGGCCCCGTCACCGTCGAGCCCGAGGGACGCGTCGCCGAGAGTCTCGCGATGCTGCGCGCCCGCGGTGCGGCCGGCGACCCCGTCGCCTTCGACTATGTGAACGCCTCGGGCGAGCGCTCCCACCGGGTGGTCTCCATCGACCGCCTGCGATTCAGCCAGGGGACCTGGTACCTCCTCGCCACAGACGGGAGCGAGGAGGACGCCCGCCCGATCGTCAAGTCCTTCCGCATCGACCGGATGACCCGCCTGTGTGCCGCCGAGGTCACGCCCGCCGCGGTACACGGCCCGGACCCCGAGGAGGCCGCCCCGATCAAGGTCACCCTCGAGGTGCAGCGGGAGGGCGCAGCCGTCCTCATGGCCTTCGGGGAGAGCATCCCGGCCGACGCGCGCTGGCCGATCACCCGCACCGTGTCCGTCGGATCGATCCCCGCCCTCGTGCGGCACATCTCCTCGCTGCCCGGTCGCGTCCGCGTCATCGCCCCAGACACCGTCCGCAGACAGATCGCCGACCGCGCCCGCAGGGCGCTCGCTGGGCATCGCCCACCCGGCGTCCGGGGATGACCCGTCACGATAGAATTCCCCCCATGGCCGTTCTGCTCTCCGCCCTTCTCGTCCTGGCCGCGCTGGTGGTCCTGGCCTCGGTCGTGACATTCCGACGACGCACGGCCAGGGCGGCGCTCGCCGGCATCCGAGCGGATGTCAGCCGTCTGTCGTCGGCGTGCGCGCCGTTGCAGGAACAGATCAACCGTGCCGCACGGCGCCGCGGCGAGGCGGACGCTGGGCCGGTCGCGGAGATCCTGCTCCCCGAACCGGGCACGTCGCAGAGCCATTGACACGGCCCGAACCCGTGGGTCCGGTGAGACAGGCGCTCCTGATGTGCGCGGCCCGTGCACACGGCCGGTCATCACTGAGATATGCTGAATCGCACGTATCTCGAACGCTTGGAGTGCATCCATGAAATGGCAGTATCTGGTCATCATCCTCGTCATCCTGCTGCTCTTCGGTGCGCCGAAGCTGCCCGGGCTGGCGAAGAGTCTCGGGCAGTCGATGCGGATCTTCCGCAAGGAGGTCAAGGGACTCGACGAGGATCGGGCAGCAGACGAGGCGGTCAGCCAGCCGCAGCAGCAGGCCATCGCGCCGCAGTCTGCGCCGACCACCGCCGAGCCCGTCCAGCAGCCGGCGGCAGTCCAGCAGCCGGCGGGGTCCACCGTGGAGAACTCGACCTCCTCACAGTCGAACGCCTGACGGCGTCCGCATTCCTACGGTGTCCAGAAGGAATCCCGATGGCACGATGCCGCTCTCGCAGCATCTGCTGGAGCTGCAGAAGCGTCTGATCATCTGTGCGCTCGCGATCGTGGCGACCGCGATCGTGGCATGGTTCATCAGCCCGTGGGTGATGGACGAGCTGCGTCAGCCACTGCTGAAGGTCATGGCCGAGACCGGACGTCAGACGCAGATCAACTACTCCGACGTCTCCAGCCCGCTGAACGTGCGCATGCACATCTCGGTGGTGCTCGGCGTGATCATGGCGGCGCCCGTGTGGCTGTACGAGGTGTGGGCGTTCCTCGCCCCGGGGCTGCGGAAGGTCGAGAAGCTCTACGCGATCGGATTCGTCGGCACCGGGGTGCCTCTGTTCGCCGCGGGCGCCTTGTTCGGCTGGTGGGCGTTCCCGAATCTCGTCCGGTTCATGTCGAGCTTCGCCTCGGCCGACGACGTGCAGCTGATCAGCGCCGACACCTACCTGCGTTTCGTGATGAACCTGATGCTCTTCATGGGCGTCGGGTTCGTGCTGCCCCTGCTGCTCGTGCTGCTGAACATGCTCGAGGTCATGAGCGCGAAGACGATCGTGAAGGGCTGGCGGGTCGCGATCGTCGTCGCCCTCGTGTTCGCCTCCTTCATCACCCCGCCGACCGACATCCTCTCGATGTTCCTGCTGTCGTTGCCGATGCTCGTCCTGTACGCCGTCGCCTGTCTGATCGCCTGGCTGCACGATCGGCGCATGCACCGCCGACACGCCCGTCTCCTGTCCGAAGCTGACGCACCTGGGTCGACCGACTCGCAGCCGGGGGAGACGATCGCGTCGGATGCCGGTGCCGGATCGGACGCGACGGCGGTGCCAGCCCACTCCGCGGGCTCCGCGGAGACGACGGCCCGGGCCGAGACACCGGCGATGGGAAGCGCCGGTGTCGAGCGCGGCACGGATCACTCCACAGGAGAACCGCACAGTGACAGATAGAGCGCCGGACGGCTCTGCTGAGCCCGATTGTGCCTCCCGCGGCAAGGATGCGTCGGACGCTGGAGGCGCGTCCTCGGGCGTCATACGACACCATCAGCCTCTGCAGGACGAGATCGTCGCTTTCCAGCGCACCATCGGCTTCGCGCTCGACGACTTCCAGATCCAGGCCGCCCGGTCCATCCTCGCCGGCCGCGGGGTCCTCGTCGCGGCGCCGACCGGGGCGGGCAAGACGCTCGTGGCCGACTTCGCCGTCTACTTGACCATGCAGTCGCCCGCCGACGAGGCGATCTTCTACACCACACCGATCAAGGCGCTCAGCAACCAGAAGTACCATGAGCTGCAGCAGCGCTACGGCGCCGAGAACGTCGGTCTGCTCACCGGCGACAACAACGTCAACGCCCACGCCCCGATCGTCGTGATGACCACCGAGGTGCTGCGCAACATGATCTACGAGCGCAGCCGGGATCTCGACCGGCTCGCCTGGGTGGTCATGGACGAGGTGCACTACCTCGCCGACCGCATCCGCGGGCCCGTGTGGGAGGAGGTGATCATCCAGCTGCCGCGGCACGTGCGCATCGTCTCACTGAGCGCGACCGTCTCGAACGCGGAGGAGTTCGGCGCCTGGCTGCAGGAGGTCCGCGGCCACACCGACGTGATCGTCAGCGAGTTCCGACCGGTGCCATTGGAGCAGCACGTGCTCGTCCGCGGTGAGCTGGAGGATCTCTTCCAGCACGATCGGCCCGGTCGGCTCAACCAGCGACTGCACCGGCTCTCCGGGCTGAGTGGCCCACGCTCGAAGCGCGACCGCCACAGCGGCCACCATCGCCGCCGGGTCGACCGGGCCGCGCTCGTGCGCACGCTCGAACGCGCCGACCTGCTGCCCGTGATCGACTTCATCTTCAGCCGGGTCGGCTGCGACCAGGCCGTGCGCCAGTGCATGGTCGAGGGCCTGTCGCTCACCACGAAGGTCGAGCGGGACGAGATCCGCCGGGTCATCGCCCGGCACTGCGGCGACATCCCAGCCGCCGACCGCGCCGCCCTCGGATTCAAGAGCTGGCAGGGCGCACTGCTGCGCGGCGTCGGCGCCCACCACGCGGGGATGCTGCCCGCGTTCAAGGAGACCGTGGAGGAGCTCTTCCAGCGTCGCCTCGTGCGCGTCGTCTTCGCCACTGAGACCCTCGCGCTCGGCATCAACATGCCCGCGCGCACCGTCGTCATCGAGAGCCTGGAGAAGTTCAACGGCGTTGCGCGGGTGCCGATCACGGCGGGGGAGTACACCCAGCTGACCGGACGGGCCGGGCGCCGCGGCATCGACGACCAGGGGCACTCCGTGGTCATCTGGGAGCCCGGGCTCGACCTCGAGCGGGTCGCGAGCCTCGCCAGCCGGCGCACCTACCCGCTCCGCTCGGCGTTCCGCCCCACCTACAACATGGCCGTCAACCTCATCGGGGAGTTCGGCCTCGAGCGCACCAAGGCGATCCTCGAGTCGTCGTTCGCCCAGTTCCAGGCGGACCGCTCCGTCGTCGGGCAGGCCCGCCGACTCAAGGAGGAGCGCGCCTCCCTCGACGGCTATGCGCGCGCCGCCGGCATGGACGACCCCCTGCTGCGCGACTTCTTCGCCCTCCGCCGCGAGCTCGTCGACACCGACCGCGAGATCCAGAGACTCGGCCGCCACGACCGGCGCTCCGGCCGGCGTGAGGAGCTGATCGCCCGGGCCCGTGACCTCAAGGAGCAGCTGCGGGAGCATCCCACCGCCCGCCTGCCCGGCATCGAGGACCACGCCCGCTGGGCCGAGCGCTGGCACCGGCTCAAGCGCCGCTGCGACCGGCTACAGGCCGACATCGAGCGGCAGGTCGGCAGCATCGCCGCGACGTTCGAGCGGGTCGTGCGCGTGCTCGTCCACTTCGGCTACCTCACCGCCGACGCGGACCTCACCGACGTGCGCGTCACCGACCAGGCGGGCCTGCTCGACCAGATCTACGGGGAGCGTGACCTGCTCGTCGCCGAGTGCCTGCGCCGCGACGTGTGGCGCAACCTCGACGCCGACGAGCTCGCCGCCGTCGTCACCGCCCTCGTCTACGAGCCGCGCCGCGACCGCGGCGGCGAGGAGGCGTGGCTGCCGCAGGGCGACCTGCAGCGGGCGTACGCGGCCACGGTGGACGTCTGGCGCGAGATCGACGACCAGGAGGCCCGGCACGACCTCACCCGGTTCCCCGAGCCGAACGCCCTGGTCAGCATCGCGGTGCTGCGCTGGAGCCGCGGGGCGACTCTCGAGCACGTGCTCGAGGAGGCCGAGCTGACCGCCGGCGACTTCGTCCGCCTGATGAAGATGGTCATCGACCTGCTCGACCAGATCGGTGGCGCCGCGCCCGAGGGCGTCGGCGCCACCGCGCGCCGCGCCCGCGACCTGCTCGCCCGGGGCATCGTCGACCGCTCGAGCGTCGGATGAGCGACGGGCCGGTCGCCGTCCGCACCACCGGGCTCGATCTGGTGCGCCACCATCCGCGTACGCGCCGCGCCCGCTGGGTCGACACGCTGCTTCGCCTCCTCGTCGCCGGGGCCGCGGGCGGCGTGTACCTGCTCGCCTTCGCCCCGCACGACTGGTGGGCGGCCGCCCTGCTCGCCATGGCGCTCGTCGCCTGGGCCGGGCTCGGTGCGGGACTGTGGTGGGGAGCCGCCGTCGGCGCCGTCTTCGGCCTGGCCTTCTGGGTCGGGCACATCGGCTGGCTGACCGCCTACCTCGGCCCCGTGCCGTGGCTCGCCCTCGCCCTCGCGATGACCGCCTTCAGCGCCCTCGGCGTCGCTCTCGCCGGGTTCGTGACCCGGCGGCAGCTGGCCCGGCAGACGCATCCCGCGCTCGTGGCGGCCGCCTGGGCGGTGATCTGGACGGGCCGCGAGGTGACGTTCTCACGTCTGCCGTACGGCGGGTTCGCCTGGGGGAGCGTGGCGGCGAGCCAGGCGGACGCGCCCACGGTCGGGCTGTCGTCCTGGCTCGGGTTGTCCGGGCTCACCCTCGCGGTCGTGCTGGCCTGCACGCTGCCGGTGACGTGGCTGCTCGCGCGTCGCCCGCTGCGCCGGCCAGCAGTGATGGGCGTCATCCTGCTCGTCGCGGCGCTGATCATGCCGGCCTGGGGTGCGGTGGCGCCCGCGACGGGGACGCTGCGCGTCGCCGCGGTGCAGGGGAACGCCGACGCTGGACTGTTCTCGAACGCGGAGCCGGGGGAGATCCTGCGCAATCATCTGGACGCCGCCCGGTCGATCATGCACGACGACTTCGACGTGATGGTCTGGCCTGAGAACGCCGTCGACGTCGACGTGCTCCGAAGCACGCAGGTCGACCAGGCGATCACCGACTTCGTCGACGACATGGGGCGGCCGCTCGTGTTCGGCTCGGTGACCCAGCGCGGCGACGATGTGTACAACACCGTGCTGCTGTGGCTGCCGAGCGGCTGGCGGACAGGCGACGTGGCCGACCCGGAGGTCGCCGGTTCGAGCGGAGACGCCGGTCAGCCGGCCCAGGTCTATGACAAGCGACACCCGGTGCCGTTCGCCGAGTACATGCCCGATCGCTGGCTGTTCCACCCGCTGGCGCCCGACCTGGTCGACCTCGTGCCGCGGGGCTTCACGTTCGGCGCCCGATCGGGCGTGTTCGACATCCCGCTCGACGCGGCCTCGGCGTCAGGGGAGGGGGACGCCACGGTGCCGGCTGGCGTGCTCATCTGCTTCGAGACGAGCGACACCGATCTCGTCCACGACGTCGTCGGCGGGGGCGCTCAGATCCTCCTCGCCCCGACGAACAACGCGGACTTCGGACGCACGCCCGAGTCGGCCCAGCAGCTGCAGATCGCCCGGGTGTACGCGGTGGCCGCCGGACGCAGCCTGGTGAACATCTCGACCGTGTCTTCCAGCGCTCTGGTCGCCGAGGACGGCACGGTCATGGACACCCTGCCGGACTTCACCGCAGGCACCATGATCGCCGATCTGCCGCTGCAGAGCGGCCGTGCGCCGAGCTGGTGGACCGGCCCGATCGTGCAGTGGGGCAGTGTCGTCGCGACCGTGCTGCTGGTGATCACGACCGCGCTGGCACGCCGCAACGAGCGGCGGCGTGCGCGGGCGTCGGATCGCTGACCGGTCACCGAGCAGGGGATGGCGGGCCACCGGGGACGGGGCGGCATCCCGGACGCGCCGGTGCCGGGCCGTCCCCGACACACGGGCGCGAGGGCCGCGGGGCGAGTCGCGCGGCGATCAGAGCTCGTTCGGGTCGCTCTTGATGTGAGACAGCTCGATGGCGCGCTTGCGGCGGTCGCGCAGGAAGGACAGCCGTTCATCGAGCAGCTCCTTCAGCTCGTCCTCGGAACGACGCTCGAGCAGCATGTCCCACGGGGTGCGCTGAGAAGCGGGCTGTCCCTTCTTCTTGCCCTTGGACTTGCTCTTCGACTTGCTGCTCGTGCTCTTGGTCGCCATGCTCGCTTCTTGTCCTCCGTCTCCCGGGGTGCGCGTCCCGGGTCCGTCTCCCAGACACATGCCACGGGTCTCCGCGGCGGACGCGGTGGGATGCCGCTCGACCCGTGCGGGCCGGTCGCTGCCGGCGAGCACGAGACGAACAACTATTGTAGTCGGAGAGCAGAACAGATGCCGACCCGGTTTTGTTCCCCATCACGAGACGGGGCGGGCGGCCAGAAGACGTGAGGATTCCAGTGAGCGAAGAAAACCAGCAGACCGCCGGCGAGACGACCACCGCACAGGGCACCGGCCTGACCGGGCAGCCGCTGCGGGGGCGCGTCGCCCTGGTCACGGGCTCCTCCCGCGGCATCGGCGCCGCCACTGCCGAGCTCCTGGGTGCGCTCGGCGCGACCGTCGTCATCAACTACCGCGAGAAGGCCCGCCGCGCGGAGCAGGTGGCCGAGAAGGTGCGTGCGGCCGGCGGCCATGCGCTCGTCGTCCAGGGCGATCTGACCGACGAGGAGTCGATGAAGGGGCTCTTCGAGCGTGTGCGCGAGGAGTGCGGACACCTCGACATCCTCGTGCTCAACGCCTCCGGCGGCATGGAGCGCAACATGCCCGCCGACTACGCGATGCAGCTCAACCGCGACGCCCAGGTGCGCACGCTCGAGCTCGCCGAGCCGCTCATGGGCCCGGGTTCGCGCGTCGTCTATGTGACGAGTCACCAGGCGCACTTCATCCGCACCACGCCGACGCTGCCGGAGTACCGGCCCGTCGCCGAGACGAAGCGGGCCGGTGAGGACGCTCTGCGCGAGCGCATCCCGGAGCTCGACCGACGGGGTGTCGAGTTCGTCGTGATCTCCGGCGACATGATCGTCGGCACGATCACGGCGACGCTGCTCAACCGTAGCAACCCCGGTGCGATCGAGGCACGCAAGGAGCAGGTCGGTCGGCTCTACAGCGTCGAGGAGTTCGCCCACGAGATCCGTGACGCGGTGCTCGATCCTGTGCCGGAGAACAACACGAAGTACGTCGGAGAAATCTCGTACTTCACGCAGGGCGGCGCCGACCAGGCGTGACCTCGTCCGGCCGTCGCACGTTCGTCGTGACGGCCGGACTATCGTCTTCAGTGTCTGCGACGGCGTCGGTGGCTTCAGACGGCGCGTGTCCATCCGGCATCCCGGCGATGGTGGTCCAGGCATGGTGGAGGCCCGGCTTGATCCGGCCCGCGGAGACCGGTGGATCGCGGGAACGCCGCGCTCCCTGAAACGCCGATAATGTATATTATGTCATATACGTGAGCCGGAGCACTCCCTCATCCGCACCGCGCTGCCTTCACGACGCCCCGCACGAGCTGCCTGACGCGTCCCCATCGCTCGTGCCGGACTGGCTGTCGCCACCTCAGCCCGGGAGTGGGTGTGCGGTGACGTCGCTGGACCCCGTCTCCTCGTCGGACCGCCGCATCGTCACCGAGCATGTTCCGGCCTGGCGCTGCGCCGGACGCCGGGCTGCACAGGTCGTGGACGGCCGCCGCGGAGTACACATGGTCGTCACGGGACGGGCCCCAGGTCGGTACACACGGAATGCTCGAGCCATGATCGAACATGAGGTGACCCCCGAGGCTGGAATCCCTCCCTCCGATGGCACTGCGGGGCCGGTCCGACCTGCGGCGCCCGGCCGGTCCCAGCACCGTGTCGACGTGGTGGAACGGCACCCTGAGTGGATCGTCCGTCCGGGGCGCGGGCTGCCGCTCCCCGCATCGCTCGCCGACTCGGAGCCGGCGCGGTGCGCTCGGGCGGCACACCGGACGGCGCTGGGCACGTCCTTCCTCCGCGACGAGGCGACTGCATCGGGGCCGGGGCCCGGTCGGCCATGTTCGGTCGCTGGGACGGGGCCGGAGGACGGCGAACCGCGCTCGGATACGATCCCGCTGGACATCGTGAGGGCCGGATGTCATGTGCCGGCGGCGTCGCCCACCCGGGTGCCGTCAGGCGCCCCGCCGCTGCCCACGACGACGGCCGACGCACGAGTCCGGTCGCCGGTGCCGGTCGGTTCCCCAGCTGATGATCCATCGGTCGCGCTGGGGCGGATGACCGCGCTGTCTGTCCGCCGCGTCCGGGCGGATGCGACCGTCCGCTTCCCCATCGACTTCTCCACGATGCCGCCGCCCCCGGCGGCGAGTCACCCGGCGCGGTCGGGCGTGCTCCCCGACCCCGCGGATCCGGCACGCGACGGGCAGGTCGCTCTCGCGGGGGCAGCTGACGGCGGGCGGGAGGTCACCGGCCCGAGCATGCCGGCTGGTCATCCGGCCGAGCAGACGGAACCGGCGACCGCGCTGCTCGAGGGAGCACACGGTCGCCGGTTCGATCTCGATGACTACTTCGCCCCGGACCAGTACTTCGACTGAGCAAATGGGGGGGCAGTCGGGGGGGGCGGGTCTTTCCGAGTGCCGGGCTCGCTTCCTGCCCGGACCGCCCGGAGCGTGGGTCAGGCCGCGGAGCCCGGGCGCCCCAGCGCGGCGACCCAGCGGTCGAGCACCTTCGAGGCCGCGTCGCTGTCCACCGACTCCGCCGCCACGGCGAGCTTCTGCTCGAACCGCTCGTTCAACGAGCGGCGGGCGGAAGCCGGCTCGTGGAGGAGATCGGCGGCGACCAGGCCTGCGGCAGCGTTGAGCAGCACGATGTCACGCACCGAACCGGTCTCGCCCGCCAGGAACGCCCGGCCGATGGCGGCGTTCTCCTGCGCGTCGCCGCCTACCAGATCCTCGAGATCCGCCGGCGCGATGCCCAGGGATGCAGGATCGAGCGCGAACTCGGTGATCCCGCCCTGCTCGTCCACCTGGCACACCCGGCTCGGACCGGTCGTGGTGAGCTCGTCGAGGCCGTCCTCGCCGCGGAAGACCAGGCCGACGTCACCGCGAGCGGAGAGCAGCGAGGCGACGAGATCGACGCGTCCCTGGTCGGCGACGCCCAGACAGTTGATCCTGGGTCGGGCCGGGTTGCACAGGGGCCCGAGGAAGTTGAACACGGTCGGCACCCCGAGCGCCTTGCGCACGGGCGCCGCGAAGCGGAACCCACCGTGGTACGTCTGCGCGAAGGCGAAGCCGATGCCCGTCTCGCGGAAGGCGCGGGCGACGTTCTCGGGCTTCGCGGCGATGTCGACGCCGAGGGCCTCGAAGAAGTCGGACGAGCCGGAGCGCGAGCTGACGGCGCGGTTGCCGTGCTTGATGACGGGGACGCCGGCGCCGGCGATGACGAGCGCGGCCATGGACGAGATGTTCACGGTGCCCGAGCGGTCGCCGCCGGTGCCCACGATGTCCACCGCGTCTCGGTCGACGTCGAGCGGGGTCGCGTGATCGAGGATGGAATTGACGAACGCGGACACCTCGTCGAGCGACTCGCCCTTCTTCTTGAGGGCGATGAGGAAGCCACCCATCGCGGCGGGGTCGGCCTCGCCGTTCATGATGTGGTCCATGGCCCAGCGGGCCTGTGTGGAGGTGAGGTTGGTGTCTTCGAGCAGTGTGCTGATGAGCTGCGGCCAGGTGATTTCGCTTGCCATGGGACGATTCTACGCGCCTCGGTTCGAACGACTGACGTACTCGGCTCGCTGTGGAGGTCATGGTCATCCGGGTCCGGGCGACACACGCGAGCGCGATTCGGATGCACAGTGGAGACGCGGATTCTCCGGGCGCTGGAGAACGGGACATTGTGAGTGGTCCTGGGATGACTGTCAACAGGTTCGCCGACAGATGTCGTCGAACCTGTTGGGGGTGGTCAAGACATGGATGATTCATAGGTCATAATGGAGGTGTGTCCAGTACAGCATTAATGAACAAGTCTGCGCGGGGCGGGATCAACCGACCCAGCGCCACCGCCGTCGGGACGATCGTCTGGCTCGCCAGCGAGGTCATGTTCTTCTCGGCGATCTTCGCCGTCTACTTCACTCTGTGGGCGACGTCGACCGGTCAGTGGCAGGACGGGATCAAGATCCTCAACATCCCGTTCGCGGCCGTCAACACCGTGGTCCTGGTCCTCTCCTCCGTGACCTGCCAGTTCGGCGTGTTCGCGGCCGAGCGGCTGCAGCCTCGGCGTGTGGGGCGGGGCATGAAGAACTGGGGCGTCATCGAGTGGTTCTTCCTCAGCTTCGTCCTCGGTGCATGGTTCGTCTCCGGGCAGGTGTTCGAATACGCGACGCTGTATCACGAGGGCGTGACCATGGCGACGGACACGTTCTGGTCGGCGTTCTTCGTCGGCACGGGGTTCCACGCGCTGCACGTGCTCGGCGGTCTGATGGCCTTCCTGGTCATCCTCGGCCGCACGTTCGCGACGCGGAAGTACGGCCATCGCGAGGCGCAGAGCGCGATCGTGGTCTCCTATTACTGGCACTTCGTGGACGTCATCTGGCTGATCCTGTTCACGGCCGTCTACATCCTGCCGCTGATCGGCTGAGACTGAAGAGAGAGTCGCACATGAAGATCGGAAAGAAGAGCGCGTTCCAGAAGAGCAGCTCGCGTCGTCCCAAGCGGCGTGGCCCTCTGGCGACGATCGGACTGCTGGCCGTCGGGCTTGCGGTGACTGGTGGCGGATACGCCGCGGTCGCGCAGGTCGCGAACGGCTCGGACACCAGCAGCGAGGCCGTTGCCACGCAGTCGCAGGTCGACGAGGGTGAGCAGCTGTTCCAGGCCAACTGCTCGACCTGCCACGGACTGAACGCACAGGGCACCGTGAGCGGGCCCTCGCTCGTCGGCGTCGGTGCCGCGGCTGTCGACTTCCAGGTCGGCACCGGCCGCATGCCCATGCAGATGCAGGGGCCGCAGGCGCAGATCAAGACCCCGCAGTTCACCGACGACCAGACTAAGGCGCTGGCCGCATACGTCGCGAGCCTCGGCAGCGGTCCCGCCATCCCCGATGAGGTGACCGCCGCGGTCGACACCGCGGACAGCGAGAAGGTGTCCACAGGCGCCGAGCTGTTCCGGATCAACTGCGCGATGTGCCACAACGTCGCAGGCGCCGGCGGTGCGCTCACCGAGGGCAAGTACGCACCGACGCTGATGGGGGTCACCGAGACCCACATCGCCGAGGCGATGATGACCGGTCCGCAGAACATGCCGGTCTTCAATGACACCAACCTCACCCCGGATCAGAAGGCCGAGATCATCTCGTACCTGAAGTACGTGGAGACGAACAAGTCTCCGGGTGGTGAGGATCTGGCCTCACTCGGCCCGGTGTCGGAGGGCCTGTTCATCTGGATCTTCGGCATCGGCACGATCATCGCCTTCACCATCTGGCTTGGCTCGCGAGCGGACTGAGCGGAGAGAGCAGCATGTCCAAGAACAAGAACATCCCAGAGGAGACCGTCCACCAGACCACGGCGGTCGTCCTCGAGCACGGTTTCACGAATCCCGGCGTCGAGCCGCATGAGCCCGAGCGCATGACCAACAAGGACGCGAAGGCCGCGAAGCGTGCCGAGCGTCAGGTCACGGCCTGGTTCCTGCTGTCGATCGTCTTCACGATCGCGGCCATCGTCGCCTACATCGCGCTGCCCATCCGTGACAACGACATGTCGAGCGTGCACCCGAACAACCTGTTCCTCGGTCTCGCCGTCGGCTTCGCGTTCCTCTCGATCGGCATCGGCGCCGTGCACTACGCGAAGCAGCTCATGCCGTCGCACGAGATGCAGGAGCCGCGCCATGAGGTGCGCTCGTCGGACGAGGTTCGCGAGGAGGCCGCGGAGATCCTGCACACAGCCAACGAGGAGAGCGGGATCGGGCGTCGCACCGTCCTGCGCCGCTCGCTCATCGGCGCCGCGGTGGTCGCACCGCTTCCCGGCGTGGTCATGCTGCGCGACCTCGCACCGGTCAGCCAGGGGCTCGTCAACCCGGCGGAGAAGCTGCGGCACACGATCTGGGGTGACAAGGCCTCGCTCCGGCTCGTGCAGGATCCGGACGGTCGCCCGATCAAGGCGTCCGACGTCCAGCTCGGCTCGGCGTTCCACATCATTCCCGAGAACCTGAACGACATCGAGAACCACTCGCAGAAGATCATCGAGAAGGCCAAGGCGGCCGTCCTGCTGGTTCGCCTGCCCGAGGATGAGATCGTCAGCGGCGCGGAGGACGGCTATCACGGCATCCTCGCCTACTCGAAGATCTGCACGCACGTCGGGTGCCCGGTGGCCCTGGTCGAGCAGCACACGCATCATCTGCTCTGCCCCTGCCACCAGTCGACGTTCGACATCGCCGACAGCGCGAAGGTCGTCTTCGGCCCCGCGTCCCGTCCGCTTCCGCAGCTGCCCATCACCGTCGACTCCGAGGGCTACCTGGTGTCGAAGGGTGACTTCAAGGCTCCTGTCGGACCGAGCTTCTGGGAGATCGAAAAGTGACCGCCACTGTGACCGCAAAACCCACGACGAAGGCGGGTCGCGCAGCGATCTACCTCGATGACCGTCTCGGCGTCGCCGGACTCGTCAAGGAGTTCGGGCGCAAGATCTTCCCGGATCACTGGTCGTTCATGCTCGGCGAGGTGGCGCTGTACAGCTTCGTCTCGCTGCTCATCTCGGGCACCTTCCTGACGCTGTTCTTCCAGCCCTCGATGGTGGAGACGACCTATGACGGGTCGTACATCCCGCTGAAGGGCATCGACATGTCCGCGGCGTACGCCTCGACGCTGAACCTCTCGTTCGACGTTCGCGGCGGCCTGCTGATGCGGCAGATGCACCACTGGTCGGCGCTGATGTTCGTCGCCGCGATCACGCTGCACATGTGCCGCGTGTTCTTCACCGGCGCGTTCCGCAAGCCCCGCGAGCTCAACTGGGTGGTCGGCGTGGTGCTGTGGGCGACCGCGATGATCGCCGGGTTCACCGGCTACTCGCTGCCTGACGACCTGCTCTCCGGCAACGGCCTGCGCATCGTCGACGGCATGCTCATGAGCATCCCGCTGATCGGCACCTGGGTCTCGTTCCTCTTCTTCGGCAACGAGTTCCCCGGCACCGACTTCATCAACCGGCTGTACATGCTGCACATCATGCTGATCCCGGCGCTGATCATCGCCCTGCTCGCGGTGCACCTGCTCATGGTGGTCATGCACAAGCACACGCACTACCCGAACCCAGGCGCCCGCGAGGACAACGTGGTCGGCTACCCGGTGCTGCCCGTGTACGCGGCCAAGGCCGGTGGCTTCTTCTTCATCGTCTACGGCGTGCTCTCCGTCATCGCGGCGGCGTTCACGATCAACCCGATCTGGAACTACGGTCCGTATGACCCCTCCCCCGTGTCCGCGGGCACCCAGCCGGACTGGTACATCGGCTTCGGCGACGGCGCGCTGCGTCTGATCCCGCCGCACTGGGAAGTCGTCATCGGCGGCTACACGTTCACGTTCAACGTGTTCCTGGTCCTCGTCGTGCTCGGCCTGTTCGTCGGTGCGATCGCCATGTACCCCTTCTTCGAGAAGTGGGTCACTGGGGATGACCGCAACCACAACGTGCTCGATCGCCCGCGCAACCGTCCGGTGCGCACCGCGATCGGCGCGGCGGGCATCGCGTTTTACGCCACGCTGTGGGCAGCGGCCTCGTCTGACGTGATGAGCTACTTCTTCAAGTGGAATGTCTTCCTCGTCACGCACGTGCTGCAGATCGGGCTCATCCTGTTCCCGATCCTCGCGTTCACGATCACGAAGCGCACCGCGCTGGCCCTTCAGCGCAAGGATCGCGAGCTCGCGCTGCACGGTGTCGAGACCGGCCATGTCATCCGGTTCCCGCATGGCGAGTTCCAGGAGCTGCACCGTCCGCTCGACGACTACGAGCTCTGGAAACTGGTGAACTTCGAGGAGGAGAAGCCAGTCGTCCTGCGCCCGCGCTCCGACGGGAAGATCTACCGCAAGGATCGGCGTCGGGCCCGCTGGAGCCGCTTCTTCTTCGAGGACCGGGTCAAGCCGGTCACCCCGGAGGAGCTGGAGGCCGCGCGCAGCCAGCACCACTGATCCGTCGTCTGATCCGCGTCATCGAGGAGCCGCACCCGTCTGGGTGCGGCTCCTCGTCTTCTCCGGGGCTCTTCCAGGTTGGACAAGCCCACCGTGGCATCGGCGCGCGACCTGACACCATACCTGTTCGAACTTGTGCAATACTGGCTGTATGGTCACCTCAGACACGGCCGTCCCCGACGACCAGGCCCAGCACGGCTCATCCCTCACCGACCGGCTCGACCGGCTCCCCTTCACCCGGGCACATCTCCACGTGCTCGTCTCCTCCGGTGTGGGTTGGGCGCTCGATGCGCTCGACGTCGCCCTGATCTCCTATGTCATCGTGGTGCTCAAGCAGCAGTGGCAGCTCTCCCCCTCCGATCAGAGCTGGATCGTCTCGCTTGGCTTCATCGGCATGGCCGTCGGGGCGGTTCTGGGCGGCCGGCTCGCCGACCGGTTCGGCCGTCGCACGGTGTTCGCCGTCACCCTGCTCGTGTTCGGCCTGGCGACCCTGCTGAGCGCGTTCGCTCCGGCACTCGCCTTCTTCCTCGTGCTCCGTGCGATCGTCGGGTTCGGTCTGGGTGCCGAGCTGCCGGTCGCGAGCACCTACGTCTCCGAGTTCGCGCCCCCGCTTGTGCGCGGTCGGATCATCGTCATCCTCGAGGCGTTCTGGGCCCTCGGATGGCTCGTCGCCGCGGTGCTCGGCGCCCTGCTCGTGCCCCATGGCGACTGGGGGTGGCGTCTCGCCCTGCTGGTCGGGGCGATCCCCGCGCTCTATGCGGCCATCGTCCGTTTCGGGCTGCCGGAGTCGGTGCGTTTCCTCGAGCAGCGCGGTCATCACGAGGAGGCTGCGCAGGTCGTCCGCGGATTCGAGCGCTCCCCCGTCCTGCTCCCCCGGGTCGCAGCCGAGCCTGCCACGTCTGCAGCTGAGCGCCCCGCGGCCGAGCCTGCCCAGCCCTCCGCCGCAGAAGAGAGCCACGAGCCCTCCCGCGCCGGCTTCCTCGCACTGTGGCGCCCGGGTCAGCGGCGCGGCACTGTGGGGCTCAGCCTCGTGTGGTTCTTCGTCAACTTCTCCTACTACGGCGCCTTCATCTGGATCCCCACGATCCTCGCGGGCCAGGGGTTCAGCATCGTGAAGTCCTTCGAGTACACGCTCATCATCACCCTCGCCCAGCTGCCCGGGTACGCGGTCGCCGCGTGGCTCATCGAGCGCTGGGGGCGCCGGTGGACGCTGGCGGCGTTCCTGCTCGGATCGGCGGTGGCCGCGACGCTGTTCGGCACTGCCGCCACCGTCCCCGAGATCCTGATCACCGGATCGCTGCTGAGCTTCTTCAACCTGGGGGCCTGGGGCGCGCTCTACGCGATCTCCCCCGAGGTGTTCCCGACCGCCCTGCGCGGCACGGGGACCGGATGGGCTGCCGGGTTCGGCCGGGTCGCCTCGATCGTGGCTCCGCTGCTCGTCCCGGCCATCCTCGCCTCGTCGAACGACGGCCAGATCGTGCTGTTCGCCGTCTTCGGGGTGTCATTCCTCATCGCCGCCGGGGCGGCGCTGCTGCTCACGGAATGGCGGGGGCGCCGACTGGCGGACTGACCCCCCGCGGCCTCGCATCGCTTGGCGGGCTGGCCCCGCCCGGCGTGTCCCCCCCCACACTGGCCGACTGATCCCGCACTGCGCCCCGCACTGGCGGACTGATCCAGCGCTGGCGCACAGGCCGCACAGGCCGACCTGGTCTGTCCGTGCGGTCACGCGGGCGCCTGCCCTGACGGGGATCCCTCCCCATTCCGACTCCCGTGATGCTCTGCCTACGATCATGCCATGACCGGTTCGGTGAGGGTCTCGGGGCAGCAGAGAGACCTGCCGGACCGGTCGGAGGCCCCGCACCGGGTCGGGTCCCTGCCGGGGAGGGGGCGGCAGGGGCTCGGTCCGGTGCCGAATCAGTCGTGGGGCAGGTCGAGCAGCGGCAGGTCGTCGCGGGTCACCAGGCGCGTCGCGATCGCGTGCTCGACCAGCCGCGCCCGTCGGTTCATCGCATACGAGCGCGGCCCGCCGCGCAGCCCGCGCACGCCGATGCGGTCGAGCTTGTCACAGACGTTGTCCGGCTTGCGGTTGAACCGGGTGATGGTCCAGCCCAGCCGGTCCGCGGCCTGTCGGTTCGTGGGGATCTCGCTCACCCCGGTGCCGTCGCGGCGCAGCATCGGCTCAGCCATGGCGATGACCAGCAGACGCTGGGAGTCCGTCATGGCGATCGCCCCGATCGTGGTGGTGCCGTCATCGGCGACGGCGGCTGGCGTCGACTCCTCGAACGGGGGCGACGGCAGGCGGATGGAGAGCTCGTAGGTCGTCGACCCCGCGCTGAACACCACGGTCGTGGCACCGAACACCAGCGGGATGCGGCCCCCGGGTGCCAGCCAGGACTGCAGTCGGCCGCCGGCGTCGGACACGGTCACGGAGAGCCGCGACCCGATGTTGTACAGCAGCCACACTCCCGCGGTCTGGCGGATCTCCAGCATCCTGCGGTGCAGGAACGGGTTGTCGTCGACGACGAGATCGGCCTCCCGCCCGATGGTGAAGGGCCGGGCCGGATCCACCTCGTGCCACTCGCCGCAGAACTCGATGAGCGGTGCGGGCGTGATGGACCGGTTCGTCGGTCGGGTCTCGGCGGACGGGGTGTCTGGCGCGGGCCGTGCCGGGGGCGTCCGCCCTCCGTCAGGGGTTTGCGGGGTGGTCATCTGTCCTCTTCCGTGTGCTGTGGGGGCCATCCGCCTCTCCGTCGCGACGCCGCGGGTCATCGGTTGCACGCCTGGACGGGATCTCCGGCGCGGTTGTCGGCGCGGATGAGCTTGATGGTCACGCAGGTGCGGCCGGTGGCAGACGCCGGGACTGACACCCGGGGCGTCGCGGTGGCGATGAACTGGCCGCTCGAGCCGCTGTCGTCGATCCGGTAGAGGTAGGTGTCCCCGTCCCTGGGATCGGGATTCGACCAAGTGAAGACGACGTTCGATCCCGAGGCGTTGCTGCGCAGATCGGTCACCTGCGGCACCGTCCTCGTGCTGCTCTGCGCGGAGGCAGCGGGGCGGGCGGCGATGGCGGTCGTCGTGTTCTGCTGCCACAGGCGGATGCCGATCACCGCGGCCACCCCGACGAGCGAGCCCACGACGATGGAGATGATGAAGCGCGAGGTCGAGCGGCGGCGATGGGTACGGGCAGGCGGGGTCGCCGGCACGTCCGCCGGCGGGATGGCGGTCGTGCCGGTGGTGCCCATGGGCGGGGCCCAGACAGGGCCGGCCGTGGGCATGCCGGATGTTGCGGACATGCCCGTCGGCGGCCGCATCGAGCCGGGGCTGGGAACGCCGCTTCCCGTTGCCGTCGGGGTGACGGGCTGTGGGACGGGCTGGGCCGGGGCGGGGCCGCCCCCGGCGGTCAGCGGGTCGAGCGCGATGCTCCGCGAGCGGTCGTCGCCCAGGCCTGTGATGACCCCGGTCCCCGACGGGACGTCGGAGCCGGTCCGACGCAGGCGCGTGCGCTCCGCATCCGACCAGTCCTCCGGCTCGGGGACCGTCACCCCGCCGTCGAGCAGCTCCACCGGCGTGGGGTTCATCCTGAGCCGGATCTGGACCCGCTGGAGCTCGCGCATGAATGCCCGGGCGCTCTGCGGACGATCCGCGGGGTTCTTGGCGAGGGCGCGCTCCAGCGTGGTGACCAGCTCGGGAGAGACGTCGTCACGGCCGAGCGGCGGGACGGGCATGTGCCGGATGCGTTCGGCATGGGCGCTGCGGTTCGTCGGCTGGCCGGGCAGCGCGAACGGGGCATGGCCGGCCAGCATCGCGTAGAGCGTCGCGGCCAGCGAGTAGACGTCCGCGGTCTCCTCGGTACGGGCTCCCGGGTCCAGCGCCTCCGGCGGGGCCCAGGGGACGCTGAACCCCGCGGTCGTGCTCCCCGAGCTGGCGGCGATGCCGAAGTCGGTCAGCTTCGGGCGCCCGTTCTCTGCGAAGAGGATGTTGGCCGGCTTGATGTCGCGGTGCATCACCCCGACATGGTGCGCGTTCGCGATCGCGCCGGCCAGCCGCACGCCGATCTCGAGCGTCTCGACCTCGCGGTAGCGGTGCCCCGCGCGCAGCCGCTCGTCGAGACTGCCGTTCGGGCAGTACTCCATGAGCAGGCAGGAGCGGCCGTCCGAGCTGCGTCGCACCTCGTAGATGCTGACGATCGAGCGCTCCGCCTCGAGCGCGGCCATCGCGTTGACCTCCTGCTCGAGCGCGTGCGGATCGTCGTCACGGGGGTCCAGGACCTTGACCGCGACACGTCGATGGGGCAGCTGCTGTTCGTACAGGAAGACGTCGGCGAAGCCGCCGCCCCCGATCCGGCGGAGCAGGGTCAGGCCGTCGAGCTCGGGCGGCTGGGCCGGTGGACGCCGGGTCATCGCAGGCCCTCGAATCCGAGCACGATCTCGTCGCCGAGGTCGAGGCGGTCACCGGTGACGATGAGCGTCGGCTCGCCGGGATGCAGTCGGATCGGGGAGAATCCCCGGCGCAGAAGGGTGGTGCCGTTGGTGCTGTGCAGGTCGATCGCGACCAGGTTGCGCCCGTCAACGCGCAGGCACAGGTGGTCACGGGAGACGGCCTCGTCCGTGCTCGGCACGGTCACCGTGCGGGTGTCGGAGCCGGCCGGCCGGGGGGTCGGCTGGCGGCCGAGCACCAGCGTCCGGTCCACGAGGGTGCGCGCCCCGTCCGGCAGGACGACCATCGGTGCGCACCGGCGGAGCGCGGCGTCCATCGCGCTGCGGATCGGGGCTGCGGCCGCCTCTCCCGCTCGGGCCGGACCGCGGACGGCCGGGGTCGAGCGGTCGTCGGATGCGGCGGCGGTCGGGCGCGGCGGGAGGTCGTCGTCCTCGGCCAGGGCCCAGGGCGGCAGCGTGGCCTCGGCGGCGCCGGGACGGGAGTCGTCGGCTGCCGCGGGCGCCACGACGCGGGTGGTCCGCGACCCCGGAGAGCGTGCGCCTGTCGGGCGATCGGCGCGGTCCCAGCGGACCCCGTCGGCCAGGGCCACGCCGTCGACGAGGGGCAGCGCGGAGCGGGCCGCGTCCGCCCCGCTCCAGCTCCCCAGGGTCAGGACGTCGTCGGCCGCCAGACGTCGCACCGCCCAGATCCGGCCGGCGGCGCGCACGGTCGTCGACCCGTCAGGGGCCGGGGCGGAGCTGGATGGCGCGTTCGCCGAGGCGTCCGCCTCGGGTGGTGCGCCCACCGGTCCTTGGACGTGCAGGTCCTCCTCGTCGCCGCAGAGGAGCAGCTCCGCCGCGTCAGCCGCTCCTGCGGGCGGTGCCAGCAGCGTCAGCAGCGCAGGCAGGCGGTCGTTGACCGTGCCATTTCGGGGGGTCGACAGCATCGTGTGGAGTCGGCAGGCGGTCTCCGCGGCGCTCTCCGGCGCGAGCAGGGCGACACCGGCGGAGCCCGCGACGAGCAGTCGCGACCCAGGTAGATATCGCATCACGCTGCCGGCTCTCCTCCCGAGGCGTCGTGTGGCGAACCGGATTCGCGACACACATTGATTCGATTATCCCTCATCCCGGACGACCATGGGTCAGGGACACGGAGCGGCGAGGCATTTCGCGCTCGACGCCGGGACGGGGGATGATGGTGAGCGGACCGCCCGGCGCGGTCCGCGGTGCGCGGGAGCTGATGCCGCGCAGGAGGCGAGGAGGTCCATGGTCGACGGGGCGAGGCGGGACGAACCGGTCGCGGGCGGACGCGAGAGGCGGGCGCTACCCTGGTCGGCCCCGACGTTCTGGGCTGGATCCGCCGAGGAGGTCGCGAAGGGGCTGCAGGTCGGCGGGGACGGCTCCGCCGGGCTCACCGCGGCGGAGGCGGACAACCGTCGCGAATGGCTGGCCCAGATCGATGGGCGGCAGCGCCACGAGCATCCCGCCCTGGTGATCCTCGCCCGGCAGTTCACCTCCCCGATCACCGTCCTGCTGCTCATCGCGGCCGTGATCTCCTTCCTCGTCGACGACGCCGTCGACGGGGCGATCGTCATCGCGATCGTCGCGGTCAGCGGCCTGCTCGGCTTCTGGCAGGAGTACCGGGCCGGCAGCGCCGTCCGCGCCCTCATGGACCGCGTCAAGGTGACCGCGACCGTCCTGCGCGACGGCTCCCCGCACGAGATCGCCCTGGGCGAGATCGTCCCCGGCGACGTCGTCGACCTCTCCGCCGGATCGGTGATCCCGGCCGACGGGCGCCTGCTCGCCAGCGACCGGCTGCTCGTCGACGAGTCGGCCCTGACCGGCGAGTCCTTCCCCGTCGAGAAGGACGCCGCCGACCGTGTGGTCTCGGACGCGGCGCTCGACGCCCGCTCCGACTGCGTCTTCCAGGGCAGCCACGTCGTCAGCGGCACCGGGCGTCTCCTCGTCGTCGCCACCGGACGCCGCACCCAGTTCGGCACCGTCTCGAAGGAGCTCACGGGGCGCTCCCAGGCGACCGACTTCGAGCAGGGGCTCAACGGGTTCGGCCGGATGCTGCTGCGGATCATGGTCGTGCTCACGATCTTCATCCTCCTGGTCAACGCGGTGCTCGGCCGCGAGTTCATCGAGTCGCTCATGTTCGCCCTCGCGCTCGCGATCGGCCTGACCCCGCAGATGCTGCCCGCCATCACCTCCGTCAGCCTCGCCGCGGGCGCGCGGCGGATGGCCGACCGCAAGGTGATCGTCAAGCGGCTGGAGGCGATCGAGGACCTCGGCTCGGTGTCGGTGCTCTGCACGGACAAGACGGGCACCATCACCGTCGGGGTCGCTCAGCTCGACCGCGCCGAGCCGATCCGCTCCGCGCGCAGCGCGCAGGCGCTCGGTGGCAGCCCGGCAGGCCAGGAGCTCCTGATCGCCTCCCCCTCCCCCGATGCGGCGGAGCGGGCCCGGGACGCGGCCCGGCGGGCGGCGCTCGACCCCACCGTCCTGCAGCTCGCGCTGGTCAACGCGGGGATGCAACACGGATTCGCCAACCCCCTCGACCAGGCGATCCTCGGCGCCGGGCCCGTGCCGGACGGGCTGCGCGCGATCGGCGAGCTGCCCTACGACTTCACCCGCAAGCGGCTGAGCGTCGCGGTGACCGGGGAGCACGCCCCCGCTGGCGCGCCCGGCGTACTCGTGTGCAAGGGCGCCTTCGACTCCGTGGTCGACTGCTGCACGACCGCCCGCGTGGGCGACCGCAATGTCCCCGTCGTCGAGGTGCGCGACGAACTGCAGCAGCGGTTCGAGGAGCTCAGCGCCGACGGCTACCGGGTGCTCGGCATCGCCACGGGCACGGTTACGGCTGCCGCGGACGGCACGGACGAGCGGCGGCTGACCGCCGACGACGAGCAGGGGCTCACCCTGCGCGGCCTGCTGTGCTTCCACGACCCGATCAAGCCGGATGTGCTCGAGGATATCGCCGGGCTGCGCGAGCTCGGCGTGACAGTGAAGGTGATCACCGGTGACAACCGGTTCGCCGCGGGCAAGGTCGCCCGTGATCTGGGCCTTGACGCCGAGGACGTCGTGACCGGACCACAGCTCGACGCGGTCGACGACGGCGCGCTGCGCCAGCTCGTGCGCCGCGCCTCGGTGTTCGCCGAGGTCGAGCCCGCCCACAAGGCGCGCATCGTCCGCGCCCTGCGCGACCAGAGCGCCGATGGCATCGCACGGTCCGCGTCGGCCCCGCGCGCGCTGCCCGCCGGGCCCTCCGCGACGGCCGTCCCTGCTGCGTCCGCACCGGCACCCGCCGGCACCGAGTCCGGGTCGGCCACCGAGGACGCCGCGGCCGCCGCGCCGCAGGGGATGTCGACGAGGTCGGGCACCGCGGTCGCCCGCGTGCATCCCCGTGGGCACCGGCCCGCGGCCGAGCGCACCGCGGTCGCGTTCCTTGGCGACGGCATCAACGACGCCCCGGCGCTGCACGCGGCCGACGTCGGCATCTCGGTCGACACGGCCCACGAGGTGGCCAAGGACGCCGCCTCCGTCGTGCTGCTGGACAAGAGCCTCGGCGTCATCCTCGACGGCGTGCGGCTTGGCCGTGAGACGTTCGCGAACACGCTCAAATACGTGCGGGTCACCACGAGCGCGAGCTTCGGGAACATGATCTCGATGGCGTTCGCGAGCCTGTTCCTGCCGTTCCTGCCCCTGCTGCCCCGCCAGGTGCTCGTGCTGAACTTCCTGACCGACCTGCCATCGATGGCGATCGCCTCCGACCGGGTCGACTCGGAGCTCGTGCAGCGACCCGGCCGGTGGCGCATCGGGTCGATCCGCACGTTCATGATCGTCTTCGGTGTGCTCTCCGCGGTGTTCGACATCCTCACCTTCGGCGTGCTCATGCTCGGGTTCGGCACCGACGACACGATGTTCCGCAGTGCGTGGTTCATCGAGTCGACCCTCACCGAGCTGGCGGTCATGTTCTCGATGCGCACGGCGCGACCCATCCAGCGCAGCCGCCCGGGCCGGGGCCTGCTCGTGCTGAGCCTCATCGTCGCCGTGATCACGATCGCCCTGCCCTACTCCCCCGTCGGACCGCTGCTCGGCATCGACGACGTGCCCGCCGGCATCTTCGCGGCGCTCATCGGCATCACCGTGGTGTACGTCGCCGCCAACGAGCTGCTCAAACGACGGTTCATCCTCGCGACCCGGTGACGGCGTCCACGCGTCCGGGGACGCGTGTATAGTCGGGCGCATGAACACCGTCCCCACCACGCGCATCGCGGTCCCGCTGCGCGCGTGGTGGTGGCCGTCCTCGCGACGGTCATAGGACGCTTCATCGACCAGGCCGCCGCTCGAGCGGTCTGGTGCGCGAGTCCACCCTCCCCTCGAGTCGGCGGCGAACCGCCGGCCCGAGCCAGCCGCTCGGTCCGGCCGATCGCCCGGACCCCGGGCAGGAGGAACGAGAACCGTGACATCACCCAACATCAGCCAGCCGCGCGCGGCAGGCTCCCCCAACGCGAACGCCCGCAGACCCGAGCCGGCCCCTGACCGCCGGCTGTTCACCCGCCTCGCCGTCGCATCCGGCGCGGGCACCGCCCTCGAGTACTACGACTTCGCCCTCTACGCCACGGCGACGTCGATCGTGTTCAACCAGGTGTTCTTCGTCGTCGACGATCCCTGGTTCGGCGCGTTCCTCGGGTTCGTGACCTTCGCCGTCGGCTTCCTCATGGCCCCGGTCGGCGCCGTCGTGTTCGGGCACCTCGGCGACCGCATCGGGCGCCGGCGCACACTCGTGGCCACCTTCACCCTCATGGGCGTCGCTACCGTCCTCATGGGGCTGCTGCCCGACTACCACACCATCGGCGTCACCGCTCCCGTGCTCCTGCTGATCCTCCGCCTCGCCCACGGCATCGCCCGCGGCGGCGAGGTCGGCGGCGCCGGCCTCCTCTCCATCGAACAGGCCCCCACCGGACGCCGCGGCATCTACGGCAGCTTCGTCACCCTCGGCTCCCCCATCGGCGCAGGTCTGGCGAATCTCATGGTGCTCGCCATCCTCGCCTTCCCCGCGGACGTCGTGGTCGCCGGCCTGTGGCGCGTCCCGTTCCTGCTCGGCGGCCTCGTGCTCATCATCGGCCTGATCACTCGGCTACATGTCGACGAGACCCCCGTCTTCCAGCGCCTGCAGGACACCGAGACCGTCTCGCCCCATCCCCTCGCCGACGCCGTGCGCGCGAACGGCGGCCGCATCCTCACCGCCGCCGGCGTCGTCTTCGGCTTCAACGCCTTCCAGTTCGTGCTGTTCAGCTTCCTGCTCTCCTACGGCTCCGAGGCCGTCGACGACCACGGCCTCGGCCTCTCCCGCAGCATGCTGATCGTCGGCACCCTGCTCGGCTGCCTCGCCCACGCCGCGGCCATCCTCGTCGGCAGCATGATCTCCGACCGCGTCGGCCGCCGCCCCGTCATCGCGACCGGCGCCATCGCGCTCGCGGCGTACGCGATCCCCATGTTCCCGCTGTTCCGGGCGGGCGGCACCGGAACGTCCGCTGACCCCGCCGGAGCGCTCGCGGCGATGGTGATCGGCTTCACGCTCTCGGGGATCATGTTCGGTCCGGTGGTCACCTGGTTCGCGCAGCTGTTCCCGGCGGCACGCCGGTACACGGCGGTGGGTCTCGCCTTCCAGCTCGGCGCGGCGTTCGGCGGCGGGTTCTCGCCGCTCATCGCCAACCGCCTGCTCGCCGCGACGGGCAGCACCCTGTCGATCTCGCTCTACCTGATCGTGGTCATGGTGCTGAGCCTCGTGTGCGTGGCGCTCCTGCCCGAGCGGGCGGCGGAGGTCGACGACCTGCGGTGACCCGCGGCGGACGTGACGCTCGCTGTGGTCGGAACGGCAGGTCACGCCGGGGCGACTCAGCGACGCCATGCCCGTCTCATCGGCCGGACACAGCAGCGCGGCCCATCATGGCCTCATGATCGAGGCACGAGCACGACATGCACTGGTGACGTTCGATGGCGAGGAGGTGGTCATCGACCGACATGGGGAGATCACCCGCATCCCGGTGGCACGGATCACCGCCGTCGAGGTCGAGTCGCCGACGTTCGCGAGCCTCGGCGTGGTGCGCTTCACCCAGCCGGGACGACGGACGCGCGAAGGGGTCGCCATGTTCGACCCGGAGGACGACGCCTGCGTGCTGGTGCGCGGCCGCCGTCAGCTGCGCGGTCTGGGCCCGCTGCTCGCCGCAGTGCGGGACGAGATCGCGGCTGCGGAGGACTGACCGACGGTCTCGCCGATTGCGGTGCCCTGCGCGATGAGAGGCACCCAGCGGTGGGGCAGGTCATCGGTGGCCTTCGCCCTGTCTCTCCCCCCCGGCGCCATTGGCTGACCCCGGCCCAGACGCGTGCTGAAGGACTCTGACGGCATCCTCTCCCACCGGTGCGTTCAGGTTCAGTCGACAAGTCCCCGCCGGCGGACAGGCCGACGCTCCGCCGATCGCCGGCGGGATGTCGCCACCTGCCTGACCCGGTTCCGGTACCGGTGAAACCGGACTGCGCGACCCGCACGGTCGGCAGGCGGACGGGGCCACCGGGGATCAGGTCGCACGGCAGGAGACATGAGCACGTCTCATCGTGGAACGAGAACGGTGGTTCCCTCGACCGGTTGCCGAAGAGGCTCGGCCATTCGAGCATCCTCGTCACGTCCAAGGTGTACACCCACCAGATCGGTGAAGCAGAGCGCGTCGCCGCTGAGGCTGTCTCGGCTCTGATTCCGAGAGTGCCCCAACCCTCATGTGCACCATCTGTGCACCATTCGGGTTTTGAAGCTGATTCAGAGGCAAACGAAGAAGCCCCGGAACCCGCGTCTCCCGCGTGATCCCGGGGCTCTCCCCGTGGTGGGCGATAGCAGACTTGAACTGCTGACCTCTTCCGTGTCAGGGAAGCGCGCTACCAGACTGCGCCAATCGCCCGTGCCGCTCTCGCGGCGTTCGACCGAAGTCGATCCGTCATCCTGCGCGGGTGATCCGCACGTTCAGACCGGAATGGAGGTGGAGACGGGAATCGAACCCGTGTATACGGCTTTGCAGGCCGCTGCCTAGCCACTCGGCCACTCCACCATGCCTGTCAACGCGACCGATGTCGCGAAGCGGCCCCGAATGGAGGCCAGCAGCAGGCTCCTCACAGCTTCCGCATCCCCGTGCCGGCTGGATGCCGGTCGGTTCTGAAGAACCCTCCGAGCGGACGACGAGATTCGAACTCGCGACCCCCACCATGGCAAGGTGGTGCTCTACCAACTGAGCCACGTCCGCATGTCCTTCGGCCTTCCTCCCGCCCTGACGGGCTGGTTCCGGCTGATTGACCGCCGCCGTGTTCCGGCGACTTGAAAAATATAGCGCACTCCACTGCGGATGCCAAATCGGCTGCCGAGGTTCGGTGCGGCCCGCGCGTGTCGTCTGTGCTCGAGCGCCTGACCATGCGCCCGGCACGGCGCACTGGCGCGCCTCGGACAGGTCGAGGGGCTCGGACAGGTCTCGTCCGGGCCCCTCGCGGGTCGGCCGGCGCAGCAGCCGCGCCGTCAGCGGCTCACTTGGAGGCGGCCGTCGTGTCGGTCACGGTGAACACGAACACGAGGGTCTCGTGCTGCAGCGTCGAGCCGTCGCTGTCCCCATAACCCTCCGACGGGGGCACGACCGCGAGCACCGTGGACCCCACATGCTGGCCGACGATCGCCTTCGCGAACCCGGCGATCAGTCCGTCGGCGCTGGCCGTGCTGGAGGCCGCGTCCTCGCCGTAGTCGCTCTCGATCTCCTTGCCGTCGCGCAGTCGGGTCAGCTGGTAATTGAAGGAGACCGTGTCGCCCTCGGCGACCACGGTGCCATTCCCCTCCTTGATCACCTTCACCTGGGTGGTCGACGGGGTGACCCCGGTGGTGATCATCGTGGTCGGCGTTCCGGCGTCGTCGAGCGTCACCGTCGGGAAGTCCGCGTCGGTGAACGTGTCCGTGGTCTCCGGGTCCTCGGCCTGCACGGCGTCGATCACGTCGGCGACCACCACAAGCGGGTCGGAGTCCTCGAGGCTGAAGTACGAGCTCGCGTTGCCCTCGCCGACGAGGTCCGAGGCCTGGCCGACGAGGCTGACACGCGTGCCGATCTGCTGCCCGTGCACGGCGTCCGCGAGCGGGCTGAAGTACTGTGTCCACTCGTCGAGGGAGTATGAGGTGCTGTAGGCGACCAGATCCTGCTGGTTCGTCGGGTCGTAGACCGCGAGCCCCACCTCGGCGTTGCCGTCGTCGGCGATCGTGTCGCCGTCGCCCTGGATGAGCGTCTTCGTCGTCACGCCGGAGGGCGAGAGCGTTCCGTCCACGCTGATGGCCGCGGCGGTGCCGAAGTCGCCGGTGACCGTCACCGCGTCGTTCGGGGTGGACGAGCAGCCGACCAGCCCCCAGGCCAGGGCGGCACCCGCGGAAAGCGCGGTCACCGTCCGCAGCAGGTGTCGCGTCCATCGAGTGGGTCGTGCCGACAGCGGCGCTCCGAACTCCATCCGTGCAGTCACAGTGCTCCTTCCCCGCCATACGGCGAGCTCGTTGCTGAATCGCGTTCCCCGACGCGTCTCGGATGCTCCGGGTCGGTGTCCGCCACGGGCTTTCCGGGGATGGCGTGGCTCCGGCCACTGTACGCCGTCGAGGTTCGGGCGGTGGTCGCCTTGGAGGTCCGGGCCGCACCGGCCATGGGGACGACTCTGCCCGCCCCGGCTGGCCGGAGGCGAGCTGCGACCTGCGAATCTGCTATGGAACTGGTCGTCACGGAGTGGGTTCGGAGATGCTGGCCCGGGCCGCCCGGGCAGGACATCGGTGAGGACGCAGCGACGGCCAGTGGCGGCGGGATGGGCGCATCAGGGAGACAAGAATGGGTGCGGGGCCGCCCAGAACGGCACCCGCACCCGAGGGAGCGCTGATCAGTCCACTGATCAATCGGTCAGCGCATACCCCTCCTCGCCGTGCACACGCAGGTCGATGCCGGCAAGCTCGATGTCCTTCGGGACGCGGAACCCGATCGTCTTCTCGATCACGATGGCGATGATGTAGGCCATGACGAAGGAGTAGACGGCCACGGAGACCGCGGCGAGGAACTGGACGGTCAGCTGGTCGAGGTTGCCCCCGGTGAACAGGCCCGTGTCGGTGGCGAAGAAGCCGAGCCACAGCGTGCCGATGAAGCCGGAGACCAGGTGGACGCCGACGACGTCCAGCGAGTCGTCATAACCCCAGCGGTACTTGAGCCCGACGGCCAGCGAGGAGACGGCACCGGCGACGAGGCCGAGCACGATCGCCCAGAAGGGAGTGAGGTTGGCGCAGGAGGGCGTGATCGCGACCAGGCCGGCGACGACGCCGGAGGAGGCGCCGGTCGCGGTGACGCGGCCCTTGGAGAGCCTGTCGACGATCGACCAGCCGAGCAGGGCCGCCGCCGTGGCGACGAGCGTGTTGAGCGTGATCAGCCCCAGGCCGGAGAGCGCCTCGTCACCGGCGGCGGCGCCGCCGTTGAAACCGAACCAGCCGAAGAACAGGATGGACGCGCCGATGACGACCAGCGGGACGCTCGAGGGCTTGCCCAGCTTCTCGACGTTCGGGAAGCCGATGCGCTTGCCGAGCACGAGGGCCAGGGCGAGCGCCGCGGCACCGGCGTTGATGTGGACGGCGGTGCCGCCGGCGTAGTCGATCACGTCGGTGGAGAGTCCGAGGTTCGTGCCGAGGGCCGCGATCCAGCCGGCGGGGTTGCCGTCGGCGTCCAGGCCCCAGACCCAGCCCTGCACCGGGAAGTACACGAGCGTGGCCCAGATGCCGGCGAACAGCATCCACGAGCCGAATTTCGCACGGTCGGCGACGGCGCCCGAGATCAGGGCCACCGTGATGATCGCGAACGTCGCGCCGAAGGCGACGGCGGCGAGACCGTCATTCGCGTCCTCGGACGCCGCGAGGGTGCCGAGCCCGAAGTCGGAGAAGGGGTTGCCGAGCACCCCGGGGATGAGGTTGCCCTCACCGGCGGCGACGGTGCCCATGTTGTAGCCGTAGAGCACCCAGAGGACACCGATCAGCCCGACCGCGCCGAGGCTGAGCAGCATCATGTTGACCATGCTCTTCACCCGGGCGAGGCCGCCGTAGAAGAAGGCGACGCCAGGCGTCATGAACAGTACGAGGGCTGTGGCGGTGATGTACCACGCCAGCTGACCTGCAGCCATGTTGGATCCTTTCGAGTGAGCGGCCGGAGCCGCTGCGCGCCGCTTCGGGGTGACGCGCACCTGCGTGCAACTGCTCGAAAGGATGGCAGGGTGGTATTTCCGGGAACGCGCAGCGATGTTTCGTCGGTGTTACCGAACACGTGTGCAGATTTCCGGGAGGTTACGTGCCCGGCTGGGGCGGCACCGACCGGCTGCGGCCGCCCGGTTCAGCCGCAGGCGTCCGCGTCGTGCTCGTCGTGCGCGAGGGAGGTCAGCGCGTCGAGGCGGGAGACGCATCGCAGGTACTTCTTGCGGTAGCCGCCGTCGAGCATCTCCTGGCTGAAGATGCCGGTGAGCGGCACGCCGGACGCGGCGATCGGCTTCTGCGCGTCGTACAGCCGGTCGACGAGGGCGACCAGTCGCAGCGCGTCGTCCTGTCGAGCGAGCCGGCCGACATCCGGCCAGACGAACAGGTCGGCCGAGCGGGCGAGCGCGAAGTACTGCACCGGGTGCAGCGTCGAGATGTGGTCGATGACCTCCGCGAACGTGTCGCGCGAGACCTGCAGACCGTCGGACTCATGGGCGGCGACGAGCGCGTCGAGCGCCTCGGGGGTCCACGGCACCGCCTCGCTGTCGATCTCGCGGCGGCGGTAGTCCTCGCCGTCGATGCGCAGCGCCGTGAAGATCGAGGCGAGCGACTGGATCTCGCGCAGGAAGTCATCGGCGCCGAACCGTCCCTCGCCCAGCGCGTTCGGCGGGGTGTTCGAGGTGGCGACGATCGACGTGCCCGTGCTCGCGAGCTCGCCGAGCAGACGGGTCATGATCATCGTGTCGCCCGGGTCGTCGAGCTCGAACTCATCGATGCACAGCAGGGTGTACCCGCGCAGCTTCTCGACGGCATGCTCGAAGCCGAGCGCGCCCACGAGCGAGGTGTACTCGAGGAAGGTCCCGTACGCCTTCGGCTGGGGCGCGACGTTCCACAGCGCCGCGAGCAGATGCGACTTGCCCACCCCGAACCCGCCGTCGAGGTAGATGCCAGTCGCCTGCCCGCTCCCCCGCCGGCGCCGGTGGAACAGCCCCCGGCGCGGCGGCTCCGTCCACCGGCGGGTGAACTCCTGCAGGGCGTCCACGGCCTCCTGCTGCGAGGGGTACTCGGGGCTCGGCTTGTAGCTGTCGAACGAGGCAGTGCGGAACAGCGGCGGCGGCACCAGATTGGCGACCAGCTCGTCAGGATCCAGGTCGGGATGCACGTTGACGAGATGCGTGATCATGCGTTCCTCTCAGCACGGTCCGACGCCGCGCGCCGACGGCGCGCCCCGGGCGGCGGGCACGTTGATCCACTGTAGTGGAGACCATGCTCGTCCCGGTCGCCGTGGCCGGTCGACCGTATACGACCGCGGTCGCCGGGCTTCGTCCCGCCGGGCCTCTCCCCGCCGGGCCGGTCAGCCCAGCCGGTCGCGCACCCAATCGATCACGCTCGACTCCCACCGTCGTCGGTCATGGTTCCACAGCTTCGTGTGTCGGGCGGTGCGGAAGGGCACGAACGTCACCAGATCGGGACGCGCCGCGGCAAGCTCCCGGGACGGCCCGGACGGCACGAACCCGTCGTCGTCGCTGTGCAGCACGAGCAGCGGTCGACGCAGCTCGCCGGCCCGGGCCACCCAGTTCAGCTCGGCCAGATCGATCGGCTCCTCGAGCCCGGTGGCCCCGGCACCCCAGCGACGGCCCAGCAGCGTCTTCGCGAAGTCCCGCACCGGCGCCGGCAGGCTGCGCGCGTCCGCCTGGTAGGCCAGCACGTCGCCCCAGTCGACGACCGGCGAGTCGAGCAGCACGCCGGCGATCGCCCGGGGATGCCGGGTGCGCGACTGCGCCTGCAGCACGATCGCGCCGCCCATCGACCAGCCGAACAGCAGCACGCGACGGGCGCCATGGGCGAGGGCGAACTCGATCGCCGCCTCGACGTCCTCCCACTCGGTGGCGCCGAGCGCATACCGGCTGTCGTCGCTGCTCGGGGCCTCGCCGTCGTTGCGGTACGAGATGATGAGCGAGGTCACCCCGAGCGTGCGCATCGCGAACAGCCCGCGGAGCACCTCGGGGCGCGCGGACGCCCGGCCGTGCGCGTGGATGCACCACACTCCGGACGTGGCCTCGGGGCCCGTCGCCTCGCGAGCGGCGGTCGCCGGCGGCTCCGGCGCCGCGTCGGGGCCGGCGGCGTCCTCGGCGTCGAGCGGCGCCGGAGACGTGGACCCGGCTGGGGCAGCCTCGGCAGGTGCGGCGGCGAACGTGAGCGGCTCCCCAGCGCCGGGACCCTGGTCGGGGCGGACGAGCCAAGCGGGGCAGGGGCCCAGCGGCGCGTCCACCGTGACCTCCTCGAAGGCGAACCCGGCGGATGCCGGATCGAGCCAGACCCAGCCGCCGACGCGGGCGCGGCGGACGGAGCCGTCCAGCGTCCCCTGGTCGACGCGCAGCACGCGGCGGGTGACGCTGTTCCACGTGTGGTCGACGACCTCGCCGATCACAGCGTGGCCGCGACCGTGGTCGAACCAGAGACTGTAGACACCCGGGGTGCCGGCCAGCCGGGAGTCCGGGGTCGCCCGCAGCGTCACCAGCAGGCCGTCGGCGTCCGCCCACACGGCCAGGACGTTCACATCCTCCTCGGCGTGACGCGGCGGGGTGACGACCCGGCGGGCCATCAGCGCGCCGGCCGCAGCGCCGGCGGCGGCGACCGCGGCCGCGGCCCCGGTCACCCCGGCGACGACACCGAGCAGGGACAGCCCTGATGACGGGCGTCGCGGTGCCTCGGAGTGGCTGTCTCTGCGTTCGGGCATGCCGTTCCTCTCTCATGGACGCGCCCGGGCCCCGGCTCGGCCGCGCCGGACGGACCGTGGCGGCCATCCCCGGCGAGTCTGCCCGGTGACCTGCGCTGGTCATTCTAGTCTGCAACAGTGACCGCACAGCGAGACGACGGACGACGGGGAACCCCTCCGGGCCAGGGCTTCGCACGTATCGTGCGCGAGCTCGAGACGACTCCGCATCGACCCGACATCGTCCTCGAGCGCATCGCCCCGCCGACCCGCCTGACCCGCGAGGCCGTGGCCTTCGCCGTCGAGGTCGACCACCACGCCGCGTTCGTGCACTCCCGTGCGGCCGCCCGCTTCGTGCTGTTGCACGACCCTGAGCCGCCGGCGATCTGGGCCTCCACGCTGCGGGTCATCTGCTACGTCAAGGCCCCGCTGGAACCCGATCTTGGCCTCGACCCGTTCGTGGCCGGGGTGGCCTGGTCCTGGCTCGAGGATGCGCTCGTCGACGAGCACGCGGTCCACCGCAGCCTCTCGGGTACCGTCACGAAGACGATCAACACCGGCTTCGGCGTGCTCAGCTCGCAGACGGACGGCACCGAGGTCGAGCTGCGCGCCTCCTGGTCGGCGGAGCCCTCTGCACCCGTCCGCCCGCATCTGCTGGCCTGGATCGACCTGATCGCCCATGCCGCGAGCCTGCCCCCGGTGTCCGACGGGGTCGCCGTGCTGCAGCCGTCGCTCGCGGGCGCGGCCCCGCGGCCGGGGCACGGGGTGGCCGGGCCGGCGGGTCGCCCGGGAGCTCGAGAACGACATCCGGCGAAAGGCGATGCACGACGATGAACGTCGAGATCCACCCCTCCCATCTGGTCGAGCGCCCGGAGGGCGGCGTGCCCCCGGTGATCGACACCCCTGCGGCGCTGGAACGGTCGCTCGGCGTGCTCGACGCCGCCGACGGGCCGATCGCGATCGACACCGAGCGGGCCAGTGGCTTCCGCTACTCCGACCGGGCGTGCCTCGTGCAGCTGCGCCGCGGGGATGACCCGGCCCAGCTGGTCGACCCGCTCGCCTTCGACGCCCAGGCCATGGCCGAGCTGCAGTCGGTGATCGGCGGCAGCGAGTGGGTGCTCCATGCGGCGACCCAGGACCTGCCCTGTCTGCGCGAGCTCGGGTTGCGCCCCCACACGCTGTTCGACACCGAGCTCGGCGCCCGGCTGCTCAATCTCCCCCACGTCGGGCTCGGCGGGCTGTTGGACGACCTGATGGGCGTGCACCTGCGCAAGGAGCACTCGGCCGCGGACTGGTCCCGGCGCCCCCTTCCGGAGGACTGGCTCGCGTACGCGGCGCTGGACGTGGAGTACCTGGTGGAGCTGCGCGACCTCGTGGAGCGGCTGCTCGACGAGCAGGGCAAGCTCGACCTCGCCCGCGAGGAGTTCGCCGCCGAGGTGGACTTCCGCCCCAGGGTGAAGGATGGCGAGCCCTGGCGCCGGACGAGCGGTCTCTCCCACGTGCGCCGGCCAGGCCAGCTGCGCGTCGTGCGCGAGCTGTGGCGGGAGCGGGATCGCATCGCCCATGACCGCGATCTCTCCCCCCACCGACTGCTGCCCGACCGGGCGCTCATCGCCGCGGCGACCCACCCGAGCCGCAACGCCCGCGAGCTGCTCGACGTCCAGGGCTTCGACGGCCGAGCCGCGGCGAGCGAGCTGCGTCACTGGTGGGCTGCCGTCCAGCGTGGGCGGGCGAGCGCCGAGCCGATCGAGCTGCACCCGCGTCACACCGGCATCCCCCCGCACCGCTCGTGGAACCGGGTCAACCCCGACGCGGACCGCCGGCTGCACGCGGCGCGCGAGGCGCTCGGCGAGATCGCGGCCGCGCATGATCTGCCGCTGGAGAACCTGCTGCCGCCGCGGATGCTGCGCCAGGTGGCCTGGGAGGCCGATGACCACCCGAGCGAGGGACACATCCGGGCCCGGCTCATGGAGCTCGGCGCACGGCGCTGGCAGGTGGACCTGACCGCCGCCGCGGTGCACGACGCGTTCGAGCACGCCGTCGAGGACTGAGCCGCGGGCGGCGCGACGGATCAGCACACGCCGGCGGGGGATCCCGGATCCGGCTGACCGGTGCCGTACAGCCGGGACTCCCCGGGGGCGCACACCGGCGCAGCTGTGAAAGGCTCCTCCCCGACCGGCCTGGCCTTCGGCACCTTCAGCCCGAGCACCATGTCGAGCACCTGCCGGGTGATCGCCGGAGCGTCCAGCCCGACCTCCTCGAGCAGCTCGTCGCGGGTCGCGTGCTCGAAGAAGCGATCCGCCAGTCCGAACTCGGTCAGCCCCGTGTCGATGCCCGCGTCGCGCATGTCCTGCCGGATGCGCGTGCCGATCCCGCCGACCCGCAGGCCGTCCTCGATGGTCACCACGAGCCGGTGGGACGCCGCAGCCAGGACGACTGAGCGTGGCACCGGCACGACCCAGCGCGGGTCGACGACGGTCGTGCCGACGCCCTGCGCGTGCAGGCTGCGGGCGACCTCCAGCGCGGTGCCGGCCATCGCGCCGATCGCGACGATGAGCACGTCGCGGGTGGCGTGGCGGCACAGCACGTCGACGCCGTCGTCGGTGCGCGTGAGCGCGGGGGTGGGTGGCGCCACCGCGCCCTTCGGATAGCGCAGCACGGTCGGGCCGTCCGCGTGGTCGAGCGCCTCGGCGAGCTCCTCGCGCAGCGTGTCCGCGTCACGGGGCGCGGCGATGCGGATGCCGGGCACGAGCTGGAGGGTCGAGAGATCCCACTGCCCGTTGTGGCTGGCGCCGTCCGGGCCGGTCAGCCCGGCCCGGTCGAGCACGAAGGTCACCGGGGCCCGGTGCAGCGCGACGTCCATGAGCACCTGATCGAACGCCCGGTTCAAGAACGTGGCGTACACGGCGACGACCGGATGCATCCCGCCGAAGGCGAGCCCCGCGGCGGAGGCGACGGCGTGCTCCTCGGCGATGCCGACGTCGATCACCCGATCGGGGAACGCCTGGGCCATCGCGTCCAGCCCGACGGGGATGCGCATGGCCGCCGTGATGCCCACGACGTCCGGCCGTCGTCTCGCCTGGGCGAGCATCTCGTCGCTGAAGACGGCCGTCCAGGTGATCGCCCGCACAGAGGAGATCGGCCGGCCCGTGTCGGGATCGATGCGGCCGATGGCGTGGAACTGGTCGGCGACGTCGGCCCGGGCGGGCTCGTACCCGCGGCCCTTCTGCGTGATCGCGTGCACGATGACGGGATGGCCGTATCGCTTCGCCTGGCGCAGCGCGATCTCCATCGCACGGATGTCGTGACCGTCGACGGGGCCGATGTACTTGATGTCGAGGTTCGAGAACAGGGCGTAGTCCTGCCCGTGCTGCCAGCTCGGCGAGCGCAGCAGGCCGTGCAGGCCGCCGCGGACGGAGTTGAACAGGAAGCGTCCCGGGCGGCCGAGCCGGGAGAAGAGACGCCGGCTCGCCCGGTAGGCGCGATCGTAGCCCGCATGGGTGCGGATCTCGTTCATGTACCGGGCCATGCCTCCGATGGTGGGGGCGTACGACCGGCCGTTGTCGTTGACGATGATGACGAGGCGTCGGTCGTTCGCGTCGGAGATGTTGTTGATGGCCTCCCAGACCATGCCGCCGGTGAGCGCGCCGTCGCCGATCATCGCGACGACCGTGCGGTCGGTCTGACCGCGCAGGGTGAGGGCCCGTGAGATGCCGTCGGCCCAGGACAGCGACGAGGAGGCGTGGGAGCTCTCCACGATGTCGTGCTCGCTCTCGGCGCGCTGGGGGTAGCCCGCCAGCCCGCCCCGCTGGCGCAGTCGGGTGAAGTCCTGGCGGCCGGTGAGCAGCTTGTGCACATAGGACTGGTGCCCGGTGTCGAACACGATGGGGTCATGCGGTGAGTGGAAGACCCGGTGCACGGCGATCGTGGTCTCGACGACGCCCAGGTTCGGGCCGAGATGCCCGCCGGTGCGGGCGACTGCGGACACGAGGAACTCCCGGATCTCCCGGGCGAGCTGCTCGAGCTGCGCGTGATCGAGACGGTCGAGGTCGCGCGGCCCGCGGATGGAGGCCAGCAGACCGCCCGGCGCGGGCAGCCCCGGCCGCGCCGCGTCCTCGGCCCGGCCACTCCGGCTCGTGCCGGCGCCCGCCGCCGGTACCGACTCGTGTGGCATCGCACCCGTCGAGGCATTCTGCGTCATGCTGAGCCCCTCTCTCGCATCCCGCCCATTCTACCCGTCCCGGGGGACGGGTCTCATCGGCCCTCCGGGATGCGAAGAGGGACGGGCCGGACCTGTCTGGTCCGACCCCGCCCCTCTTCGGACGGTCACGCGGTGCGCGGCCTCAGCGGACTCACGCCGCGGCGAGCTGCCGCAGCACGTACTGCAGGATGCCGCCGTTGCGGTAGTAGTTCGCCTCTCCGGGGGTGTCGATGCGCACGACGGCCTCGAAGGTCACCGGCTTCTTCTCCTCGGGGGAGAACTCGCTCGGCCGGGCGGTGACGGTCATCGTCGCCGGGATCTCGTCGCTCTCGTTGAAGCGGGTGAGGCCCTCGACGTCGAAGATCTCGGTGCCGTCGAGCCCAAGGGACTCGTACGACTCGCCGGCGGGGAACTGCAGCGGGATGACACCCATGCCGATCAGGTTCGAGCGGTGGATGCGCTCGAAACTCTCGGCGATGACGGCCTTCACCCCGAGCAGGCGCGTGCCCTTCGCGGCCCAGTCGCGGCTGGAGCCGGTGCCGTACTCCTTGCCGGCGAGCACGACGAGCGGGGTGCCCTTCTCCTTGTAGTGGGTCGCCGCGTCGAAGATCCAGCTCTGCGGGCCGCCGGCCTGCGTGAAGTCGCGGGTGTAGCCGCCTTCGACGCCGTCGAGCAGGCGGTTCTTCAGCCGGATGTTCGCGAACGTGCCGCGGATCATCACCTCGTGGTTGCCGCGCCGGGAGCCCAGCGAGTTGAAGCTGCGCCGGTCGACGCCCTTGCTCAGCAGGTACTTCCCCGCCGGGGTGTCGGCCTTGATCGAACCGGCAGGCGAGATGTGGTCGGTCGTGACCGAGTCGCCGAGCTTGACGAGCACCCGCGCGCCGTGGATGTCCTGGACGGGATCCGGGTCCATGCGCATGCCGTCGAAGTACGGCGCCTCACGGACGTACGTCGAGTCGTCGTCCCACGCGAAGAGCTTGCCCTCCGGGGTCGGCAGGCTGCGCCACTTCTCGTCGCCGTCGAACACCGACGCATACTTCGTGACGAACATGTCACGGTCGATCGACTCGTCGATCGTCTTCTGAACCTCGGCAGGCGAGGGCCAGATGTCGCGCAGGTAGACGTCCTCGCCGTTCTGGTCCTGCCCGAGGGGCTGGGTCTCGAAGTCGAAGTCCATCGTGCCGGCGAGCGCGTACGCGATCACCAGCGGCGGGCTGGCCAGGTAGTTCATCTTCACGTCGGGGCTGATACGGCCCTCGAAGTTGCGGTTGCCGGACAGCACGGCCGTCACGGCGAGGTCGTTCTCGTTGATCGCCTCGCTGATCGGCTCGGGCAGCGGACCCGTGTTGCCGATGCAGACGGTGCAGCCGTAGCCGGTCGTGTAGAAGCCGACCTTCTCCAGGTACGGAGTGAGCCCCGACTTGTCGTAGTAGTCGGTGACGACCTTCGAGCCCGGAGCCAGCGAGGTCTTCACCCACGGCTTCTGCTTCAGGCCCTTCTCGACCGCCTTCTTGGCCAGCAGGCCGGCGGCGATCATGACCGAGGGGTTCGAGGTGTTCGTGCAGGACGTGATCGCGGCGACCGCGACGGCGCCGTTCTTCAGGTCGAACTGCTGGCCGGCGTACTCGACGGGGGCCTCGTCCCTGCCGGTCGCGTAGGTCGGCAGGGTCTTCTCGAACATCTCCTTGGACTCGCTGAGCTTGATGCGGTCCTGCGGCCGCTTCGGCCCGGCGATGGAGGGGACGACCGTGGAGAGGTCGAGCTCCATGTACTCGGAGAACACCGGCTCGTGCGCCGGGTCGTGCCACAGCCCCTGGGCCTTCGCATACGCCTCGACGAGCGCCAGACGCTCCTCGCTGCGGCCGGTGAGGCGCAGGTAGTCCATGGTGACCTGGTCGATCGGGAAGATCGCCGCGGTCGAGCCGAACTCCGGGCTCATGTTGCCGATGGTGGCGCGGTTGGCCAGCGGCACGCTGGCGACGCCCTCGCCGTAGAACTCGACGAACTTGCCGACCACACCGTGCTCGCGCAGCATCTGGGTGATGGTGAGCACCACGTCCGTGGCGGTCACGCCGGCGGGGATCTCACCCGACAGCTTGAAGCCGACGACGCGCGGGATGAGCATGGAGACGGGCTGGCCGAGCATGGCCGCCTCGGCCTCGATGCCACCAACGCCCCAGCCGAGCACGCCGATGCCGTTGACCATCGTGGTGTGCGAGTCGGTGCCGACGCAGGTATCAGGGTAGGCCTGCACCACGCCGTTGTCGAGCTCCTTCGAGAACACGACCCGGGCGAGGTACTCGATGTTGACCTGGTGGATGATGCCGGTGCCCGGCGGGACGACCTTGAAGTTGTCGAAGGCCTGCTGGCCCCACCGCAGGAACTGGTACCGCTCGCCGTTGCGCTCGTACTCGATCTCGACGTTGCGCTTGACGGCGTCGGGCTGACCGAAGACGTCGACGATGACGGAGTGATCAATGACCAGCTCGGCCGGCGCCAGCGGATTGATCTTCGCCGGATCGCCGCCGAGGTTCTTCATGGCCTCGCGCATGGTGGTCAGGTCCACCACGCATGGCACGCCGGTGAAGTCCTGCATCACCACGCGAGCGGGCGTGAACTGGATCTCCGTGCTCGGCTCGGCGTTCGGATCCCAGTTTGCCAGGGCCTTGATGTGCTCGGCCGTGACGTTCGCGCCGTCCTCGGTGCGAAGCAGGTTCTCGAGCAACACCTTCAGGCTGTACGGCAGCTTCTCCTGGCCGGGCACCGCGTCCAGCCGGAAGATCTCGTAGCTTTTGTCGCCGACGGCCAGTGTGTCGCGCGCCCCGAAACTGTTAACGGACATGCTGCCCCTCTCATCATTGAAATGCCCTCTTAGGATGACGGGTGCCGATAAGCGAGTCCAGTAAGGCAGTCCTCACTTTTGTGGACCTCGGACATTGACATCGTCCGCGTCATCGGGGCAGCCCTCCCGGCGCCCCGTGACGGCGCCTCGGGAGGGCGTCTGGCGTCCCGCGGCCCCGGCGCGGGACCCGTCCGGCGCGGTCCCGACATCTGTCGTGGACTCGACGTCTGGCTCGCCCTCGGCGGCGTCCAGCACGGCGATCACCGGCCGCAGCAACAGCCAGGTGAGCAGCACGCCGAGCGCGAGCAGCGGCAGCCCCATCAGCAGCTTCGCCGTTCCCAGCGCGGTCACCTCGTCGTCCGTGAGCGAGTGCAGGTACAGCGGCAGCTGGACGGCCAGCCGGGCCACCGAGATCAGCGCCCACACGCCGGTGGCGAGCGCTCCCGCGCGCAGCAGGAGTCGATGCCTGGCCAGCGTGACATCGCCGCGGAACACGGCCACCAGCACGCTCACCAGAGGCCAGCGGACGACGAGCGAGCCCAGCAGCACGAGCGCCGACACGGCGTTGATCACGATCCCGGGCAGGTAGTTCTGCACGGCGCGCCCGGTGACGAGGGCGAGCACCGCGCCGAGCAGCACCCCGACGAGACCGCTCATCGCCTGGGCGAGCGGCTGTCGGGCGATCAGTCGCGCGAGGGTGAAGCCGGCCACCAGCGCGAGACTTGCAACCGTCGACCACACGACCTGTCGGGTCGCGGTCTGCACGATGATGAACACGACCCCGGGCAGGGTCGACTCGACGAGCCCGCGGACGCCGCCGAGCGCGGCCCACATGGTGCGGGCGTCGAGCGTGTCCTTCTCGAGCAGCTCACGCATCCGCGGGGCGCACCTGCGCCGCGGGCTGCGGCAGGGTCAGCGGCAGCAGCTCACGGGGCGCCCGGGGCTCGCCGCCGCGATGGACGATGAGCGAGCGGAACAGCGCGTTGACCCGGCGGGCCCCGTCCTTGTCCTCCAGGGCGGCGCCGGTCACGACGCCGCGCAGGAACCAGCGCGGGCCGTCCACGCCGAGGAACCGCACCATCCGGGGGCCCTCGGGCGTCGGCAGCGCCGCGTGCAGCTCCCAGCCGAGCTCGCCCTGGAACTCCCGGTGCTCGGCATGCTGCGCGGCGAGCTGGGCGGCCAGCTGCGCGCGCACCTCCGCCCACAGGCCGGCGCTCCGCGGCGCGGCGAACGCCTGCACCTGCAGCCGCGTGCCCTCGTGCTCGAGCGTGATGGCGACGGGGCGTTTGGTCCGCTCCTCGACCTCGACGCGGATCGTCAGCCCCGGGGTGGGCGGCAGCAGCACCGCCCCGAAGTCGATGAAGGGCCGTGTGCCGCTGATCTCGCTGAAATCGAACGGCCCGTCCTGCTCTCTGCCCTCCACGAGCTCCTTGGGCTGGAAATCGAGATCCGACGACGCTGTCTCGGACGTCTCGGGCGTCGTCTCCGCCGCGGCCGGAACCGCCTCGGCCCCCTCCACCTCGGTCTCCTCCGGCTCGTGCTCGACGGCCTGCTCCGCCGGTGCGTCCTCCGCGTGTCGCTTCTTCCTGCCGAACACCCGTGATTCCTTCCTGTCGCCTGCCGCCACGCCCGTGGTGTGACGGCTCTGTCTGCCCATGGTCCCGATCCGCTCATGCGGCGTCGGGCGGCCGAACGGGGCCGATCGTCATCGTGACGGAGCGAACCCGCCGGTCGAGCCGAACCCGCCGGTGCCGCGCGCGCTGCCGGGCAGGCGCTCGACCCGGATGAACTCGGCGCGCTCGACCCGCTGGACGACCAGCTGGGCGATGCGGTCGCCGACGTGCACGGTGACGTCCTCGTCCCCGGTATTGAACAGGATCACGCGGATCTCGCCGCGGTACCCGGCGTCGATCGTGCCAGGCGTGTTGAGCACCGTGATGCCGTGACGCAGGGCGAGGCCGCTGCGCGGGTGGACGAAGGCCGCGAACCCGTCGGGCAGGGCAATGGCGACGCCCGTGCCGACCAGCGCCCGACCATGCGCCGGGATCACCGCGTCCTCGGCCGCGCGCAGGTCGGCTCCCGCGTCACCGGGGCGAGCGTACGCAGGCGGCTCGTGGCCTGTGCCGGTCCACAGGATTTCGACGGTAGAATTCACGCAGTACAGACTACATGCCGCCCTCGCCGGGGCGGTCGCGCGCCCAAGGCTGTCCGCCGGGCCGCGCCGAGAGACGGAGACCGATGCTCTACCGTGAACGACTGCGCCCGCACGGCGGCGCCTACCTGGCCATGCTGCTGCTGATCCCGGCCTTCGCCACCGTGTTCTATGAGATCAAGCCGATCATCGGGTTCATCGTCGGGCCGACGCTGTACGCGCTCATCTTCCTGATCAGCTGGTTCGCGTCCCCGCTCATCGTGCTGACCTCGGATCGGCTGAGCGTCGGGCGGGCGAGCATCCCGATCAGCGCGCTCGGCGAGCCCGTCGTGTTCCGCCGCGGCGAGGCCGCCCTGGCGCAGATCCGCAGCGAGCTGGACATGCGTGCCTATGTGGCGTTCCGCGGCGGGCTCGATCTGGTGCGCATCCCGGTCGTCGACCCGGAGGACCCGACCCCGTACTGGCTGATCGGCTCGCGGCACGCCGACGAGCTGGCCGCCGAGCTGCGACTGGCTCAGGCCGCGCAGTCCTTGCAGACGGGCCCGAGCTCGGACTCGTGATCGAACTGCGTGCGATGCTTCACCAGGAAGCACTCCACGCAGGTGAACTCGTTGTCCTGTGGCGGCAGGACGACGACGTCGAGCTCGGCGTCGGACAGATCGGGGCCATCGGCCAGCGCGTACTCGCCCGTCTCGTTCTCGTCGTCAGCGCCCGTCTTGGGCGTGGTCGGAATGCTGCGCTTCAGCGCGTCGAGCGAGTCCGAGTCGTCCTCCTGACGGCGAGGCGCGTCATAGTCGGTGGCCATTGTTCTCCCCTTCATCCTCTCTGCAGCCGGGCGCGCGTCGGGTCCCCCTGCCCTGCGTCGTGACACTCCGACAGCGACGGTCAAACGGCCGTGCGACGGCGTCGCACGCCGCGGCGGACATAGCATGCATCATCGGAGGGGGTTATGCAAACCGAGCGGTGAGCATGTGAGGCCGACCGGGCACGCAGCGGCCGACACGTCCGGGCGGACGTCGATGACGTGCGCGTCGGATGCCGGGGCGCCGGTCCGGTGTAGCCAGGTGGCGCGGAACACACGGGCGGGCCTCGCGTCCGTCGTGCGCCCGTGGTGGCAGAATGGACGCGGATCCTCCGGGCTCGTCGCGGGTCGGGATCCCCAGGACATGAGGAGGCATTGGTGCGCGAGCTGAAATTCGTCGGTACCGAGGACGATCTGCTGCTGCTGGTCGACCCGCAGGGCGATCAGTTCGCCGTTCCGGTCACCCCGGAGCTGCGGCAGGCGATCCGCACGCGCAGGGCACCCAGGCCGGCGTCCGGGCCGCGCAACCCCCTGCCCTCGCCCCGCGAGGTCCAGGCGCTGCTGCGCTCGGGGCTCGCCGCCGACCAGGTCGCCGATCACTTCGGCGTTGACATCGCGTACATCGAGAAGTTCGAGGCGCCGGTCGCCGCCGAGCTGGACCACATGGTCGAGCTCGCCCAGGACGTGCCGCTGCACTTCGACGAGGAGGGCGCCGAGACCTCCACCTTCGGGCACATCATCACCCATCGGCTCGTCACCCGTGGCGCGGAGCACACGATGTGGTCCAGCTGGCGCGAGGAGGACGGTCGCTGGACGGTGCAGATCGCCTATACCGCCGATGGGCACGACAGCAAGGCCCGCTGGTTCTTCGACCCCCGCCGCCGGCAGCTCACCCCGGCCAACGAGGAGGCCGAGGCGCTGTCGACCGCCCAGGACCTCCAGCCGGTGAAGGTGCCGCGACTGCGTCTGGTCGACGCGGCGACGACCGTGGACACCTTCCCGCTCGAGAGCGAGACCGACGCGGCCGAGCCGGCTTCCGAGGAGCCGCGTGCCGATCCCGGCGAGTCCGCCGTCGAGATGTGGGAGCGCGCCGCACGCGACGAGGCTCGGCACGTGGCCGAGCGCGTGCGCGGCTCCTCGCTCGTCGGTCGGCATGGCGAGGATGACGGCCCCGCGGGCGATGCTGACGTGTCGCTGCGCGGCTCGCTCACGCGGCCGGCCGAGCCGGCCGAGCGGTCCGCCCGCTCTGGCGAGGAGTCGCCCAGAGTTCCCTCCGAGACCGAGGACCTGCTGCAGGCACTGCGGCGCCGGCATGAGAACGACGCCGTGCGGGAGCCGCGCGGCGAGTCCCCCGCGAGCACCGCTCGACTCCGGGTCGTGTCGGACGAGAAGCCGGACGCCGAGGCGGAGGACGCTCAGGCGGATGCCGACGCCGCCGCGCCGACGCCGAAGACCCCCCATGACCATCGGGGCCGCCGGGGCCGCTCCTCGCTGCCCAGCTGGGACGAGATCGTCTTCGGCACCAAGCCGCACGACGACGGCCGCTGATCGCCGGCCGGCTGCTCCCGGCGGTCCCGCGCTCGTCCTGGCCGCACCCGTCCGGGCCGACCGCGCACCGCGGGAGCGCGTCGCCGGGTCACCACAGCAGCAGCGGCAGCTCCGTCTCCCAGGCGCTGAGCCCGCCGTGCTGGCCGATCATGCGTCTTGAGCGGTCGTCGGATCCGTCGCCGCGATAGAGCGCCGAACACTCGTCGCGGGCGATCGCGATCACGTCTCCGAGCCGGCGCCGTGCGGTCCCGTCGTCGCAGGATCGGTCGCCCATGAGCCCCGAGTCGACGAGGGCGTCCCCGGTGGTGACCAGGAACGACTCCTCCCCCGCCGTCTCGTCCAGCCGCCGCTGCAGGGCCCGGGCCGTCTCGGCGGCCGCGGCCGGCTCGCGCAGCACGAGCTGCACGCCGCGGGGCTCGCCGGCCCAGGCGAGCACGGTGTCGAGCCCGGACCACCCGGCCAGCAGGGCATGGTCCTCGCGGGCGACGTCGAGCATCCCGTGGTCGCCGGTCAGCACCGTCACCGCGCCGTCGGAGCCCAGCCTCGCGGCGTCCGTCTCGGCGTCCAGCGCCTCCAGCAGCGCTGCCCAGCGGCTCCCCTGCCAGCCATGCCGGTGCCCGGCGCGGTCGAGCTCGGGCACGTACAGCTGCACGAGCGAGCGGGGCGCGTCCCGGCGCACCCGGGCCAGAGCGTCGAACCGGTCGCCGAGGTCGTCCGCGCCCACATACGTCGCCCCGCGCAGCGTCGCCCGGGTGAATCCCGACGTCGTGTACTCGCGGGGGCCGATCGCCACGGCGGTGATGCCGGCGGCCGCGGCGCGCTCGAAGACGGTCGGATGCGGCTGCCAGACGGCCGGCGCCATGCCGGGCCCCCACCCGGACAGCTCGTTGCGCACCACCCGGGCGTCCGGGTCCCAGACCGTGTAGCCGACCAGACCGTGACCGATCGGGGGCAGCCCGGTCGCCAGGGAGGTCAGCGACGCCGCGGTGGTCGACGGGAAGCGCGCGTGGAGGCGGGCCGGGCCGGCGTCCGCCAGTCGACGAGCCAGGTGACGGGCGTGCCCGGTGCGGGCGGCGAGGTTCCGCACCCCGAGCCCGTCGACCAGGACGACCGCGAGGTGTCGCGTCCCGGCCAGCGCGTCGAGGCCGGGCGGGGGCGTCGCGCCGTCCAGCGTCGTGTCGAGCCACCCCCGCGCCACATCGCCAATGAACGCGGACCGGTCAGGGGGTGAGGGTAGACTCCGAAGCACCGATCCAGTCTCGCACACGGGCCCGCACGCGTCCGCGTCGGCCGCCGTGCGTGGACGACGGCACACAGCAGGAGGAGACCCCCAGAGCATGACCAGCACCGTGACCGAGGATCCGCAGCAGCGCATCGAGGACGTCGACGTCAGCACCGAGATGCAGCACAGCTATGTCGAGTACGCGATGTCGGTCATCCACTCCCGCGCGCTGCCGGACGCCCGCGACGGGCTCAAGCCCGTCCAGCGGCGCATCCTCTACATGATGCGCGAGATGGGTCTCTCCCCGGAGAAAGGGCATGTGAAGTCGGCCCGGGTCGTCGGCGAGGTGATGGGCAAGCTGCACCCGCACGGCGACAGCGCGATCTATGACGCGCTCGTGCGCCTCGCCCGGGACTTCGCCATGGAGGTGCCCCTCGTCGACGGGCACGGCAACTTCGGGTCGCTGGACGACGGGCCGGCCGCGAGCCGGTACACCGAGGCCCGGCTGACCGCCGCCGCGATGCTCATGACCGACAGCCTCGACGAGGACGTCGTCGAGTTCGTGCCCAACTACGACAACCAGCTGCAGCAGCCGGCCGTGCTGCCGGCGCCGTTCCCCAACCTGCTCATCAACGGCACCAGCGGCATCGCCGTGGGCATGGCCACGAACATGCCGCCGCACAACCCGCGCGAGGCGATCGCGGCAGCCGTGCACCGGCTACGGCACCCGCACTGCGACCTCGACGCGCTCATGGCCGTGCTGCCGGGGCCTGACCTGCCCAGCGGAGGCAGCATCATCGGCCTCGACGGGGTGCACGACGCCTACCGCACCGGCCGTGGCACGTTCACGATGCGCGCGAAGGCGACGATCGAGCGCACCTCGCCCCGGCGGCAGAGCATCATCGTCACAGAGCTGCCGTACATGGTCGGCCCCGAGGCGGTCATCCAGAGGATCAAGGACGGCGTCGGCGCGAAGAAGCTGAAGGGCATCGCGAACGTCCACGACCTCACCGACCGCAGCAACGGGCTGCGGCTGATCATCGACGTGAAGACCGGCTTCGCCCCGGAGGCCGTGCTCGCCTCGCTGTACCGGCACACGCCGCTGGAGACGAACTTCGGCATCAACAACGTCGTGCTCGTCGACGGCCGCCCCCGCACGGTCGGTCTCGCCGAGCTGCTCGACGTCTACGACGCGCACCGGATGGACGTCGTGCGGCGGCGCAGCGAGCACCGGCTGACGAGGGCCCGCGACCGCCTGCACCTGGTCGAGGGGCTGCTGATCGCGATCCTCGACATCGACGAGGTCATCGCGCTGATCCGCTCCAGCGACGACGCGGAGACCGCGCGCACCCGGCTGATGAGTGTCTTCGACCTCACCGAGCGGCAGGCCGAGTACATCCTCGAGCTGCGCCTGCGCCGGCTGACCCGGTTCAGTCAGGTCGAGCTGGAGGCCGAGCGCGACGACCTGCGGCAGCGGATCGCCCGGCTCGAGGAGCTCCTCGGCGACGAGGGGCGGCTGCGCGACCAGGTCGCCCGAGAGCTCGAGGAGGTCGCGAAGACCCTCGACCAGCCGCGGCGCACCGTGCTGCTCGCCGAGGACGCCCGGGTCATCGCCGCCGACGTCCCGCTCGAGATCCCCGACGAGCCGTGCGAGGTGCTCGTCAGCGCCGCCGGCCGGCTCGTGCGCCGGGCGCTGCCCGACGGGGATGGCGCCTCGGCTGACACGACCGGGACCGAGGCCCCGGACGCCGCGGCGACGTCGCCTGCGGCGGGCGCGGACGACGCGGCGGGTGTGGGAGTGGCGTCCCGGTGGCGCATCGGCGACCCGCTCCCCCGCCCCCGGCGACGTCGTGCGGACGCCCTGCGCGCCCGCCTGCGCGCCACCACCCGCGGGGACCTCGGCGTCGTCACCGATCGCGGCCGGGTGCTGCGCACCCCGGTGCTCGGCGTGCCCGCCGCGGCGCCGAACCTCGTCCAGCTCTCCGCCGGCGTCGCCCCCGAGCGACTCGTGAACCTCGAGCGCGGGGAGCGCGTCGTCGGCGTGATCAGCCTGGTCGACGAGCGACCGCTCGCCCTCGCAACCGCCCGTGGCGTGGTCAAGCGCGTGCAGCACGAGATCCCCGACCGCCCCGAGTGGGAGCTCGTCACCCTCCACCGCGGCGACCGGGTCGTGGGCCTCGCCGCGGCCGACGACGCCGACGAGCTCGTGTTCGTCAGCGAGCAGGGGCAGCTGCTGCACTACCGGGCCGACCAGGTGCGTCCGCAGGGACTCGCCGCCCAGGGCATGGCCGGGATGCGGCTGGCCGACGGCGACCGGGTGCTCTGGTTCGGCGTGGTGGCGGCCGCGGACGCCCCCGATGCGCTCGTGTTCACCGTCGCCGTCGACTCCACCGCGCTGGCCGACATCGTCCCCGGCTCGGCGAAGGTGAGCCCGCTGGCCGACTTCCCGCCCAAGGGCCGGGGGACCAGAGGCGTCCGCGCCCAGCGGATGCTGAAGGGCGAGGACCAGCTGAGCCTCGCCTGGGTCGGCCGCGGCGTGCCCCGCCCGCTCGGGGCGAAGGCCGCGCCCGTCTCGCTCGACCTGCTCGTCGCGCGCCGGGACGCGTCCGGCGAGCCGACCGACACCCCGATCCTCGCCGTCGGCGGCCCGCTTGAGGCGGACTGAGCGGCGCCGGGGTGGGCTGAACGGCAGGGGCCGGGGGCCGGGCTCAGGCGTCGATGCGGTCGCGGTCGATCTCGCCGCTGGCCTCCATGATGAACCGGCGGCGCGGGGCGACCTCGGAGCCCATGAGCACGTCGAAGACGCCCTCGGCCTCGTGCAGGTCGCGCAACGTCACCCGGCGCAGCAGGCGGTGCCTCGGATCCATCGTCGTCTCGGCCAGCTGGTCGGCGTCCATCTCGCCGAGGCCCTTGTACCGCTGGATGGGCTCGCGGTAGGTGCGTCCCTGCCGTCGCAACCGGGCGATCGTGTCGTGGAGCTCCTCCTCGGAGTACGTGTAGATCGTCTCCGCCGGACGGCGCCCGCGGGCCGGCACGATCAGCCGGTGCAGCGGCGGCACGGCGGCGAACACGCGCCCGGCCTCCACCATCGGTCGCATGTACCGGAAGAACAGCGTGAGCAGCAGCGTGCGGATGTGGGCGCCGTCGACGTCGGCGTCGCTCATCATGATGATCCGCTCGTAGCGGGCCTGCGTGATGTCGAAGCTGCGGCCGGATCCCGCGCCGACGACCTGGATGATCGCCGCGCACTCCGCGTTGTTGAGCATCTCGGCCATGCTGGCCTTCTGCACGTTGAGGATCTTGCCGCGGATGGGCAGCAGCGCCTGGAACTCGCTGTCCCGGGCCATCTTCGCCGTGCCCAGGGCCGAGTCGCCCTCCACGATGAACAGCTCGGTGTGCTCCGCGTCGTTCGAGCGGCAGTCGACGAGCTTCGCCGGCAGCGACGACGTCTCCAGCGCGTTCTTGCGCCGCAGGGTCTCCTTGTGCGCCCGGGCGGAGATGCGCGACTTCATCTCGGCGACGATCTTCTGCAGCAGCACCCCGGTCTGGGCGCGGTCGTCGCGGCGCTTCGAGGCGAAGCGGTCCCGGAGTCCCTGCGCGACGATCCGGGCGACGATCTGGCGCACGGCGGGCGTGCCGAGCACCTCCTTCGTCTGCCCCTCGAACTGCGGCTCGGGCACGCGCACCGTGACCACGGCGGTCAGCCCGGCGAGCACGTCGTCCTTCTCGACACGGTCGCTGCCGGCCTTGAGCCGCCGGGCGTTCGCGGTGACCTGCTGGCGCATGGTCTTCAACAGCGCCTGCTCGAACCCGGTCTGGTGCGTGCCGCCCTTCGGCGTCGCGATGATGTTCACGAACGACCGGATCGTGGTGTCGTACCCCGTCCCCCAGCGCAGCGCGACGTCCACGTGACAGGTGCGCTCGACCTCCTGGTCGACCATCTCCCCACCCGCGGCGAGCACGGGGACGGTCTCGGTGAAGGTGCCGTCGCCCTGGACGCGCCAGGTGTCGGTCACCGCGGAGTCCGCGGCCAGGTAGTCGACGAACTCGGCGATGCCGCCGTCGAAGCGGAACGTCTCTCGCGCCTGGTCCTCGACGGCCGCGGCGGTCGACGGCGACGCGGTGGAGGCGGCGTCGGCGCCCGCGGCGGCGGGGCCTCCGGCCGCAGCGTCCGCGGTCCCGGCGTCCGCGGCGGGACCGTCGGTCGTGTCGCCCGGCCCGACGGCGGACGCGACCGGTCGGGGCCGGGTCGAGCCCGGGCGGTCGTCGCGCAGATCCAGCTCGAGGCCGGGCACGAGGAAGGCCGTCTGCCTGGCGCGGTCCTCGAGATCCGCGAGGCTGAACCGGGACCCCTTCGTGAAGATCTGCGGGTCAGCCCAGTACCGCACTCGCGTCCCGGTCACACCGCGGCCCACCCGACCGACGACTTGCAGCCGGTCGGCGCCCTTGACCGCGGCGTCGAGCGGGGTGAACGGCGACGCCGGACCGATGCCGTCGCGGTCGTCGAACACCCCGGGCGTGCCGCGGTGGAACGAGAGCTGCCAGGTGCGGCCGTCCCGGTCCACCTGCACGTCGAGGCGCTCGCTGAGCGCGTTGACCACAGAGGCACCCACCCCGTGCAGGCCGCCCGAGCTCGTGTACGAGCCGCCGCCGAACTTGCCGCCGGCATGCAGCCGGACCATCACGACCTCGAGGCCGGTCAGCCCTGTCTTCGGCTCGACGTCGACGGGGATGCCCCGGCCACGGTCGCGCACCTCGACCGACTCGTCGTCATGCACGATGATCTCGATGCGATCCCCATGCCCGCCGAGCGCCTCGTCCACGGCGTTGTCGATGATCTCCCACAGGCAGTGCATGAGCCCGCGCGAGTCGGTCGAGCCGATGTACATGCCGGGCCGCTTGCGCACGGCCTCCAGCCCCTCGAGGACGGACAGCTGCCTCGCCGAGTAGTCGTCTTCCGCCACCGGCCTACTCCAGGTAGTCGCGCAGCGCCTGCGACCGGGAGGGGTGCCGCAGCTTCGCCATCGTCTTCGACTCGATCTGCCGGATGCGCTCGCGAGTCACGCCGAACGTGTCACCGATCTGGTCGAGGGTCTTCGGCATACCATCGCCCAGACCGAACCGCATCCGGATGACCCCGGCCTCCCGCTCGCTGAGCGAGTCGAGCAGCTGCTCGAGTTGCTGCTGCAGCATCGTGAACCCCACGGCGTCGGCGGGCACCACCGCGTCCTGATCCTCGATCAGGTCGCCGAACTCGCTGTCGCCGTCCTCGCCGAGCGGGGTGTGCAGGGAGATCGGCTCGCGGCCGTACTTCTGCACCTCCACGACCTTCTCCGGCGTCATGTCGAGCTCCTCGGCGAGTTCCTCCGGGGTGGGCTCGCGGCCGAGGTCCTGCAGCATCTGGCGCTGGACGCGGGCGAGCTTGTTGATCACCTCGACCATGTGCACCGGGATGCGGATCGTGCGGGCCTGATCGGCCATAGCGCGTGTGATCGCCTGGCGGATCCACCAGGTGGCGTACGTGGAGAACTTGAACCCCTTGGTGAAGTCGAACTTCTCCACGGCGCGGATGAGGCCGAGGTTTCCCTCCTGGATGAGATCGAGGAACTGCATGCCGCGTCCCGTGTACCGCTTCGCGAGGCTCACGACGAGGCGCAGGTTCGCACCCAGCAGGTGATTCTTCGCCTTCCTGCCGTCACGGGCGACCCACTTCAGCTCACGGCGCTCGGCCGGGGTGTACTTCTTCGCGAGATCGCCGCGCTCGTCGCGCTTGAGCAGCTCCTCGGCGTACAGCCCGGCCTCGATGCGCTTGGCGAGCTGTACCTCCTGCTCGGCGTTCAGCAGCGGCACCTTGCCGATCTGCTTCAGGTAGTCCTTCACCGGGTCGACCGTCGCGCCGGTGATCGCTGTGGCCTGCGTCGGCACGTCCTCCTCCTTGGAGGAGAGCACGAACCCGCCGCGCGGCATCGACCTGTGGGTCTTCGCGGTGCCGCTCGCCGCCGTCGCAGCGGGCTGCCCGCCCCTCGCGGCGGTGCCGTGCCCGGTGGCGGAGCCTGCCGTCGCGGCAGTCGTCCCGGCTTTCGCGGCGGTCCGCTTCGTCGTCCGCCGTGTCGTGCTCCCGCTGGCCGATCGACGCGTCCTGGCGGGCCTCTTCTCCACGGCGGTGGTCTGCTCCTGGGCGGGGGTGGGGCCGGCGGCCTCGGCACCCTTCGCGGCGGTCCTCGTCCTCTTCGCGGCCGTGGCCTTCTTCTTCGCCGTCGCCTTCTTCGCCGTCCTCGGAGCCTTCTTCTTCGCCGTCGCCTTCTTCGCCGAGTCCTCGGCCGCGGCGGCCTTCGGGCTCGATGTGGTGCGCTTGGTCGCGGTGGTGCGCCGACTCGGGGCGGCGCTCGCGTCGGCCACCTCGCCGGACGTCGCGTCCGCGGACCCGGCAGCGGCGGCCGTGGCCTTCGCGTTCGTGGCCTTCCTCCGCCTCGTCGTGGTCTTCGGCGCGGCCTCGGACGGGGTGGTCTCGGTCGTCGCGACGGTCTTCGCCCGCGTCGTGCCGGTGCGTCGAGCGGTGCGCTTCCGCGGCTTCGTCGCGGTCTTCTCCCCCGCCGCGGTGGCCTCGGCCTCGGCCGCGGGCCCGGGTGTCTCGGTGTCGGGTCTCACGGTCTTGGATGCACTCTTCTTCTCAGCCACAGGCCTCGAACCTTCCTGATCAGCGCGCGGGGAACAACGCATTCTATCGCACAGGTCCGCTCACGCCCGCACGCACAGGCGGTGTCGCGGAACCGGGAACACCGCAGACAGCCCAACGTCCTCGGGCGCAGTGGTATTCCGCGTCCCCGCCGCGACGCTCGGCATGCCCCCCGCCGGGGAGTCGATGCGACGGCCATGCGGACGGTCCGCGGCACACCGCGATCGTGATGCATTCGTGACCGACGTGCCCCGCTTCGCTGTCGGGAGGGCGGGATACACTCATCTGCGTGACCATCCCCGCCAGCCGCATCGAGCACGCCATCGTCACCGGTGCCACGGAGCCGGGCGGGCGTGCGGCCGTGCTGGCACTGCTCGACGCGGGGCTCGCGGTCACGCTCGTCGGACGCTCCCCCGAGCGACTGCAGGCGGAGGCCGACGCCCTCGTCGCACGGGGCGCGCGAGCCGACGTGCTCGTGGCCGACCTCGCCTCGCTGGCCTCGATCCGCGAGGCCGCGGCCCGCTTCCTCGTGCGGCACGGCAGCTGGCGGGTGCTGCTCGACCTCGCCCGGGTCGCCGGCGTCCCTGAGCGGACGCTCACCGACGACGGGTTCGAATGGCACCTGGGCGTCAACCACCTCGCGCACTTCGCCCTGACCGGTCTGCTGCTCCCCGGCGCCGCGCGCCGCGCCGCCGTCGTGTCCGTCACCTCCAGCGGCCGGGCAGAGGCGATGCGTTTCCATGACCTCCGCTTCGACCACGGCTACAGGCCGGCCCGGGCCCTCGCCCAGAGCGATCTGGCCCAGCTGCTGTTCGCCCGCGAGCTCGATCGCCGCTGCCGGTCGGTGCGCACGCCCGCTTACCCCTCCGGGGTGACCTCGGTGGCCATCCAGACGGGCAGGCAGGCCGGACGGGTCGCCCGAAGACTCGGCCGCAGGCTGCGCGCGGATGCCCGGGCCGTCGGCTGCGCCGCCGCAGAGCTCGCGCTCGCAGACCACACCCGCGGCGGCGCGCTCTACGCCGCGGCGGCCGGAGCGGATGGATCGCCCATGCCGCGGCGGCTGCCCGATCCGCGCATCGCCGACGAGCATCTGGCCGCCCGGCGGCTGTGGCGGATCTCCGCGCAGCTGACCCGGATCAGCTGGTAGCCCGTCGCCGCGCCGTCCCCGAGCTCAGCCGAGCTGGGGACGGTCCCCGGTGTCCTCCCCGGGGTGCTGGCGCCTGGCGAGGAAGCTCTCGAACTCGGCGCCGATCTCGTCGGCGGACGGCACCTCGGGCCGCAGCACGCCGGGAGCCTCCCGGCGCAGGTAGTCGTCGTGACGCTCCTCGAGCCCGCGGACCATGCCCTGCAGCTCCTCGTTCTCGGCGATCTGCTCGTCGAGCCGGGTGAGGAAGCGCTGCGACTCGTCGCGCAGCTCGTCGGTCGGCAGGGCGAGCCCCGAGGCCACCGCGACGCACTCCGTGGCGGCGACGGCGGCGGTCGGGCACTCGGTCTCGGCCAGATAATGCGGGGTGAGCATCGCGAACCCGGTCACCGGGGTGCCGAGGTCGGCCAGATGGTGCTCGAGCACGTGGAGCACGCTCGCTGGCACGGTCGTGTCCGGCTGCCACACGCCGAACTGGTCGATCATCTCCTGACGGTTTCCGGTGACGGCGGCGCCGATCGGGCGGGTGTGCGGCACCGGCATCGGGATGGAGTGCACCCAGGTCACCGAGGCGACGTCGATCGCGTCGAGCAGGGTGAGCAGATCGGCCAGGAAGGAAGGCCAGCGGAAGTCGGGCTCGAAGCCGCGCAGGAAGTAGAAGGGCGCGTCGGCCTGGTCGCGGAGCAGCTGGAGCTGCAGGGACGGCGTGGTGATGTCGGTGATGTGCGCGGACTCGATCTGCGCGATGGGGCGACGAGAGCGGAAGTCGAGCAGCTCGTCCGCGTCGAAGTCGGCGATCGTGCGGGCCTCGAGGTGACCGCGCAGGTTCTCGGTGAACAGCTCCACGACGGTGCCCGCATCCGCGTATCCCTTCAGCGCGGCCACGAGCGGGATGCCGTGCGGCAGCGTCTGCGGCTCGGCGCGCAGGTCGTAGAGCGGGTTTCGGATGGCCATGTCGACGATTGTAGGCGGGGGCGGTCGAGCGTCCCCTGCGGTCTGCAACGTTGTTCGCCACCAGCGCAGCAGCGTGCTGACCCGCCCCGCTCTCCGACAGATGTGCATGAGGTGTGACGGGGATGCCCGCGGGGCGCGAGGGAGACGGGCGACGGCCGGACTGAGGACGTGCTGCCGCCTGACCATGCGGCGAGCGCCGCCTCCGGGCGGTCGCGGGCCGGGCGGCGGCGGGCGGTCGCTCGGCCGGCATCGAATACGATGCGCGGCCGGTCGTCGGCCGCGGGGCGGGGTGCTCTCCGCCGCGTAGTAGGCTCGATGCGGGATTCGCATCCTCATGTGTCGACTCCGTGACACGACTGCCGAAAACAAGGAGTGAGACTTGTCCGAGCATGAATTTGACCTGGTCGTCCTCGGCGGGGGCAGCGGCGGCTATGCGGCCGCGCTGCGCGCCCGCGAGCTGGGCAGCACCGTCGCCCTGATCGAGAAGGACAAGGTGGGCGGCACCTGTCTGCATCGCGGTTGCGTGCCGACCAAGGCGCTGCTGCACACCGCGGAGATCGCCGACGAGGTGCGCGGCTCGGCCGCGTACGGCATCCAGTCGACCTTGCAGGGCGTCGACATCGATGCGGTCGGGCGCTTCCGCGAGGGCATCGTCTCGGCCAAGTTCAAGGGCCTGCAGGGGCTGCTCAAGGCGCGTGGCATCGAGGTCGTCGCCGGGGCCGGCCGGCTCACCTCCCCCACCACTGTCGAGGTCGCCGGTGAGGTCTATCGCGGGCGCAACGTCGTGCTCGCCACCGGGTCGTACTCAAAGACGCTGCCGGGGCTCGAGATCGGCGGCCGCATCATCACCAGCGAGCAGGCGCTCACGCTCGACGAGGTGCCGGGCCGGGTCATCGTCCTGGGCGGCGGTGTCATCGGCGTCGAGTTCGCCAGTGTGTGGGCCTCCTGGGGTGCGCAGGTCTCCATCGTCGAGGGCTTCCCGCACCTCGTCGCCAAGGAGGAGGAGCACATCAGCCGCCAGCTTGAGCGCGAGTACCGCAAGCGCGGCATCGACCTTCACCTCGGCGTGCGCTTCAAATCGGCGACCGACACCGGGGCTGGCGTGTCCGTCGAGCTCGAGGACGGCACCACGCTCTCGGCTGACTACCTGCTCGTCGCCATCGGGCGCGGCCCGGTGACGCAGAACCTCGGCTACGAGGAGGTCGGCGTCGCCATGGAGCGCGGGTTCGTCACCGTCGACGAGCGGCTGCGCACGAGCGTGCCGGGGGTGTACGCCGTCGGTGACATCGTGCCCGGCCTCCAGCTCGCCCACCGGGCGTACCAGCAGGGCATCTTCGTCGCCGAGGAGATCGCGGGGCTCGACCCGGTCGTCATCGACGACCTCAATGTGCCCCGGGTCACCTACTGCGAGCCGCAGATCTTCTCGATCGGGCTCACCGAGGCCCAGGCGCGGGAGCGCTTCGGCGAGGACGGTGTGCAGGCCTACGAGTACAACCTCGCCGGCAACGCCAAGAGCTCCATCCTCGGCACCAGCGGCTTCATCAAGATGGTGCGCCGGGTGGATGGCCCGATCGTCGGCGTGCACGGCATCGGTGCACGGGTCGGCGAGCTCGTCGGCGAGGCGCAGCTGATCGTCAACTGGGAGGCGTACCCGGAGGACATCGCTCCGCTCATCCACGCCCACCCGACGCAGACGGAGACCATCGGCGAGGCTGCCTTGTACCTGGCGGGCAAGCCGCTGCACGCCATCTAGAGATCAACGACCGGGATTCATAAGGAGACAGCACAGATGAGTGAGCAGATCGTACTTCCGGCCTTGGGTGAGTCGGTGACCGAGGGCACGGTGACGCGGTGGCTGAAGCAGGTCGGCGATCACGTCGACGTGGACGAGCCGCTGCTGGAGGTGTCGACCGACAAGGTGGACACGGAGGTGCCGTCGCCGGTGGCGGGCACGCTGCAGCAGATCCTGGTGCAGGAGGACGAGACGGTGGACGTGGGCACGGTGCTCGCGGTCGTCGGCGAGGGTGCGGCTCCAGCCGCGACCCCGGCTCCCGCGGCTGCCACTGCGGCCGCGCCCCAGGCTCCCACGCCTGCCGCAGCCCCGGCAGCCGCCCCGGCTCCGGCGCCCGCTGCCGCGGCGCCTGCTGCTGCGGCGCCTGCTGCTGCGGCGGCACCCGCTCAGCCGGGGCAGGGTGAGCAGATCGTGCTGCCGGCCTTGGGTGAGTCGGTGACCGAGGGCACGGTGACGCGGTGGCTGAAGCAGGTCGGCGATCACGTCGACGTGGACGAGCCGCTGCTGGAGGTGTCGACCGACAAGGTGGACACGGAGGTGCCGTCGCCGGTGGCGGGCACGCTGCAGCAGATCCTGGTGCAGGAGGACGAGACGGTGGACGTGGGCACGGTGCTCGCGGTCGTCGGCGAGGGTGCGGCTCCAGCCGCGACCCCGGCTCCCGCGGCTGCCACTGCGGCCGCGCCCCAGGCTCCCACGCCTGCCGCAGCCCCGGCAGCCGCCCCGGCTCCGGCGCCCGCCCAGCCCGCTCCGGCGGCCCAGACTCCAGTGGCCCTGACTCCGGCGCCCGCCGACGAGCGTCGTGAGGAGCAGGTCGCCGCGATCAGCGGGCACTCCTATGTCACGCCGATCGTGCGCAAGCTCGCCGCCCGTCTGGGCATCGACCTGGCCCAGGTGCAGGGCACCGGGGTCGGCGGCCGGATCCGCAAGGAGGACGTGCTGCGCGCCCAGCAGGAGCGTGAGGGCACCCAGGCCTCGGAGACCGCCTCGACCCAGCCCGCCGTGGCCTCCGCGCCGCAGCGGTCGGGCGAGCCGTACCGCCTTCCGCAGCCCTCCGAGCTGCGCGGGCAGCGGGTGCCGATGCCGCGTCTGCGGCAGGTGCTCGCCCGCAACCTCGTCCAGTCGATGCAGACCGCCGCACAGCTGACGAGCGTCATCGAGGTCGACCTGACAGCCGTCGCCGCCTTCCGCGACGCGCACAAGGCGGCGTTCGCCGAGAAGACGGGCACGAAGCTGTCGTTCCTGCCGTTCTTCGCCTTCGCCGCGGCGCGGGCACTGCCGGCGCACCCGTCGGTCAACGCCTCGATCGAGGGCGACGAGATCGTCTACCACGATCGGGAGGACCTCTCGTTCGCGGTCGACACGGACAAGGGTCTGTACGCCCCGGTCGTCCACGGCGCCGGCTCGATGACGCTCGCGGAGCTCGCGCGCGGCATCGCCGACATCGCCGAGCGGTCGCGCACGAACAGCCTGAAGCCGGATGACGTGGCCGGTGGCACGTTCACCGTCACGAACACGGGTTCCCGCGGCGCGCTCATCGACACGCCGATCGTCTCGCTGCCCCAGTCGGCGATCCTCGGCACCGGGCTCGTCACCCGGCAGCCGCGGGTCATCACGGTCGCCGGCCAGGAGGCGATCGCCATCCGATCGGTGGCCTACCTCAGCCTGTCGTACGATCACCGGATCATCGACGGCGCCGACGCGGCGCGGTTCCTGGCCGAGGTGAAAGGCATCCTCGAGGGCTACGACTTCAGCGGCGTCCTCGGCATCTGACCTCGTCGTCAGCACCGTCGGGCCTCGATCCACGCCGGGATCGGGGCCCGATGTGTCTCCGCCGGGCCACGTGGCCCCTCCCGGTCGAGGGACCGGTGGCATGCGGACGCATGAGGACGCCCGGGCTCCCGCCCGGGTCAGCTGCCCAACCCCAGCATCAGGACGCCGGCGAGCACGCCACCGCCCCCGAGCATGACGAGCAGCAGTCGTGCACGTCGACCGCGCTCCGCCCCGCTCCGGCGCCTGGCGGTGCCGATTCCGCGGGCCCGGCGCTCGAGGCCGCGCTGCAGCCGCCCCAGCACATCGTCGAGCCCGCCGAGCGCGGCACGGACGCGCAGGATCGTCCCGGCCGCGCTCACCAGCGCTCCGGCGCGTCGGATCGGCCCGGCGGTCAGCGGCAGGGCGGGGCCGGCACGTCGGCGACGTCGTCGTCGGCCGTCAGCGATCGGTGTCAGCGGCTGTGCACCTGGCGCCTCGGCCAGCGCCGCGGCCCCGGTGTCGATCATCGCCCGGCGCAGGGAGCGTCCGGAGGACACGGCGGCGAGCACGTCGGCCGCGGCGATCCGTGCGGCGGACACGGTGTCACGCTCCTCGTCCGGCTCACGAGGCAGCTGTTCCAGCAGTCGCGTCGCGAGGGCGACATCCCGGTCGTCCAGCGGTCTGCTGCCGCTCGGCGCGAGGCGTGCCGGCGCATCGACCTGCACCCGGTCGTCCGTCGCGCACACCAGATCATCGATGTCGAGTCCGCCCAGTCGCCAGCCGCACTGGGCGAGGTAGTGCAGCGCGCTCAGCACCGCCAGCGTCACGTGCAGCAACTCCGAATCGCGCAGCGGCCCGCGGGCGAGACGGTCGTGCAGCGGCTCCCGGATCGGGGCGAGCCGGATCCGCACGGTTCCCGGCAGCGTGTCATCGGGCACGCTCTCCCCGCCGCGCAGGTGGGGATGACGTAGGAACCCGCACACCTGGTGCGCCGGCGAGCCGGCGCGCTGGCCGATCAGCTCGTCACCGTGTCGGGCGACGTGCCGGGGTGGTGCGATGGCGGCGTGGCTCATGACGACAGCATCGGTCGGGAGACGTCCTGACGCACCGCGCGCTCGGCGGCTGTGGACGGGCGTGCGCTGTTCACTCGACTGTGTGGACTCGCGTGGGCCGCGTCGTCGCAGCCCGGGGCGGCCCGGAGGGCTTCAGCGTCGTAGGCGAGGCGGCCGGTCGGAGGGGACACGCCTCGACCCCGTCGGGCATCCGGCGGGCAACGGGTATTCTGGAGAGCATGTCCAACAAGAAGCACACCCCCAGACGTGGCGGGCGTCTCAAGCAGATCTGGCAGGTCTTCACGGTCACGGTCCGCAACGACCGGATGAGCCTGCTGTGGATCCTGCTCGCGCTCGTGCTGCCGATCGCCGCCGGGATCGCCCTGGCGCTCCTGCTCTCGCGGCACAGCGTGCTCGGCATCGTCCTATGGGTGCTGTTCGGCGTGCTCACCGGCGTGCTGCTGGCGCTCATCGTGCTCGGCCGGCGCGCGGAGGCGATGGCCTACTCGCGCATCGAGGGCCAGCCCGGTGCGGTCGGCGCCGTGCTGCGCACCGAGCTGCAGCGCTCCTGGCAGGGCTCCGAGATGCCGGTCGCCGTCAACGCCCGCACCAAGGACGCGGTGTACCGCATGGTGGGGCGGCCGGGCGCCGTGCTCATCGGCGAAGGGGACCCTCATCGCCTTCAGCGACTGTTCGACGAGGAACAGGTGCGCATCCGGCGGGTCGTGCCCAACGTCACGGTGCATCGCATCGTGGTCGGTGACGGTGAGGACGGGACGGTGCGGCTGCGCCGGGTCAGCCGGCAGCTGGCCCGGCTCAAGCCGGTGCTCACCAAGGCGGAGGTCGCCGCGGTCAACGACCGGCTCATCTCGCTGGAGCGGACGACCGGGCCCGGCATCCCCAAGGGGATGGATCCGAACCGGCTGCGCCCCAGCCACAAGGGGCTGCGCTGAACCAGCGCGGGAACGACGACGGGGCGTCCTCTCTCGGGAGGGCGCCCCTGTGCATGTGGGTTCGCGTGTGGACATGGTCTCCCCATGCGGACGCCTGCGTGGGTGCGTGACACGAGCGCAGACGCGACGCGTGGCATGGAGATGCCCGCGCCACGGGGACCAGAATGCCCGGGCGTGGGGGCTCAGCGGGCTTGACGTCCTCGGATCGCCTTGAGCAGCACCACTGCGGTGCCCGCGACGCGGTCATGGGCGGGGCGGCCGTCCCGCCCCCAGACGAGTCCGGGGATGAACAGGGCCAGCAACACGGTGCGGACGAGCGTGGGCAACAGCCCGGGCAACCCGCCATCGGAGACCCTGACGACACGCATGCCGAAGACGGCGTGGCCGAACGAGGCGCCGATCGTCGACACGAGCGAGATCTGGATGAGCGCCCACACGCCAAGGACGAAGGGGCTGTTCCCCGGCAGGAACGCCCAGCCGATCAGCGAGGCGATCGCCCAGTCCACGAGCAGTCCGCCCAGGCGACGTCCCATCGAGGCGAGGTCGTCGGCATGCACCACCGCCGAGGGATCGATCGGCGGCTGCGGCGTGTCCGGGTCCGCCCGGCCGTCGTGCGGGGCGGGATGCTGGCGAGTGCTCACGGGTCGAGTGTACCGGTGCCTGGCGGGCGTGATCGGGCGCCATCCGCGCGCCGTGTAACATGCCGGAAACATTCGGGATACGGTGAGGAAATCATCCTTTCGTACGGTGATGATCGATCCGGCGTCCACCCGGAGTACCGAAAGCATTTGGAGTCGCAGGCATGTTCAAGAATCCTGAAGAGGCACTGAAGTTCATCAAAGACGAGGATGTCCGGTTCATCGACATCCGGTTCACGGATCTGCCGGGCGTCCAGCAGCACTTCAACCTGCCCGCCGAGTTCGTCGACGAGGACTACTTCACGGATGGTCAACTGTTCGACGGCAGCTCGATCAAGGGCTTCGCGAGCATCGACGAGTCGGACATGCAGCTGATTCCGGATGTCACCACCGGGTACCTGGACCCCTTCCGCAAGCAGAAGACGCTCATCTTCAACCATGACATCTTCAACCCCCGCAACGGCGAGATCTACGGCAAGGATCCCCGTCAGACGGCCAAGAAGGCCGAGCAGTACCTCGCGTCGACCGGGATCGCCGACACCGCGTTCTTCGCTCCCGAGGCCGAGTTCTTCATCTTCGACTCCGTGCGCTATGACGTCGCCCAGGGGCACAGCTTCTACGAGGTGGACTCCGAGGAGGCGGCGTGGAACAGCGGCCGCCAGGAGGAGGGTGGCAACCTCGGCAACAAGATCGACTTCAAGGGCGGCTACTTCCCCGTCACCCCGGCCGACAAGCTCGCCGACGTCCGTGACGAGATCGTCACCGAGCTGGTCGCCGCGGGCCTCGAGGTCGAGCGCAGCCACCACGAGGTGGGCACCGCAGGCCAGTGCGAGATCAACTACCGGTTCAACACGCTCACCAGCGCGGCTGACGACCTGCTGAAGTTCAAGTACATCGTCAAGAACGTCGCCCTGCGCAACGGCAAGACCGCCACCTTCATGCCGAAGCCCCTCTTCGGCGACAACGGCTCGGGCATGCACACCCACCAGTCTCTGTGGAACGGCGACCAGCCGCTGTTCTACGACGAGGCGGGTTATGCCGGCCTGTCGGACATCGCTCGCTGGTACGTCGGAGGCATCCTGAAGCACGCGCCGGCGCTGCTCGCGTTCACGAACCCGACCGTGAACTCCTACCACCGTCTGGTGCCCGGCTTCGAGGCCCCAGTCAACCTGGTGTACTCGGCCGGCAACCGCTCGGCCGCCATCCGCGTGCCGATCACCGGCACGAGCCCCAAGGCGAAGCGCATCGAGTTCCGCGCCCCCGACGCCTCCGGCAACCCGTACTTCGCGTTCGCCGCGCAGCTGATGGCCGGCCTCGACGGCATCAAGAACAAGATCGAGCCGCACGCCCCGGTCGACAAGAACCTCTACGAGCTGCCCCCGGAGGAGGCCAAGGACATCCCCCAGGTGCCGGGCTCGCTCGAGCAGGTGCTCGCCGCGCTCGAGGCGGACAACGAGTTCCTGCGCGCAGGTGACGTGTTCACCGACGACGTGATCGACTCGTGGCTCGAGCTCAAGCGCGAGGGCGAGCTCAAGCCGCTTGCGCAGCGCCCGCATCCGTACGAGTACCAGCTGTACTATGGCTGCTGATCCCGGGGGTGCGTCCCGGCGCGTCCGGTCGCACCCGCGATCAGTCGGTCCACGTCGACCGATCTGAACGAGAGCGCCGTCACGGATCCGTCCGGGCGGCGCTCTCGTCGTGTCTCCGGTCAGCCCTCGCCGTAGAAGAGCCGCTCGAACACCCGCCGCGATCGCCTGGTCGCGCGCAGGTAGTCGTTGTCGAGCCGCGCGCTCTCCCCCGCCTCGTAACCGAGCACACGGGCGGCGGGCTCCAGCGCCCCACCCGGGTCGGCGATCACGTCGCTCGGCTGGCCGGTGGCCAAGAGGTTCGCGTCACGCACCCGGGAGGCGAACAGCCACGCCTCGCGCAGCACCACGGCGTCATCCGCGTCGAGCAGGCCCGCCTCGACGAGCGCACCCAGCCCCTGGAGCGTTCCCGTCGTGCGCAGCGAGGGATGGTCGACCGCGTGGCGCAGCTGCTCCAGCTGCACCACCCACTCGACATCGGTCAGAGATCCGCGGCCGAGCTTCAGATGCCGGGAGGCGTCGGTGCCGCGCGGCAGCCGTTCCCCCTCCATCCGGGCCTTCAGACGTTTGATCTGTCGCTCCGCCGTCCCGGTGAGTCCCGAGCCGTACCGCACCCGGTCGATCACCGCGAAGGCCTCGTCCAGCAGGTCGCGGTCGCCGGCGCCCGGGGCCGCTCGCAGCAGCGCCTGTCGCTCCCAGGGCTCGGCCCAGCGCTCGTAGTAGGCGGCCAGCGCGGGCACGGTGCGCATGATGGCGCCCTTGCGGCCCTCCGGGCGCAGATCGAGATCCAGCTGAACCGGCATCCGGAAGTCCTGGACGGCCTTCGCCAGGCGCTGTGCGGCCCCGCGGATGTCGGCCCGCTCCCCGACCTGCTCGTAGACGTACATCACGTCGAGATCCGAGGCGAACCCGAGCTCGCCGCCGCCGAACCGCCCGAGGCCGATGATCCCGAGCCGGATGCCGTGGGCCCGCTCCGGGTCGAGCCAGACTGTCAGCGCCGACAGCAGCGCCCGGTACACGTCGGTCAGCGCCGGGCTGACCTGCTCCACGGGCACGGCGTGCACGACGCTCCAGATCGCCAGCCGCAGCACCTCGCGCCGACGCACCTGCTGCAGCAGCCCGACCACCTGCTCCTCACCGGGCCCGTGCCGGCGGACGATGGCGAGCATCTCCCCCTCCAGCTCGTCCCGTCCGCGCGGGGCGACCCCCGCGTCGTCGGCGAACCAGCGGGCGGCCTCGGGCTGGGAGGCGAGCGCGTCGCCGATGAACCGTGAGCAGGAGAGCACGTGAGCGAGCCGACGCGCGGCCACCGGGGAGTCGCGCAGCATCCGCAGGTACCAGTAGGCGTCGCCGATCTGCTCGCTGATCCGGGTGAAGGCGAGCAGCCCGTGGTCGGGGTCGCTGCCCCGGGCGAACAGCTCGAGCATGAGCGGCAGCAGATGCCGCTGGATCTCGGCGCGGCGGGAGACGCCGGTGGTGAGCGAAGTGATCCGGTCGAGGGCGCCGTCCGGGTCCCGGTAGCCGATCGCGCGCAGCCGGTCGCGGGCGTGCGCTGCGGTGAGCTGGAAGTCCTCGCCGGGCAGGCTCGCGTAGACCGCGAGCAGCGGACTGTAGAAGATGCTCACGTGCAGATCGCGCACGGAGCGCTTGACCCGGGCCCACAGCGCGCGCAGCCCGGCGGCGTCGGGGGCGAGCCGGGTGGCGCGGGCGATCACCCGCTGCTCCTCCGGGTCCGTCGGCATCAGATGCGTGCGCCGCATGCGCCGCAGCTGCAGCCGATGCTCGATGACGCGCAGGGTGCGGTAGTCGTCGCCGAACTCCTGGGCCTCGCGCCGGCCGATGTAGCCGTTCTCGGCCAGCGCCCGCAGCGACTCGAGCGTGCCGCGGCCGTGGATGCGCTCGTCGTGCTGGCCGTGGACGAGCTGCAGCAGCTGCACGGTGAACTCCACGTCGCGCAGCCCGCCCGGCCCGAGCTTGAGCTGCTGGTCCACCTGATCAGCCGGGATGTTGTCGCTGACCCGCTCGCGCATCGCCTGGACGGAGGCGACGAAGTCCTCCTGATGGGCGGACTGCCACACCATCGGCCGGATCGCGTCGATGTAGGCGTGCCCAAGCTCGGCGTCACCGGCCATGAAGCGGGCCTTCAGCAGCGCCTGGAACTCCCAGCCCTCGGCCCAGCGGCGGTAGTAGGCGACGTGTGACTCCAGCGTGCGCACCAGGGCGCCGTCGCGTCCCTCTGGGCGCAGGTTCGCGTCGAGCTCCCACAGGGCCGGCTCCGGGCCGGCCTGGCCGAGCACGCGGCCGAGCGTCTGCAGGATGTGCGTGGCGGTTGCCAGCGCGCGCGAGCGGTCCTCGTCTCCGACCGGCTCGGCGACGTGGATGACGTCCACGTCGCTGATGTAGTTGAGCTCGCGGGCGCCGGTCTTGCCCATGGCGATGACCGCGATGCGCACCCGGTCGACGCGGTCGCCGAACCGGGGCCGGACGAGTTCGCGAGAGATCTCGAGGCCGGCGGCCACCGCGGCGTCGGCGAGGTCGGCGAGCGCCCGGCACACCTGCTCGAGCACGGTGCGCGGATCCTCGGCGGCGAGGTCCCACTGGGCGAGCTGGACGACGTGGCGGCGGTAGCGGCGGCGCATCGCGGTGATCGCGTCCTGTGGGCTGGCCGCGTCGTGGACGGCGTCCAGCAGGCTGCGCCGGTAGGTCTCGGCGTCTCGGGGCGTCTCGTCGTGGGCGAGGAACCAGTCGAGCTCCTCGGGCCGGCGCAGGAGGAACTCGGCCAGGCCGAGCGAGCCGCCGAGCACGCGCAGCAGCCTGGTGAGGGTCGTGTCGTCAAGGTCGGCGAGACCGGGACGTCGCGCGGCGAGCTCGAGCACGTCGCGCAGCGCGGCGTCCGGGTCGGCGCACACTCGCAGCAGCGCGATGCGCCCCTGCAGGAGCGCGCGGCCGGGTGCGTCGGCCTGCTCGATCAGCTGCAGGGCGACACTCGGCTCGGCGAGGCCGACTCGGGCGAGTGCGAGGCGGGAGAGGCCCTCGGGTCGCGTCATGCCCGGCCTCTACAGGCGGTTGAGGCTGTGCCGCAGCTCGTAGTCGGTGACCTGGGCGCGGTACTCGCGCCATTCCTGCCGTTTGTTGAGCAGGAAGTAGTTGAACACCTGCTCGCCCAGGGTGTCGGCGACGAGCTCGGAGCCCTCCATGAGCTCGAGTGCCTGCTCGAGGCTGCCGGGCAGGCTGCGGATGCCGAGCGCGCGCCGCTCCTGGTCGGAGAGCTCCCAGATGTTGTCCTCGGCCTCGTCGGGCAGCTCGTAGTCCTCCTCGATGCCCTTCAGGCCCGCGGCGAGCAGGAGGGCGAAGACGAGATAGGGGTTCGCCGCGGAGTCGATGCCGCGGTACTCGATGCGGGTGCTCTGGCCCTTGCCGGGCTTGTACAGGGGCACGCGCAGCAGCGCGGAGCGGTTGTTGTGCCCCCAGGCGATCGAGCTGGGGGCCTCGTCGCCACCCCACAGCCGTTTGTAGGAGTTGACGAACTGGTTGGTCACGGCGGTGATCTCGGCAGCGTGGTGGAGCACGCCGGCCATGAACCGGCGGGCGGTGTGCGACAGCTCGTACTGGCCGGCGGGATCGTAGAAGGCGTTGTCGTCGCCCTCGAACAGCGAGAAGTGGGTGTGCATGCCGCTGCCGGGCTGATCGGGGAAGGGCTTGGGCATGAAGGTGGCGTGCACGCCCTGCTCGATGCCGACCTCCTTGACGACGGTGCGGAAGGTCTGGATGTTGTCGGCCATCGTCAGCGCGTCGGCGTAGCGCAGGTCGATCTCGTTCTGGCCGGGGCCGACCTCGTGGTGGGAGAACTCGACCGAGATGCCGAGCTCCTCGAGCATGGTCACCGCGCGGCGGCGGAAGTCGTTGGCGGAGCCGCCGGGCTCGTTGTCGAAGTAGCCGGCGTGGTCGGCCGGCTGTGGGCGGCCTTCCTGCAGCGATTCGCGGTCGAGCAGGTAGAACTCGCATTCGGGGTGCACGTAGAACGAGAAGCCCCGCTCCGCGGCCTGGGCCATGGTGCGGCGCAGGACGTTGCGGGAGTCGGAGGCCGCCGGCTGGCCGTCGGGGGTGGTGAGGTCGCAGAACATGCGACCGGTGGGGTCCTTCTCACCCCGCCACGGCAGCAGCTGGAAGGTCGACGGGTCGGGGAACGCGAGCATGTCGGACTCACTCACCCGGGTGAATCCCTGGATCGACGAGCCGTCGAAGCCGATGCCCTCCTCGAAGGCCCCCTCGATCTCGGCCGGGGAGACGGCCACGGACTTCAGCGAGCCGACCACGTCCGTGAACCACAGCCGCACGAAGCGGACGCCGCGATCCTCGATGGTTCTCAGCACGAAATCGGTCTGCTTGTCCATGCGCGTCCTTTCGACCTCGACTGGTACGACTCTAGGGCATCATCGCCCCACCGAGGCGGCTTCGCGGTCGGTCGGCGGGCGTGTCCGGCAGCGTGCGGGGGCACGGCCGGGGCGCGTCCCGCGGGGATGCGGCGGGTCAGTCCTCCCCGTGCTCCCATCGCTCGTCGTCCTCCTCGTTCCACTCCCGGGCCCGACGGGCGACGATCTCCTCGGCATGCGCGGCCTCCTCGCGAGTGGGGAACGGCCCGATGCGGTCGACGGCCAGCGACTGCGGTCCCTCCTCCACCGCTCGGGTGCGGGTGTTGAACCAGAACTGCTGCTGATCGGTCATGACGGCCTCCTCGTCCTCGGGCGCCGTGGCCGGCGCGAGCGGTCGGGCCCCGGGCGGCGACCCGCCCCCAGCGTACAATCAGGGCATGCCGAAAGATTCCCAAGGTCATCTGACCCCGGGGCTGCACACGCCCCGACTCTCCGTCCCCGCCTCGATCCCCAGGCCCTACTACGTCGATGTGAAGGAGTTCGACGAGTCCGGCCACGGCGATCTGTACACCGAGGAGGAGATCGACCGCATTCGCGAGGCCAGCCGCGTCGCCGCCGGGGCGCTCGACGTGATCGCCGCCGAGATCCGGCCGGGCGTCACCACCGACCACATCGACCGCGTCGGCCACGAGTACATGGTCGAGCACGGCGCCTACCCCTCGACGCTCGGCTACCGCGGTTACGCGAAGAGCCTGTGCACCTCGGTCAACGAGGTCATCTGCCATGGCATCCCCGACGACACGGTGCTCGAGGAGGGAGACATCGTCAACGTCGACGTGACGGCCTTCAAAGACGGCATGCACGGCGACACGAACCGGACGTTCCTCGTCGGCGAGGTGTCGCAGGAGGCCCGTGACCTCGTCGAGCGCACGCACGAGGCGATGATGCGCGGCATCCGCGCGTGCCGCCCCGGCCGACAGACCTCCGTGATCGGGCACGTCATCGAGGCGTACGCGAACCGGTTCGGCTACGGCACGGTGCGTGAGTACACGGGCCACGGCGTGGGGCGCGAGTTCCACTCCGGGCTCATCATCCCCCACTACGACGACCCCGATCGGTTCACCGACGTCATCGAGGAGAACATGGTCTTCACCGTCGAGCCGATGCTCACGCTCGGCAGCGCGCGCTGGAAGACCTGGTCCGACGACTGGACGGTCACGACCGCCGACCTGTCGCTGACCGCACAGTTCGAGCACACCATCGTCATCCGTCCTGACGGACCGGAGATCCTCACCGCGTCGCTCGACGGCACGGTCTGAGATGACGGTCGCGATCGGCGTCGACGTCGGCGGCACCGGGATCAAGGCCGCCGCCGTCGACACGGGCATGAGCACGCTCGTCGGCCCGCGACTGGCAGAGCCGACCCCGCCCGGCGGTGAGCCCGGTGACGTGGCCCGGGTGGTCGCGGGGCTCGTCCGCCGCATCGAGGAAGCCACGGACGAGCGCGACGCGCCGGTCGGCGTCGCCGTCCCCTCGGTCGTCGTTGGCGGCCGGACCCGCACCGCGGCGAACATCTCGCCGGCGTGGATCGGCCTGCCCGCCGCGCAGGTGCTCAGCACGGCGGTCGGCCGCCCGGTAGGCGTGCTCAACGACGCGGATGCGGCCGGCTGGGCCGAGGTGCACGACGGCGCCGCCACCGGGGTGGCCGGCCTCGTCATCGTGCTGACCCTCGGCACCGGCATCGGCTCCGCCCTGGTGCATGACGGGGTGCTCGTGCCGAACACCGAGCTGGGGCATCTGGAGATCGACGGCCACCGCGACTACGAGCAGTACGCCTCGCCGGTCGCCCGGGAGCGCGAGGGGATCGGGTGGGATGCGTGGCGCGCCCGCCTGCGCCGGTATCTCGAGACGCTCGAGGCGCTCCTCACCCCGACACTGTTCGTGATCGGCGGCGGGATCTCGCTCCGGCCGGAGCTGTTCCTGCCCGGGCTCGACGGGCTCGCCACGCCCGTCCGCCCGGCGCGGCACGCACAGGACGCCGGGATCATCGGCGCCGCGGAGCGGGCGCTGCTGGGCTGAGGGGCCGGGCCTGTGGCCGCCTGGTCATGGGAGAAGGGGCGTGTCCGCTGCCGCTGGGGCTGGACCCGTGATGGTGGATGGGATGCCCGATACGCCGGGTTCTGTCGCCGGTCGGGAAGACCCCGACCGGGTGCGGCCATCTCTCTCGGCGCGCCATCGCTGACGCGCTCCAGCGACCTACCCGGAGGCATGGACGGGCCGCCCGCCTCCTGCTCGGTCTTGCTCCCGATGAGGTTTGCCCAGCTGGCCGTGTCACCACGACCACTGGTGGTCTCTTACACCACCGTTTCACCCTTGCCGACCGGGCCTGAGCCCCGCCGGCGGTCTGCTCTCTGCTGCACTTGCTCTCGGGTCACCCCGGGTGGGCGTTACCCACCATCGTGCCCTGTGGAGCCCGGACGTTCCTCGGGCCGGATCTCTCCGGCACGCGACCGCATGGGCATCCCATCCGCAGACCACTGTACTCCTCCGGCGGCCGCGCCCCGCCCGGCGCGGGTCGGCGAGACGGTGAGGCCGCCGCGCTCCCCGGGCGCAAGGGCCCGCACGCCGGGCTCGCGCAGGCTCGTCGGCCGGTCACTGCGCGATGGCGAAGTCCCAGGGGTCCGTGCGCGTGTCGCTGACGGACACCGCCACGGGATGGCCGTCGGCCTCGAGTCGCGCGGCGAGCTGTCGGGCCGCCACCGGCAGCCACAACCACTCGCTCGCCCAGTGTGAGACGTTGATCAGGCCCCCGAGGCCGGCGGCGCGCGCGTCGAGACTCACATGATGGCGCAGGTCGGCGGTGACGTACACGTCCGCGGCGAGCACCTGCGGCAGGGTGAGCAGGGAGTCTCCGGCCCCGCTGCACACGGCGACCGTGCGGACGGGCAGGGCGGGGTCTCCGCTCACGCGCACCTGCGAGGCGGTAGAGGGCAGCACCCGGGCGATCCGTGCCGCGAGGCCGCCGAGCGTGGCGCCGGCGGGGAGCGTGCCCAGGCGGCCGATGCCCGCGTCCGGCTCGCCTGGGATCGGCACGAGCGGACGCTGGTCGGCCAGACCGATCAGGTCGGCGAGCACGGCGTTCACCCCGCCCGGGGCGGCATCCGCGTTCGTGTGTGCGGAGAGCAGGGCGACGCCGGCACGGGCAGCGCGCAGCGGGACCCGGGCCGACGCGGAACGGGCGTCAAGCGAGCGCAGCGGGTGGAACAGCGCGGGATGGTGGGTGAACAGCACCTGGGCGCCGTCCGCGACGGCCTCGTCGAGCGTCTCCGATGTCACATCCAGGGCGAGGCGCACCCGGGAGACCGGCCAGGCCGGGTCGCCGACGGCCAGGCCTGGATTGTCCCAGTCCTCCGCGAGCCGGGTCGGCCACAGGGCCTCGGCGGCGTCCAGCACGTCCTGCAGGGTCGTCATGTGGAATCTCCTTCTGTCGATTTCGTCCGGCGAGGGTCAGCCTGCGAGGGAGACGCCGTCGATCGCGATCACCACGACCAGCGTCTCCTGTCGCAGCGCCTCCGGCAGCCGGTTGGCGGGCCCTTCCCCCGGCGGGATCACGGCCTCGACGAGCGACCCCACGCGCTGCTCCGTCAAGGCGCGGGCGAAGCCGGCCGGCAGGTCGGCGATCGGATGCACCACCGCGCCCGTGGTGAAGTCGTCGCCGAGCCGTGCCCCGTCGCCCCAGGCCGCGGTGTATGCGCGGAACACGACCGCGTCGTCCGCGGTCACGGTCGCGCCGGCGCCCGCGGAGAGCACCCGGACGGTCGTGGTCGCGGGCGGGTCGCCGGCGCCCGGGGCGATCGCGGTCGGGCGACCCCCGTCGAGGGTCACCGCGGGCATGGCGTCAGCCGGGAGCTCGCCGGTGGCACGCGGCGTCCGCGGCGGGACGGAGACGTCCATGACCACCGCGAGCTCGCGACCGCCGTCGAGCCTGACCTGCTCGAGCCGCTCGGAGCCATAGAAGTCCCGGGCCGTGCCGGTCACCACGATGCGCGAGCCATTGGGCAGCCCGGGCACGGTGCGCGCGATGCCCGGCTCGGCGTCCTGTGGGCGTATCAGCTCGGCGTCCGCCCAGGCGCCGGCCGGGGTGATCGTCTCACCGGTCTGCGTGTCGAAGACCCGGGCGTGCAGGCTCACCGTCGTGCCGTCGGTGATGCGCTCGCCTTCCCCGCGGTGGACGACCGACAGCTGCAGCCCGTCGACATCGAGTGGGGCGGGGATGCCCACCGTGGGCGCGGTGCCGAACCCGGCATCGACCTCGATGGCCTCGGAACTCCTGCCCGACGAGACGGTCTGCGTGCAGCCGGCGAGGGTGATCGCGAGCAGCGCGGCGCCGAGCAGCGCGGCGACCCGGCCCGTCCGCTGACCTCGCGCGTTCAACGCCCGGCTCCCGGGCCCTGGGTGCGGTGCGCTGCGGTTTCCCGATCGCCTCCGGTCGAGGCGCTGGAGCGCGGTTCGACGACCGTGACGGCGGTGATGATCTGACGTTTCACCCTGCTGGATCCCCCTCCGTCGGCGTCCGGGCCGACGGATGCCATACTCGCACATCCGGCACACAGGTCGACGGTGGGTCGCCTGCTCAGCTCCGCCCGACCCCGGCCCGGTGCAGCGCCGCGGCGACGGTCCAGCCCAGCGCGGTGAACGCGAGAACGGACGCGAGGGCCAGGGCGCCCTGGGCGATGTCAAGCCAGATCGAGGGGGTGAGCGCCCTGCCATGCAGCACCACGGCGAAGAGGACGCCGAGCAGGGTGCCGGAGACCACGGCCCCCGTCATCGCGGCGCGGCGGGTGCACTGACGGTACCGGGTGACGGCCCAGGGCAGCTCCTGCAGCACGCCGATCAGGAGGATGGGGGCGAAAACAGCCCAGCCGAGGGACTGGACGGGCGAGACGGCCGTGAGCAGGCCGGAGACGAGGATGGTGACGAGGGCGACCAGAGAGCGGCGGAACGTGCCCTGGGCGATCGCCCCGGGCAGGAAGTACAGCCCGATCAGCGCGCCATAGAGCCACGGGACGGTCGTCAGGACGACCACGTGCAGGCCCCCGGTGACGATGAACAGCAGCCCGGTGGCCACCCCGATCGCCGCGCAGCTGAGCAGGAGACGTGTGGAGAGGTGAGCCATGCCTCACATCGTACCGCTGATGTGGTGCGGCATCCCGTGGATCCGGGCGGAGCGGGCCGCACGGGGATCGATGCGCATTCGTTACCAAAGCGCGTTGAGGCGCCCGGGCGGCGGGCGTTGTATTGGGTGTGGCCTGGCATCGGTCGGGCCGAGAGGAAGGATCACGATGGACAACGAGCTGCCGGTCGGCGAGCGCACGCCGACCTATCGCGCGCTGGAGATGCTCCCGGGGCTGCTGAGCTACGGTCTGCTCGCCGGACTCGTCGTCGTCTCCGTGTTCAGCCCGGTCGCCGCGGCCTGGGGACTGCTCGCCGTGATCGCGATCATGCTGATCAAGGCGATCCGCTCCGCGTTCGACATCATGATCGGCAACGCGAAGCTTGAGGGGGCGCAGGCCGTCGACTGGCACGCGCGCCTGATGCAGCTGGAGGATCCGACCACGGCGGTCGTCAGCGAGCCGCGAAACGCGTTCCACGTGCGCCGTCACCGGCGCAACCTCACCGCGATGGCCCGCGACCCGCAGGCCTGGCCGAAGCCCTCGGAGATCTACAACGCCGTGATCGTCGCCGCCTACAACGAGCCGTACGAGGTCATCGCCCCCTCGTTCGAGGCGCTGGCCGAGACGACCTACGACAACGATCACCTCATCGTCCTGCTCGCTTACGAGGAGCGCGGCGGCGCGGGCATGGAGCGCACCGCCCAGCGGCTGGCCCGCGAGTTCGGCGACCGGTTCGGGCACTTCGAGCTCGTCCGTCACCCCGCCGCGCTGCTGCCGGGCGAGATGGCCGGCAAGGGTGCGAACATCACGTTCGCCGGCCGCCGTCTCCAGATGCTGCTCGACCAGCGCGGCATCGACCACTCCCGGGTGCTCGTCACGACGCTCGACTGCGACAACGTCGCCTATCCCACCTATTTCGACTACGTGACCTACGAGTACATCGTCCACCCCGAGCGCAGGCGGATGTCCTTCCAGCCCATCTCGCTGTTCCTCGGCAACATCTGGGACGCGCCGGCGCCGAGCCGGGTCATCGCCAACGGCAACTCGTTCTGGAACATCATCAGCTCGGTGCGGCCGTTCTCGCTGCGCAACTTCGCCTCCCACTCGCAGCCCATGGACGCCCTGGTCGAGATGGACTTCTGGAGCACGCGCACGATCGTCGAGGACGGCCACCAGTACTGGCGCAGCTACTTCCACTTCCACGGGGACTACCGGGTGATCAGCATCCATGTGCCGATCTATCAGGACGCGGTGCTCACCGAGTCGTACGGGCGCACGATCAAGGCGCAGTTCAAGCAGCTGAAGCGCTGGTCCTACGGCGCCTCGGACGTGCCGTTCGTCGGCGTGCGGCTGTTCGACCGGAGCACCGGCACGCCGGTGCTGAAGAACCTGTACCGCTTCTACCAGCTGCTCGACAGCCACGTCAGCCTCGCCTGCATCGCCCCGATGATCGCCTTCGGCGCGTGGGTGCCGTTCCTGGTGAGCCTCTGGGCGCCGTTCATGGACACGCTCGTGCTGAACCTCCCGTACATCGTGGGCACCATCCAGCAGGTGGCGCTGCTCAGCATCGTGCTGATGATGTGGATCGGCTACCAGATGCTCCCCGAGCGGCCGGCCCGGTACGGCCGTCGGCGCAGCCTCGGCATGATCGTGCAGTGGGCGCTCATGCCGGTCACAGGCCTTGTGTTCAACTCGTTGAGCGCGCTCGTGTCGCAGACCCAGCTGCTGCGCGGCCACTACCGCGAGTCCTTCGAGGTCACGGAGAAAGCCAGCCACGCGTCGCTGGTCGCGGCCGGTCAGCGCGAGATGCAGGACGCCCCGACGACACCGCGGATGGCGCGCGCCGCCTGACCTCGGGTTCGCCGCAGCATTTCACGTCCGCCCCGGCTCCGGCCGGGGCGGACGTGTGTACGATGTCCGCATGCGCACCATCGCGGTCTTCAGCACCAAGGGCGGGGTCGGCAAGACGACCACGGCGGTGAACCTCGCCTGGCACGCCGCGCAGACCGGGCCCACGCTGCTGTGGGATCTCGACCCGCAGGGTGCGACGACCTACCTGCTGCGCGTCCGCCCCCGGCTGAAGGGCGGCGCGGACCGTCTCGTCCGCGGACGCACCGACGTCCAGCGGGCCATCCGCCAGACCGACGAGCCCGGGCTCGACGTGCTGCCCGCCGACGACTCCTACCGCGACCTCGAGCTCGAGCTCGACCAGGCGAAGAAGTCGGGCCATCGCATCCGCCGCGTCCTGTGCGACCTCGACGACGGCCACGCGTGGACCGTGCTGGACGCTCCGCCCGGCGCGTCACTCGTGGCGCGCAACGTCATCGACGCGGCGGATGTCATCGTGGTCCCGCTCGTCCCCGCCGCGCTTTCGCTGCGCGCCTTCGACCAGGTGCTCGACCTGGTCGCCGAGCACGCGCCCGGCACCCCTGTCGTGGGATTCTTCTCGATGGCCGACCGCCGTCGCCGCGCCCAGGCACAGGCGATCGCCGAGCTGCCCGCGGCCGATGCGCGCATCCTGCCCATCGTGGTGCCGTCCGCATCGGCCGTCGAGCAGATGGGGCTGCGCCGTCGGCCGCTGCCCGCTTTCGCGCCCCGCTCCCCCGCCGCGGTCGCGACCGCGCGGCTGTGGGATCATGTGCGCGCCCTCGCCGAGCCGGCGCGGTGACACCTCTTGGAAACACGGCGTCGATTACCATGAGGAACCTGTGAACGACATCGGTCGCGGTCCCGGGAAGCTCCCGGACGCCTCCGACGCATGGACCGGAACGAAGGACTGAGAACATGAGCAGATGCAGGACCATCATGGCAGCCGTCGCGCTGAGCGCGGCCGGAGGACTCCTGCTGTCCGGGTGCACGAGCACCGAGGGCGGCGGCAAGCTGATCGAGGAGGGCTCGCTGACGGCCTGCTCCGAAGCCTCGTATCCCCCGTTCGAGCAGACGACCGGTGACAAGGTGGAGGGCATCGACGCCGACATCTCCGCCGAGATCGCCAAGGACCTCGGGGTCGACCTCAAGCAGGTCAACACGGCGTTCGAGGGGCTGCAGTCCGGGCAGGACCTCGACAACAAGAAGTGCGACATCGCGATCAGCGCCATCACGATCACCGACGAGCGCAAGACCAAGATGGACTTCTCCGACCCCTATTATCACGACGACCTCGCCGTGATCACGCGGAAGGACTCGGGGATCACGACGGTCGACGAGGCCACTGACGGCACGCGGAAGGTCGGCGTGCAGCAGGCCACCACGGGTGAGGACTGGGCGAACGAGCACGGGCTGAACCCGCAGCAGTTCGAGGACGCCTCGATGGCGGCCGAGTCACTGGACAACGGCAGCATCGACGTGGTCATCGACCAGGTCGCCCCCTCCAACGAGCACCTCAAGAAGTACCCGGACACACTGGTGAAGATCGGCACCATCCCCACTGACGAGACCTACGGCATCGCGGTGCGCAAGGGCAACACCGAGCTGCTCGACAGCGTCAACGCCACGATCGAGCGCATCAAGGGCGACGGCACGCTCGACGGCATCCTGCAGAAGTGGGGCGCGGCCGAGAGCTGAGCCAGTGCGGCGGGGAGCCGGTCCACGCAGACCGGTTCCCCGCCGCGTGTCACAGGCCCGGCGACGTGGGAGCGCGTCGCCGGCGGACACCCCAGGGAGACAGAGATGAGCTCACCCGCCCGGCGCGCGCGGATCTCGCGCGCCATCCAGTACGCGATCCTCGTGATCGTGATCGTCGTCCTCGCCCTTCTGACCGACTGGCCGAAGATGGTGCACACCTTCTTCAACCTGCGGGTCGCGGCCGAGCAGTTCCCGCAGGTGATCACCACCGCCCTGTGGAACACGGTGGTCTACACGCTCATCTCCTTCTGGTTCGGGCTGCTGGGCGGGGCGCTGCTCGCGCTCATGCGGATGTCGTCGGTGGCCCCGTACCGGTGGATCGCCACCGTGTACACGGAGCTGTTCCGCGGGCTGCCGGCGCTGCTCGTGTTCGTCGCCTTCGGCTACGGCATCCCCAGCGCGTTCTCGATCAATCTGAACATCTACGTGACGGTCATGCTCTCGCTCGGCATGGTCTCGGCCGCCTACATCTCCGAGACGCTGCGCGCGGGGCTCCAGGCCGTGCCGCCCGGCCAGTACGAGGCGGCCCGGTCGCTCGGCATGTCCCGCGGCCGGGCGATGCGCTCGATCGTGTTCCCTCAGGCGTTCCGGATGGTGCTGCCCCCGCTGACCAACGAGCTGATCCTGCTCACGAAGGACACCTCGCTGGTGTACCTGCTGGGGCTCACCGTCGACCAGTATGAGCTGACGAAGTTCGGCCGTCAGGCGCTCTCGGCCGCGGACGCGGGGCTGACCCCGCTGGTCGTCGCCGGCGTCTGCTACCTGGTGATCACGGTGCCGCTCAGCTGGCTGGCCAGGCGGTTCGAGCTCCAGACCACACGAACCAGTTTCAAGGCGAAGGCGGCGAAATGAGTGCGATCACTCTCCAGGGCGTCCGGAAGTCCTTCGGCGACAACGCCGTGCTGAAGGGCATCGATCTCACCGTCGAGCCCGGCCAGGTGGTGTGCCTGATCGGCCCGTCCGGCTCCGGCAAGTCGACGGTGCTGCGCTGTGTGAACATGCTCGAGACCCCGGACGAGGGCACCATCGTCGTCGACGGCTCGGAGATCACCGATCCCGACGTCGACATCGACGGCGTGCGCCGGCGGATCGGCCTGGTGTTCCAGCAGTTCAATCTCTTCCCGCACCTGACCGTGCTGCGAAACTGCACCATCGCCCAGGAGCGGGTGCTGCATCGTGGCCGCGCCGAGGCGAAGCGGGTCGCTCTGGCGAACTTGCGCAAGGTCGGCCTGGCCGACCGCGGGGACGCGATGCCGGCACAGCTGTCCGGCGGGCAGCAGCAGCGGGTCGCCATCGCCCGCGCCCTGAGCATGGACCCGCGGCTGATGCTCTTCGACGAGCCGACCAGCGCCCTGGACCCGGAGCTCGTTGGCGACGTGCTCGCCGTGATGCGGGGGCTCGCCGACGCCGGCATGACGATGCTCGTCGTCACGCACGAGATGGCGTTCGCCCGGGACGTCGCCGACGTCGTGGCCTTCATGGACGGCGGCGTCATCGTCGAGCAGGGGCCGGCTGCGGAGGTGATCGAGCATCCGCGCAACGCGCGCACCCGGGAGTTCCTCAAGCGGGTGCTGCACCCCACCGAGGTCGGGATGGCCGAGGTCGTCGCCGAGGGTGGGCCGGAGGCGTGAACGTGGTCGAGTGCGATGTCCCGCTGCGCTGGAGCGACACGGACGCCTATGGGCATGTCAACAACGTGGCGATCCTGGCGCTCGTGGAGCAGGCGCGCGTGCTCTTCTTCGCGCAGGCACGCGGGGCGGGCGGCGAGTCGCTCACTCGGCTCGACGGTGATGGCCTCGGCCGCAACCCCGCCTTCATCACCGGCCAGTGCATCGAGTACCGCCGGCCTGTGCGGCTCGACCTCGTCCCCGTGCGGTTCCGGATGTGGGTGACCGCGATCGGCGGCGCGGACTTCACCCTCGCCTGGGAGCTGCGCCAGCATGACGCGCTGTGCGCGGTGGGCACGGTGGGCCTCGTGTTCATGACCGGCGACGGCGCCCGGCCGCGGCGGATCACCCACGACGAGCGGGCTGTGCTCGACGCCCACGTGGGCGAGGCGCCGCGGATGCGCCACTGACCCGTTTCAACAGCCGCCCCATGTCGCTACAATGATTGTAGCGACAATCGAAGGAGGCTCGCGTGTACGAGCTGCATGACATCGAGGAGCGGCTGCACCCCTCGGAACGGATGCCGGTGCTGTTCGTCGGTCACGGATCGCCGATGAACGCGATCGAGGACAACATCTACTCCCGCACCTGGGCGAGCCTGGGCCGCGAGCTGCCACACCCGCAGGCGATCATCGTGATGTCGGCCCACTGGCTGACCCGCGGCGGCACGTCGATCACCGACGCCCCGCGCAACCGGGTCATCTACGACTTCGGCGGATTCCCCGAGCCGCTCTACCACGTCCGCTACGACACGGCGGGCGACCACGACGTCGCCCGCATCGCCGCCGACCGGCTCGTCGACTGGATGCAGAGCTACGAGATCGCCCTCGACCGGCAGTGGGGGCTCGACCACGGCACATGGAGCGTGCTGCGCTGGCTGGCCCCGCATCCGGACGTGCCGGTGCTGCAGATCTCGATCGACTACAGTCTGCCGCTGCCCCGGCTGCACGAGCTGTTCGGCCGGCTGCGACGGCTGCGCGACCGCGGGGTGCTGTTCATCGGCTCGGGGAACATCGTCCACGCGCTGCGCTCGATGCGCGGCGACGGCGCTGTGTGGGACTGGGCCCGAGAGTTCGACGAGGTCGCCGAGGCGGCGATCCGCGAACGGGACCTGGGCACCCTGCTCGACCCGTTCCGGGTGGGCACGGCCGCCCGGCTGGCCGTGCCCACCGACGACCACTACCGACCGATGATCGCGGCGATGGCGCTGCTGCACCCCGGCGAGGAGCTGCGGTTCTTCAACGAGTCGATCGACCTCGGGGCGATCAGCATGCGCAGCTTCATCACCGCCTGAGCGGATCGGCCGTGCCGCCGGTCTGACGGTGGGCCCAGAGGGGCTCGAACCCCCGACCCCCTCGGTGTAAACGAGGTGCTCTGACCACCTGAGCTATGGGCCCGTGGCGGTCGCCCGCCGTGGTGATTCTACCGGGCTGCGTCGTCCGTTCGCCCCGTGTCGGGGCACGCCGGTCAGATCCGGCCGGGGCCGCCGGGCGCGCCCGCCGGTGCGGCCTCGCTCGCACCCGTGGGCGGCGTGCCGGCTCGCGGCTGCGCGGCAGGGGACGCCGCGCGCAGCATCCGCTCGTACCACTCCCCCGGGCGCGGGCTTCCCGCCGGGGAGGACACCCGGTCGACGACCCGCCCGTCGGCGTCGGCCCACAGGCTCACCCGCCGGGCGTCGCCGGTGGCCGGGTCGAACGCCTCGCACGCGGCGGCGAGCGCGCCGTGCGGCCAGAAGTCGCTCAGCAGCGGGAACGGCCGGGGCGTCGCCCGGTGCCAGGCGGCCAGGGCGGAGACGGGGTCGGTGCTCGCCGCGAGCAGGTGGACGCCGGCGGCGTGGAACCTGTCGTGCGCCGCGGCCAGCCGGTCGAGCTCGCCGGTGCACACGGGGGTGAACGCGTGCGGGTAGAACACGAGGCAGATCGGTCCGGCGAGGTCCTCGCGGCGGACGACGGCGCCGAACTGGTCGGGCAGGGCGAACGGGGGCAGCGTGGTGATCACGGGGCGAGTGTATCTCGGGCGTTCACCGTGGCGTCAGCGGCCCGTCAGGCAGCTATCGTATACGACCCGGGTGAAGAAGCGGAGCATTTCTGGTCGGCCACGTACACTGTCTTGTGGCCATCCGCCAAAATCCGTGGTGGTCTTTCCCCGAGAAGGTGAGGAACTGATGACGGTCAACAGCCAGGATCCGTACGCGCCGGACTACGTCGATCCAGACCGGGACGAGACCCGGGAGTGGCAGCAGTCGCTCGACGCCCTCGTCGGCGCGCGCGGGCGTGCACGGGCGCGGCAGATCATGATGAGCCTGATCAAGCGCTCGAAGGACCTGCAGCTCAACGTGCCGATGATCCCGACGACCGACTACATCAACACGATCGCCCCGGAGAACGAGCCGGAGTTCCCCGGCGACGAGGAGCTCGAGCGCACCTATCGGCGGTGGATCCGCTGGAATGCGGCGGTGCTCGTCCACCGGGCGCAGCGGCCCGGCATCGAGGTCGGCGGGCACATCTCCACCTACGCGTCGTCGGCCGCCCTGTACGAGGTCGGCTTCAACCACTTCTTCCACGGGCCGGACCATCCGGGCGGCGGCGACCAGGTCTTCATCCAGGGACACGCCTCCCCGGGCATCTACGCCCGCTCGTTCCTCGAGGGGCGGCTGACCGCCGAGCAGCTCGACGGCTTCCGCCAGGAGCGCTCCGTCGCCGGCGGGCTGCCCTCCTACCCGCATCCGCGGCACATGGATCACTACTGGCAGTTCCCGACCGTGTCGATGGGGCTCGGCCCCATGAACGCGATCTACCAGGCCCAGGTGAACCGCTACCTGCTCAACCACGGGATCAAGGACACCTCGCAGCAGCACGTGTGGGCGTTCCTCGGCGACGGCGAGATGGACGAGCCCCAGTCGCGCGGCCTGCTGCAGGTCGCCGCCAACGACCAGCTCGACAACCTGACGTTCGTGATCAACTGCAACCTGCAGCGCCTTGACGGGCCCGTCCGAGGCAACACGAAGATCATCCAGGAGCTCGAGTCGTTCTTCCGCGGCGCCGGCTGGAACGTGATCAAGGTCGTCTGGAGCCGGGAGTGGGATCCGCTGCTCGCCGCCGACACCGAGGGCGCGCTCGTCAAGCTCATGAACAACACCCCGGACGGCGACTTCCAGACGTACAAGACCGAGGACGGCGCGTTCGTGCGCGAGCACTTCTTCGGCCGCGACCCCCGCGCCCTCCGGCTCGTCGCCAACTACACCGACGACCAGATCTGGGCGCTGCAGCGCGGCGGGCACGACTACCGCAAGGTCTACGCCGCCTACAAGGCGGCCGTGGAGCACAAGGGCTCCCCGACGGTCATCCTCGCCCACACGATCAAGGGGTACGGGCTCGGCCCCTCGTTCGAGGGTCGCAACGCCACCCACCAGATGAAGAAGCTCACGCTCGACGATCTGAAGACGTTCCGCGACCACATGCGCATCCCGATCTCGGACGCGGAGCTCGAGGCCCACGACCACTGGGCACCGCCCTACTACCACCCGGGCGAGGACGCTCCGGAGATCCGCTACATGCGCGAGCGGCGCGCCGAGCTCGGCGGGTATGTGCCCGACCGGCGGAACAACCCCACCTACATCGACCTGCCGCCCGCGAAGGCCTACGACCATGTCAAGAAGGGCACGGGGAAGCAGCGCATCGCCACGACCATGGCGTTCGTGCGGCTGCTGAAGGACCTGCTCGCCCAGAAGGGCTGGGAGAACCGGCTCGTGCCGATCCTGCCCGACGAGGGCCGCACGTTCGGGTTCGACTCGTTCTTCCCGACGAAGAAGATCTACAACCCCCACGGCCAGCACTACATATCGGTCGACCGGGAACTGCTGCTCGCCTACAAGGAGAGCCCGCAGGGCCTGCTGTACCACGTGGGCATCAACGAGGACGGCGCCGCCGCGGCGTTCACCGCGCTCGGCACCTCGTACGCCCAGCAGGGCGAGATCATGATCCCCGTCTACCTCTTCTACTCGATGTTCGGCTTCCAGCGCTCCGGCGACGAGCTGTGGGCGGCGGCGGATGCCCGGGCCCGCGGGTTCCTCGTCGGCGCGACCGCCGGGCGCACCACGCTCACCGGCGAGGGCCTGCAGCACGCGGACGGTCACTCCCCGATCCTCGCCTCGACGAACCCCGCCGTCATCTCCTACGACCCGGCGTTCTCCTACGAGATCGCCCACATCGTCGAGAGCGGGCTCGAGCGCATGTACGGCGGGAACCACCCGGACCCCGACGTCATGTACTACCTGACCGTCTACAACGAGCCGATCGTGCAGCCGGCCGAGCCCGACGACGTGGACGTCGACGGCATCATCCGCGGCATCCACCGGGTCTCCCCCGCCCAGGGCGGGCCGGCCCAGGCGCAGCTGCTCGCCTCCGGCATCGCCGTCACCTGGGCGCTCGAGGCCCAGCAGATGCTCGCCGAGGACTGGGGCGTGCGCGCCGACGTGTGGTCGGTGACCAGCTGGAACGAGCTGCGCCGCGACGGGCTCGCCGCCGAGGAGCACCACTTCCTGCACCCGGCCGAGCCCCGCCGCGAGCCGTACGTGACCCGCAAGCTCGCTGACGCCCCCGGGCCGATCGTCGCGGTCACCGACTTCATGAAGGCGGTGCCCGACCAGATCCGCCAGTTCCTCGACCGGCCGTTCGCGACGCTCGGCGCCGACGACTTCGGCTTCAGCGACACCCGCGCGGCCGCCCGGCGCGCGTTCAGGATCGACGCGCCGTCAATCGTCGTGCGGACGCTGGAGCAGCTCGCCGACCAGGGGATCGTGCCCACCCAGGCGCCGGTCGAGGCGATCACCCGCTACGACCTGATGAACATCCCCTCTCCGGTGACGGAGACCGCGGCCGCCAATGAGTGACGACACCACCGCCGAGCGCGGGCGGGCGGTGCGCGAGCGCACCCTCGCCCGGCTGCGCTCCATCAGCGGTGAGATGGCCACGGCGACCCTCCACCGGCTCGAGGAGGACCTGCCGTGGTACGCCGCGCTCCCCCCGGCCCGCCGGTCGGCGATCGGCTTGGTCGCGCAGTCCGGCATCCAGTCGTTCATCAACTGGTTCGCCGACGCCGAGGCCGACACCTGGGTGCCCGCCGACATCTTCGGCAACGCCCCGCGGGAGCTGATCCGGTCGGTTTCGCTGCAGCAGACCCTGCAGCTCGTCCGCGTCGTCATCTCCGTCGTCCAGGACCAGTTCACCGCCGACGACCCCGAGCTGCGGGACGCGTTCCTCACCTACTCCCGCGACGTCGCCTTCGCCGCCGCGGACGTCTACGCGAAGGCCGCGGAGGCGCGCGGCCAGTGGGACGACCGCCTCGAGGCCCTCGTGGTCGACTCCATCCTCAACGGAGAGTCGGCCGACGAGCTGCCCAGTCGGGTGGCCGCGCTCGGCTGGCAGGCGGTCGGCGACATCCACGTGGTGATCGCCAGCGGCCAGATCACCGGCGACACCGAGCACCTGCGCCGATCCGCCCGACGCCTCGGCAGCGAGATGCTCATCGGCGTGCAGGCCGACCGGATCGTGCTCGTTCTGGGGCAGAGCGTGCCGGTCGACGGCGGCCAGGTGCATCCCTGGTCGGTCACCCACGTGGTCGAGGGGATGCTGCACCTGTTCGCTCCGGGCCCCGTCGTGATCGGCCCGCCGGTGCCGGGAATCCTCGAGGCGAGCACCTCCGCGCGCGCCGCGCAGGCCGGCTACGCGGCCGTCCCCGGCTGGCCCGGCGCACCCCGTCCCGTCGCCGCCGACGACCTGCTGCCCGAGCGCGCGCTCGCCGGCGATCCCCTCGCCCGGGTGACGCTCATCCAGCGTGCCTACACGCCGTTGAGCCAGCAGACGACCGACCTGCTCGGCACGCTGCGCGCCTACCTCGACACCGGCCGCTCGCTGGAGGGCACCGCCCGCGAGCTGTACGTGCACCCGAACACGGTGCGCTACCGGCTGCGGCGCATCGCCGAGATCGTCGGCTGGGATCCCACCGAGCCCCGTGACGCCCTCATCCTCCAGACGGCGCTCATCCTCGGTGCGATCAACGCCGGGTGACGGGCAGTCGGCGAGGATGCGGCCATTGGCGGTTGACGCCAATCGACCCCGTGTCTTTTTGTGAGGGACGACCAACATGGCGACTCCTCTGGATCGACCAGACTTGAGAACGATGATTCTTCTCGCCTGCCCCGGACAGGGCTCACAGAAACCGGGCTTCCTCGCCCCCTGGCTCGAGCGACCCGAGCTGCGCGATCTCGCCGAGCAGCTCTCCCGGGCCACCGGCATCGATCTCGTCGCCGCGGGCACCGTGTGGGACGCCGAGCGCATCCGCGACACCGCTGTCGCCCAGCCGCTCATCGTCGCGGCCGGGCTGATCAGCGCGCAGGCCCTCACCGCCGAGCTCGCCGCCCGCGGCGTTGACGACGTCTCGTACGGGTACGCTGGTCACTCGGTCGGCGAGATCACCGCTGCGGCCCTCGCCGGCGTCCTCACCCCGGACGTCGCCGCCGCGTTCGTGCGCGAGCGCAGTCAGGCGATGGCCGAGGCGTCCGCCGCGACCCCGACGACCATGGCCGCCGTCATCGGCGGCGATCGGGACGAGATCCTCGCCCGCCTGGCCGAGCTCGACCTGAACGCGGCGAACTTCAACAGCGCCGCCCAGCTCGTCGCGGCCGGGACGACCGACGCCGTCGAGCGACTCGTCGCCGAGCCGCCGCACCGCATCCGGGTCATCCCGCTGAGCGTCGCCGGCGCGTTCCACACCCGGTACATGGCGCCGGCCCGGGATCACCTGCGCGCGATCCGCGACCGGTTCCCCGCCCAGGACCCGACCGGGCCGCTGTGGACGAACGCGGACGGCTCGATCGTCTCCGACGGGGAGCGGTATGTCGATCTGCTCGTCGAACAGGTCGCCTCACCCGTGCACTGGGACGCCTGCCAGCGGTCGTTCCGGGAGCACGGCGTGACCGCGATGGTCGAGCTGCTGCCCGGCGGCACGCTCACCGGGCTCGCCCGGCGTGAGCTGAAGGGCCTGCCGACGCAGGCGATCAAGGGGCCCGGCGACCTCGCCCCCGCGGCGGATCTCGTGGCGGCGCATCTGACGGACTGACCCTGCGGCGGGACCCCGCCCAGGCATCGCGTGGCCGACCATGGCCACCGGAAGGATCGAGCAAGGACAGTGAGCACAGCACTTCGCACGGCGAACGGCGCGCGATACGCGCGCATCCTCGGCGTCGGCGCGGCCCGCGGCGACCTCGTCGTGAGCAACGACGACATCGTGGGGCCGATCGACTCGTCTGACGAGTGGATCCGCCAGCGCACCGGGATCATCGACCGGCACCGCGCCTCCGTCGGCGTCGGCGTGGCCGATCTCGCCCTCGCCGCGTCCCGCCAGGCCATCGAGCACGCCGGGCTGCAGGGGTCGGACATCGACGCGATCATCGTCGCGACCGTGACGTTCCCCTACCAGACCCCCTCGCTGGCCGCCTGGCTCGCCGACCAGATCGGCGCGACCCCGGCCCCCGCGTACGACATCTCCGCCGCATGCGCCGGCTACTGCTACGGGATCGGCCAGGCGGACGCGCTCGTGCGCAGCGGGCTCGCCCACCACGTCCTCGTGCTCGGTGCCGAGAAGCTCAGCGACATCATCGACCCCGCCGACCGCTCGATCTCGTTCCTGCTCGGCGACGGTGCTGGCGCCGCGGTCGTCGGCCCCAGCGACTTCCCGGGCATCTCCCCCACGGTGTGGGGCTCGGACGGCTCGCACTGGAAGACGATCCGGATGACGAGCTCGCTCACCGAGTACCGGGACGGCCGCGACGGCGAGGAGCCGGTGCCGTGGCCGACGCTGCGGCAGGACGGCCGCATCGTCTTCCGCTGGGCGGTGTGGGACATGGCGAAGATCGCCCGGCGCACGCTCGAGGAGGCCGGGATCACCCCGGACGACATCGACGTGTTCATCCCCCACCAGGCGAACATGCGCATCATCGACGAGTTCGCCAAGCAGCTCAAGCTGCCCGAGCGGGTCGTCATCGCCCGCGACATCGCCCACCAGGGCAACACGTCGGCCGCGTCCATCCCGATCGCGACGCGGGCGCTCATCGACTCCGGGCAGGCGAAGAGCGGCGACATTGCCCTCGAGATCGGCTTCGGCGCCGGTCTCGTGTACGGTGCACAGGTGGTCGTGCTCCCCTGAGCCGGCCGCCCGCACGACCGTCGGCCCCGCCGACGCAACCGGACCAACCACACAGTGATCCCCCGGGATCTTCGACAGAAGGAGAAGGAAATGGCACTCACTCAGGCAGAGGTGCTCAAGGGCATGGCGGAGCTCGTCAACGAGGAGACCGGCGTCCCTGCGGAGAACGTCGCGATGGACAAGTCGTTCACCGACGACCTCGACATCGACTCCCTGTCGATGATGACGATCGTCGCCAACGCCGAGGAGAAGTTCGACGTGAAGATCGCCGACGATGAGGTCGAGAAGCTCAAGACCGTCGGCGACGCCGTCGACTACATTGTCAAGGCCAGCGAGGCCAAGTGAGCGGACGCGGCTGAGGCCGCGCACGACAGGCGGCGGATCCGCGCGGTCCGCCGCCTCGCCGCATCACCACGCCGACCCGGGCCGGGCCGGCGCACCCGTTCGACGAACCGGACGCCCACGAGGCGCCGGTCGCGTCCGCTGCTCGCGGACAGATCATGGAGACCGCAGTGAACAAGAAGATCGTCGTCACCGGACTCGGCACCACCAATCCCCTCGGTGGGGACGTCGAGTCCACCTGGCGGGCGCTGCTGGCCGGCGAGTCCGGCATCAGCACCATCGACGCCCCGTGGGTCGAGAAGTACGACCTGCCGGTCACCTTCGCCGGTCAGGCGAAGGTGCGCCCCGAGGAGGTGCTCACCCGCATCGAGGTGAAGCGCCATGATCCCTCCGCGCAGCTCGCTCTCGTCGCCGCCCGGGAGGCCTGGGCGGATGCCGGTGCACCGGAGGTCGAGCCCGAGCGGCTCGGTGTCGACTTCGCCACCGGCATCGGTGGCGTGTGGACGCTGTTCGACTCGTACGACGCGCTGCGGGATCGCGGCGTGCGGCGGGTTATGCCACTGACCGTGCCGATGCTCATGGCCAACGCGTCCGCCGCCACGATCTCGCTGGAGTTCAAGGCCCGCGCGTTCGCCCGCACCGTGCTCTCCGCATGCGCCTCGTCGACCGAGTCGCTCGTCAACGCGTGGGAGCACCTGCAGCTCGGCCTCGCCGACGTGGTCATCGCCGGTGGCACCGAGTCGACCATCCACCCGCTGCCGCTGGCGGCGTTCGCGAACATGAAGGCGCTCAGCAAGCGCAACGACGACCCGCAGGCCGCGTCCCGGCCGCTCGACGTGCACCGCAACGGCTTCGTCATGGGTGAGGGCGCCGCGGTGCTCGTGCTCGAGACGGAAGAGCACGCGAAGGCCCGCGGTGCGCGCATCCACGCCGAGCTCACCGGAGGCGCGGTCACCGCCGACGCCTACCACATCACCGCGCCCGACCCCGAGGGCCACGGCGCGGCCCGGGCCGTCGAGGCCGCCCTCGAACAGGCCGGCGAGACCCCGGCGGACGTCGCGCACATCAACCTGCATGCGACCTCCACACCCATCGGCGACATCGCCGAGTACAAGGCGCTGCACTCGGTGCTCGGCGACGCGCTCGACGGCATTCCGGTGGCGGCTACGAAGGGCAACACCGGGCATCTGCTCGGCGGCACCGGCACGCTCGAGGCGCTGTTCACCGTCAAGGCGCTCGAGGAGCGGCGCACCCCGCCCCTGATCAACCTCGACGAGCAGGATCCGGAGACCCCGTTCCTCGCCCCGACCGGCCAGCCGTACGCGCTGCCCGCCCAGGGCGAGCTGTTCGCGATCTCGAACTCGTTCGGGTTCGGCGGGCACAATGCGGTCGTCGGGCTGCGCACCGCCTGACCGCTGCTCGGGCGGCGCGGCAGACGCCGACGCCGCCCGACTGCGGGTACCATGAGGTGCCCGCGTCGAAGGATGCGGCCACGGGACGCCGCAGAGGGCGCCTGGGAGGAGACGGGACATGGTCGTGCGCTACGGCATCCTCGGCATCCTCGCCGAGTCGCCGTGCTACGGCACGCAGCTGCGTCAGGAGCTGCTGCGCCGCACCGCCGGCCTGCTCGACGTCAACTCCGGCCAGATCTACTCGACGCTCGACCGGCTCGCCCGCGATGGGCTCGTGCACAAGCTCGACACCCCAGAGCATGGACGGGTGCTCTACGAGCCCACCGAACAGGGCCTCGCGGTCTTCCGGCACTGGCTGGAGACCGTCGACGAGGGCGCTGCGACGATCGACACGATCCGCAAGGTGTCGCTCGCCCTCTCGCTGCCGAGCGTGGACGGCCAGGCCGTCGCCCAGCGCAACCTCGACGCCTGTCTTCAGCGCTCCACGGCGCCGATGGACGGCCTGCCCGAGCCGCTGACGAGCATGGTCTGGCTCGGCTACCACAGCGTCCTCAACGCCGAGACGAACTGGCTGCGCCAGGTGATCCAGCAGGCCTCGCGCACGCCGACCGCTTTCCCCGTGGACCAGGAGCGGCCTCGCCGCGGCCGTCCGCCGAAGCGGGTGAGCCGGCAGACCGTGCCTGATGCGGGCGAGGCGCGCTGACACGGTAGACTGTCGCGGTGCCCTCGCAGGTCGAGGATGCCGGCCGCAGCCCGGCCTCCGCGGTCGCGTCCGGCGCATGGGGCGTTAGCTCAGCTGGTCAGAGCACGGGACTCATAATCCCTTGGTCGCGGGTTCAAGTCCCGCACGCCCCACGTGCGGGACGCAGGACCCGCGAACGGCGCAGCCGTCGTCGTGGTGGGGCCCCGCTCGGTTGCGGTGCGCGTCAGCGTGCCGCGGGGCGGGGATCAAGTCCCGCACGGGCACCCCATCAGCGCCCACACGCTCAAACAAACTCACTGAGGCACGTTGTTCCATTGATCCGCACTCAAGGCGGAACTACACTCCAGATAGGGGGTAGCCGGTGTTCAAGCCAATGCGTTGCGCAGCGTGTGGGTACTTTGACCGGGGAGATCTGCATATATGCAGCGCTTGCGGCGTTCCTCATGAGTCTAGGATCTCCGCCGACCCGGCACTCGCCGACGCGCAGGTCTCCCAGGATTGGGATGAGCTCCAGCTCAGGCGACGTAACTCCCGTGTGCAGGCCTGGATCGGTATCGCAGTAGTCGTGATCGCTTTAATTACCCCGATTGTCTGGTTCGACGTGGCTTACGACCACGGACTCGTCCTTTCCCTGGGCGGTCCTTCACGCTATCCGCGGGATACCAGAATGACTGCCGTTGGCGCCTTCGCTATTTTCACCGTACTGATGGTGCATAACTCTGGTCATGACTGGCAGTATTTCCAATCAGTGGTGCTGCGCTGGTTTCGCCCGGCATTGGGCTGGGAGATCGCTGTCGCAGCCATCTATCTGGTCGGGACACTTGCTTTCGCGCAACTCTACTTGCAGCCACTGCTACAGGAACGGGTCGCGGCGCCCACCCGCGGGGTCAGTCAGGAGGCAGCGTTGGCGGGGTCGCACACTGTCATGTTTATCTATTACAGTGCTGCGCTGGTGTGCACTGCACTGTTCCTGATCGGTACATACTTCAATCCATGCGACCGTGCGAGCATGTTCGTTCGCCGGAGAATCAAGTAGGAGGGGTCATGAAAGTATCGAACATGAGGGCGCGAGGCGGTGCGTACACGCCGGCTGCGCTGACTGTGGCGCTCACTCTGGGGCTGGTTGGTGCGTCACCCACCACGGCTGCATCGGCTGACGAGGCGACGGGGATCACCGCTGACGAGGCGGCGGCCATCACTCAGATCGGCGGCATGGTCGGAGGGCTGTCCACCATCGGCGTGACGCAGAACGACATCGTCACGGCCTCGCCCGAGCAGGTCGCAGACCTTGAGTCGATCGTCGATCTTGCAGGTTCCAGCTTGACGACGGATGCTGCATCCACCTCATCCGCAGTGCGCTCACTGCCCAGCCAGCCCACGGACTGCAGTGACACCGGCGCTCTGCTCGCGTATGCAAGGCAGGCAGCTGTCGCGAACTCAGCACATGACGCACAAGCCGAAGATCTCGACAGTGAGACGGTGTACATGTACCTGTCGCACTTCCTCGACACACCGGGATTCACCAGCAATCCCTGTGCAGCGAATGCGGAGTCCCGGTATCTGGCCAGTTGGATCACGACCAATGACCGCACCGCGTACAACAATTATCTGAGCTCGACGAATCGCGCGCAGCTGGCTGCAGACACCGGGACGCTCGTCGTCGGCATCCCCTCTGTGCTCAGTGGAACTAGTCAGACCGTCACCAAGGCGGTGGGTTTCGGCTTTGGAGGTGTCATGAAGGACGCTCCGAACATCGCTGACTGGGCATCCACGGCTGGGAGTGTTCACCAGGCATCGACGGACTTGGTTGCCTTGCTTGATCAGGACAAGACACCGGCTGAGGTCATCTCGGTGTTGAACGCTAACCTCAGCACGACGATCAGTGACAATGATCTCAGGGCTGCTGTGATCGGCACCATTGCTGCGCTGGCGACGCCGGGGCTGGGCGCCACCATGTTCGGTCTGGGGATGACTGCCGCGTCATTGAGCATCACCGGGGTGAACTCGTTGACCCAGCAGGCTGCAGTCGGAGCGCTGCTCACTACAACGAGCTCACGTCTCATCCCTCGGATGCAGCGGGCTGGGTACCTCTAAAGAATCGTTCTACACACTGGTATAGATCTGTTTGCAAAGCTCTGACCACACTCGCCAGACAGGCCGCTCCGATGCCTGATGACCGGCGGCTGCGAGCTCGTCGGCGATCAGCACATACCCGAACTCAGGATCGTCAGCGTGTACATCAAACGCAGCGTTCGCCAGGTGGGCGTCGTCCCAGTCGCGTTGCGACACCGGTCGCCTGCCACTTGTAATATCCCTGTTTCGTCATTCTCAGCACCCGGCACGTCACCGCGACCGGCCCCCGAACGTGGGCACCGGCCGCAGCCAGTTTTTGGACGAGCCGGCCAGTACCAATCCAGCACAGGCATTTGGGACTTTCTGGGGCTCTTCGCAGTTGAAGGTGTAGGCGAGGGGCGCCGGCCGGTTCGCAGATAGAGGTCGAGGTCTTCCAGAATGGAAGTTCCTACACTGCCCATCCGCCGGAAGACCTCGACATGCACCACCCTACGTTCGCGACCCCTGACCTGACCACGTTCTGCCGCCTCGACGAGCTCGGCCTTCAAGCCGTTGGGCAGCTGCTCGAGCCTGATCGGGCTGTGTTGGAGTGTCGTGTCCTCGACGACGACCCGTGGTGCCGAAAGTGCGGCGCGGAGGGCGTGCCGCGGGACACTGTGACGCGTCCGCTGGCGCATGAGCCGTTCGGGCATCGGCCGACGACGCTGT
>NZ_WBKA01000011.1 GCF_008831125.1 Pseudoclavibacter caeni | reverse complement strand
GCTGGAGAAGTTGCGCTGGCAGGTAGCCGCCTGGTTGGTTTGGGTGGTGATGGTTGGTGTGTCCGATCCTTGAGAACTCAACAGTGTGCACATGTCGATGCCAATTTTGTCCTCGGCTGGCTGGGTTTTTGCCTGGTTGGTTTGAGTGATTTCTTTTGGTTTTGCATGCCATGGCTTTCGGGTCGTGGTGTGTTGGAGCCGATCAGATTTTCTTCGGAGAGTTTGATCCTGGCTCAGGACGAACGCTGGCGGCGTGCTTAACACATGCAAGTCGAACGATGAAGCTGGTGCTTGCACTGGTGGATTAGTGGCGAACGGGTGAGTAACACGTGAGTAACCTGCCCCTGACTCTGGGATAACTGCTGGAAACGGTAGCTAATACTGGATATGAACCGTACGGGCATCTGTTGCGGTTGGAAAGATTTTTCGGTTGGGGATGGGCTCGCGGCCTATCAGTTTGTTGGTGGGGTAGTGGCCTACCAAGACGACGACGGGTAGCCGGCCTGAGAGGGTGACCGGCCACATTGGGACTGAGACACGGCCCAGACTCCTACGGGAGGCAGCAGTGGGGAATATTGCACAATGGGGGAAACCCTGATGCAGCAACGCCGCGTGAGGGATGACGGCCTTCGGGTTGTAAACCTCTTTTGGCAGGGAAGAAGCGAGAGTGACGGTACCTGCAGAAAAAGCGCCGGCTAACTACGTGCCAGCAGCCGCGGTAATACGTAGGGCGCGAGCGTTGTCCGGAATCATTGGGCGTAAAGAGCTCGTAGGCGGTTTGTCGCGTCTGCTGTGAAAGCCTGGGGCTCAACTCCGGGATTGCAGTGGGTACGGGCAGACTAGAGTGCGGTAGGGGAGACTGGAATTCCTGGTGTAGCGGTGGAATGCGCAGATATCAGGAAGAACACCGATGGCGAAGGCAGGTCTCTGGGCCGTTACTGACGCTGAGGAGCGAAAGCATGGGGAGCGAACAGGATTAGATACCCTGGTAGTCCATGCCGTAAACGTTGGGTGCTAGACGTGGGGGCCTTTCCACGGTTTCCGTGTCGTAGCTAACGCATTAAGCACCCCGCCTGGGGAGTACGGCCGCAAGGCTAAAACTCAAAGGAATTGACGGGGGCCCGCACAAGCGGCGGAGCATGCGGATTAATTCGATGCAACGCGAAGAACCTTACCAAGGCTTGACATATAGAGGAAACGGCCAGAGATGGTCGCCCCGCAAGGTCTCTATACAGGTGGTGCATGGTTGTCGTCAGCTCGTGTCGTGAGATGTTGGGTTAAGTCCCGCAACGAGCGCAACCCTTGTCCTATGTTGCCAGCGGTTCGGCCGGGAACTCATGGGAGACTGCCGTGGTCAACACGGAGGAAGGTGGGGATGACGTCAAATCATCATGCCCCTTATGTCTTGGGCTTCACGCATGCTACAATGGCCGGTACAGAGGGCTGCGATACCGCGAGGTGGAGCGAATCCCTTAAAGCCGGTCTCAGTTCGGATTGGGGTCTGCAACTCGACCCCATGAAGTCGGAGTCGCTAGTAATCGCAGATCAGCAACGCTGCGGTGAATACGTTCCCGGGCCTTGTACACACCGCCCGTCAAGTCACGAAAGTCGGTAACACCCGAAGCCGGTGGCCCAACCTTTGGGAGGGAGCCGTCGAAGGTGGGACTGGTGATTGGGACTAAGTCGTAACAAGGTAGCCGTACCGGAAGGTGCGGCTGGATCACCTCCTTTCTAAGGAGCCGTTCAGGGCTGTTTTGGTCCTGTAGGACGCTGGCCGGTCTGTTCCAAGAGGGACTGGTCAGTGGCTCAAGGGTGGATCGTCGACATGCTTGGTGCTTTCGGGTGCTGGTCTGGTACTGCCTGCCTTTCGGGGTGGGTGTGGAATGGCTGGTGTTCGGGGGTGTCGGGGTGCACGCTGTTGGGTCCTGGGGGATCGGGCTGGTCGCTGTTTTCTGGTGGCTGGTCTTTCTCTCCGGGCTGTCGTGGCCTGTGGGGCTGCTTGGGTCGGGATGCCGGTTGGTGTTCTGGTCTGGTGGTGCCTGGTCGTTGGTTGAGAACTGCATAGTGGACGCGAGCATCGGACATGCTCCATTTTTGTGGGGTGTGTCTGGTAATTTTTCTGTATAGCAATTTTGTCTGTCCGCTGGTGCCTGTGTGGTGCTGGCGGGCGAGCTTGGTTTTTGTGTTGTGTCAAGTTTCGAAGGGCAGACGGTGGATGCCTTGGCATCTGGAGCCGAAGAAGGACGTGGCAATCTGCGATAAGCCTCGGGGAGCCGGTAAGCGGGCTTTGATCCGAGGATCTCCGAATGGGGGAACCCGGCCGGGCTTTGTCCCGGTCACTCCGGTCTGAATTGATAGGGCTTGGAGGGGGAACGCGGGGAAGTGAAACATCTCAGTACCCGCAGGAAGAGAAAACAACAGTGATTCCGTGAGTAGTGGCGAGCGAAAGCGGATGTTGGCTAAACCGGTTGTGTGTGATAGCTGACGGGCGTTGCATGGCTGGTGTTGTGGGGTCTCCTTCGTCGTTCCGTTAGACGGCGTGGGTTTTGCGTGGTGTAGCCGAACGGTCTTGAATGGCCGACCGTAGTGGGTGTGAGTCCCGTAGGTGAAACGCCGCGTGCGCCTGTGGAGTGTCCCCGAGTAGCACGGGGCTCGTGGAATCTCGTGTGAATCTGCCAGGACCACCTGGTAAGCCTGAATACTCCCAGATGACCGATAGCGGACGAGTACCGTGAGGGAAAGGTGAAAAGCACCCCGGGAGGGGAGTGAAAGAGTACCTGAAACCGTCTGCCTACAATCCGTCGGAGCCTCCTTGTGGGGTGACGGCGTGCCTTTTGAAGAATGAGCCTGCGAGTTAGTGATATGTGGCGAGGTTAACCCGTGTGGGGGATCCGTAGCGAAAGCGAGTCTGAACAGGGCGTTCAGTCGCATGTCCTAGACCCGAAGCGAGGTGATCTATCCATGGCCAGGTTGAAGCGCGGGTAAGACCGCGTGGAGGACCGAACCCACTTAGGTTGAAAACTGAGGGGATGAGCTGTGGATAGGGGTGAAAGGCCAATCAAACCTCGTGATAGCTGGTTCTCTCCGAAATGCATTTAGGTGCAGCGTCATGTGTTTCTTTCCGGAGGTAGAGCTACTGGATGGCTGATGGGCCCCACAGGGTTACTGACGTCAGCCAAACTCCGAATGCCGGGAAGTGAGAGCATGGCAGTGAGACAGTGGGGGATAAGCTTCATTGTCGAGAGGGCGACAACCCAGACCACCGACTAAGGCCCCTAAGCGTGTGCTCAGTGGGAAACGATGTGGAGTTGCAGTGACAACCAGGAGGTTGGCTTAGAAGCAGCCACCCTTGAAAGAGTGCGTAATAGCTCACTGGTCAAGTGATTCTGCGCGGACAATGTAACGGGGCTCAAGCACACCGCCGAAGTCGTGGCATTCGCGTGTATGACAGGCCTTCGTGGTCCAGTCGCGCGGATGGGTAGGAGAGCGTCGTGTGGGCGGTGAAGCCGCGGGGTGACCCAGCGGTGGAGACCACACGAGTGAGAATGCAGGCATGAGTAGCGAATGACGGGTGAGAAACCCGTCCTCCGGAAGACCAAGGGTTCCAGGGCCAGGCTAATCCGCCCTGGGTAAGTCGGGACCTAAGACGAGGCCGACAGGCGTAGTCGATGGACAACGGGTTGATATTCCCGTACCGGTGAAGAACCGTCCAAGCCGACCCAGTGATGCTAAGAACCCGAATCCTCAGGCCTGCCCTTCGGGGCGGGAATGAGGCCTAGCGTTCGACCCTGTCTGGTGAGGCTAGCGTGTTTCAGGTGTGACGCAGGAAGGTAGCCTCCGCGGGGCGATGGTTGTCCCCGTCCAAGGATGTAGGCCTGGGAGTTGGCAAATCCGCTCCCTGCATGGCTGAGATCTGATGGTGAGCACGTCAGTGCGAAGTGGGTGATCCTATGCTGCCGAGAAAAGCATCGACGTGAGGTTCCATCCGCCCGTACCCCAAACCGACTCAGGTGGTCAGGTAGAGAATACCGAGGAGATCGAGAGAATCGTGGTTAAGGAACTCGGCAAAATGCCCCCGTAACTTCGGGAGAAGGGGGGCCCGTCCAGGTGAGTGGCCTCGCGCCGCGAGCCAGGGTGGGCCGCAGAGACCAGTGGGAAGCGACTGTTTATCAAAAACACAGGTCCGTGCGAAGAAGCAATTCGATGTATACGGACTGACGCCTGCCCGGTGCTGGAAGGTTAAGAGGAAGAGTCAGCGGCCTCGTGTCGCGAAGCTCAGAATTCAAGCCCCAGTAAACGGCGGTGGTAACTATAACCATCCTAAGGTAGCGAAATTCCTTGTCGGGTAAGTTCCGACCTGCACGAATGGCGTAACGACTTCCCAGCTGTCTCAACCGCGAACTCGGCGAAATTGCAGTACGAGTAAAGATGCTCGTTACGCGCAGCAGGACGGAAAGACCCCGTGACCTTTACTATAGCTTGGTATTGGTATTCGGTACAGTCTGTGTAGGATAGGTGGGAGACGTTGAGACCCGGACGCCAGTTCGGGTGGAGTCGCTGGTGAAATACCACTCTGACTGTTTTGGATATCTAACCTCGGCCCGTGATCCGGGTCAGGGACAGTGCCTGGTGGGTAGTTTAACTGGGGCGGTTGCCTCCCAAAGAGTAACGGAGGCGCCCAAAGGTTCCCTCAACCTGGTTGGCAATCAGGTGTCGAGTGTAAGTGCACAAGGGAGCTTGACTGTGAGAGAGACATCTCGAGCAGGGACGAAAGTCGGGACTAGTGATCCGGCAGTGGCTTGTGGAAGCGCTGTCGCTCAACGGATAAAAGGTACCTCGGGGATAACAGGCTGATCTTGCCCAAGAGTCCATATCGACGGCATGGTTTGGCACCTCGATGTCGGCTCGTCGCATCCTGGGGCTGGAGTTGGTCCCAAGGGTTGGGCTGTTCGCCCATTAAAGCGGTACGCGAGCTGGGTTCAGAACGTCGTGAGACAGTTCGGTCCCTATCCGCTGCGCGCGTTGGAAATCTGAGAGGATCTGTCTCTAGTACGAGAGGACCGAGATGGACCAACCTCTGGTGTGCCAGTTGTTCCGCCAGGAGCATGGCTGGTTGGCTACGTTGGGAATGGATAACCGCTGAAAGCATCTAAGCGGGAAGCCGGCCTCGAGATGAGATTTCCCAGCCCTTCGGGGCGAGAGGACCCCAGCAGACCACTGGGTTGATAGGCCGGACGTGGAAGCCCCGCGAGGGGTGGAGCTGACCGGTACTAATAGTCCGAGAACTTGACAACACCACACACCCTCACGGGTGTGGCCATCCTGTACAGAATTCGCGTCCACCATGCGGTTCTCGATCCACGACCGAGAACACGACCACCCCGCACCGGGAGACCGGCCAAGGGAGTGCACAATCGAACAGATCGAAGCCGTTACGGCGGCCATAGCGTGAGGGAAACGCCCGGACACATTCCGAACCCGGAAGCTAAGCCTCACAGCGCCGATGGTACTGCACGGGGGACCGTGTGGGAGAGTAGGACACCGCCGGACACCCATTCCACCTCGGGCCCGCACCACACCAGTGGTCGCGGGCCCGA
>NZ_WBKA01000010.1 GCF_008831125.1 Pseudoclavibacter caeni | reverse complement strand
CACCCTCCGCCGCTGGCGAGCCGCGTTCCTGGCCTACTTCACGACCGGACGATCATCGAACGGCGGAACTGAGGCCGTGAACGGGATCATCGAGCTGCACCATCGCCACGCCCGCGGCTTCCGCAACCGCGACAACTACCGGCTCCGCATGCTCCTCGCCGCCGGCGGACTCACCCCATGACCCCCACCGGATGTCCGAAGAGTCCCATAACCTGGCGAGTCCGTCGACCAACAGAAAGGGATCACCCCCGCTCGCGCGGGGAGCTCATCGTTTTGGTTTCCTGGCTGGCCGGCCTCGCGGGATCACCCCCGCTCGCGCGGGGAGCTCCTGAGATTCCTGACACATGCGATCCGGTCGAGGGGATCACCCCCGCTCGCGCGGGGAGCTCGATTCTGGAGGTCAGCGAGACGACCGCCCGGCGGGATCACCCCCGCTCGCGCGGGGAGCTCGAAACCTCGTACGACAACCCGCCCTCGTTCACGGGATCACCCCCGCTCGCGCGGGGAGCTCATCTTGTCGAAGCGGGTCATGTCACTCACCCGCGGATCACCCCCGCTCGCGCGGGGAGCTCCCGTCATCCGTGACCAGCATCGGCGGCAGTGCGGGATCACCCCCACTCGCGCGGGGAGCTCATCGTCAAACAGTCCGGCTCGGACACGGGCGGCGGATCACCCCCGCTCGCGCGGGGAGCTCCTTCCAGCCATCCGAGGTCGCAGAGTTCTCGATGGATCACCCCCGCTCGCGCGGGGAGCTCCGTGTCTCGGGGCAGCTGTCTTCGGCACTGCGGGGATCACCCCCGCTCGCGCGGGGAGCTCTCACACCCACCATCGGGGGTTGGGTGCTCTCCGGGATCACCCCCGCTCGCGCGGGGAGCTCTCTCTGCAGATGGTGCGTCCGTTGTCGAGGTCGGGATCACCCCCGCTCGCGCGGGGAGCTCGTGCTGATTTGGGGCATCAAGAAGCTGAGTCGCGGATCACCCCCGCTCGCGCGGGGAGCTCGCGCGTGAACGCGGCCCCCAGAACCAAGACACGGGATCACCCCCGCTCGCGCGGGGAGCTCGCCGGGCGAATGGTTGTAGGGGAAGTCCGATTCGGATCACCCCCGCTCGCGCGGGGAGCTCGTCGCCGCGCGGCAGCACCCCAATCTCCGGGCGGGATCACCCCCGCTCGCGCGGGGAGCTCGTACGAGGCTTCGCACGATCATGCTCCTGAACCGGATCACCCCCGCTCGCGCGGGGAGCTCAAACCGCTCGCTGTGGGTGGCGCGTATGTCGCGGGATCACCCCCGCTCGCGCGGGGAGCTCGAGCAGCAGTTGGCGGAGGAGCTCCACGAGCGGGGATCACCCCCGCTCGCGCGGGGAGCTCTTCCCCTACGCCGGCCCGCTGCACTGGGGCTGGGGATCACCCCCGCTCGCGCGGGGAGCTCGCTCAGGCGAGCCTCGCGCACTTTCGGACCGAGGGATCACCCCCGCTCGCGCGGGGAGCTCCTCGGCGGGGCTGCACTTGCCGCTGGCGGAACGGGATCACCCCCGCTCGCGCGGGGAGCTCGACGTGTCCGCCATACCATTCTGCCGAGCGTTAGGATCACCCCCGCTCGCGCGGGGAGCTCTCCTTGAACGGTTCCATCTTCGACCTGCACCCTGAATCACCCCCGCTCGCGCGGGGAGCTCTCAGGATCATCCGTGCTATGAGCAGCTGCATGAGGATCACCCCCGCTCGCGCGGGGAGCTCCATGGCACGAGCCTTGATGCCGTTGTGGAGTTGGGATCACCCCCGCTCGCGCGGGGAGCTCACGTGGTATGGGTCAGGGCGTGTGCTGGACCCGGGATCACCCCCGCTCGCGCGGGGAGCTCCTCGGCACCCCGCAGGACGCACCAGAAGCAGCGGGATCACCCCCGCTCGCGCGGGGAGCTCACGCGAGTGCTTGGGGATCTGGGATGAAGAGTCGGGATCACCCCCGCTCGCGCGGGGAGCTCGTGTACGTGTAGTCCTTCTGCGTGAACGTGCCGGGATCACCCCCGCTCGCGCGGGGAGCTCACGCCGCCGAGGCCGTCAGATCCGGGTGACGAGGGATCACCCCCCGCTCGCGCGGGGAGCTCGGGCTGTCGCTCGTCGGCGCGGTCGTCACACAAGGATCACCCCCGCTCGCGCGGGGAGCTCGGCACACTGGACGGGCGCACAGCGGCGGAGAAGGGATCACCCCCGCTCGCGCGGGGAGCTCGGCCAGGATCGTCGCCTTCGACGGGGCTGTGCGGGATCACCCCCGCTCGCGCGGGGAGCTCTGATCGGCGACCTTGAGTGGCTTGTCGAGGCCCGGATCACCCCCGCTCGCGCGGGGAGCTCGCTCTCACCGTGGCATCATGCGAGGCACGAGAGGGATCACCCCCGCTCGCGCGGGGAGCTCCACAGGCAGTTCAGGGGCACGGCCACCTGACAGGGGATCACCCCCGCTCGCGCGGGGAGCTCGTTTACAACGGCCCAGGTGCCAATCGCCCGATCGGATCACCCCCGCTCGCGCGGGGAGCTCACCGCGTTGTCGCCGATCATGCTCGGCGGCAGGGGATCACCCCCGCTCGCGCGGGGAGCTCGAAGCATTCCGAGCGCATCGACGCACTGGAAGAGGATCACCCCCGCTCGCGCGGGGAGCTCTCGAGGTTCATTTCGCCAGCGAAGACGCACGAGGGATCACCCCCGCTCGCGCGGGGAGCTCGGTCTGTGCCCGCAGGTCGTCGCACATGAGCGGTGGATCACCCCCGCTCGCGCGGGGAGCTCCCCGCTGTTAGCAGGTGACTCTACTGCGGCTTAGGATCACCCCCGCTCGCGCGGGGAGCTCGTGCCGTGCGCGGGCATCGTGAGCAACGGGAAGGGATCACCCCCGCTCGCGCGGGGAGCTCCGAGGGAGGAACAGACACCCCCAGATCCTTCACGGATCACCCCCGCTCGCGCGGGGAGCTCTCACTCGTCCTCCTTCTCCTTTGCGCCGGGCAGGGATCACCCCCGCTCGCGCGGGGAGCTCGCGGCGGCGTGCTGCTGCTGATCGATCCAGCGGGGATCACCCCCGCTCGCGCGGGGAGCTCGAGGCCTCGACCAAGGGCAAGCGCTCGATCACGGGATCACCCCCGCTCGCGCGGGGAGCTCGATCTCAACCGCTCGCCGAAAACCGTTGCGCCCGGATCACCCCCGCTCGCGCGGGGAGCTCTGAACGTCGCGCTTGCGCAGCTGAACCAAGACAGGATCACCCCCGCTCGCGCGGGGAGCTCGCGCCGCCAGACCAGAGCAGGTCAACGGCAGCCGGATCACCCCCGCTCGCGCGGGGAGCTCCATGCCGTCACGACCGACAGCACATCAGGGCAGGGATCACCCCCGCTCGCGCGGGGAGCTCAGTGAGAACGACTCGCCAATGGTGTCGGTCACCGGATCACCCCCGCTCGCGCGGGGAGCTCGAGCGGGGCCGGCGGGTGCTGTCCACGGTGCAGGGATCACCCCCGCTCGCGCGGGGAGCTCGACGTCTCAGAGTGCCTGATTTACCAGAACTCAGGATCACCCCCGCTCGCGCGGGGAGCTCGATCCGAACCGCCAGACCAATTACAGCTGCACGGGATCACCCCCGCTCGCGCGGGGAGCTCGGCGAGGGAAAGCGCACGGGGCTGGGCTGCTCAGGATCACCCCCGCTCGCGCGGGGAGCTCTGATCGCCACACTCATCGACTCCGACACTCAGGGGATCACCCCCGCTCGCGCGGGGAGCTCCAGTTCAGCTCCCCTCTGACACGGTAGGGCTCGGGATCACCCCCGCTCGCGCGGGGAGCTCCGACTGGGTCCTGTGCCTCGAATGCGGCCGCCACGGATCACCCCCGCTCGCGCGGGGAGCTCGGGGTGTCGTTTGATGCCGGCGGCGCAGCGCAGGGATCACCCCCGCTCGCGCGGGGAGCTCGTCCTGGATCGGGGTGAGATTCCTTCCAGCTGCGGATCACCCCCGCTCGCGCGGGGAGCTCGCGTGCGTGCTGGTCGGCCGCCCCACCTTGGTAGGATCACCCCCGCTCGCGCGGGGAGCTCCAGATGTGTTGGAGGTGGCCTGATGCCTGGTCGGGATCACCCCCGCTCGCGCGGGGAGCTCAGGATGCGTGCAACCGGTTCCGGGTTGGCGCGGGGATCACCCCCGCTCGCGCGGGGAGCTCCTTCGCACGTGCAGCCAGCACCAGGTCATCAGCGGATCACCCCCGCTCGCGCGGGGAGCTCCTCACAGTGACTGTCGAAGACGGCGGAGGGGCAGGATCACCCCCGCTCGCGCGGGGAGCTCGGTCAGGTATGCACGGACGCCGAAGGCCGGGTGGGATCACCCCCGCTCGCGCGGGGAGCTCGCGCAGGCGACCGGCGAAACGTTCACCGGTGCGGGATCACCCCCGCTCGCGCGGGGAGCTCCCAGGGAGTACCAGCATGAAACAGACCCCGCACGGATCACCCCCGCTCGCGCGGGGAGCTCCCCGTCGCACCAGCCGTGGGTGCGGCCGTGTTGGGATCACCCCCGCTCGCGCGGGGAGCTCCTGACCGAGCAGACCGCCTCCGCTCACGGGGCGGGATCACCCCCGCTCGCGCGGGGAGCTCGGTCTACGCCTCCTCGTCGTCTCCGTCGTCGGGGGATCACCCCCGCTCGCGCGGGGAGCTCATCCTCGTGCCCGGCACGGTCATGACGGCGACGGGATCACCCCCGCTCGCGCGGGGAGCTCGACAACGCCGTGCTCACCAAGGGCGATCGGCAGGGATCACCCCCGCTCGCGCGGGGAGCTCAGTGCCGCCGACAGTGCCGCACGCATCGAGGCGGGATCACCCCCGCTCGCGCGGGGAGCTCGGTGCGCAGGTCGACGGCCAGCGAGTCCACCAGGGATCACCCCCGCTCGCGCGGGGAGCTCCTCCCCAAGTTCGGCGACAGTCATCGTTTCCCCGGATCACCCCCGCTCGCGCGGGGAGCTCATCTCGACTGCGGTGCCTGCAAAGGTGGTGTCGGGATCACCCCCGCTCGCGCGGGGAGCTCCCAGTCCTGTCTCTTGCATGAGCTGCGCGTAGGGGATCACCCCCGCTCGCGCGGGGAGCTCGGACCGAGACCTACCTCGACCCCGCCAGCGGCCTGGATCACCCCCGCTCGCGCGGAGAGCTCGAGATCGCGCAGGTGACGCTCGGCGGCATCACAGGATCACCCCCGCTCGCGCGGGGAGCTCCACACGCCCGCCGAGCGCACATACTCGCCATTGGGATCACCCCCGCTCGCGCGGGGAGCTCCTGATGACGACAGTCACTGCCCCGGTCGAAGGGGGATCACCCCCGCTCGCGCGGGGAGCTCACATCGTCGCTGCCGTCGCTGCTGCTGGCGCGCGGATCACCCCCGCTCGCGCGGGGAGCTCTGCATGTGCCGACAGGGCGGGGAGTTCTCGTCGGGATCACCCCCGCTCGCGCGGGGAGCTCTCTCTGGACATGCCGGCAACCTCGACACCAACCGGATCACCCCCGCTCGCGCGGGGAGCTCGAGCACGAACGGAGACCCATCATGCCAGGACCAGGATCACCCCCGCTCGCGCGGGGAGCTCGGGCCGAGCTGCCCATCCACTGTCACCCCGAGCGGATCACCCCCGCTCGCGCGGGGAGCTCTGGGAGCAGGCAGTCGGCGGCGTCGACACGCTGGGATCACCCCCGCTCGCGCGGGGAGCTCCCGCCGCCTGTATCAGCTGCGGCAGCGCCTGGAGGATCACCCCCGCTCGCGCGGGGAGCTCCCGACGAGTGCCTTGTCGAGCCCGTCGAATGCGGGATCACCCCCGCTCGCGCGGGGAGCTCATGATCGGCGACAACGCGATCAGAGCGGAGCAGGGATCACCCCCGCTCGCGCGGGGAGCTCCGCGACAGCGTTGAGAGCCCGATGCCTGAGCGCGGATCACCCCCGCTCGCGCGGGGAGCTCGGACTTCGCGGGAGTCATCGAGAGCCTGTTTCGGGATCACCCCCGCTCGCGCGGGGAGCTCTTTTGGTCATCGTCGCTTTCGCGCGCGCGCGCGGGATCACCCCCGCTCGCGCGGGGAGCTCCAAGAATCCGATAGGTCACCGGTACTCACCCCGGGATCACCCCCGCTCGCGCGGGGAGCTCTCCCCGACACTGATCCAGAACGTCCGGTGAATCGGATCACCCCCGCTCGCGCGGGGAGCTCTCGAGGCGGTCTCTGACTGCGCCAATTGTGTTCGGATCACCCCCGCTCGCGCGGGGAGCTCTCCAGTTTGGCCTTCACGGCCTCCAGCAGCGCGGGATCACCCCCGCTCGCGCGGGGAGCTCGGTCTCGCGGTCTTGTCGTGGGGGTTGCTGGTGGGATCACCCCCGCTCGCGCGGGGAGCTCACTCCGCCCGGGGAGTGAACCGGGCCCCCCTAAGGATCACCCCCGCTCGCGCGGGGAACTCGACCAACCAGCCCTTGTGGAGCGGCAACGCCGGGGATCACCCCCGCTCGCGCGGGGAGCTCTGATGGCCCGCCGGCGGGACCGTGCCAGCCAGGGGATCACCCCCGCTCGCGCGGGGAGCTCGCAATGACCGGTAGGCGGCATCGTCATCGATCGGGATCACCCCCGCTCGCGCGGGGAGCTCATCCTGGCGAACAGCCCATCCAATGGGGAACCGGGATCGCCCCCGCTCGCGCGGGGAGCTCCAACGGCCCATCACTTTTGCCGCAGTGTCCGACGGATCACCCCCGCTCGCGCGGGGAGCTCTGTCGTCTCGGAAATATCACGGTCGCCAGCACGGGATCACCCCCGCTCGCGCGGGGAGCTCCCTACTGGGGTTCGGGCTCTATCACGCGGCTCGGGATCACCCCCGCTCGCGCGGGGAGCTCGTCTGGATGATCGGGGTGAAGAACGCCACCATGGGATCACCCCCGCTCGCGCGGGGAGCTCCTCGTCGACGATGACTTGGTGGAAGGCGCCGACGGATCACCCCCGCTCGCGCGGGGAGCTCCTTGCCGGCAGGAACCCGGAGATCATCACCTGGGGATCACCCCCGCTCGCGCGGGGAGCTCTACCCGGCTGTATGTAGCCACACGGGGGTTGAGGGATCACCCCCGCTCGCGCGGGGAGCTCTTCGACACGTTGCGTCGTGTGTTTGCTGCCGCGGGATCACCCCCGCTCGCGCGGGGAGCTCTCCATGTTGTCCTCGATGCGCAGCAGAAAACAGGGATCACCCCCGCTCGCGCGGGGAGCTCACCGGTGAGGGTGTCGTGTTCGCCGACCCGGTGGAATCACCCCCGCTCGCGCGGGGAGCTCACTGAAGCGGATGCCATCGCCTTCGCTAATGACGGATCACCCCCGCTCGCGCGGGGAGCTCTGGAGCCCGCCAGGGCGACTGGGTCACCTGTCGGGATCACCCCCGCTCGCGCGGGGAGCTCAGATGCTCCAGAGGCCCCTCAGCATGCACTCGAGGATCACCCCCGCTCGCGCGGGGAGCTCTGGAACGGGCCGACAACATACCAGGACCACCAGGGATCACCCCCGCTCGCGCGGGGAGCTCTTCGCTGCTCAGCCAGTATGGAAACGTTGCAAGGGATCACCCCCGCTCGCGCGGGGAGCTCATCGCAGCAACTAGGGCAGAGTTGAATGAGAGCGGATCACCCCCGCTCGCGCGGGGAGCTCCGGCCATGCGGGCTGGAGTCAGCCCTCCGGGAGGGATCACCCCCGCTCGCGCGGGGAGCTCCGATGCCGGTGAGGATCGGCGGCTGCACCGGCAGGATCACCCCCGCTCGCGCGGGGAGCTCCCGGTGGCGATGGCCTGCTCGATGCCGGCGGTGGGATCACCCCCGCTCGCGCGGGGAGCTCACAATATTGCGCAGACTATTGATGAGTGGCTGAGGATCACCCCCGCTCGCGCGGGGAGCTCGTCGACGATCAGGGGGACAGCGGGGATGAGCAGGGATCACCCCCGCTCGCGCGGGGAGCTCCACGGGGCGTACACGTTGTCGGCCATCGGGTTGGGATCACCCCCGCTCGCGCGGGGAGCTCCCGTTCCCGGACGCTGAACGCAAACCGCCGACCGGATCACCCCCGCTCGCGCGGGGAGCTCATCCCGACCCCGGCGGCAGGTACCCGTCGAACCGGATCACCCCCGCTCGCGCGGGGAGCTCCGCCTGGGCAACGTCATTGTCCGTGCCCGGCTGGGATCACCCCCGCTCGCGCGGGGAGCTCGAGCACGAACGGAGACCCATCATGTCAGGACCAGGATCACCCCCGCTCGCGCGGGGAGCTCACATGTGTGCTGCCGCGCACATGGTGTGACATGGGATCACCCCCGCTCGCGCGGGGAGCTCTACTGCGGAGGTCAAGTACACCGGGACCCACTGGGGATCACCCCCGCTCGCGCGGGGAGCTCCAGCGTCGATCGTGATCAGGCGAAACAGCCGATGGATCACCCCCGCTCGCGCGGGGAGCTCCTGCATGACGTACGCGGATAGTACGGAGGTTTGGGATCACCCCCGCTCGCGCGGGGAGCTCGATTTTCGATTGGGTCGGCGGATTCCTGCCTGAGGATCACCCCCGCTCGCGCGGGGAGCTCCTACTCGTCCTTCTCGTTTCTGTCCACGGGCAGGGATCACCCCCGCTCGCGCGGGGAGCTCCGGGTGATTCTCGGCGTCCTGGAGAGTCATGCGGGATCACCCCCGCTCGCGCGGGGAGCTCAACCCTTCATCCCCCATTTCTGCCCGGACGGCGGGATCACCCCCGCTCGCGCGGGGAGCTCTGACACCGTTTGAGCTCCTGGACTTTGACGGTCGGATCACCCCCGCTCGCGCGGGGAGCTCGCTACTACTGGCTGTGACTGGCGATTACTTGCCGGATCACCCCCGCTCGCGCGGGGAGCTCAGGTTGTCTCGGATGACGAGCTTGCTTGCCATGGGATCACCCCCGCTCGCGCGGGGAGCTCTCAGCCTTGACCGGGCATGCGGCACAGACCCTCGGATCACCCCCGCTCGCGCGGGGAGCTCTGGGGGCGCACTGTCCGCTACCCCGCTGCCCAGGGATCACCCCCGCTCGCGCGGGGAGCTCTCGGCATAATTCGCCAGCGACACCAACACGAACGGATCACCCCCGCTCGCGCGGGGAGCTCGGCACTGTGGTCGATGTGCCCGCCACGCACGCAGGATCACCCCCGCTCGCGCGGGGAGCTCATGGCGGAGATTCCGGTTGACGTCACCCTCGAGGGATCACCCCCGCTCGCGCGGGGAGCTCGGCTTGAGACGGTCATCGGGGGTGAGAAGCAGTGAATCACCCCCGCTCGCGCGGGGAGCTCGGTTTCGGTGGCTCCTCACCCGGATGCTGCAACGGATCACCCCCGCTCGCGCGGGGAGCTCGTTGTGTGCACGTCCGCCGCACCGGGGTCGAGGGGATCACCCCCGCTCGCGCGGGGAGCTCCCCGCGTGCCCGCGCTCGGCCGCTTTCGTGGCAGGATCACCCCCGCTCGCGCGGGGAGCTCGCGAGTTTGGTCTTCACTGCCTCCAGCAGGGCGGGATCACCCCCGCTCGCGCGGGGAGCTCTGCCGAGCCTTGAGCTCAGCAGCGTCGAGAATCGGATCACCCCCGCTCGCGCGGGGAGCTCGGCCTCGGATCCAAGATCAAGACCCCGACGAAGGGATCACCCCCGCTCGCGCGGGGAGCTCCGGGTGTGACGGGGTGGTTTCCGTTCGGACCGGGGATCACCCCCGCTCGCGCGGGGAGCTCACATCCGGGGTGTGTCAACTTCGGGGCAGACAGGGATCACCCCCGCTCGCGCGGGGAGCTCTCTTTGCCCGCGTGTCGTCAAAAATGCGGCAACGGATCACCCCCGCTCGCGCGGGGAGCTCCGTCACCGTGGAGTCGGTGACGCGGGGGACTAAGGATCACCCCCGCTCGCGCGGGGAGCTCGCCGGGGTTCCTAGCGTGCCTGGGCGTGTCGCGGGATCACCCCCGCTCGCGCGGGGAGCTCCGGAAACGGTTCCAGGTGTCGGCACGACAGAGAGGATCACCCCCGCTCGCGCGGGGAGCTCGTTAACTCGTATGATCCGTCTGACGGTGTCGCGGGATCACCCCCGCTCGCGCGGGGAACTCTTGCGTTCCGGCCGGCGGATCCTTGACCTGCCCTGGATCACCCCCGCTCGCGCGGGGAACTCACCCTGATAGCGGGCCATCCTCTCAATCAGACCGGATCACCCCCGCTCGCGCGGGGAACTCCATGCCGCCCCCTTGATTGACACTTATCTGTCGGGATCACCCCCGCTCGCGCGGGGAACTCACCAGATCAACGCATGGGGCGGCACCACCGTGAGGATCACCCCCGCTCGCGCGGGGAACTCTCAGCGGCGAGGGATTAACGCGAGGCTCACTGGGGATCACCCCCGCTCGCGCGGGGAACTCGACGCGAACAGTGGCGGCTTCATGGCTGCGATGGGATCACCCCCGCTCGCGCGGGGAACTCGTTGTTGGTGTGTGGTTTGCGCCCACGGCGGCGGGATCACCCCCGCTCGCGCGGGGAACTCCAGCAATCGCACAACCGCAAGTACTACGTCGGCGGATCACCCCCGCTCGCGCGGGGAACTCGACAGCTTGTGCCGAATCGCCCTCGTGTGGGCCGGATCACCCCCGCTCGCGCGGGGAACTCGCAGCCGGTGTCGGCAACAGTGCGATCGAGCAGGGATCACCCCCGCTCGCGCGGGGAACTCTGGCACTACAGCATGATCCTCATGCCGATAGTGGGATCACCCCCGCTCGCGCGGGGAACTCCATCCCATCCCACGTCCCACGAACAGGAGCCGCGGATCACCCCCGCTCGCGCGGGGAACTCGGTCGCAGAATCGTCCAATCCGTTATTTATCCGGGATCACCCCCGCTCGCGCGGGGAACTCGGCACGTGGAGCGCGCAGCAGATGACGGATGGGGGATCACCCCCGCTCGCGCGGGGAACTCCCGACTATGACCTGATCGGGCCGCAGACCCGCGGGATCACCCCCGCTCGCGCGGGGAACTCTCCAGCTCATCGCCGAGATTCGCTGCACGAACCGGATCACCCCCGCTCGCGCGGGGAACTCAATGAATACGTTGATCATTCCCCCACCATCCAGGGATCACCCCCGCTCGCGCGGGGAACTCCGGCGCAGTGCCGTGCGGTCGACTTCAAGCGACGGATCACCCCCGCTCGCGCGGGGAACTCGTCGACCTCGGTCCCGTTGACGAGTTTTTTCAGGGATCACCCCCGCTCGCGCGGGGAACTCGGATGTTGCCCTCGGCGAGCCAGGCGTAGATCGGGATCACCCCCGCTCGCGCGGGGAACTCTGCTGCGCCTGCGGCATCAGATGGCCGTAGACCGGATCACCCCCGCTCGCGCGGGGAACTCACGGTGCGGGAGATGTTTGCCAGGGTCGCCATCGGATCACCCCCGCTCGCGCGGGGAACTCTCATGTTCTCGTGATCGCCCCGGATCACGGGGGGGATCACCCCCGCTCGCGCGGGGAACTCCGGACCCCGATCTCTCCGTGCTCATTGCCAGACGGATCACCCCCGCTCGCGCGGGGAACTCCCCCGGCGTCGTTACTGCTGCAACCATTCGTTCGGATCACCCCCGCTCGCGCGGGGAACTCAGCACCAGAAACAGTCAAAATCGGAGACAACAGGGATCACCCCCGCTCGCGCGGGGAACTCTGTCGGGTCCTTTCCGATGTCCTGGCCCCGGAGGGATCACCCCCGCTCGCGCGGGGAACTCTATCGAGCAGGGTGAGTTCTGATGCGCGTCGAGGGATCACCCCCGCTCGCGCGGGGAACTCGGAGCGTACTCTCGCCATCGCTGCGCTTCGCTGGGATCACCCCCGCTCGCGCGGGGAACTCCGTCATCGGAACACCATGCCGCCGGATCACTGCGGATCACCCCCGCTCGCGCGGGGAACTCTTACTGTGATGAGAACCACACCACTGGCTGTCGGGATCACCCCCGCTCGCGCGGGGAACTCGAGCACATCTTCCTCGACCCGTCCGCAGCATCGGGATCACCCCCGCTCGCGCGGGGAACTCCCAGGGTGGTGCTGCGGTGCCGGGAGGACGTCGGGATCACCCCCGCTCGCGCGGGGAACTCGGCAGGGCGCCCGGCTTGATGCCGGCCTGCCAGGGATCACCCCCGCTCGCGCGGGGAACTCGCACTGCAGAAAGAGTCGACCGTGTGGTCGAAGGGATCACCCCCGCTCGCGCGGGGAACTCCTCGCCGGTCGCCTGCGCTGACCCGCCAAGGCCGGATCACCCCCGCTCGCGCGGGGAACTCCCTCCCTTGTCATGACTCAATACTAACCCGGGTGGATCACCCCCGCTCGCGCGGGGAACTCCGCTGCGCTCAGCAGGATCGTGGCTGGTCGACGGGATCACCCCCGCTCGCGCGGGGAACTCGGCCTCTGCCTCGTCTGACTTGGCGAGCACGTAGGATCACCCCCGCTCGCGCGGGGAACTCACGATCGCTTCACGGCCCGGTTTTGACCGCTGGGGATCACCCCCGCTCGCGCGGGGAACTCTCGGTGACCGCGTCTGGGTGAAGACTCAGTCTGGGGATCACCCCCGCTCGCGCGGGGAACTCGCGGTGATCGCGGGAATTGTCGAGACCGAGAAGGGATCACCCCCGCTCGCGCGGGGAACTCACGATCGATCAAGCGGACAGGCACGTCGCACCGGGATCACCCCCGCTCGCGCGGGGAACTCTGGACCTCCGCAAAAAGGTTGGCACGGGCACCGGGATCACCCCCGCTCGCGCGGGGAACTCTCGGCGGTCACCTGCTCGTCTGTCCAGTCGGGGGGATCACCCCCGCTCGCGCGGGGAACTCATCCCCGTGGCCCCAGCGACGCCGCCCGCGACGGGATCACCCCCGCTCGCGCGGGGAACTCTTGATCAGCTCAAGCTCGACCGCATCACGATGAGGATCACCCCCGCTCGCGCGGGGAACTCTCCGAGCGGCAGCTGGCGTCACTGGAGGACGGGGGATCACCCCCGCTCGCGCGGGGAACTCATGAACGGCAGGGAGAAAGAAACGCCAGGTCCGGGATCACCCCCGCTCGCGCGGGGAACTCTCGATGGCAAGCGAACGAATAAACTTCGGCGCGGGATCACCCCCGCTCGCGCGGGGAACTCTGTTCAATCCGGTCGAGTGGGTCCTCCGGCCAGGGATCACCCCCGCTCGCGCGGGGAACTCTCGCATCATTTCTCGTTGTCCTGATTGTCGCCCGGATCACCCCCGCTCGCGCGGGGAACTCACAAGTAGTTTACTGACATGAGCCGAATCTGAAGTGCACAAAAGATTCAGTTGTGACAATGGCTTCAGGGTTGAGCGCCTTATCCAGGTGCACGAAGAAGCGGAGTCAGAATTCAGGCGACAGCATCCGTACACTGGTCAAATGCGCCGCCCTGCATCACGCAGGGGTGATCCCGTAGGCGATCAGTCTCGCGCAACAGTTCCTCGCGTCAGCGGGGGTTTCGAGGGCGCACTCGATCATCTCTCCTGCATTATCCGCAACGTAGGAGATAAATCTCGTGGTCACTCGATTCTTATGCCATACTGTGACTATCGAACTGATTCAGCACGATAGTTCTGGGGGAATCACATGCTCGACGCTACCGGCACCCACCGACAGGCATCTGCGAGCCAGCTGTCCGCGGCTGCACGGTCCGTCTGGGCCAAGACCAACCTGCACGACCCCGCCGACCAAACCTCGTATCTTCAGCTCTGGCAACATCTCTCCGACTCCGCAGAGGTGGCCCAACTGCTGTGGCAACGCTTCATCCCGCCCTATGTACGCGATCACATCGCGGCCACGCTCGGGCTCACCACAGATCAAGCCGAGAGCCTCTACGTCTTCCTCGCAGGATGCCATGACGCAGGCAAGGCCTCCCCCGCGTTCATCATCCAGAACCCGCACCTCGCCGAGAACTCTGCCGAGTGCGGTCTCCCCGTCGCCCGCGAATATCAGGGCAATCCCATGCGCAGCGCCGTTCGACACGAGCTCGTCGGAGAGATATCGCTGCACACCTGGCTCACCACACAGGCCGGGGTTCCCCGCGATGCCGCCGGCGTGATCGCGGCGGTTCTGGGCGGGCACCACGGCACCGGAACCACCGATCAGAAAGTCCAGCTGTACCACGAACAGCCAGCTTTGGTCGGTGGCAGCGAGTGGGATGCCGTGCGCAACGAGCTCTTCACATGGATGGCCGAGCTCACCGGCGCGAGGTCCACCTTCAACGCGCTTTCAGAGACACGCGCACTCGACCCCACCGAGGCCAAGACCGCGGTCGTACTCCTGACCGCATCCGTCATCCTGGCCGACTGGATCGCCAGCAACGACTCACTGTTCCCCCTGAACCAGAGTGCCGCCGACGAGCTGGTGCACGATGCCGAGACCCGTGCCCGAAAAGCCTTCAGCAGGCTGCACTTACCCGCGCCCTGGCACGCACAGGCCATCGCAGAGACGCTCGACGAGCGCTTCGCCGCACGGTTCCGCATCCCCGGGGCCAAAGCGCGCCCGATACAGCGTGCCGCCGTCGAAGCCGCAGAACAGCTGGAGACGCCCGGCCTGATCATCATCGAGGCCACCACCGGCGAGGGCAAGACCGAGGCCGCACTACTCGCCGCCGAGACGCTCGCCGAGCGATTCGGACTCAACGGCGTCTCATTCGCCCTGCCCACCCAGGCCACCACCAACGCCATGTTCACCCGACTGCACGACTGGGTGCGCAGCCTCCCCGCGACCGAAGGGCACAATGTGGTCTCGCTGGGGCTGGTGCACGGCAAGAGTGATCTCAACGCCGAGTTCGCCGCCCTGCCCGGCAATGAGCGTTCCACCACGTTCCCAGAATCCACGCTGCGCAGCCACGCGGGCGAAACCGTGACGATCGCCAACTGGTGGCTGCAGGGTCGCCGGCGCGCCACGCTCGCCACCTTCGTGGCCAGCACGTTCGATCAGCTGCTCATGGCCGGTCTGCGCAGCAAACACGTGGTGCTGCGCCACCTCTCCTTCGCCGGCAAGGTCGTGATCCTCGACGAAGTGCACGCCATCGATACATTCACCAATGAGTTCCTCGAGACGACGCTGCAATGGCTCGCCGCCGAAGGCGTGCCCGTCATCCTCCTGTCCGCGACCCTGCCCGTCGAGCGCCGAAGGGCACTGCTCGACGCCTACGCATCCGCGCGGCGGCAGCCTCGACCAGCCGCACCACCCCAGTCGATCGACGATCTCTTCCCGGTGCTCGACGCCGAGGTGGTCTCAGCAGAAGCCGAACAGTCCGCGCCGGTGACGCATCCGGCCGCAACGGGCGACGCAGACCTCGCCTACCCCCTGATCTCCACGGTGGATGCGAACGGCACAGTGCACACCCACCATCCTGAATCCTCAGGGCGCTTCATCGATATCACCATCGACGCCATCCCCGATGACGATGCCGCGCTCATCGACACCATCCGCTCATCAACGCCGCACGGTGGGTCGGTCGCGGTGATTCGCAACACCGTGGGCCGAGCACAACACGCCTACAGACTGCTCACCGAGGCGTTCCCCGAGGCCGAGGTCAGGCTCGCCCACTCCAGGTTTCTCGCCTTCGACCGCGCCCGCATCGACGCCGAACTCGTCGAGGGCTTCGGCCCGCACAGCACCGGCGACGGGCTGCGCATCGTCGTCGGCACCCAGGTGATCGAGCAGTCCCTCGACGTCGACTTCGATCTGATGCTCACCGACCTGGCACCCATCGACCTCGTGCTGCAGCGTGCCGGCCGGCTGCACCGCCACCGGCGCACACGGCCCGCAGGGCTCGAACAGGCCCGACTGCTCATCACCGGCGTCGACTGGGCACCGGAGGTCCCCAAACCAGACCGCGGCTCTCAGCGCATCTACGGCGCACACCTGCTGCTGCGCACACTCGCCGCACTGCAGGTGAGCCCCGGGCACTCTCACGCGGCGCGCATCCCCGATGCCGTGCCCAGCCTCATTCAGCAGGTGTACGGCGACGAGCAGATCGGCTCAGACGGCTGGCAGAGCGAAATGCGCGAAGCCGCTGAGCAGTGGCAGCGCAAGAACCGGGATCGAGCGAGCGCCGCGCACAACTTCCGTCTGGCGCCACCGCAAGACCCGAGCATCCAGCCGTCGCTGCGCAACTGGCTTGAGGCCGCGAGCGCCGACCCTGACGCGCCGCAGGGGCGCGGCAACCGCGCCGGTGTGCGCGACGGAGACGACTCCTTCGAGGTGCTCGTGCTCACCAAGACGAATGGCCAGCTGACGCTCCCCGCGTGGGGGGCATGGAGCCAAGCGGAGGCGCGGCCCCTCCCCCAATACAACATCGCACCCGACCTGGCGCAGGCTAGAGCCATACGCACCAGCACCATCTCGATCGGATCCGCCGCCACCGGCGTCTACGACGACCTGGACGGTCTGATCAGCGCACTCGAGCAGCACACCGCCGCCGAGATCCCCGCGGAATGGGATGGCCAGGCGATGCTTCGTGGCGAACTGTACCTCGTCTTCGACGAAGACGGCCGATGTCAGCTGAGCCTGCCCGCCAAGGGCGGTGCGCCCCGCACACTCATCCTCACCTACGATCAGACCACCGGATTGGAGCACTCCTGATGCCCGAGCAGCACACCCGCACGACCGCTGCGCAAGCGCCGGCCACATTCAACCTGCTCGACGAGCCCTGGCTGCCCGTCGAGCGCGTCGACGGCTCGAGCGACACCCTGTCACTGCTGGAGGTCTTCTCTCAGTCTCGACAGATCACCCGCTTCGTCGGCGACCTGCCGCTGCAGGACTTCGCCCTGCACCGGCTGCTGCTCGCCGTGCTCTACGGAGTGCTCCCCGGCGGCGCCAGCGATGAGGTGTGGAAGGTGCTCTGGAACGGCGAGTTCCCCACTGCAGTGACGGCCTATCTCGAGCGATATCGTCACCGCTTCGACCTGCTCGACCCCGAACAGCCGTTTTACCAGGTGGCCGGCCTCACCACGGCCAAGGGCGAGATGACCGGTCTCGAGCGACTGATCCTCGACGTGCCGAACGGGCATCCGTTCTTCACCACGCGAGGCGGTCGCGGCGTCACCTCGATCAGTCTCGCCGAGGCCGCGCGCTGGCTGGTGACCGCTCAGGCCTACGACCCCTCCGGCATCAAGAGCGGCGCCATCGGCGACGATCGTGTCAGCAAAGGCAAAGGGTACCCGATCGGCGTCGCCTGGGCAGGGCATCTCGGCGGCCTGCTGATCACCGGCCGCACCCTGCACGAGACGCTGCTGCTGAACTTCGTCGGCCAGCAGGTGCAGGCAGACGTGCAATGGAAGCCCAGCGACCGCCTCGACGATGTGCCGGTCTGGCAGCGCCCGCAGCCGACCGCCGCGGCAACGCAGGGTCTCAATCAGCCCGCAGACGCCGTGGGCAGCCTCAGGTATTTCCACGGGCCCGCCACGCTCTACACCTGGCAGAGCCGCCGCATCCGCCTGGCTGTCACCGGTGACCGTGTGACCGGTGTGCTCATCGCCAACGGCGACGCACTGAAGCCCCAGAACGCCCACCAGTACGAGCCCATGTCGGCTTGGCGGCGCAGCGCACCCCAGGAGAAGAAGCTGAACCTCGCGACTGTCTACATGCCGCTCGAGCATCAGCCCGATCGCGCGCTCTGGCGCGGCATCGGCCAGTTCCTGCCGGTCACCACAGCCGAGACCGGCTCGGATCGGCTCTCCTCGCTCAGCACGAGATGGCTCAGTCATCTGAAATTCGGGGCTGAACCACCACTGCTCCCCGATGATCAGCTCGTGCAGCTGAAGGCCTTCGGCGTGGTCTATGGGTCGAACTCCTCTGTCGTCGACGAGGTGATCAGCGACGATCTCGACCTGCACCTGAGCCTGCTCTCATCGCGCGACCCGGCAGTCAAAGGCGTGCTCGACTCAGCCACTGCTCTGGCAGACCAGGGGGTCGCGCAGCTCACCAGCTTCGCCGCCAACATCGCGCAGGCCGCCGGGCAGCCCACCGACGGGCCTCGCCAGCAGGCACGCGAGCGAGCATACGAGCTGTTCGACGGCGCGTTCAGAGAGTGGGTGCGCCGACTCACCGCAGAGACCGCGCGGCACAGCACCGCCCTCGAGAGCTGGAAGACCACCGTCGGCGAGGTGCTGCGCCTCACCGGCGATGAGCTCATCGCAGACGCACCACCGGCGGCCTGGGCGGGCCGCGAGGTGTCCAGTGGGCCCAACGGCGCCACGCAGCTGCGCAACCTCCCGCTGGCCGACGCCTGGTATCGCGCCGCCGTATACAAACTGCTGAACCCCGGCACAAAGCCTCAGACCATCGAATCGTCCGAATCAAGGAGTGACGCATGACCGAACCACACACGGAACGCGCTCCGCAGCCCGAGCTGCGCGCATTCCCCAAGTACATCGACACGAGGGTCAAAGCACTCGTGTATGGCAACCCCGAGCTGCTCAGGGGAGCCGGGTACCTTCGCAACGGCTCCCAGGCCACCGCCACGCTCGCGCGTCTGCGCCACAACGTGGGCAAGCCGCTCGGCGCCGACCCCGACATCCTCGCCTGGACCATCGCCGATCTGCCGCAGAGCCGACCGACCGATGCCGACCAGCCGACCGACCGCGAACTCGCTTCACACACCGCGCTCACGCTGTTCGCCCTGCACCAGCAGTCGAACCATGACTCTTCGGCCCACCGGCTCGGCACCTCATTCGGCCGTGCCTGCGCCTTCCTGCGCGTCGGCACGCCGAACACGAAGGGCATCGACCGCAGGTTCACCGCGGTGCAGACCTCGACCGACTGGGAGGAGACCGTCAGGCATGCACGAGGCCTCGTGCAGCTGCTCAAAGCTGGGCGACAACCCTTCGACTATGCACACTTCGCCGAAGACCTCGTGACCCTGCGCGACCCCGATCGTGCGACGGGGGTACGTCTGCGCTGGGGCCGCGACTTCGTTCGCCCCGTGAAGACCAATGCCACACCGGGCGAAAACTGACCACCACAGCAACATCAACGCAGTTCAGATAGGAGACACCGACATCATGACCACCCGAACCATCATCGACATCAGCATTCTGCAGACCGTCCCGCCGAGCAACCTCAACCGCGACGACACCGGCAGCCCCAAGAGCGCCGTGTACGGTGGCGTGCCTCGCGCCCGGGTCTCGAGCCAGGCTTGGAAGCGTCCGACCCGCGAGCAGTTCCGCACGCTGCTCGACGCGGACAGCCTTGGTATCCGCACCAAGCGCGTGGCCGAGCTGCTGGCCGAGAGGGCCCTGAAGCGCCGGCCAGAGGTCGACGAGGCCGCAGCCGAGGCGCTGGCCGCGGACGTCTTCAAGGCCGGGGGCATCAAGCTGGAGGCGCCGCGGGCCCGCAAGAACGCGGAGTCCAAGACCGATCAGCACCCTGCTGAAGAGACCACCTACCTGCTCTTCCTCGGCTCGCGCCAGTACGACCGGCTCGCCGACCTGCTGCTCGAGGCCCTGGACACCGATGATCCCAAGGCCGCGGTGGCCGCGCAGAAGAAGGCGATCAAGAGCATCCTGAAAGAGGACAACGCCGTCGACGTCGGCCTGTTCGGCCGCATGGTCGCCGACACCACCGACCTCAACATCGACGCCGCCTCCCAGGTCGCCCATGCTATCAGCGTGCATCGCGTCGACCCCGAGGCCGACTACTTCACCGCAGTGGATGACGTGAAGCAGGGGTCCGAGGACGAGTCCGACTCCGGTGCGGCCATGATCGGCACCGTCGAGTTCAACTCGGCCACGCTCTACCGCTACGCCAACGTCGACGCGAATCGCTTGAGGGACAACCTCGGCGACATCGATGCCACGGCCAAGGCCGTGGCGGCCTTCATCACCGCTTTCGCGACGAGCATCCCGAACGGCAAGATCAACACCTTCGCCCACGACACCCTGCCCGACCTCGTGCTCATCAGCGTGCGCGACACCCAGCCGGTCAACCTTGTCGGGGCCTTCGAGAAGCCCGTCACCGGCACCGACCGCGTGCTCGAGGCGACCGAGCGGCTCGTCGCCCGCGAGCGCGAGATCGATGCCGCCTACGACACCACGCCGGTCACCTCGTGGGTGGTTCGCGTCGGAGACGCCACAGCCGCCGCCGAGCAGCTCGCCCCAGCCGTCTCGCTGAAGACCGCTGCAGCGGCGGTGCGCGAGGTCGTCGAGCAGCGTCTCGCCGAGGCCGAGGCTGAGAAGAGCAACTGAGATGCACGTGCTCACGCTGCGGCTGGCCGCCCCGCTCCAGGCGTGGGGCGCCTCCAGCCGCTTCTCACGACGGATGACCGAACGGGCGCCCACGAAAAGCGGCGTGATCGGGCTGGTCGCGGGGGCCCTGGGGCTGCCGCGCACCGCATCGCTCGACCGCTTCGCGGGCCTGCGCTATGGCGTGCGCATCGACCAGCCCGGATCGCTGCTGCGCGACTTCCACACCGCGCACGACGACTCCGGCGCATCCATGCCGCTGTCGCAGCGGTACTACCTGCAGGACGCCGTGTTCATCGCAGGGCTCGAATCGGCCGATCGCGGGCTGCTCGAGAGCTTCGCGCAGGCCCTGCGGCAGCCGCACTTCCCGGTGTTCCTGGGGCGGCGCAGCTGCCCGCCCGACGGGCCGATCGCCACGCAGATCGTCGACGGAGAGCTGGAGGACGTGCTGCGCGAGCTGCCCTGGGCCGGCACTCGCCGCCACGTCGACGAGCTTGCCGAGCGACGGCGCTGGCACACCGACGGCCTCGCACCGGTCGAGCTGGCGGCAGAACTGCTCGTCGAGCCCCGACCAGGATCTGCCGATGCCGGTGACGCCGAGGCGCTGGCCGACGAGCCAGTCAGCTTCGATCCCGAGCAGCGCGAGTACCGCCCGAGGCGCATCGCGCGCCTGGCACCCGTCGATTTCTCGTTCGCGAGCGACGGCGACACACCGGCAGAGGGTCACCGGGCGACCCTGCATGATCCATTCGACACCGTGCTCGCGCTGCAGCTGGAGCAGCAGGCGCAGCAGCCCCACGAGGAGGAGCGGCCATGACCACCATCAGCAGAGTGACGCTGTCGCAGACGGCACGTCGCGCGGCAAGGGTGATGGCCTCACCCGAGGTGCTGCACGCGATCATCGCCCGCGCCACCGAGCACGCTGAGGCCTCCGGGCGCACTGGGAGTGCCGAACGGCAGCCCGATGGGCGCACATTGTGGCGGCTGGATCGCGGCCGAGAGCTCAACCGACTGTTCATCGTGAGCCCTGTGCGACCCAGTCTGGAGGTGCTGAGCGCAGAGCTGACCTCGAAGTCCGAGGCCGTCACGACGCTCGACTACGCACCGCTGCTTCGTGCGGTCACCGCGGGCTCCGAATGGAGGTTCCGACTCAAGGCGAATCCCACCAAATCGCTCTCGCAGGGCGAAGGGCACCGAGGCCGCCGTGTCGGGCTGCTCAAAGACGCCGATCAGCTCGCCTGGCTCACCGCTCGGGCGCAGCAGCTCGGGGTGGAGTTCCCCGTGAACCGGTTCGGCCTGCCCGAGGTGGTCGTGCGCGACAGCCACCTGGTCGACTTCCGCCGCGGAACCGCGACGGTGACCCTCGCGACGGCCGTATTCGACGGGTTTCTCACCGTGCGCGATCCCGAGCTGGTCAAGCAGGCGCTGACCACAGGTGTGGGCCGGGCCAAAGGATACGGCTACGGGCTGCTGACGCTGGCCAGGCCGCAGGGCGCCGAGGCCGATGGCTGACGTTCCGGGCGTTCGACCGCCCGAAATCTCAGAGCTGCTGCGAGCGCGCGACCGGCTGACGTTCATCTACGTCGAGCACTGCGTGGTCAACCGCGATGCCAACGCGGTCACCGCGACGGATGCGCGCGGCACGGTGCACATCCCCGCGGCGACCCTCGGCTGCCTGCTGCTGGGCCCGGGCACGACGGTCACCCACGCGGCCATGTCCCTGCTCGCCGAATCCCGATCCACGTGTGTCTGGGTCGGCGAGCAGGGCGTGCGCTACTACTGCCATGGCGCGACACTGGCCAGGTCGACGAAACTGCTCGAGGCTCAGGCCCGGCTCGTCTCGACGAAACGCTCCCGCATGAAGGTCGCGCGCGCCATGTACGCCATGCGCTTCCCCGGCGAAGACACCACAGGCCTGACCATGCAGCAGCTGCTGGGCAAAGAGGGCACCCGTGTGCGACGCGCCTACGCCCGCGAGGCGCAGCGCACCGGCGTGCAGTGGCAGGGCAGGTCATACAAGGTGACCGACTTCGACGACGCCGACGCGGTGAACCAGGCGCTCAGCGCGGTGAACACCTCGCTCTACGGGGTGATCCACTCCGTCATCGTCGCTCTCGGGTGCTCACCGGGGCTCGGCTTCGTGCACACCGGCAACGACCGCAGCTTCGTCTACGACATCGCCGACCTCTACAAGGTGGAGCTCACGATACCGCTCGCCTTCGATCTGGCCGCTGCAGAGCATCCTGACATCGGTACCGCCGCTCGCCGTGCTGTGCGCGACCAGATGCGGTCGGGGCGCTTCATGGAGCGCTGCGTGCGCGACATCCGGCAGCTGCTGCTGCCCGACGCCGAACCGATCACCGCCGACTTCGAAGACGAACTCGCCGCCGACGAGGGGCAGCTGTGGGCGGGTGGTGCCGGCCGCGTCGCCGCCGGACGCAACTACGGCAGCATCTCGGTGGTCGACGAGGCCGAGCAGTGATCGCCCTGGTGGTGACGGCCAGCCCGCCGAAGCTGCGCGGGCACCTTACCCGGTGGCTGATGGAGATCTCCCCCGGCGTCTACGTCGGCAACGTGCCGGCGCGGGTGCGCGACCTGCTGTGGGATCAGGTGCTCGAGAACCTCGCCGATGGACGCGCCATCATGGCGTTCAGCGCCCAGAACGAGCAGGGCCTCGAATTCCGCACCCACGGACAGCAGTGGCAGCCGGCCGACTTCGACGGCGTCACCCTGATGATGCGGCCGAACACCTCAGTCGAGCAGCAGCGCAACAGCCGCCGCGCCGGCTGGAGCAAGGCCGCGCGCATCAGGCGCTACGGGCGTAGCTGAGCCCGCGCGCACCGGGCCCCGGAACCCGGCGTCTGTGTGTCGTTCTCGCGCTCAAACCCGGAGGATACCGGCAGAAACGACACGCAAACCAGGCAGCGACGCGAGCGTGCGGTCACGCGAGGTGGCATTTCTGCGGCACCGGCGCATCCGCGCCCAGCAGCTCGCGAACCGCGGGATCATCGAGTCGCCGCACGGTGCGGGCTCTCGCGCGAGCCGTCGTGGTCTTGCCAACGCCCTTGATGCCGTCGAGCGAGATCGCCGGCAGAGCGAGGCTCAGCTCGTCGAGTTCGTCATCGATGATTCTGCGCTGATACGGGCTTGAAGCCATACTGGACTTCACCATTCCGCAGCTCAAAACTTTACAGTTTCGCGGGCTCAGACTTTACAGGCTCTTCGGACATCCGGTGGGGGTCATGGGGTGAGTCCGCCGGCGGCGAGGAGCATGCGGAGCCGGTAGTTGTCGCGGTTGCGGAAGCCGCGGGCGAGGCGATGGTGCAGCTCGATGATCCCGTTCACGGCCTCAGTTCCGCCGTTCGATGATCGTCCGGTCGTGAAGTAGGCCAGGAACGCGGCTCGCCAGCGGCGGAGGGTG
>NZ_WBKA01000001.1 GCF_008831125.1 Pseudoclavibacter caeni | reverse complement strand
TGAAGCACCCGTCGGCGACGTCCGCGGCCGGTCGCGACGACCCCACACGAGGGGCAGCCGGTCGGCGCCGCTGGCGTCGAGACCGTCACCACCAGCAGCCCGTCGCGACGGTCGACGTGCTCGACATAGACATCGGGAAGACCCAGCAGAACGTCGCAGCGGGAACACGGATCAGTCGCAGAGCGCGCGGAAGCGCACCCCGAAGTAGGGTGAAGCACGTCGAGGTCCTCAGTCGGAATCAGATGGTTAGCGCTTCTGATCCTCGGGGACCTCGACCCCTACCCTCGCGAACTCACCCGGCGCGCCCTACCCCCACCGGATGTCCGAAGAGCCACTTTTGTTGCGCCCGATCTCACCACGTTCTGCCGTCTGGACGAACTCGGTCTCCAAGCCGTCGGGCAGCGGTTGGAGCCGGATCGGGCGGTGATCGAGTGTCGTGTCGTGGCGCCGGACCGGTGGTGCCGGAAGTGCGGGTGCGAAGGCGTGCCGCGCGACACGGTGATCCGCCGACTTGCGCATGAGTCATTCGGGCATCGGCCGACGACGCTTGTGATCCGGGTGCGTCGTTACAAGTGCTCCGGGTGCGCCCGGGTATGGCGGCAGGACACCACCTCCGCCGCGCCGGCACGGGCGAAGATCTCTCGCGGCGGGTTGGCGTGAGGGGCTGGCGGGCCTCGTCCTCGATCACCTCTCGGTCTCGCGGGTCGCGGCAGGACTGGGGGTATCCTGGTCCGCCGCGAACGACGCGATCCTCACCGAAGGCAGGAGGCGGCTGATCGATGACCCGGCACGGTTCGAGGGCGTGACCACGATCGGCGTCGATGAGCACATGTGGCGGCACACCCGCCACGGCGACAAGTACGTCACCGTGATCATCGACCTCACCCCCGTGCGCGAGAAGACCGGTCCGGCACGGCTGCTGGACATGGTCGAAGGACGCTCGAAGGCCGTGTTCAAGGACCGGCTCGCTGCCAGGCCGAAGCCCTGGCAGGAGAAGATCGAGGTCGTCGCGATGGACGGGTTCACCGGGTTCAAGACCGCGGCAGCGGAAGAGCTGCCCGACGCGGCCCCGGTCATGGATCCGTTCCACGTGATCCGCCTCGCCAGTGACGCGCTGGAGAACTGCCGACGCCGCATCCAGCACGATGTGTTCGGGCGGCGGGGCATGAAGGGCGACCCGCTCTACCAGGCCCGCCGCACCCTGCTCACCGGTGGCGGGGCTGCTCACCGGTGCGGGGCTGCTCACCGACAAGCAGCAGGCCCGGCTGGACGTGCTGTTCGCCGACGACCGGCACACGGAGGTCGAGGTGACATGGGGTGTCTACCAGGACATGATCACCGCGTACCGGGAGAAGGACCGCAGCCTGGGCAGGTTCTTCCTCGCGCACACGATCGAGAAGATCAGCACCGGCGTCCCAGAACAGCTCGTCGAGATCCGCAAGCTCGCCCGCACACTCGCCCAGCGGGCCGCCGACGTCCTCGGCTACTTCGACCGCCCCGGCACCAGCAACGGGCCGACGGAAGCGATCAACGGCCGCCTCGAGCATCTGCGCGGCACCGCCCTCGGCTTCCGGAACCTCAGCCACTACATCGCCCGCTCGCTCCTCGAAACAGGAGGCTTCAGACCCCACCTACACCCTCGTTCGTGAAGAGCCCCTTTCATTGAGGCTGTCCATCGAGAGCGTTCACGGGCACGTGTGAGCAGATCCGCTTCGGCGGCTTTCCCTGCGGGGCTGCCCGGCCCACCCGGACCGGGCAGCCCCTTCATGGTCTTCAGCCCGGCGAACCCGCCCCGACAACCGAGGCCGACAGCCCCTACCCCAGCAGCTCCGCCACCGACTCGAGCACCTCGTCAGGGCGGAACGGGTACCGCTCGACCTCCGCGCGGTCGGCGATGCCGGTGAGCACGAGCACCGTGTGCAGGCCGGCCTCGATGCCGGCCACGACGTCCGTGTCCATGCGATCGCCAATCATGCCTGTCGTCTGCGAGTGCGCGCCGATGCGGGTCATCGCCGAGCGGAACATCATCGGGTTCGGCTTGCCCACGACATACGGCTCGCGCCCGCCGGTCGCCTTCGTGATGAGCGCCGCGATCGCGCCAGTCGCCGGCAGCGGACCCTCCGGCCCGGGGCCCGTGGGGTCGGGATTCGTGCTGATGAACCGCGCGCCACCGAGGATCAGCCGGATCGCCGTCGCGATCGCCTCGAACGAGTAGGTGCGCGTCTCGCCGACGACCACGTAATCGGGGTCGCGGTCGGTCATGATGAATCCCGCCTCATGCAGGGCGGTGGTGAGCCCCGCCTCGCCAACGACGTACGCCGTGCCACCGGGCTTCTGCGCACTGAGGAAGTGCGCGGTCGCGAGCGCCGACGTCCAGATCTCGTCCTCGCGCACGTCCACGCCCATCGAGTGCAGGCGGGCGGCGAGGTCGCGCGGCGTGTAGATCGAGTTGTTCGTCAGGACGAGGAAGCGGCGGCCCGTCTCACGCCACGTACTGATGAGCTCTCCCGCCCCCGGCAGCGCGCGCCCCTCTTTGACGAGCACGCCGTCCATGTCGGTCAGCCAGGTCTCGATGCCCGCCCGGCGCTCGGTGGCGGGGTCGAGTGGTGTGGCGGCTGCGTGTGTGGTGTCGGTCGATCCGGTCATGTCCTCGTTCCTCTCTCGACGCGATCCATCCGTCGCCCGGCGTCCGTCGGACGGAGCCCGGCATCCTGCGACGACACGTCGCCGTCACCGGCAGGCGTCACCGTCACCCGGCGTGCGGCCCGACGGTCCGCCTGCCGCGCCCGAGGGCTCAGCGTGACCACCCGTCTCACACGTCGAGCTCGTCGACGCTGATCGCCGCCAGATACGGGATGCCCTCGGCCTCGATGGCCTCCTTCGCCCCGGTGTGCCGGTCGACGACCACCGCGACCGCGGCGATCTCGGCGCCCACCTTCCGCAGCGCGGCGATCGCCTTCAACGGCGACCCGCCCGTCGTCGACGTGTCCTCCACGACGACCACGCGCCGGCCCTTCAGATCGGGGCCCTCGACCTGGCGGCCCCGGCCGTGATCCTTCGGCTCCTTGCGCACGACGAACGCGTGGTAATGCCGGCCGCGCGCGACGCCCTGGTGCAGGATCGCGCTCGCGATCGGATCGGCACCCATCGTGAGCCCGCCCACCGCGTACACGTCTGGCACGTCGGCGATGAGGTCGACCATCACCTGCCCGATCAGCGGGGCGACCCGCCAGTCGAGGCTCACCCGACGCAGGTCGATGTAGTAGTTCGCTTTCTTGCCGCTGACGAGAGTGAAGTCCCCGTGGAAGACGGCGTCCTGGTTGATGTACGAGATGAGCTGATCGCGCGCGGAGGTCATGCGGCCATTCTACGGGCGCCGGCCGACGCATCCGCAGGGTGCTGCCCTCCGACACAGCCGCAGAACCCGCACCGACCCGGCCTCGGGCGTCCTCGGCACCGCACCCGCTGCTACAGTGGCCGGCGTGCGCATCGCGACATGGAACGTGAACTCGATCCGGGCCCGCATCGACCGGGTCGCCGACTGGCTCGACCACAATGACGTCGACGTGCTCGCGATGCAGGAGATCAAGTGCCGCGAGGCCCAGTTCCCGATCGGTCGACTCGAAGAGCTCGGCTACAAGGTGCACATGCATGGTCTCGACCAGTGGAACGGTGTGGCACTCGCCAGCCGCATCCCCGCCGAGGACGTGCAGCGTGACTTCCCAGGTCAGCCGGCGTTCCGCGACCGGGTCGAGGCCCGCGCGATCGGGGCGACCTTCGACGGCGTGCGCGTGTGGAGCCTGTACGTGCCCAACGGCCGCACCCTCGACGACCCGCACTACGCCTACAAGCTCACGTGGCTGCGTCAGCTGCACGAGGACGCCGCGGGCTGGCTGGGCGAAGACCCGGACGCCCGCATCGCCTTGGTCGGCGACTGGAACATCGCGCCCCGTGACGAGGACGTGTGGGATCCGGCGTTCTTCGCCGGCCGCACACACGTGTCGCCGCCCGAGCGGGAGGCCTTCGCCGCGTTCGAGCGCGACGGCTTCACCGACGTGGTGCGCCCGTTCGCGCCCAAGGGGTACACCTACTGGGACTACAAGCAGCTGCGGTTCCTGCGCGACGAGGGGATGCGCATCGACTTCGTGCTGGGGTCGCCGGCACTGTCCGAGCTCGTCGTGAACGCCTTCATCGACCGCGGCGCCCGCGAGGGCGTGCAACCGAGCGACCATGTGCCCGTGGTCGTCGACCTCGATGTGCCCGGCGCGTTCGACGAAGACCGGCCGATGGCGTTCTGAGCGGGCAGCGGCCCCGCACGAGATGCTGCAGTCCGACGCGGATTCAGCACTCCGACGCGGATTCAGCAGGAACACCCCAATCCCGCGAAACGGCATCACGGGGCAGAGACCACGGCGCCGACGACGAGGTGCGAAGCGACAGCGCGGACAGCAGACCCGTTCCCGCCCCAGGCACCCGCCCCGACAACGCCCGACTCGACAACGGCACGCTCAGTACAACAGCCAGACGATCACCGCGATGATCGGCACCGCGAGCAATGTGCTCGTGAAGGCCGTGTCGCGGGCGAGCACCTTGCCGACGTTGTAGTTCGTCGCGTAGGTGAGGGTGTTCTGCGCGGTGGGCAGGGCCGCCATCACGACGGCGACGAGCAGCAGGTGCCCGCTCATCCCGAGCAGCCGGTCGGCGACGACCCACGCGACGGCCGGCTGAAGCACGCCCTTGACGATCACCGCGACGGTGATGCGCCCGGCGGGGCTGTCGCCGGCGAACGGCGGCCGGGCCGCGAGCGACATGCCGAAGTTGAACAGCATCAGCGGCACCGACAGGCCCGCGATCATGCTGATCGGGTCGAAGATCACACTCGGCAGGGTGACGTGGAACGCCGACAGCAGGATCGCCACGACGCTCGTGATGAGCACGGGGTTGTGCAGCACGTGGCGCAGCGCCGCGACGGCGCCCTCCCCCGCCCCGGTGGACAGGTCGAGGGCGATCATCAGCAGCGGCGTGTACACCGCCATCTGGAACAGCATGATCGGCGCGATCGACGACTGGTCGCCCAGCGCGTACACGGCGATCGGGATGCCGAGGTTGCCGATGTTCACGTAGGACGCGGACATCGCCCCGATCACCGTCTCCCCCGGGCTGGGCCGCCAGATCGGCACCACGATCGCCACGTACGCGATGATCGCCGCGACGAGGCTGACCACCTGCGCGGTGAGCACGCCGCTGAACATGCTGGCCAGGTCGTTCTGCACGATGAGGGTGAACAGCAGCGCCGGCTGCGCCACCCAGAACAGCAGCTTCGCGAACGCCGGCCGCGCGCCCTCGCCGAGGAGGTTCGTGCGCCCGAGCGCGTACCCGACCGCGATCAGGATGCCGATGACTCCGAACCCGGTGAACACCCCGGCCATGGGGCGCCCGGCTCAGACGGCCTGCCGGAAGGCGTCCGGCCGGTCGGCGCTCTCGGCGAGCTGCCGCAGGTGCTCGGGGATCTCGCGCCCCTTGTGCCGCATCGTCTGCGCCCACAGCCGCCCGGCGCGGTACGACGACCGCACGAGCGGGCCGGCGAGCACGCCCGGGAACCCGAGCGCCTCGGCCTCGGCCTTCAGCTCCACGAACTCCTCCGGCCGCACCCACCGGTCGATCGGGTGATGCAGCTTCGAGGGCCGCAGGTACTGGGTGATCGTGAGGATGTCGCACCCGGCGTCGCGCAGGTCGCGCATCGCCTGCGACACCTCGGCACGCGTCTCGCCCATGCCGAGGATGAGGTTCGACTTCGTGATCATGCCCGCGTCACGCGCCTGGGTGATCACGTCGAGCGACCGCTCGTAGCGAAAGGCGGGACGGATGCGCTTGAAGATGCGCGGCACGGTCTCCAGGTTGTGGGCGAACACCTCCGGCTGCGCGTCGAAGACCACCTGCAGCCGGTCGTGGTCGCCACGCAGGTCGTCCGCGAGCACCTCGACACCCGTGCCCGGGTTCTGCGCGTGGATCTGCCGGATCGTCTCGGCGTACAGCCACGCCCCGTCATCGGGCAGGTCGTCGCGGGTGACGCCGGTGATCGTCGCGTACCGCAGCCCCATCCGCGCCACCGACTCGCCGACGCGCCGAGGCTCATCCGGGTCGAGCGGCTCGGGCTTGCCCGAGCCGATGTCGCAGAAGTCGCACCGACGGGTGCAGATCGCCCCGCCGATGAGGAACGTCGCCTCGCGGTCCTCCCAGCACTCGAAGATGTTGGGGCAGCCGGCCTCCTGACACACGGTGTGCAGGCCCTCGGTCTTCACGAGGCCGTGCAGCTGCCGGTAGTCGGGCCCGAGCCGCGCGCGGGTCTTGATCCACGGCGGCTTGCGCTCGATGGGGGTCTCGGCGTTGTGGCGCTCGACGCGCAGCAGGCGGCGCCCCTCGGGCTGGGGCCGCAGCGTGTGCAGCCCGCCCCGCGTGGGCCGTCCGCCGGCAGCGGGCGCGGATGGCGTGGTCGTCTCGCCGTCGACGCGGCGCTCGGTCTCCTGGGGCTGGCTCATGCGACGGCGACCTCCTCGATCAGGCGCTCCAGATACGGGGTGAGCACGGGGACCATGTCGGCCGGGGCGACGTCGCGGCCGAGCACCGCTGAGATGCTGGTGACCCCTGCGTCCGTGATGCCGCACGGCACGAAACCGGTGAACACGGCGTTGTCGGTGCTGCAGTTGAGCGCGAAGCCGTGCGTGGTGATGCCGCGCTTCGCGTGAATGCCGATCTGCGCGATCTTCTCGTCGAACGGCCGGCCAGTGTTCACCCACACGCCCGTGCGCTTCTCGACCCGGAACGCCTCGACGCCCACGTCGGCGAGCGCGTCGATGAGCGCCTGCTCGATGCGGCGCACGTAGGGCACGAGCCGCAGGTGCTCGCGCAGCTCGAACACGGGGTAGCCGACGAGCTGGCCGGGGCCGTGCCAGGTGACCTTGCCGCCCCGGTCGACGGGCACGACGGGGGTGCCGTCGACGGGGTATTCGGCCGGGTCGGCCCGGCGGCCGGCGGTGTACACCGGCGGATGCTCGAGCAGGAACACGTCGCCTCGCGTCTCGCCGGCGGCGACGGCGGCCGCGGTGCGCTGCTGCAGCTCGAGCGCCTCACGGTAGTCGACGAGGTCAGGGGCGAGACCGAGCACGCGGACGGGGATGCTGGTGGTCACGGTCACACGGTCACTCTAGCGACGCCCGCCGGCACTGGGCCAATCGTCGCCGTCACATGTCGTCCTCCGCCGGTCGACCGTCCGCGCCCCACCCGCCGCGCGCGACGCACGCGCGTCCCGCCCGGCCCGCGGCGCGTGCCGGTGCGATGCGATAATCGCCGCATGGCCCTGCGACCCACACCCCCGCCCGACGGCGCGGCCGTCGCGCCCCGGCGCGGCCACGCCGACGCCGCCCGCGGGTGGACGCCCGCACCCGGCTGGCGACCGGCGCCGGCGGACGGCCGGTGGCATCCCGATGTGCTCGGCGAGGGGTTCGAGCGCCGCACCCTGCCGCTCGGCGTCGACGCCGAGGGGGACGTCGTGGCCACGCTGGTGCGGCACCGCCCGCCCGCCCGGTGGACGTGGCGGCCGCGCGGCACGGATCTGCGCGGCTGGGACGTGCTGTACGTGCACGGCTGGAACGACTACTTCTTCCAGCGGCACGTGGCCGCCTGGTTCACCGCCCGGGGCGCCCGATTCTACGCGCTCGACCTGCGCAAGTACGGTCGCAGCCTGCGCCCGGGGCAGACCCCGGGGCTCATCGCCGATCTCACCGACTACGACGCCGACATCGCCGCCGCGCTGGAGGCGATCGCCGCCGACGACCACCGCTCGGCCGGTGAGCTGCCCGTCGAGGCGTCCCGCGCGCTCACCGGGCTGCTCGGCCGCGCACCCGAGCAGCGCCGGCTCATGCTCCTCGGGCACTCCACCGGCGGGCTGACCCTCTCGCTGTGGGCCGACCGACATCCCGGCCGGGCGCAGGCGCTGCTGTTGAACAGCCCGTGGCTCGAACTGCAGACCCGCTCGCTCGGCCGCCAGATGCTCGCCCCGGTGATCGGGCTGCAGGCGCGGGTCGACCCCCGGCTCGTGCTGCCCTCGATCGACCAGGGGTTCTACACTCGCGCGGTGAGCGCCGACGAGCAGGGGCAGTGGCACTACGACCGGTCGTGGCGCGCCGCGGAGGGCTTCGCGATGCCCGCGGTGTGGCTGCAGGCGGTGCTCGCCGGCCACGCGCGGGTGGCGCGGGGCCTGGACGTGCGGGTGCCGGTGCTCACGCTGCTGTCGGCGACGAGCACCCTGCAGCTCACCTGGAGTGACGCGATGCTGCGCAGCGACAGTGTGCTGGACGTCGACGACGTCGCCCGCCGAGCGCTGCAGCTCGGCCCAGTGGTCACCGTCGCCCGCATCGAGGACGCCCTGCACGACGTGTTCCTCTCGCGCCCCACCCCGCGGCGGGCCGCGTTCGCGGCGATCGACCGGTGGGCGGGCGGGTACCTGCGCTGAGCGGCCGGCGCCCGCCCGCGCCTCAGTCGGTCAGCGACGCGACGTAGTCGGCATGCTCCTCGCTCCACCGCCGCACAGGCTCGGCGTAGTCGGTGCCGTCCACGCCGCTGTTGAACATCGCGTTCTCGAGCGACGAGAGCGTGGCGGTGTCCATGCGGAACGACCGCAGCCAGCCGAACAGCTCGGGGTCGTCGTCCTCGAGCCCGATTCGGGCGAAGCTGTGGATCGACTCGGCCTCGCCCAGCGCGCCCTTGGGATCCTCGAGGTCGCGGATCGGGAACGCGTCGTACGCCCAGTGCGGCTTCCACAGGGTCACGACGATGTTCTGTCCCTTCTGCGTGGCGTTCTTCAGCTCGGTGAGCATCGCGGTCGTCGACGAGGTGGTGTAGGTCATCTCCTCGAGCCCGTAGTCGGGGATCACCTGCTCGTTCGTGATGCGGGTGAGGCCGGCGCCGGGTTCGATGCCCACGATCCGATCGCCGAAGGCGTCGGCGTTCGTGGCGAGCTCGTCGAGCGAGGTGATCGGCGCATCCGCGTTGACGGCGATGGTGAGCTTCGCCTCGTCGTTCCAGGCGCCGAGGTCGACCATCCGGTCGCCGTACTGCTCGATGTAGTCGCGGTGCGTCTCGGGCAGCCAGGAGTCGAGGACGACGTCGAAGTCGCCCTGGGCGACCCCGGTGTACGCGGCGGCCGGGTCGACGCCGGTGAGCTCGACCCGGTAGCCGTGCTCCTCCAGCTGCTCCTTCCACAGCCACGAGGCGGCCACGCCCTCGTCCCAGCCGTTCATCACGGCGATGCGCACCGTCCGCTGGCCGCCGGCCCCGCCGGGCAGCCCGCCGCTGAGCACACTCGCGACGACGAGCACGGCCACGCCGGCCAGCGCGGTCAGGAGGCCGCGACGGCCCCGGCGGCGGGGTCGGCGCCCCTGTTCCTCGGCGGCGACGCGTTCCCGGCCGGTCTGCGCGGCATCGGCGTCGTCGGCCGCGGCCGCGGTCTCGGGGCTCGCGCTCGTCGCGGCGAGCCGGCCGAGCGCCGAGGTGACCCGGTCGAGGTACACGGCGAGGATGACCACGGAGAGGCCGGCCTCGAAGCCGAGGGCGACGTCCACACGGCTGAGGCTCTGCACCACCGGGGCGCCGAGGCCCGCGGCGCCGACCATCGCGGCGATGACCACCATCGACAGGCTCAGCATGATCACCTGGTTGACGCCCGCCATGATCGAGGGCAGGGCGAGCGGCAGCTGGATCTGCTTGAGGATGCGCCAGGGCGACGCGCCGAACGACCGGCCCGCCTCCACGACCTCCTCGTCGACCCCGCGGATGCCGAGCTCGGTGAGCCGCACGCCGGGTGCCATCGCGAAGATGATTGCGGCGACGATGCCGGGCACGACGCCCACGGAGAACAGGATGATCGCGGGGATCAGGTACACGAACGCGGGCATCGTCTGCATGAAGTCGAGGATCGGCCGGATGACCTTCGAGGCCGTGTCGGACTTCGCGGCAAGCACCCCGAGCGGCACCGCGATGACGATGGCGACGAGGCTTGCGACGATGACGAGCGCGAGGGTGTCCATCGCGTTCGTCCACTGGTTCAGGCCGTGCACGAGCAGCAGGCCGACGAGCGAGAACAGGCCGAGCCGCCAGGTGGCCACCCGCCAGGCGAGCGCCGAGAGCAGCAGGATCACGACCCAGAACGGCGGGGTGACGAGCAGCCACTCGAGCCCGTCGTAGAGCCCCTCGAACACGGCGCCGATGCCGGCGAACAGCCAGCCGAGCGTGTTCGTGAGCCAGTCGATGAACGCGGCGACCCAGTCGCCGAGCGGGATGCGCACGATCGGGTCGGCGTCAGCGGCCTGTGCGGCCGCGGCGAGCACGGTGGGATGGACGACGGTCATCAGCGGGTCTCCTCTCCCCCGGCGGCGGATGCGGGTGTGGCATCGTCCCCGCCCGCGCACGACTCATGCGGGGCCGGGGCGGCAGCCGCGCTGGTGTCGGGCGTTGCGGTGGCAGTGTCAGAGGCGTGGGGCGAGCCGGACGCGTCGCCACGGCCGTCCGCGGCGAGCGCCCCGGCGAGCGCGGCCTTCGCCTCAGGCACGAGCGTGTCACCGGCGGCGAGCTCGCGGGCCTCCGGAGTGATCACGTCGAGGGCCTGCGTGGTGGCGGGCACGCTCGACATCGACGCGAGCAGCGTCGCGCGCGGGATGCCGCCGAGCAGGCGGCCCCGGTCGTCGACGACGCCGAGCGGCAGCCGGGAGATCACCGAGGGGCGCACCAGGTCGGCAAGCACCTCATCGGGGCCGACGGTGAGCGACGGCTGCACGATGCTCGCCAGATCGCTGGAGCCCTGCTTGATCAGCCGGGTGACGTCGCGGTCGCTGACCACGCCGCGGTAGCGGCGGCCGCGGTCGAGCACGAACGCGAACGACACCTGCTGCTCACGCATGACGCGCAGGGCCGTGCGGGGGCCGCTCGTCACCTGCACCTGGGCCATGATCGGCTCCATGACGCTGCGCGCGGTGAGCACCCGGGCCCGGTCGACGTCCCGCACGAACCGGGCGACGTAGTCGTTGGCCGGGTCGGTGAGGATGTCCTCGGGCGTGCCGAGCTGCACGATGCGCCCGTCACGCATCACCGCGACCCGGTCGCCGAGGAACATCGCCTCGTTGAGGTCATGGGTGATGAACACGATCGTCTTCGCGAGGTCGGCCTGCAGGTCGAGCAGCTGCTCCTGCATCTCACGCCGGATGAGCGGGTCGAGGGCGCTGAACGCCTCGTCCATGAGCAGGATGTCAGTGTCGGCGGCGAGCGCCCGGGCGAGCCCGACGCGCTGCTGCATGCCGCCGGAGAGCTCGCCGGGGAACCGAGCCTCCCAGCCCTTCAGCCCGACCCGCTCGAGCACCTCGAGCGCGCGTCGGCTGCGCTCGGCCAGGTCGACACCCTGCACCTCGAGACCATAGGCGGCGTTCTCGAGGACGGTGCGATTCGGCAGCAGCGCGAAGTGCTGGAACACCATGGAGACGCGCCGCTGCCGCAGCCGGCGCAGCTCGGGCGCCGAGAGCTCGGCCAGGTCGTGGCCGAACACGCGCACGGTGCCGCTGGTGGGGGTGTTGAGCCCGTTGAGCATCCGGATGAGCGTGGACTTGCCCGAGCCGGAGAGCCCCATCACGACGAAGAACTCGCCCGACTGGACGGTGAAGCTCGCGTCGATGACCGCGGCGGTGCCCAGCGCGGTCAGCTCGTCGCGGCTGGCGCCCTCGGTGATGCGGCGCACCACCTCCTGCGGGCGACGGCCGAACACCTTGTACAGATGCTCGACCTCGATGACCGGTGACGTCATGCGTCCTCCTGACGACCGGTCTCCGGTGCCCGCCCTGGTGCGCCCCGCGGCTGTCACGGGGTCCGGGCCGGCATGACCCGCGTCGGATGGGTCGGCGTCCGCGCACGCCGACGATGGCGTGGCGACGGCGCCGGAGTCGGCCTGCGGCGTTCGAGACGCCGCGCCGGGACTCGTTCACGGGTCACGTCCGGCGCTCTGGGTGCCGGAGTCGGTCTGCTGTCGCGAACGGGTCGGGGAGCTGTGCCTGAGCCCCGGATCAAGCCTGCTCGTCATGGCGGCGACCCCGGAGGCCGGCGACGCGCGAGGCCCGCGCGCCCACTCCGACGACCATACGAACGGCCGCGAGGCAGGGCCCGCAGTGACCGCGCGCGTTCTGGTGTACACCCACCAGTATAGTCCAGATACCCGGGTGGGGTATCTGCGGGCGGGCGCCGTCCACCTGCCACGAGCAGCCCACGCCGATGCCGCAGCCGCATCCACGCGACTCAGCCCCGGGCCGTCCTGCCACCCGCGGGGCGGGCCGTCGCCCGCGCACGCGACGACGGGGCGCGTCCCCGGTCTCCCGGTGACGCGCCCCGTCGCATGCCCGATGGATGCGGGCCTCGCGACCGAGCCGCAGCCCGACCGCGAACCCGCGCGGTTCACTCCTCCACGATGCCCTCGGCGTTGACCTCCAGGCCGTCGTCCTCCGGGTTCACCGTGACGCGCACGCTCTGCCCGTCGCGGATCTCACCGGAGAGCAGCTTCGTGGCGAGCCGGTCGTCGACCTCGCGCTGCACGAGCCGCCGCAGCGGACGCGCGCCATAGACGGGGTCGTAGCCCTTGTCCGCCAGCCAGCTCTTCGCCTCCGTGCTGACCGCCAGCTGCAGCCGGCGCGGGGCGAGCCGCTTCGCCAGCCGGGCCACGTAGAGATCCACGATCTGCGTCAGCTCGGTCTTCGTCAGCGCGTTGAAGATCACGATGTCGTCGAGCCGGTTGAGGAACTCGGGCTTGAACGCCTGGTGCACGGCCTGCATCACGCGCTCGCGCTTCGTGGCCTCGTCGAGCGACTGGTCGATCAGGAACTGGCTGCCCAGGTTCGAGGTCAGGATCAGGATCGTGTTGCGGAAGTCGACCGTGCGCCCCTGCCCGTCGGTGAGCCGGCCGTCGTCGAGCACCTGCAGCAGGATGTCGAACACATCCGGGTGCGCCTTCTCGACCTCGTCGAGCAGGACGACGGAGTACGGCCTGCGCCGCACCGCCTCGGTCAGCTGACCGCCCTGCTCGTAGCCGACGTAGCCCGGGGGGGCGCCGACGAGCCGCGAGACGGTGTGCTTCTCGCCGTACTCGGACATGTCGATGCGGACCATCGCCCGCTCGTCGTCGAACAGGAACTCCGCGAGCGCCTTGGCCAGCTCGGTCTTGCCGACGCCGGTCGGGCCGAGGAACAGGAACGAGCCGGTCGGCCGGTTCGGGTCGGCGATGCCGGCGCGGGTGCGCCGCACGGCCTCAGCCACGGCGTGCACCGCGTCCTTCTGTCCGATCAGGCGCTTGCCGAGCTCGTCCTCGAGATGCAGCAGCTTCTCGGTCTCACCCTGCAGCAGCTTGCCCACGGGGATGCCCGTCCACGCGGCCACGACCTCGGCGATGTCATCCTCGGTCACCTCCGTCGACACCATCCGCTCGCCGTTGCGCTCGGCAGTCTGCTCCGCGGCCTCGGCCTGCTGGAGCCGATCCTCGATGCCCTTCGTCTCGACCTCGATCTCGCTCAGCCGCTTCCAGACGGAAGGATCGTTCGTGCCGCTCGAGTAGGTCTCGGCCAGCAGCCGGTCGCGCTCCTGCTCGAGCTCGGCCTTCTGCTCGCGCAGCTGCTTCGCGTTCTGGAACACCTGGCGCTCGGACTCCCAGCGCTGCTTCAGCCCCTCCAGCCGCTCCTCCTGCTGGGCGAGCTCCTGCTGCACCTTCTTGAGCCGCTCGAGGCTGGCCGGATCCTTCTCCTTCTTCAGGGAGGCCTCGGCGATGCGCAGCCGGGCGATCTCGCGGTTGAGCGCGTCGATCTCCTCGGGACTCGACTCCTGCTCCATCTTCAGCCGGCTGGCCGCCTCGTCCATCAGGTCGATGGCCTTGTCCGGCAGCTGCCGGTCGGGGATGTAGCGGTTCGAGAGGGTCGCAGCGGCGACGAGCGCGCCATCAGTGATCCGCACGCCATGGAAGTTCACGTAGGTGTCCTTCAGCCCGCGCAGTATCGCGACCGTGTCCTCCACGCTCGGCTCGCCGACGTAGACCTGCTGGAACCGGCGCTCGAGCGCGGAGTCCTTCTCGATGTACTCGCGGTACTCGTTGAGGGTGGTCGCACCGACGAGCCGCAGCTCGCCGCGGGCGAGCATCGGCTTGAGCATGTTCGCCGCATCCTGCCCGTCACCGGCGCCGGCGCCCACGAGCGTGTGAATCTCGTCGATGAAGGTGATGATCTCGCCGCCGGCGTCCTTGATCTCCTTGAGCACCTTCTTCAGGCGCTCCTCGAACTCACCGCGGTACTTCGCCCCGGCGACGAGCGCGCCGAGGTCGAGGGAGATCAGCCGCTTGCCCTTCAGCGAGTCGGGCACATCCCCCTTCACGATGCGCTGGGCGAGGCCCTCGACGACGGCCGTCTTGCCGACGCCGGGCTCGCCGATGAGCACCGGGTTGTTCTTGGTGCGCCGGGTGAGCACCTGCGACACCCGACGGATCTCCGCGTCACGCCCGATGACGGGGTCGAGCTTCCCCTCCCGGGCGAGCTCGGTCAGGTCGGTGCCGAACTGCTCGAGGGCCGACTTCTGCTCCTCCTGCTGAGGCTGCTGTCCCTGCTGCTGTGCCATGCTGTCTCCTTCTCGGCGGCGAGCCTGGCCTCGTCCGCCGCTCGGTGGCGAGCCCTGTCGTCTCGTCCACCGTACCGGCGCCGCGGCCATGAGCCGCCGCGGACACCCGCGCGCCGTCCCACACCGCCTCAGGACCGGGATCCGACCCAGAGGCGGCCCGTTCCGACTCGCATCTGCATCAACATGATGTGACTTGAGTCTATTCCACTCAACTTTGTCGCACAAGGCCTGGCAGCAGGCGGCGCCCGGCGTCCCGCGGCATGCCGGACGGGCAGGCGCCGCGATGGCAGCGTCGACGCCGATCGCCCGGGGCCGGCGCCCGGCGGGGGCGCAGACCCCGGGTGCGCGGACGGGGCAGAATGGTTCGCATGGCCTGTCGCACCCGCGCACGGCCGGGAGGAGACCAAGCCGATGTCACGACATGACCAGACGGTGAGCTTCGACGAGCTCGTGCGCGAGCAGGACGCCGCAGACCGGCGGGCCCGACGCGACAGGCGCGGCGGCACGGGCGGCGGACGCGACGGCGCCCCCGCCTCGGACGGCACCGGCCACCGGGGCCCGCTCGGCCGCGTCGCGAGCGTCGTCTCGGGCATCCTGCTCGTGCTCGCCGTGCTCGCCACACCGCTCGCGCTCACCGGCTGGTGGGCCGAGCACCACCTGCTCAACACGCAGGCATTCGTGGACGACAACGTCGGCGTCGTCGACGACGACCAGGTGCGCGACGCCGTCGCGCAGAAGGCCGCGGCGGCCATCACCGACCATGTGCAGCTGCCCGAGCAGGCGCGCGCGATCCTCGCCCCGCAGGTGAAGCAGACCGTGCGCCAGGCGATCGATCAGACGCTCTCCTCCGACACCGGCCGGCAAACCTGGCAGTCGTTGCTCGCGGCCACACATGACACGAACGTCGACCGGATGCGCGGCACCGCGTCGACCGACGCGACCGACACGGCCGGCCGGATCGTCATCGACGTCTCCCCGCTGCTCGACCCCGTGCGCCAGGCGCTGACCGCGCTGAGCGCGAACCTCGGCGACGCACTGCCCGACACAACGGTCACCGTGGCCGTCGGCCCCGACGGCGCCCTCGACCGGCTCGCCCCCGCCGTGCAGGCCGTGGACCGGGCAGCCGACCCGCTCGCGATCGGCACGGCCGCGGCGATCCTGCTCGGCGTGCTGCTCGCCGGCCGCCGACTGCGCGCGCTCGCCCGCACCGGCGTGTGGCTCGTCGTGGCCGCGGCGGTCACATTCGCGCTCGCCCGCGGCGGCGGCTGGGCGGTCGCGCAGCTGCTGACCGATCAGCTGGGGTCGGCGGCCGAGCCGCTCATGACATCCCTGGCCATGCCACTGCAGGTCGCGGCGACGGCCACCGGCGCGATCGCCGCGGTCATGGCCATCGTCGCGCGGATCACCGACGTGCTCGTGCGGCGCGCGGCGGCGTCGCGGTGAGCTCCTCGAGCCGGTCGAGCAGGGTGACCGCCGAGTCCCGCCAAGTGTGCCGGGCCATCCGGGCGAGACCCGCGTCCGCGAGCCGCCGCCGTGTCGCCACCGGGCGCAGCGACCGGATCGCCTGCGCGAACGCGGCGTCGTCGCCGGCCGGCGCGTAACGGGCGCCGTCGCCGGCGACCTCGTGGAAGATCTCGAGATCGGTGACCACCGCCGGGGTGCCGAGTGCGAGTGCCTCGGCGATCGGCAGCCCGTACCCCTCGTCACGGCTCGCCGTGACGAGCAGGGCGTTGCCGGTGAGCAGCCGCGTGTACACCGCGTCGCTCACCCCGTGGTGGAACACGACGTCCGCCCCGCCGGCCAGCCGGGCGAGCTCGCGCTCCCGCTCGGGCGAGATGCGCGACAGCAGGTGCAGCCGGGTCGCCTCCCCCAGCCTGCGCTGCGCGCGCACGAGCGTCTCGACGTCCTTGTACCCCATGAACGAGCCCATGTAGACGAGGTCGAGCGGGGCGGTCTCGGACCAGACCGACCGATCCGCGCGCGTGCCCGTGGCCTGCGGGGCATTCGCGACCACCCACAGCGGGCGGCGGGTGAGCCGGGCCTGCGCGATCTGCCGGCGGCTGGTCTCGCTCACGGTGACCACGGCGTCCGCCGCGTCGAGGGTGAGCCGCTGGGGCAGCCTGGTCAGGTAGAACAGCCGCCAGCCGAGGCGGATCGGCCAGGCGAGCTCACGCGGCGGGGTGCGGTGCCGGTAGTAGATGAGGTCGTGCAGGCTGAGCACGAGCCGGAACCGACCACGGTGGCCGAACGACCCGAACGTCTGCATCGGCGAGAACACGGCGTCGAACCCGGCATCGCGCACCCGCAGCGACGCGAACGGCTCACGCCACGAGGTCGGCGCGTGCAGCATGAGCGTCGGCACGCCCGCGGGCAACAGCGCCCGCTGGGCCGGGTCGTGGATGAGGAACACGACCTCGTCGTCCGGGCGGCGGCCCGCCTCGTCCCACACCGCCGCCGCGAGCTCGGTCGAGAAGCGGCTGATGCCATCGTGGTGGTCGGTGCGAATGTACCGGGCGTCGAAGCCGAGCCTCATGCGCCGCGCGCCTCCCGCGCGAGGGCGGCCGAGGCGTCCCCGGCCTCCCCCGCGGACGCGCCCGGAGCGTCCGCCGTCTCTCCGGCCGGCGCGCCAGCGACCGCCTCGGCCGGGTGCGGCGGCAGGCCGCGGTAGAGCCGCTCGAACACGTCGAGCGTGCGGTCGATGTCGTGCACGCGCACGCCGTCGAGCGAGGCCTGCTGCATGCGGCGGCGGGCGGCGCGATCCTGGCGCAGCACCTCGGTGAGCCGCTCGGCGAGCGCCTGATCATCCCCGGGCGGGAACAACCGCCCGTTCTCGCCGTCATGCACGAGATGCGGCAGGGCCATCGCATCGGCCGCGACGACGGGCAGGCCCGAGGCCATCGCCTCCATCGTCGCGATCGACTGCAGCTCGGCGACCGAGGGCATCACGAACACACTGCCGGCACTGAGCACCTCGCGCAGCACGTCGTCGTCGACCCGGCCGAGGAACCGCACCCGGCCGGCGACCCCGAGCTCGTCGACCAGCCGACGCAGCCGCCCGAGCTGGTCGCCCCCGCCGACGACGTCGAACCGCGCGTCGAGCGCGGGGTCGAGCCGGGCGAACGCGCGGATGGCCACGTCGATCTGCTTCTCGTCGGTGATGCGGCCGACGAACACGATGTGCTGGCCGGGCCCGGGATCGGCGTCGACCAGCCGCGGCCGGTAGTCGGAGGCACGGATGCCGCAGCTGACGGGGATGACGCCGTGCAGCCCGGTGCAGCGCTCCAGATAGTCGGCGGCGCGCTGGGTCGGCGTGGTCACCGCCTGGGCGAGCGCGAACACCTTGCGCGCCTCGTTCCACACCCCGGCGATCAGCCGACGGTTGAGCGACTCCGGCAGCCCGGTGAACTCGACGCCGTTCTCGGGCATGAAATGGTTGGTGCCGATCACGCGGATGCCGCGGGCGTGCGCCTCGATCGACAGCCCGCGCCCCACCACGATGAACGACTGGAAGTGCACGACGTCGGGGTGAACGTCATCGAGCACGGCCCTGGCGCGTCGGCGGATCGTGAACGGCCACACGAAGCGCAGCCAGTCGTGCGGGTACCACCGCCAGGAGGGCAGGCGATGCACCGTCATCGGCTCGCCCTCGATGACCTCGGTGAACACGCCCGCGGTGCGGCGGGACGTCGCCGGAGCGACGATGTGGACATCATGCCCGCGCTGCACGAGCCCCGCCGCGAGCCGCTCGGTGAAGCGGGCGGCCCCGTTGACGTCCGGCGCGAACGTGTCGCAGCCGATGAGGATGCGCAGCGGGTGGTCCTGGTTCTCGGCCTGGGTCTCGGTCACCCGCCCAGCCTACTCAACCCCGCGAACGCGGCCGGGATCAGAGCGACTGTGACGGCACGGGCCGTCGGGAGCGCCGTGGGGCGTCGTCCGGGGCCTGCGGAGTCGCACCCGGGCCCCGCCATCGCCGTCATCCGTCGCCAGCCGCCATCTGAGGCAGCCTGAGGCCGCTCGGCGTCATCCGCGGCCGCCTGAGGGGGCCGCCGTCACCGATTCAGCAGATCGCCACCGATTCAGCAGCAGACCACCGCATCCCGCTGGATCCAGACGTAAACGGTGAATCCGCATCGCGACACCCGTCCCTCACCCGCAGACGACGAGGGGCGCGCCCGGATGGACGCGCCCCTCACGATGCCGGCTGCGACCGCACAGCCGCTGGAGCACCCTGCCGCCAGTAGGTCGCCATCAGCTGCTCAGCCGCCAGCAGCCCCGACGCCCCGCCATCAGCGGCACCGGCCTCAGCAGATGCGCACCGACTTGAGGTTCATGAACTCGCGGATGCCCTCGGCGGCGAGCTCACGGCCGAAGCCCGAGCGCTTGTGCCCGCCGAACGGCATCTCCTGGTACGAGATCGTCGAGCCGTTGATGACGACGGTGCCCGCCTCGAGCTCGGTGACCATGCGCTGCTGCTCAGCCGGGTCGTTCGTCCAGGCGACGGCGCCGAGACCGAACGGCGTGTCGTTGGCCAGCTCGATCGCCTCGTCGATGTCGGCGACACGGTACACCGATGCGACCGGCCCGAAGGCCTCCTCGTAGTAGAGGCGGGCGTCCTTGGTGATCCCCGAGACGACCGTGGGCTCGACGTACCAGCCGGGCCGGTCCATCGCGTGGCCGCCGGCGAGCACCGTGGCGCCGTGGGCGGTGGCGTCGTCGACGAGACCGAGCAGGTCGCGGCGGGCACCCTCGGAGGACAGCGGTCCGACGTCCACGCCGTCCTCCATCGGGTCGCCGACCTTCAGCGCCGCGACGCGGGCGAGGAACTTCTCCACGAACGCGTCATAGACATCGGCGTGCACGATGAAGCGTTTCGCGTTGATGCACGCCTGGCCGTTGTTCGACATGCGTGCGGCCACGCCGACCTTCACCGCCTCGTCGAGGTCGGCGGAGGGCAGCACGACGAATGGGTCGGACCCGCCGAGCTCGAGCACGCTCTTCTTGATCTCGTCGGCGGCGATGGACGACACGGAGCGCCCGGCCGGCTCGCTGCCGGTGAGCGTGACCGCGGCGACGCGCGGGTCGCGGATGACCTTCTCGACGCGGCGCGACGAGATCAGCAGGGTCTGGAACACACCCTCCGGGAACCCGGCTCGGGTGAAGAGATCCTGGATGTACAGCGCGGTCTGGGGCACGTTCGAGGCGTGCTTGAGCAGGCCGACGTTGCCGGCCATGATCGCCGGTGCGGCGAAGCGGATGACCTGCCAGACCGGGAAGTTCCACGGCATGACGGCGAGCACCGGGCCGATCGGCTGGAAGATCGCGTAGGCCTGCTTCGCGTCGACGACCGAGGGATCCGGCAGCGGCTGTGGGGCGAGGAAGCGCTCGGCGTTCTCGGCGTAGAAGCGCAGCGCACGCGCCGACTTGTGCACCTCGGCCTTCGCCTGGGCGTACGTCTTGCCCATCTCGGCGGTGATCGTGCGGCCGAGCGAATCGGCATCGGCGTCGAGCAGGTCGGCGGCCCTGTTGATCCTCTCGGCCCGCTCCGCGAAGCCGGTGCGACGATGGGCGAGCCAGGCGTCGTGGGCGACCTGCAGACGGCGCTCGAGCTCGGCGTCGTCGATCTCATCGAACGTGCGCTCCGTCGCTCCGGTCGCCGGGTTGACTGTGGCAATGGACATGCGGACCTCCTGTGTGGTCTCGGGGTGGTCTCGGTGACGACTTCTCCGGGGACGACGCCGCGCGTCATCGGCGACGCCCGAGCCCACTGTAGGCACAGCCGAAGCCGAGCCGACAGTCCACCGTGTACAGTGGCCGGGCTCGCTCGTGCCGCGCGGGCCACCGTCTGGCGGGATGGCGGGGACTCCTGCACCGGCATGCCCCACTCCGACAGGGCCAGCAGCCACTTCTGCGCCGCCCGCTGCCGCCACGACCGGGCATGCGCCACCCACTGGCGCGAACGTGGTCGCGCACGAAGACGGTGGCGCAGAGACGGCTGTCCACAGGCCAGCCCCCGCTCGACCAGCCCCGCGTGCATCCCCACCTCGGTATCGCACACCGGCCGGTATCGTGGGATGGCATGGACCCCCTGCACGCCGCCGCCCGCACTCCCCTGCCACCCGACCGCACGCGCCTCGCGGACGACACCGTCGCGCTGCTGCGCCGGCTCGTGCGCACGGCGTGCGTCAACGACGGCACCCCCGACTCCGGCCAGGAGCTCGCGGCGGTGCGCGTGGTGCAGGCGTTCTTGGGCACGGCCCTCGAGCACCCGGACGTCACCGCCGAGATCGTCGAGCCGCATGCGGGGCGCACCTCGCTGATCGCCCGGCTGCGCGGCACGGATCCGCACGCCCGCTCGCTCGCCCTGCTGGGGCATCTGGACGTCGTGCCGGCCGACGCGAGCCGGTGGACGCACCCGCCCTTCGACGCGGACGTCGCCGACGGCGAGATCTGGGGCCGCGGCACCGTCGACATGCTCACGCTCACCGCCGCGATGGTCGCCGTGTTCCGGCAGGCGGTGCTCGCCGACCCGCGTCCGGCCGGCGATCTGGTGCTCGCCGTGGTCGCCGACGAGGAGGCCGGCGGCGGCCTCGGCGTCGAGTGGATCATGGCCCACCGCCCCGACCTGCTGGCGGTGGACGACGCGCTCACCGAGCAGGGCGGCGTGCTGCTCGACCCGGCGCGCGCCGACTCCGGCATCACGCTCGGCATCGGTGAGAAGGGCAGCGCGCCCCGGCGGGTGCACGTGCGCGGGGTGCCCGGGCACGGCTCGGTGCCGCGCGGAGCCCGCAACGCGGCCGGCATCGCCGCCGAGATCGTGCTGCACGTGCTGCGCGCCCCGGCCCCGGTGACGATCCTGCCGCACTGGGAGAGCCTCGTGCACGGGCTGCGACTCGGCCCACAGACGACCGCCCGCCTGCTCGACCCCGCCACCCTCGACGCGGCGCTGCCGGCGCTCGGCCCGCTCGCCCCGCTCGGCCACGCGCTCACCCGCATGACCGTGTCGCCCGACATCGTCCGCGCCGGTGAGAAGCGCAACGTGATCCCGGGCAGCGCGACGATCGACCTGGACATCCGGGTGCTGCCCGGTCAGACCGCGGACGACGTGGCCGCGCTGCTCGCCGGGCTCCTCGCCCCGTGGCACGACCTCGTCACCGTCACGGGTGACCAGTTCGACGCGGGCAGCACCTCGCCGGTCGACACGGCGCTGTGCCGCGCGATCACCCGGGTGTTCCGGCGCCGGCACCCGGACGCCGTGCCCGCATACTCGATCGGCCCCGGCGGCAGCGACGGCCGGTTCCTGCGCCCCCGGGGCACGCACGTCTACGGGTTCGGGCTGTTCTCCCGCCGGCTCGGGCTGGCCGACTTCCGCGAGCGCCTGCACGGCATCGACGAGCGGGTCGACGTCGACTCGGTGCGGCTGACGGCGGACGCGCTGGCCGAGCTGGTGCTGGGCGGCGCGGACGCCGCGGGCGAACCGGCCTGAGCCGGGCACGACGACGCCCGACCGGCTCCGTGGAGAGGCCGGGGGTCATGCTGCCGGGCGCAGCCTGCGATCAGCGGCCGTTGACGAGCGGGATGACCTGCTCGGCGATGCGCTCGAGCTCCGGCAGCACGGGTGAGGCCTGGACGAGCAGGGTGCCGACCCCTGCGTCCTCGAACGCGCGGATGCGCGCGGCGACCTGCTCGGGCGTGCCGATGAAGTTCGGGCGCAGGCCGCGGTTCGACACGGAGTAGTCGCGCAGGCTCACCTCGGTGTCGAGCTGTGACTTGGTGACGAAGTCGCGGTAGGAGTCGTAGGCGGCGCCCGGCTGGATCGTGGTGATCCGGTCGAGCTCGGCCCGTGCCTCCTCCTCCGTGTCGCGCACGATCACGTAGGCGGCCATGCCGAACCGCTGGAACGGCTCGCGACCGGCGGCCTCGCGGCGGTGCTTGAGGTCCTGGATCTTCGTGCGCACCTCTTCCGGGGTGCCGCCGTGTACGAGGTATGCGTCGGCGAAGTGGGCGATCGCCTCGCGGCCGGCCTCGCTCTCGCCGCCGGCGTAGATGAGCGGCTCATGCTCGGGCTTCGGTTCCAGGTGCGTGCCCTCGAAGTCGAAGAACCGGCCGTGGTGGGTGTAGGGGGTCTCGCGCCAGAGGCCCTTGAGCACCTCGACGTACTCCTGCGTGACCGCGTACCGCTGGTCATGGTCCTTGAAGGCAATGCCGTACTGGCGGGCCTCCTCGGCCCACCAGGCGGAGACGACGTTGATGCTGAACCGGCCGTGGGCGATCGCCTGGATGGTGGTGATCTCCTTTGCGGTCAGAGCGACCGGGTGGTAGCTCGGGCGGATGGCGGCGAGGATCTCCAGCCGCTCGGTCGCCGCGGCGAGGGCGGTCGCCGTCGCCCACGCGTCGAACGTGGGGCCGTCGGGGCCCTTGATGTCGTTCAGGTACAGCTCGGGCACGAGCGTGAGGTCGTAGCCGATCTGCTCGGCCCGCTGCGCGATGTCGCGCAGGTGCTCCCAGGCCAGCGGGGTCTGCTCGTCCTCGATGTTGCGCAGCCAGCCGTTGAAGACCGGTGTCCAGTATCCGAATCTCATGCGCGTCTCCCTCTCTCTGCCTCGACCTCCCGCGCGGTGCGCGAGAGGAACGCCACGACCCGGTCGGCCGCACGCTGGGGCGCGGTCGCCTCGACCGCGCTGTTGTAGTTGGTGTTGGTGTTGATGTCGTAGACAACTGTCTCGCCGTCCGCCGTCTCGATGAACTCGACGCCGGCGATCTCGACGTGGTGGTCGGCGAGGAAGGCCTTGAGCCGGCGCACGAGCGGATGCTCCGCGGTGATCTCCTCGCGCACGGTGAACGTCCCGGCCCGGGCGGGGATCTCGCAGGCGGCCCCGGCGAGCTCGGGCAGCACGTCGGCGGACGGCTGGGCCTGGTCGTCCGTGCCCGCGGCGCCGGGCAGGGCGCACGCGTCCGCCGGGCACAGCTGGAACGAACCGGCCGACGTGTCCACGCGCACCGCGTAGTGGAAACGGCCGCCGATGAACTCGGCGCGGGTGATGAACGGCTTGGCGGAGCGCACGTACTCCTGCAGCAGCGTGATGCCGTCGGCGGGCTCCTCGAACTCGGCCGAGCGCACGTATCGCTCGAACTCCTCGTGCGAGTCGAAGCGCTGCACGCCGAGGCCTTTGCCGCCCTGGTTGTGTTTCGTGATGAACGGGGCGGGCAGCGCCGCGGCCCGCTCGAGCAGATCGTCTGTGCCGAACACGGCGACCGTGTGGGGAACCCGGAAGCCCGCGCGGGCGAGCTCGCGGTACTGGCGCACCTTGCTCACCTCAAGCTCGAGCACCGGGCTGCCGTTGACGACGCGCCGGCCGTACGACTCCAGCCAGGCGAGCACCGCGCGGCCATACTCCTTGGCGTGCTGGTGACCGCGGGCATGCGACGAGGCGCTCAGTCTGGACCAGTACACGCCCTCGGGCGGCTCGCGGTCGAGGGCGATCGACCCCTCGGTGAGCACCCACTCGTCGAAGGGCACCCCGGCGCGCGCGAAGGCCTCCGCGAACGGCGGGATCCACTCCGGGTTCTCGTGGATGATGGTGATCCCGGCGGTGCCGGCGTCATCAAGCAGGGTCATGGTCTCCTCGTTCCTGCAGGCTGGGGGTTCGTGGCGCGGTGGTGCGGCGCCGGCCCCGGGGAGCGCGGCGCCGCGGCGGTCAGGCGTCGATCCAGTCGAGCACCTGGTCAAGGTCAGCGATGAGGTCGTCGACCTCCTCGAGCCCGACGGAGATGCGCACGAGCGCTGCCGGCACCTGCAGGGCGGTGCCCTGCACGGACGCGTGCGTCATCGCCGCCGGCAGCTCGATGAGCGACTCCACCCCGCCGAGCGACTCGGCCAGGGTGAACAGGGCGGTGCGGCCGACGAAGGCCTGCGCGGCCGCCTCCCCACCGGCGAGCTCGACGGAGAGCATCCCGCCGAAGACCCGCTGCTGGCGGGCGGCGATCGCGTGCCCCGGATGCGAGGCGAGCCCCGGGTAGTGCACGCGCGCGATGGCCGGGTGGCCGACGAGGTGCTCGGCGATCGTCTGGGCGCTGGCCGAGTGCTGCCGCACCCGCAGCGCCAGGGTCTTCAGCCCCCGGTGCGTCAGCCACGCGTCGAACGGGCTCGACACGGCTCCGGCGGCATTCTGCATGAACCCGACCTGCTCGGCGATCGCGTCGTCGGAGGTGATCACTGCACCGCCGACGACGTCGGAGTGCCCGCCCAGGTACTTGGTGGTCGAGTGGAGCACGACGTCGGCGCCCCAGGCGAGCGGCTGCTGTGCGTACGGAGTGGCGAAGGTGTTGTCGACGACGAGCAGTGCGCCGACCTCGTGGGCGACGTCGGCGATCCGGGCGATGTCGACGATGCCGAGCAGCGGGTTGCTCGGCGTCTCGGCCCACACCACGCGGGGGCGGATGTCACGGATGTGCGCGGCCGCGGCGTCCGCGTCCGTGAGGTCGACCGGGGTCGGCTCCACGCCCCAGGGGCGCAGCACCCGGTCGATGAGCCGGAACGTCCCGCCGTACGCGTCGCCACCGAGCACGATCCGCTCGCCGGGGTGCAGCACCGAGCGCAGCAGGGCGTCCTCCGCAGCGAGGCCGCTGGCGAACGAGAACGCGTGGGTCGCGCCCTCGAGGGAGGCGAGCGCCTCCTGCAGCCGGTCACGGGTGGGGTTGCCGCTGCGGGAGTAGTCGTAGCCGGCGCGCAGTCGGCCGACGCCGTCCTGTGCGTAGGTGGTCGACAGGTGGATCGGGGGAATGACGTCGCCGGTGACCGGGTCGGGCGCCTGCCCGACGTGGATCGCCCGGGTCGCGAAGCCCCGCTCCACGGCATCGAGCTGCTGGTCGGTCATCGTGTCGTCTCCTTCCGCGGCGTACGCCGCGCGTCCTGTGCTGTGGCTGTGTCTGTTGCGGTGCCGGAGGCCGCGCCCATGTCATCGGCTGAGCCGGCGGATGCCGTGGTTCCGCTCGTGGCGCCCGGGTCGGCGAGGCCGGTCAGCGGCTGCAGTGCGGTGTCGTCCGGCAGCGGGGCGTCCTCGGTCACGCTGGCCAGTCCGTGCGCGGTGAGCCAGTCGTCGTCGAAGACCGTGCCGATGTAGCCGCGGCCGCCGTCCGGCAGCAGCACGACGGCCAGGGCGTCCGGGCCCGCATCCGCGAGCGCACGCAGCGCCCCCTGCACGGCCATGCCCGAGGAGCCGCCGACGAGCAGCCCCTCCTCGCAGGCGAGTCGGCGGGTCATCACGAATGCGTCGTGGTCGTCGACCTGCTCGATGCGGTCGGGCAGGTCGCGGTCGTAGACCTCCGGGTAGAAGTCCTCGCCGACTCCCTCGACGGCGTAGCCGTGCACGTCGTTCGGGTCGGAGTAGATCGAGCCGGCGGGGTCGACGCCGATGACCTGCACGCGGCCGCCGGAGACCTCTTTGAGGTAGTGGCCGGTTCCGGTGATCGTGCCTCCGGTGCCGATGCCGGCGATGAAGTGGGTGATGCGCCCCTCCGTCGCCGCCCAGATCTCCGGGCCGGTGGTGGCATAGTGGCTGGCCGGCGCATTCGGGTTGGCGTACTGGTTCGGCTGCCAGGCGCCGGGGATGCCCTCGACGAGCCGGTCGGCGACCGAGTAGTACGAGCGGGGGTCGTCCGGGGCGACGTCGGCGGGGGTCACGACGACCTGGGCGCCGTACGCGCCGAGCACGCGGATCTTGTCGCGGCTGACCTTGTCCGGCAGCACGAAGATCGCGCGGTAACCGCGCTGCTGAGCGACGAGGGCGAGGCCGACGCCGGTGTTGCCGGAGGTCGGCTCGACGATCGTGCCGCCCGGGCGCAGCGAACCGTCGGCCTCGGCGGCTTCGACCATGCGTGCGGCGATGCGGTCTTTCGAGGAGCCACCGGGGTTGAGGTATTCGAGTTTCGCCAGGACGGTCGCGGGCACGTCCACCGCGACGCGGTTGAGGCGCACCAGCGGCGTGCCGCCGATGAGCTCGGTCGCATTCGATGCAAAGGCCATGAGGTTGCGAGGTCTCCCTGTTCGAGGTGGGTGGGGTGCGGGCACGTCGCGACGGGACAGACCCGCGCGACCTCGGCTGGTCGTGGACACCGCTGTGCGCTCATCGTGACTCCTCTCGCTCCCGCCTCTGCCGTCTCGCGGCCGGCATCCCACCGGCGGCGAGCGCGCCGGCCACCTCGAAGGTGACGACCGGGCTGCCGCCGCGGGGCAGCAGCCGGCTGGCCCGCTCGTGCCAGGGACTCGACGGCAGGCCCGCGCCCCCGCGACGTGGCAGAGTGGCACGTCCACGGACCTGCTCAGGCCTGTCTACCCGAGCATGACCGGGCACGGCCGGATTGCGACGAAGTGTGACAGGCCCCTCCCCCTGCGCCCGGCTCCTCGCTACGCTCGTAGACTGGCCGGTCGACGGCGCGACGTGCCCGCTCGCGTGCGCGACCCCGCCCCTCCGAAGCACCGGACCGGCCGGTCCCAGACCAACGATGAAGGAGCAGCCCGCATGACGGTCGCAGCAGACACCGACCCCCGTTTCCAGCAGTACGCGCACCCCGAGCGCCTGGTGAGCACCGACTGGGTCGCCGCGCACCGCGCCGACCCCGGCGTCGTCATCGTCGAGAGCGACGAGGACGTGCTGCTGTACGAGACCGGGCACATCCCCGGGGCGGTGAAGATCGACTGGCACACCGACCTCAACGACCCGGTCGTGCGCGACTACCTGGACGGCGAGGGCTTCGCCCGGCTGCTCAGCGAGCGCGGCATCGCGCGGGACGACACGATCGTCGTCTACGGCGACAAGAGCAACTGGTGGGCTGCCTACGCGCTGTGGGTGTTCACCCTGTTCGGACACCGCGACGTGCGGCTGATGGACGGCGGCCGGGCGAAGTGGCTCGCCGAGGGCCGCGAGACGACCCGCGAGGCCACCGTGCGCCCCCGCACCGAGTACCCCGTCGTCGAGCGGGTGGACACGCCGATCCGGGCTCTGCGCGACGACGTGCTCGCCGCGATCGGTCACGAGCCGCTCGTGGATGTGCGCTCGCCGCAGGAGTACACCGGCGAGCGCACCCACATGCCCGATTACCCGGAGGAGGGCGCGCTGCGCGGCGGGCACATCCCGACCGCGCACAGCGTGCCGTGGGCGCGCGCCGTGAACGAGGACGGCACGTTCCGCTCGGTGGAGGAGCTGCGCGCGATCTACGAGGGCGAGGCCGGCCTCGACCCGCACACCCCCACGATCACGTACTGCCGCATCGGCGAGCGGTCGAGCCTGACGTGGTTCGTGCTCATCTTCCTGCTCGGTTTCGAGCACGTGCGCAACTACGACGGCTCGTGGACGGAGTGGGGGTCGCTCGTGCGCGTGCCGATCGTCACCGGCGCCGAGCCCGGCACGTGGCCGGCGCGCTGACCCGTGGGCGTGGCGCCCGGTCGCGCGCATAGACTGGGCGCCATGTCCGCCACCGAACGCACCCCCTCCGACGAGATCCCCGACACGCTGCCCCGGGCCCTGCGCGAGACCGCGGAGGACTTCCGCTCGGTCGGCGAGCGCGACCGACTGCAGCTGCTGCTCGAGTTCTCCGACGAGCTTCCCGAGATGCCGGAGCGGTACCACGACGACCCGGCGCTGCTCGAGCCGGTGCCCGAGTGCCAGTCACCCGTCGCACTGATCGTGGAGATCGGCGCGGACGGCGCCGTGCACCCGCACGTGCAGGCTCCCGTCGAGGCACCGACGACCCGCGGGTTCGCGTCGATCCTCGTCCAGGGGCTCGACGGACTCTCTCCCGCCGAGGTGCTCGCAGTGCCGAGCGACTACCCGTACGAGCTGGGCCTCGCCCACGCCGTGTCGCTGCTGCGTCTGCACGGCATGGTCGCGATGCTCTCGCGCATCAAGGGGCAGGTGCGGCGCAAGACCGCCTGAAGTGCGTGCGAGTGCGGGACGCGGGGACGTGCCCGACCCCGGTTCAGCAGATCGACCTCGAATCAGCAGGAACCCCGGCATCACCGCCGGATCCCGGCGAGAACGCCGAATCCACGTCGTGGCCACCGAATCCCCGCACCGCCGCAACATCTCGTCACAAACGCCCACGCGGGCCCCGGTCGCGCGATCCTGACCGGGGATGCGGCGACCCGCCGCGCATCCGCGATCCACGCGCCCGGGACAGGGCCTCGCAGGCGGGGTGAGGAAGAGGAACAGACATGGCCTACCAGGAGCCAGAGGACAGCCGGTTCACCCGCGTGTACCAGGAGACGACACCGGACGTGCTCGAGGCGTTCGGTGCCTTCAACCAGGCGGTGTTCTCCGACGAGCGCATGGTGCCGAAGAAGTACCTGGAGCTCATCGCCGTGGGCGTCGCGCTCACGACCCAGTGCTCGTATTGCATCGACGCGCACTCGAAGGCCGCGGTCGCGGCCGGGGCCACCGAGCAGGAGCTCGCCGAGGCCGCCTGGGTCGCTGCGGCGATCCGCTCGGGCGGCGCCTTCGCGCACGGCCGGCTCGCGTTCAAGCTGAGCGGTGCCGACCACCAGCGCTGAGCCGGACGCCGGCGTGGGCACAGCCGCCGGGGCCCGGCCCCAGCGGGGGCGGCCATCACCGCGAACGCCGCGCGGGCGTCAGCGGTGCGCCCGCGTCACAGCACGGACCAGAGCACTCCCGACCCGGACTGGCCCGCGGCTCAGTCCGGGTCGACGGCGTGCTCGACGTTCGTGTCCCCGTCGAGCAGCTGGGCAGCGAGCCCGTCGATGACGGTCTCCTCCTGCGCCGGATGGAAGATGCCGCCCAGGACGTCGCGGTAGAGGCGGCTGAGCTCGTTGCCGTTCGAGAACGACCCGCCGCCGACGACGCGGATGGCCTTCCCGACGATCCGCTGTGCGCCCTCGGTGGCGCGCACCTTGAGCCCGATGACGCTGTTGCGGAACGCGGGGGTCAGCCGCGCGACCGCGTCGACCCGGCCGGCGAGGTGGCGCAGCTGCAGGCGCAGCGCGTCCAATTCGCTGTAGGCCTCAGCGAGGCGCACCCGGGTGAACGAGTCGATCGAGAAGGCGGCATCGGCCAGCGGGGGCCGATGGGGGCGACGTGCGGCCTCGGCCGCCAGCTGCACCGCACGCTCGGCGACGCCGATGTACACGGCCGAGACGGTCAGGCCGAACATGATCGTGTTGCCGATGGTGAGGTCGTCGGCGGCGCCCTGAGGAATGCGGCGCACGACGCCCTCGGCCGGCGCCGGCACGCCGTCCAGCACGGTCGTCCAGCTCTGCGAGGCGCGCAGTCCGACCGTGTCCCACGTGGGCCGGATGTCGAGGCCGGCCGCGTCGCGCGGAATGAACGCGTGGATGATCTGTGGATGCTCCGGGTCGGTCTCGTCGTCGACGCCGAAGATTCCCAGGCGCGTCCACGCCGGCGACAGCGAGGTGAAGATCTTCACACCCTCGAATCGGTAGCCGCCCCGGCCGTCCGGATGCGCCTTCGTGCGCGAGAAGCGCGGGGTGACGTTGTTGCCCGGCTCGGCGAACCCGAACGCGTACAGCTCGCCGGCCGCCTCGCGCTCAAGCAGCCGTTCGTAGCTGTGATCGCCCAGTCGCCGCAGGTACAGGGCGGTGAGTGCCCAGAGCACGTGCATGTTGATCGCGATCGCGGTGCCGGGCGCGGCCTGGGCCAGGCGCTGCTGGTCGAGGATCGTGGCGGCGAACCCGCGACCGAGGCCGCCGAGCTCCTCCGGCACGGCTCCGCGCAAGTAGCCGGCCCCGCGCAGATCGGCGAGATCCTCGTCGAAGAACGCGTTCTCACGGTCGTAGCGGTCGGCTCGGCGGTGGATCGCCTCGAACAGGCGGTCGTCGATCAGCGTGTCCTCACGCGGCACCGCGTGCAGCGGCTGCGCTGCGGATCGCGTGGGTTCGATGTGTTCAGTCATGTCTCTCCTCTGAGAGCGGGGCCGACGGACGGCCGGCCATGGTCTGGATGCGGCGACTGCGACCGGGTGGGCGCTTGGGCCGGTTGTCGCTGCCGGGGTCGGGGCCGGGCAGGGCACCGCGGCCGCGGTCCGGTCACCCGGCACGCCCGCCCGCGCGGTCACAGGAAGAACGTCTCGGGCTGGGTGCCGTTGAGCAACCAGTCGCCGATGTAGGCGCGACGGAAGATCGCCGGGTTGTGCGAGCCCAGTGTGCGGGCATTGCGCCAGTGCCGGTCGAGCCCGCGCTTCGTGGAGACCGCAGAGGCGCCGCCGACCTCGAAGACGTCGCTGGTGACGTGGACGATGTCGTCGACGATCACCTGCTGCGCCTCGAACTGGTGGATCTGCAGCCGCACGTACGCGTCGAGCCGCTGCTGTTCGTCGGCGAAGTCCGTCTCGCGCAGTCGCTGGAACACGCGGGCCACGTCGCGCACGAGCGCCTCAGCGCCATACACGCGGCTGGCGACCCCGCCCAGCACGATCTGGACGCGGTCGTCGCGGGCCGGCTCAGAACGTCCGGCCACGCCGAACGAGCGGGTGCGCCCACGCACGTACTCGGTGATGTCGGTCACCGCCGCACGGCCGACCCCGGCGAGCGCGGCGAGCAGGATGAGGTGCAGGAAGACGCGGTTGTCGATGAGGTAGAAGTCTGGCTCCTCGGTCTGGTCGAAGACCTGGTCGTCGGTGAGGCGGACGTGATCGAAGACCGTGGTGCCGCTGCCGGTGAGCCGCTGGCCGAAGCCGTCCCAGTCATCGATGACGCTCACGCCGGGCGCGTCGGTCGGCACAAGCACCCCGTAGCGGTGGCCGTCGTGTATCGCGTTGCCCCAGGTCGCGTCGGAGAACAGGGTGCCGGTGGAGTAGAACTTGCGCCCGTCGAGCACCCACCCCTGCTCGTCGCGGGTGAGCTCGGTGCCGATGTTCGAAGAGTCGCGCTTCTCGGCCTGCGAGTTGCCGACGAGCAGCCCGCCAGCCACCTCGCGCAGACCGGCCCAGCTGCGCTCGTCGCCGATGACCAGCAGCCGCTCGACGTAGCCGAAGTGTCCGCGCAGCGCCTGCAGCACGTTCGAGTCGGCCGCGCCGATGTCGAGGGCGAGGTCGAACAGCTCGGGCAGGGTCAGTCCCCAGCCACCGAGCTCCTCGGGCACACGAGCTGCGGTGACGCCGAGGTCGCGCAGCGCGTGGATCTCGTCGACGGGCAGCCGGTGCTCCCGGTCGCGGTCGGCGGCGCCCTGGCGAATGTCGTCGAGCAGCGCGGCGATCGCTGCGGTCTTCTGGGCGGGGATGGGCATGATGGTTCCTTCCGTGCCGGGCCGTGCAGGCCCGGGATGTCTGTGGTGCGGCCGCCGCGGCCTGTGGCGGGTGCTCGGGGTGATGCGGGTCGCGGTGCGCCGGCGCTTGATCGGTCAGGCGAACGCGCCCCGCCACCGGGCCGCGGGATGCGTGTCAGGCAGCAGGTCGCGTCCGGTGAGCTTGCGGCGCAGGGTGCCGGGCCGGTACTCGCGCTGGGCGAGGCCGCGCTCCTGGAGCGTGGGCACGATGTGATCGACGAACTCCTCGTATGAGCCGGGGATCGTCCAGTTCATGATGTTGATGCCGCCGACCCCGCGGGCGCGCCAGGCCTCGAGCTGGTCGGCGATCTGGTCGGGGGTGCCGACGATGCGGCCGCGCAGGCGGGCGGAGAGGCGGGCCAGGTCGCGCACGGTGGGGTCGGTGTCGCCGGCGAGTTCGCGCAGCCAGCGCAGGTGGCTGACGTTCGTGTTCGTGTGCAGCTCGGAGAGCGGGGTGTCCGGGTCGAGCGGCTCGCCCGTGGTCGGGTCGAAGCCGAGGTTCGAGTGCAGCAGGAACCCGTCGTCGGACAGGTAGTCGTCGATCTCACGTTCCTTGTGCCGTGCCTCGGCCTCGGTGCTGCCGACGATGAAGCTCTGACCGAGGATGAAGACAAGGTTGTGCGGGTCGCGGCCGGCGGCGACGACGCGCCTGCGCGTGTCCTCGATGAGCGCCTGCGTCTTCTCAGGCGTCGAGGCGAGGATGAACTGCCCCTCGGCGTGCCGGGCGGCGAAGTCCCGGCCGACCGGGGAGGACCCGGCCTGGAAGAGCACCGGGGTGCGCTGCGGGGAGGGCGACTGCATCGCCGGCCCCTGCACCCGGTACCACCGGCCCTCGTGGTCGATGCGGTGGATGCGGGACGCGTCGGCGTACACCGCCTTCGAGATGTCCTCGGGGTGGCAGTCGTCGACCACGGCGCCGTCGTCCCAGGAGCCCTCCCAGAGCTTGTAGCAGACCTCGGCGTACTCCTCGGCCTGACGGTAGCGCTCGTCGTGCTCGAGCAGGTGGTCCAAGCCGAAGTTGCGGGCCGCGCTCTCCTGGGCGCTCGTGACGATGTTCCACCCGACCCGGCCGCCGGAGAGGTGGTCGAGCGTCGCCATGCGGCGAGCGAACTCGAACGGGTACGTCTGCAGCACGCTGCTCGTGATCGCGAAGCCGAGATCGTGCGTCTGCGACAGCAGCGCGGCGACGAGCACCGAGGGGTCGCCGTTCGGGAACTGCAGCCCCTCACGGGCGTTGACCGTGAAGTCGCCGCGCGCCGGGCCGTACAGCCCCAGCACGTCGGCGAAGAACAGCAGGTCGATGCGTCCCCGCTCGAGGGTGTGCACCAGATCGATCCAATGCTGCAGGCAGTTGAACTCGTCCTGCCGGGCCGACGGATGCCGCCACAGCCCGTGCTGGATGTGCGAGACCGTGTCCATCACGAACGCCGAGAGCACCAAGGGGCGTTCGGTCGTCTCGTCGCTCACATGCTCTCCTCGTCTCGCATCCGGTGCCCCGGCATCGGGGCCACTGCGAATTATGGGACGCGGACGACCGCGAACGGTACGCGGATGGTCACACTTCGCAACAGTCGTCGCCGGCCGGGTATCCGGCCACGACCGCGGCGGGACGGCCGAGCCAGCGGTCGGTGATCAGGCTGACACCAGACCGTCCTGACGTCGTGCCCGCAGCTCGCTCTCGACCGGGTCACGAGCGAGCAGCGCGGCGATCAGGCTGACCACGGCATATCCGCTCACGAGTGCACAGACCGGCCAGGGATCGCCGCCGGTGAGATGAATGAACCAGGAGGCGAGCAGCGGGGTGAGGCCGACTGAGAGGATCGAACCGACCTGGTACCCCAGCGAGATGCCGCTGTAGCGCAGCTCGGCGGGGAACTGCTCGGCGAACCACGCAGCCTGTGGCCCGTAGATCGCGTCGTGCAGCACGTTCATCCCGATCACGGTCACCAGCGGCAGCAGGGCCAGCGGCCCCCGGTCCAGGAACCCGAAGTAGGGCCAGATGAGCACGCCGATGGCGATCGAGGCGCACACCGCGATGGGCCGGCGCCCCAGACGGTCGGATGCCCAGCCCCACAGGGGTGTGGTGAGCAGACTCAGCGCGGACACGATCAGCACCGAGGTCAGCCCGGCGGAGGAGTCGCCGCGACGGAGCACCAGATAGCTGAGGGCGAACGCGGTCATGATCGAGAAAATGGCCGGCTGTGCGAGGCGCAGCCCCGCAGTGATGAGCACGCCTCTGGGATGCCGGCGCAGCACATCGCGGACGGGAAGGCGATGCACACGATGCTCCTCCTGGACGAGGAGGAACTCCGGTGCGTCATGCACACGAACCCGCACCACGAGCCCGATGATGACGAGGACGATGCTCAGCAGGAAGGGGATGCGCCATCCCCAGGCGAGGAACGCCTCCGTGCCCAGCATGCCCTGCACCACGGTGAACACTCCAGTGGAGAGCAGCATGCCCGCGGCCGACCCGGTCTGTGTGAAACTGCCGAACAGCCCGCGCAGACCGCGTGGCGCGTGCTCGACCGTCAGCAGCGCCGACCCGCCCCACTCCGCTCCAGAGGCGATGCCCTGCACGAGACGCAGCGTGACGAGACCGACGAGTGCGGTGAACCCCATGTGCTCATAGGTGGGCAGCACACCGATGAGCGCGGTCGCCGCGCCCATGACGAGCAGGGACCAGACGAGCACCCGCTTGCGACCGGTCCGGTCGCCGAAATGCCCGGCGACGACGCCGCCGAGCGGTCTCGCCACGAACCCGACGCCGTACGTGGCGAAGGAGACGATGAGCGCGGTGAGCGCATCCGTCTCCTTCGGGAAGAACTCCGTCTTGAACACCAGCGCCGACGCGGTCGCGTAGAGATAGAAGTCGTAGTACTCGACCGTGGTTCCGATGAAGGCTGCTGCGGCGACCAGCCGGCGTTCTCTCCCCTGCCCGGGCTGGGACGTCTTCGCGTCAACGACCTGCTGTACCATGCGCTCCTCGCTCTCGAGCTTCGAACCATCGCCCTGCGGTGGATTTGACGGCATCCGGGCAGCAGCCGCCCACCGCAGGGCGCCACGGGTGGCCTCACCGGTGTGTGGAGAAATATCACGTACCCGTCAGGCGGGCAGGCACGGATCAGGTGTACAGCGACAGCGGCTGCAGCTCCCGGTTGAGCAGGTACGCGCCGACCTCGAGCTTCTTGTAGTCGATCGGGTCGTGCAACGAGTGCGTGCGGGCGTTGCGCCAGAAGAGGTCGAGCCCGACCCCGGTGCGCGTGCTGCTCGAGCCGGTCGCCTCGAACACGCGGTTCGTCGCATCCGTGGCCAGCTCGCTGGAGGCGACCTTGAGCCGAGCGATCTCGATGGCGATGCGGCCGCGCTCGTCGGCGGTGAGGGCATGCCCGCGGTCGATCGCGGTGTCGTAGGAACGGCTGGCCTTCTCGGCCAGGGCGGCGACGGCGGCCGTGCGCGAGTCGAGCTCGCCGTACAGCCGCTGGATGAACGGGTCGTCGCGATACAAGTCCGCCTTCGAGAGGAACCAGGCGTTCTTGCGCGCCCGGGTGATCTCGGCACCCTTCGCGATCGCCCCCTCGGCCAACCCGACGTAGATGTTACCGAACGCCAGCTGGATGCCCGGGGTGAGCAGGGTCGCGAACGGCTCGTCCGTCAGCGAGCCGATCACGTCGTCCGGAGTGACCCGCACGTCGTGGTAGCGCACCGTGTTGCTCGAGGAAAGTCGCTGGCCGAGGAAGTCCCAGTCGTCGACGTACTCGACGCCCTCACGTCCGTGCTCGAGCACGAAGGCCACGATCTGCCCGTCGAACCGGCCACCGTGCGCGAGCGCGTTGACGACGATGACGTCGCCGACCGCGGAGCCGGTCGAGAAGCGCTTGTGCCCGGTGAGGACGTAATCGTCGCCGACCGCGGTCAGGGTGAGGCCGGGGTCGACCGGGTTGACCGAGTCGCCCCAGACCCAGCGGTGGTCGATCGTGCGGCGCAGCCACCGGTCACGGACCTCGTCGGTCGGCGCGTCGAAGACGATGTTGCCCTCGTTGACGTAGTGGTAGCCCAGCAGCTGGCCGATCGAGGAGTCCGTGCGGGAGAGGATGCGCACCACCCGGAACGCCGTCTCCCAGTGGGCCCCGCCGCCGCCGAGCTCGGCTGGGTCGAGCAGGGTGACCAGGCCACTGTCCTTCAGCAGCTGCGCCTCGCGGTGCGGGGTCTCGTTGGCCTGGTCTCGCTCCCAGACGTCCTTCGCCAGGGTGTCGGCGACCTGCTGGGCCACCGCGCTCCAGCGGTCGATCTCCGTCTGGTCGGCGTGCCCGTGCCAGGGGATCGTCTCCGTGACCAGCGGCGCGCTCGTCGTCTTGCTCATCGCATGCTCCTTCATCTCGACTGCTCTGCGGTTCTCTCGGGTGCTGCTTCATGGGGGTCTGGGCCCGCGACGGACGTCGGCTGCAGGTCGCCGCCCCGGGCGGGTGGATCAGGGTTCCTCGGGACGGGGCCGTCCCGTCCCCGTGTAATCGTCGATCGTCGACAGCGGGCCGCCGACACGGTACTTCGAGCCGCGGTGGTTGTCGGGCAGCCGGTCGCCATGGCCGAAGAGCTTGTTGCGCAGCGTGCCCGGGGCGTACTCCGTCGGGTAAACGCCCCGGCGCTGCAGCTCCGGCACGATCAGGTCGACGACGTCCTCGAACGTGTCGGGCACGGTCGCGTAGGCGAGGTTGAACCCGTCGATGTCGGTCTCGTCGACCACTCGCTGCAGGGTGTCGGCGATCTCCGCAGGTGAGCCGACGAAGTTCTGCCCCTGGCCGCCGATGCCGCCGAGGCGCACCAGGTCGCGCACCGTCCAGGTGCGCCCCTGGTCGTTCTGGCCTTTGAAGGCCTCGAGCGCCGACTGGATCGCGTTGCTCTCCACATTGCCGAGCGGCTCGTCCAACCTGTAGCGCGACAGGTCGACGCCAAGCCAACCGGACATGAACACCAGAGTCCCCTCGACGCTCGCATAAGAGAGCAGATCGCGGTACTTCGCCTGGGCGCCGGCCGAGGTCTCATCCGTGATCAGCGTGCTCAGCAGATAGATCTTCGCCGAGTCGGGGCGACGCCCCGCATCGACAAGCGCCTGGCGGATGCGGCGGACGGTGGCCCTCACATTCGCGTTCGTGGGCCCACCGATGAAGATCGCCTCCGCGTTCTCCGCGGCGAAGCGGATGCCCCGCGGACTCGCACCTGCCTGGAAGATCACGGGCGTGCGCTGCGGCGACGGCTCCGAGATGTGGATGCCTGGCACGTCATACCAGCGGCCGTGATGGCCGATGTGGTGGGCCTTCTCAGGAATCGCGAACACACCGTGCTCCGCATCGCGCACCACGGCATCGTCCTCCCACGACCCCTCGAGCAGCTTGTAGATCACCTCGAGGTACTCGTCCGCCTGGTCGTAGCGCACGTCATGCGGCAGCTGGCCCTTCTGCCCCAGGTTGCGGGCGGCGGAGTGCAGGTAACCGGTGACGACGTTCCACCCGACGCGCCCCTTGGTGAGGTGGTCGAGGGTGCTCAGCCGGCGGGCGAACGGGCAGGGGTGCTCGAATGCGGTGCCGGCGGTGATGCCGAAGCCGACATTCTCGGTCACCGCCGCACCGATGACGGCCAGTTGGAGCGGGTCGTTGACCGGGGTCTGGGCGCCCTGCCGGATCGCCGCGAGGTCGTTGCCGCCATAGACGTCATAGGTGCCGAGCACATCGGCGATGAAGACCGCATCGAACACGCCCCGCTCGGCGATGCGGGCGATCTCCTGCCAGTACTCGATGTCCTTGTACCGCCACGCCTGGTCGCCCGGGTAGCGCCACAGCCCGGGGCTCTGGTGGGCGACGCAGTTCATCTCGAACGCGTTGAAGTGGATCTGCCTGGTCATGCCCGGGCTCCCTGCTCGTCGCGCTCGCGCCCGATCGCCCAGGCGTACGGCAGCGGCGTGCCGTTGACCAGCCAGTCGCCGATCACGCGCTCCTTGAAGATGACGGGGTTGTGTGAGGAGACTGTGCGGGCGTTGCGCCAGTGCCGGTCGAGGCCCAGATCCTCCGAGGCCGCGGAGGCGCCGAGCGCGTTGAAGATGCGGGTAGCGACGTCGAGCGACAGCTTCGTGTTGACCGACTGACCTCGGCTCGCGTCGAGCTCACCGGCGTCCACGAACTCGCGCTCCCGTGCCCCGTCACCACGGCAGTGGGCCAGGTAGAGCTGCTGCAGGGTCTCGCCGACCCGCTCCGCTGTCGTGCGGGCCGCGAACGCCTCGGCGTCGGCGATGCCGACCTGCTGCAGCACGAGCGGATCCTCGTGCCATCGAGCACTCGACCCGTGACTGTACACGCGCACCCGCTGGCGCACGAGTTCGACGAGCTCGTCGACCGCACCCCGGGCGATGCCCGCCTGGGAGGCCAGGTGCGAGAGCTGGTAGAAGGCGGTCTGGTAGGGAAAGCGTTCCGCGAAGACGGTGATCTCCTCCGGCGCCACCCGCGCATCCTGCAGGATCGTCGTCCCACTGCCCGTCGTGCGCTGGCCGAAGCCGTTCCAGTCGTTCTCGATGACGACCCCGTCCTGGTGCGTCGAGACCGCCGCGATGACGGGCACGCCGTCCTCGGCCCGCTGCGCATACAAGTCGATCCAGTCGGCGAAGATGCTCCCGGTGGTGTAATACTTGCGGCCGCTGGCGAGATAGTCCCCGTCCGACTGACGGGTGACCCTCGTCTGCACCTCGCCCACGCGCACGTCGCCGACCTCGGTCCAGGCGTTGCCGACCAGGTCGCCAGCGACGAAACGATGGAACCACCGCGACTGGTCCGTGTCGCGATGCTGCCAGAGCCGATCCTCGACGAAAGCGAGGTGCCCACGCAGAGCCTGATTCACATTCGGGTCGGCGGCACTCAGCTCGGTCAGCAGGCCGGTCAGCTGGGTGATCGACGCCCCAGCGCCGCCGAAGACCTTCGGGACGCGCAGGGCACCGAACCCGGCCCGCCGCAGCTCGTCGATCTCCGTCCTCGGCAGCCGGCGCTCCCGGTCGCGCTCCCGTGCAGTCTCATGGATGCGGGCGAAGATCGGCCGGAACCGAGCCTCGAGCTCCTCGAGGTCGGCCCCCGTGCTGATCTGGTCCGCGGGAACGCCCGTGGCCGATGCTTGCGACCTGTCCTGTTGAATCGTGTCGAGACTCATGTGTCCCACCCTTCGCCTGTGCTGTGTCACCGAGGCATTCCCGCTGGGAATTCCTGCAGGGAATTCCTGCAGGGGCGCATTCCATGCGCCCCACAACAGTGGATTCCCGGCACCCTCTCGGCAGCTTCGGAATCATTTTCCAGAAGGTTATGCGAACCGCATTCTCAAGGCGTCATGATTGCGAATCTTTACGTGATCCATCAGCCCGGACATGCATTTCGAGATCGGGCATGATCGAACCCGATCTCGGAATGCACATCAAGGAAAGGAATCAGAGCGGGTTCAGAATGCCCTGCCCGCTGTCACGCTGCCATTCCCGCACCCGTTCATCCCGGAATGCGCTGACGAGCTTCCTGACGTTGTCGGTGTCCTTCCGCCGGGTACCGATCGTGCGCTGACCGGTGAAGTCGTCCAATGCATTCAGGCGTCCTGTCCCGAGGCGTCGAACGGCGAAGGACGCGTGCCGTCGAGGGCGCTGCGCCGTCCCGCGTAGGCCCCGCGGTACGCCGCGGAGGGGTGCGTGTCGAGCGTGTGCCGCTGGCCCTCGCCGTACAGGTGCTCGCGCAGGGTCTCGCCGGCGTACTCCGTCTGGGCGCGACCACGCTTCTGCAGCTCGGGGACGACGTAGCCGACGAGGTCCTCGAACGACCCGGGGGTGATCGCATAGGCGAAGTTGAACCCGTCGACCCCGCCGATCTCCACCCACCGCTCGAGCTCATCGGCGACGGTCTGCGGGCTGCCGACGATGACCGGGCCCATGCCGCCGATGCTGCGTCGCTCGACGATGTCGCGGACAGTCCAGCGGGTCTTCGAGTCGATCGAGGTCAGCGACGCCAGCGCCGAGCGCAGGCTGTCGTTGTCCACTGCCTCAAGCGGCGCGTCAGGCGAATACTGAGAGTAGTCGATCCCGCTCCAGCCGCCGTAGAGGGCGAGCACGCCCTCCCCGGAAGAGTGGCCGAGGTACTCGCGGTACTTCTGCTCGGCCTTCTCGTCGGTCTCGTCGACGATCACCGTGACCAGGGCGAAGATCTTCAGATCGCGCGGGTCACGTCCGTACTCGCCGGCGACGTTCCTGATCCCGTCGCTGATCTTCCGAGCTCCCTCAGGCGTGGCCGGCGAGATGAACACGCCCTCGCCGTGCTTCGCCGCGAACCGCTGGCCCCGCGGCGAGGCTCCGGCCTGGAAGATGACCGGCGTGCGCTGCGGCGAGGGCTCCGTGAGCGCGATGCCCGGCACATCGAAGTACCGCCCATGATGCTCGATCGGATGCACCTTCGCGGGATCCGTGAACACGCCGCGCTCGCGGTCGCGGAGCACGGCCTCCTCCTCCCACGAGCCCTCCCAGAGCTTGTAGGTGACGTCGACGAACTCCTCGGCGATCTCGTAGCGCTCGTCATGGGGGATCTGCTGTTTCAGCCCGAGATTCACCGCGGCGCTGTTGAGGTAGGAGGTCACCACGTTCCAGGCCACGCGCCCCTTGGTGAGATGGTCGAGCGTGGCGAACTTCCGGGCGAGGGCGTACGGCTGCTCATAGGTCAGAGCGGCGGTCACGCCGAAGCCGATCCGGTCGGTGACCAAGGCCATCGCGGGAACCTGCAGAAACGGGTCATTCACCGGCACCTGATCAGCGTCACGCAGCGCCGTCGCCACCGAGCCACGGTACACGTCATACGTCCCCAGCACGTCGGCGATAAAGATCGAGTCGAATCTCGCGCCCTCGAGCAGTCTCGCAAGATCAGTCCAGTATTCGAGGTCTTTATAGCGATATGCCTGCGATTTCGGATGCCGCCAGGTGCCCGCGGACTGATGCGAGACGCAGGTCATGTCGAATGCGTTGAGAATGATCCGGTCTGTCACTGCTTCATCCCTTTCCACGGGTCGGCGGATCGATCCGTTCGAATGATTGTGCCAACCGCACTCCCACCATGTTCAACGCATTACACAATATGAAGCCCCGGGAATTCACACCTGTCGTCATTCCGGAGTGCAGCATGCCACCGGCGGTCGTGTCCGGTCTCGGTGAAGACGACCGCTCATCATCAGGCACCGCTCATCATCAGGCACCGCTCATCATCAGGCGAGGAACCGCCCCAAGCCGGGTCCCGTTCCTCTCGCTCGGCCCGGCACCGTCGACGCCCATCCGACCGCCGGCACGGGGCTTGGGAAAGCGGGAGCCGGTCTTGCCGGTACACCCGAGCCTCGCCACCGGCACGCTGCTGCCTGCCCCCCGGAACAATCCGCAACATTCCAGCCGTGCGCTGGCGTCATGTGGAAGCGTTGCTCACGACAGGGAGACGAAGGAGACCGCGAATGAGCATCGCACCGGCTACGGCGGACACGAGACAGGCCTCCGTCACATCGACCGACGACCTCGACGACCAGACCCTGCGCCGGGTGTTCGGGGCCTTCCCGAGCGGCGTCGTGGTGCTGGGCGCGCAGACCGAGGACGGCCCACAGGCGTTGGTCGCCTCGTCATTCACCGTCGGCGTCTCACTGCATCCGCCGCTGGTGTCGGTGGCCGTGCAGCGATCGTCGCAGACCTGGCCGCGCATCCGCACCGCGCCCGCCATCGGCGTGAGCTACGCCGGCGAGGTGCACGCGGGAGTGCTCCGCCAGCTCGCCGGACGCGACCGGGCACACCGGTTCGACGGCGTGGGCACGATCGTCACCCCACACGACGCCCTGCTGCTCGCCGGCTCGCCCGTGCACCTGGAGACGGTGCTGCACGCCGAGATCGCCGCCGGCGATCACACCGTCGCCCTGCTCGAGGTGCGCCACGTACACGAGGAGCCGGAACACCGGCCCCTGCTCTGGCACGCCTCCGGCGTGCGCACCCTCGACTGACCCGGCAGGGGTGCCGACCGGCACCGGCGCTGACCGCCGCCCGCCGAGAGCAGCCCGTCGCTGCGCCCGGCGGCCGGCCGTCGACGCCCGCTACGCCTCCCGGGTGATCCCCACCGAGACGAACAGGTGTGAGGCGCCCTCGCCCGAGAACACGCCGCGGAGCGGAGCGACATCCCCATAGTCACGACCGCGGCCCACGCGCACGTGCCGGTCGCCGACCGCGACGCGGTTCGTCGGGTCGTACCCGTGCCAGACACCGTCGAACCACTCCACCCACGCGTGTGACTCGCCCGCGACAGTCTCGCCGATCGCGGCGTCGGTCTTCGGCTGCAGGTACCCGGAGACGTATCGGGCCGGGATGCCCGCCCGGCGCAGCGCTCCGAGCGCGATGTGCGTGATGTCCTGGCAGACGCCCTTGCGTTTCGCCCACGCCTGAGCGGCGGTGGTCGCCACCCCGGTCACGCCCTGCACGTACTCCATCGCGTCCCCGACGCGATGAAGAATCTCGTGCGCGGCCTGCGCGGGCGTGGCCGCGGACGCGGCGATCTCCTCCGCCATCCGCGCCACCTCGACGGGCGGCGCCGTGCGCTCGGTGGGCAGCAGCTGCTCGCTGAGCGCGACGGTCGACTGGCCCACCGCGGCGAGACGCTCCCAGGTGCAGGCGTCCTCCCCGACGTCGGGCGTCGGGCGCACCTCCACGAGGCTGGAGGCGACGAGGCTGAGGGCGTCGTGCGGGGCGAGCACCTCGAACGAGGTGACCCGGGTGCCGTAGTAGTCGAGGTACTCGTGCCGGCTGGTCACCCCGCGCCGGGTGGCGGCGCCGTCTCTCCGGTCGGCGCGGATGTCGAGACGGGAGGCGAGCACGATCTGGCCGGGGTCGGCCGCGGGCAGCATCCGCGCCTCGTTGTAGGAGGCGTTGGCGACCGCGTCGTAGCGGTAGCCCGTGCGGTGTTCGATGCGCAGGCGTCTCATGCGCTCTCTCCGATCCATGCCGGGTCCGGGTTCACCGGGAAGAACCGGTCTCGGATGGCCTCCGTGGCCTGCTGCATCCCGTTCTGCACCGCGACCATCAGGCGCGGCAGGTCCTCGACCAGTCGGTCGACGGGCGCGTACTCGAGCTGGCTGCGCACCCAGCCGAGCACGCGGCGTGCGTCGGAGCCGACGCCGATGCGCCGGTCGCTCGGGTCGAGCCCGGTCAGTGCGTCGATCGCGCGGTTGAGCGAGTGCAGGATCGACCGGGGGAACAACTGGTCGAGCAGCAGGAACTCCACCGCGTGCCGGCTGCCGGGCTGGCCGCGGAAGGTGTGCTGGAACGCCTCGTAGCCGCCGACCGAGCGCAGGATCGTCGCCCAGGACGGCCCGCTCGCCTCCGTCAGCGACCGGGTCGCCAGCAGCCGGGCCGTCATGTCGACGTGCTCGATGCTGCGCCCCAGGGTGATCAGCCGCCACAGGTCGTCACGGCTGATGTTCGAGTCGATGAGCCCGAACACGAGGGCGGCCCGCTCGCGCACGTAGCGGAAGAAGTCATGGGTCTTGTCCTCGCGCACCCGCCGGGGCAGCCGCTTGACCGTGGTGTTGAGCGCCTCCCACAGCTCACTCGGCAGCACGTCGCGGGCACCGCGGGCGTTCTCGCGGGCGGCCCACAGCGACGCGGCGATCGACGAGGGCTGGGCGCGGTCGGTGCCAAGCAGCCGCAGCACGTCGGCGCGGCACAGGGTGTTGTACGTCTCGGGGGCGCTGCCCATCACGCCGAGCAGCGCCGTGCACGCCCGGGACTCCTCGACCCAGGGATCCTCGAGCAGCAGCTGCAGGTGCACGTCGAGCAGTCGGGCGGTGCCGTCCGAGCGCTCCACGTAACGGCCGATCCAGAACAGGCTCTCAGCGATCCGCGACAGCATGGCGGGCCTCCTCTTCTCCGGTCTCGCCCGCGGGAACGCGGGCCTGCTGCTGCTCCTGCTCCTGCTGCCGGCGCAGGGCCGGCTCGGCCGCGGGCCCCTGCTCCGGGTCGGTGAGATCGCCGCCGGCGTGCGCCCCGGCCGGGGTGAGGCGCGGGGCGGACACGGCGGGCGCGTCCTCGGCCAGCCCCTCGTCATGCGCGAGTTCGTGCTTGAGGGCCGCCTGCACCGGCGAGCCGAGCACCCAGGTGTCCTTCGACCCGCCACCCTGCGAGGAGTTAACCACGAGCTGCCCCTCGGGCAGGGCCACACGGGTGAGCCCACCGGGAAGCACCCACACGTCCTCGCCGTCGTTGACCGCGAACGGCCGCAGGTCAACATGGCGGGGGCGCACGCCATCCTCGACGACGCTCGGGATCGTGGAGAGCATCACGACCGGCTGGGCGATCCACCCGCGCGGGTCGCGGCGCAGCCGGCGGCGCATCCGGTCGAGCTCCTCACGCGACGCCGTCGGCCCCATCATGAGCCCCTTGCCGCCCGAGCCGTCGACGGGCTTGACCACGACCTCGTCGAGCCGGTCGAGCACCTCGGCCAGCTGGTCCGGCTCCTCCAGCCGCCAGGTGGGCACGTTCGGGATGATCGGCTCCTCGGCGAGGTAGTAGCGGATGAGATCCGGCACATACGTGTACATGAGTTTGTCGTCGGCGACGCCGTTGCCGACCGCGTTGGCGATCGTGACGTTGCCGAGGCGGGCGGCGAGCATCATCCCCGGCGAGCCGAGCACCGAGTCGGCGCGGAAGTTCAGCGGGTCGACGAACTCGTCGTCGAGGCGCTTGTAGATGACGTCGACCCGCTGGGGGCCGGAGGTCGTGCGCATGTACACGCGACCGTCGGTGCAGAACAGGTCGCGGCCCTCGACGAGCTCGACGCCCATCCGCCGGGCGAGCAGCGCGTGCTCGTAGTACGCGGAGTTGTACATGCCGGGGGTGAGCACGACGACGGTGGGGTCGGCCACGCCCTCCGGGGCGGCGGCGCGCAGGGCCGCGAGCAGCCGCATCGGGTACTCGGTGACCGGCCGCACGGTCTTCGTGCCGAACAGCTCCGGCAGCGACTGGGCCATCACGCTGCGGTTCGACATCACGTAGCTGACGCCGCTGGGCACGCGGACGTTGTCCTCGAGCGCCCGCAGCGTGCCCCCGCCGTCGCGGATCAGGTCGATGCCGGCGACCTGGATGCGCACGCCGTTGGCCGGGTGCACGCCCACGGCCTGCCGGTGGTAGTGCTTCGACGAGGCGATCAGATGGGCGGGGATGACCCCGTCGGCGACCGCCCGCTGCGGCCCGTACACGTCGTCGAGCAGGGCCTCCAGGGCGCGGACGCGCTGGGCGATGCCCGTCTCGATGTGCCGCCACTCGGTCGCCTCGATCACCCGCGGGATCGGGTCGATCGGGAAGGGCCGCTCCTCGCCGGCGAAGTCGAAGGTGACGCCCTGGGTGAGATAGGAGTTCGCGAGCGCCTCGATGCGGCTGGCGAGCTCCCCGCGGGGCATCTCGTCGAGGATGTCGACGAGATGCCGGTACTTCGGCCGCGCGACGCCGCCTGCGCCGGCCTCGTCCGGCGGAGTGGAGAACACCTCGTCCCAGCAGTCGACCCCGAGGGACCGGGCCGCCGCCGAGACGCCGTATCCGGCGAACAGATCGCTCATGCGCGCACTCCCCTCCGCCGGACACCGGCGGATGCGGGAGAGCGCGCCCGCCTGGACCGGACCCCTGCAGTGTCGCAGGCGGATGTGTCGCGAATGTTACGGGCGGGCTGGGAAGGCGCCGACCGACACATGCCACCGTCGGCCGCCACCGCGGTGAACAGACGAAGCGGGGCGCGGGCCTGTCACCCGCGCCCCGCTCATCCGCATGTCACCTGTCGGGGCGATACCGCGTCCGCACGCCGTCAGCGCCGTCAGCGCCGTGCGATCATGACCGCCCGTCCGGCGAAGACGATCAGTGCTGCTCGGCCGTCTCCGCCTGGGTGGGCTGCTCTGCCGGCTTCGCGTCGGTGGAGACCACCTTCGGTGCCGTCCCGGCGCTCTTCGTGGCGACCTGGATCTTCCGCGGCTTCGCCTTCTCGCTGACCGGGATGGTCAGCGTCAGCACGCCGTCCTCGTAGGCGGCGCTGATGTGCTCGACATCGAGCCCGTCACCCAAGGTCAGCTGCCGCAGGTAGGAACCGACCGGCCGCTCGTGTGCGATCCACTGCACGTCCTCGCCGACGTGCGCGGTGCGCTCGGCGCGGATGGACAGCTGCTGGCCGTCCAGATCTATGTCGATCGAGTCCGGGTCGACGCCCGGGATGTCCGCGACGAGCACGAAGTGATCCCCCTCACGGTACAGGTCGATCGGCATGCCCTTCGGCTGCACCCCGTACCCCGTCATCATCCGCTCGACCTCGCGGAACGGATCGAACACCATGGCCATAACGCATCTTCCTCTCTCGTGCCGGCTCTCCCGAGCCGGGGCGCCGGGCACCTGGCCCGTCGCCGCTGTCTGAAACCTCGCTCCGTCGGGGATCTCTCCTCGGCGGTGCAGTGGATACAACACGCCGGCCACGAGAGTATTCCAGAGTTGAGCGAAGTCGGCTCAGATTTTTCGAACCGCGGCACCGGGGCCGGCAACAGGCGGCTGTGCTGGGAGCAGACGGCTACGCTGGGAGCATGAGCACCGACCGCGCATCCGCTCCCGAGCCCCCGACCGAGGCCCCCGGCGCCCGCCACGTCGAGATCGAACGGAAGTTCGACGTGCCCGTCTCGGCCGAACTGCCGGACGCCACCGCCATCGACGGTGTGGCCCGCGCCCGCCGGTCGCCGGTCGCGCACCTCGACGCCGTCTACCTCGACACCGACGACCTCGCCCTGATGCGCGAGCGGATCGCCGTTCGTCGGCGTACCGGCGGCCACGACGCCGGGTGGCACGTGAAGGCCACCGCCGCCCATGGTCGGGTCGAGCGACACTGGCCGATCGACCCCGACGCCCCGGACACCCCACCCCAGGGCCTCGTCGATGCGATCTGCGAGATGACCGGGGACGCCGCCCTCAGCGCCGCCCTGCACCCCATCGCCCGCATCCGCACCGAGCGCACCGCGACCGACCTGTTCGACGCCGCGGACCGCCGGTCGGTCGAGATCGCCGACGACGTCGTACAGGGCACCGACCTGCGCGACGGCACGGTGCGCCGCTGGCGGGAATGGGAGACCGAGCTCGACGAGCGTCTCGACGACGCCCCGGGCGGCGAGGGTGCGCGACTGCTCGACGCGCTCACGGCACTGCTGATCCGATCCGGCGCGCGCCCGTCGGCCGCCGTGGCGAAGCTGCAGCACACCCTCGGGCTCGACCGGCTCGCGCGCGACACGGCGGCGGGGGCACTCGGCCCGGTCGTGACGACGCTGGCCGGCGAGCTCGACGAGCAGCTCGACGCGGCGATCGCCGACCGCCCCGACGGCGTACACCAGGCGCGCATCCGGGTGCGTCGGCTGCGCAGCATGCTCGACACGTTCGGCCCCCTGTTCGCCGACCGCCCCCGCCGTCGTGCCCGTCGGGCGCTCAAGCGGCTCGGCGCCGATCTGGGCCGGGCCAGGGATGCCGAGGTGCGCGCCCGGGACGCCGCCCGCCGCGTGGCCGGCCTGCCGCAGGACGCCTCCGCCCGCCGCCTCGAGCGCACGCTCGTCGCCCCGGCCCGCGACACCTACACCGCGGAGCACCTCCGGCTGACCCGCGTGCTCACCGAGCGGCGCCGGCAGGAGATCGCCCGACTGCTGGGCGCGCTCGTCACCCCCGACGCGGCGACCGACCTCGGCCGGGCACCCGCCCGGCGGACGCTGCAGAGACTGCTCGCCGACGCGGTCGCCGCCCTGCGCACCGACGACGACGCACTGGTCACGCTGTGGGCCGGGCTGCCCGGTCACGGGGTCTCCCCCGCGCAGGCCGCCGCGCTGGAGGCGGCGCTGCACCTCGTGCGTAAGGACGCCCGCCGCATCCGCTATGCCGCCGACGCGCTCGGCGCGGTGCCACTGCCGGGCGACGACGGCCCGTTGTCGGATGTGGCCGCGACTGCGCTCTCCCACGCGGCGAAGCGGCTGCAAGATCTGCTGGGCGACCAGCGCGACGACACGCTGTTCGCCGCACACGTGCTCGCGGTGGCCACGACCGACGCCGAGGCGCGCCGGTCGCCCGACCTGGCCGAGCCGTATCTCGCCCTCGCACTCGACGCCCGCCGTCGGGCCGCGGCCGATCTCACCACCTACGGCGACACCCGGGATCGTCTGCTCGCCGCGGCCGACCGCGCGCTCGGCCGGCAGGACGGACCCCCTCACCCCACGAGCGCGGCGTAGACGGTCGCGGAGATCACGGCGATCATCACCTTGATGCTGCTGGCCGGCTCACGCTCGGTCGTGCCGTCGATCGAGATCGTGCCCTCGGAGCCGGTCAGCAGGCGCACGGTCACCGAGTACGTCGCGGTGTACCCGGCGAGCTGGGCGCGCAGCCGGGTCTCGAGGGCGGAGAGCTCGGCCGCCTCGGCCTGCGCAGTGGCGGACGCCGAGGCGGCCGCGCCATCGTCCGCACCGTCAGCCCCGTCGCCCTCTGCGTCACCGTCCGGGGCGGCCCCATCGCCATCCGTGACGGTGCCGTCCTCACCGGCGTCATCGACGTCGTTCTCACCGGCGGCGACGTCGGCGGAGCGCACTGGGCGGACAAGCCCGGCCACGCCGGTCACACCCCACACGAGGACGCCGACGACGAGCACCAGCACAGCCCAGCGCACCGCGAGCGCGCGATGGGAGAGCCCGCGCCGGTGCCGTGGCGGCCTCGGCGCGGTCATGTCGGGATGCCGTGGCGCCGTCCACCTGAGGTCTGCAGGCTGCCTGGCGACATCCGGCCATCGTCGCCGCGGATGCCGACGCGCCCTCATCGCCCCGCCTCGCCCGGCTGACCGGCCCCATCCGGCTGCTCCGCCCCGCCCGACTGGTCAGGCAGCGGGATGACGTCTCGCGCCCGTGGCCGGATCAGCACCGCCTCGCACGGGGTCGTCTGCCTCACCCGCAGCTGCTCGGGGGCGGGCAGCAGCACCGCGTCCGCCGGCAGTCGCCGCAGTGCCGCGGTGAACCGGCGCAGCTCCCCGTCGAGACGGGCGGACCACGCGCTCAGGGCCGCCGCGTCCGCGGGGACGAGCACGTCCGCCGCCGCGAGCGCGCGCCAGGCGGCGCCGAACGCGTCCGCGTCCCGGTCGAGCCGCTCCGCCGCGGCGGCCGCACCGGCCTGCCACGACAGGATCGTGTCACCGGGCTCGGGCTCGCTCGCGAGCGCGACCCACGCGGGCAGCACCCGGGTGTTGATGCGGTGGAAGCCGTACTCGCCGAGCGAGGCGAGCAGTCGGGCGGCCGCGCCGGGCTCCAGCGAGCGGGCGAGCTGGCGCGAGACACTCTCGGCGACCGTCTCGAACCACGGCTGGTAGGCGTCCGCGAGGCGTCCCACCCGCACCGAGGTGATCGGCTCGCCGGCGGCCCAGTCGAGCAGCAGCTCGCCCCAGGCGTGCGAGAAGCTGCGCGCGGGCAGCATCATCGCGTCGACGCGGTCTCCCCGTCGTTCCACGTGGTGGGCGTCGCGCCGGCAGGTCGCAGCGAAGCGCTCGGCTCGCATCGGTCCCCTCTCTGTGGCGCATGGCTCCGGTCCGGCACTCCGACGCCGTCCGTGTCCTGCACGCTGGCGGATGCCACTGTGCGCATGCTGGGAGCGCGCTGTCGACTGCCGGGCCCGGCCGCATCCCCGCCGGAGTCGAGGGCCGGCGTCCACAGACAATCGACAAAAAGTTCCAGCCGGCGCATATGCTGGCCCGGGAGCATGAGCGCATGCGAATCTCGAAACCTGTGCTCGCCAACACGGGCCTCGCCGCCGGTGTCGTGGCCATCGCCGTGACCGCCTGGTTGGTGCTGCAGCCCTCCAGTGGCTCCACGGCCTCCGCCAGCCAGCTCACCTCGACCGTGCAGCAGGGCACGGTGAGCACGAGCATCACCGCCTCCGGCAACCTCGCCGCGTTGAGCGAGACGGACGCGGCGTTCGAGACGAGCGGCACGATCGCCACGGTCGACGTGTCCGTCGGGCAGACGGTCGAGAAAGGGCAGACGATCGCCACCCTTGAGACGGCCGATCTCGACACCGCGGTGAGCGACGCGAAGACGACGCTCACGAACGCGAGGAACGCGCTGACCCGCGCGCAGACCCAGCTCTCCGAGGCCGAGGCCGGCACCACGACGACCGACCAGCGTACGGGCGAGACCACCACGACGGTGAGCACCCAGGAGGTCGACTCTGCGCAGAGCGGTGTCGAACAGGCGCAGACCACCGTCACCACCGCCACCCGGGCGCTCACGGAGGCACAGCAGAATCGAGCCGCGGCCACGCTCACCGCCCCGATCGCCGGGCTCGTCGTCGCTGTCGACGGCACGGTCGGGCAGAGCGTCTCCGGCGGTTCGTCGAGCTCGTCGAGCTCGACCTCCTCCTCGTCGAGCGGATCGAGCACGACGGGCTCCACGGCCAGCGGCGGGTCGGGAACGAGCGGCTCCAGCACGTCGAGCGGATCGAGCTCGTCCAGCGGCTCCGGCTCGTCGACGTCCGTGGTCACGATCGCCGACACGTCCGGCTACACGATCTCCGCATCCGTGCCGGAGGCCGACATCGCGAGCGTGCAGGTCGGCCAGGCCGCGACGGTCACCCTGCCGGCCGTGGACGACACCACCGTCGACGCGACGGTCTACAGCATCTCCCCCACCGGCACCACCAGCAACTCGGTGGTCACCTTCGCCACCGTGATCAAGCTGGACTCGGTGCCCGACGGGGCCAGGATCGGCAGCAGCGCCACCGCCACGATCACCACGGCGAGCTCGGCGACCGACGCCCTGTACGTCCCGTCCGCGGCGATCACCACCGATGGCGACACGTCGACCGTCGACGTCGTCGACGACAGCGGGAACACGTCCACCGTCCCGGTGACCACCGGGCTCGTCGGTGACGAGGGCACGGTCATCACGTCGGGGCTGACCGCCGGACAGCGGGTCGTCATCGGCACCGTCTCGGAGGAGTCGTCGTCGAACTCGAGCAGCTCGAGCTCCGGCTCGTCGAGCGGGAGCATGAGCGGCTCCGGCGGCATGAGCGGCATGAGCGGCTCCGGCGGCGAGATGCCCCAGGGCGGGATGGGCGGTGGTCCCGGTGGCAACTGACCAGACCGGCGACGTCGTGCTGCGCCTCGAGCAGGTGGAGCAGGTCTACGGCACCGGCGAGAGCGTGGTGCACGCGCTCAAGGGCGTCAGCCTCGACGTGCACCGCGGCGAGTACATCGCGATCATGGGCCCGTCGGGCTCGGGCAAGTCGACGATCATGAACGTGCTCGGCTGCCTCGACGTCGCCAGCGGCGGCGTCTACCGCATCGACGGCGTCGACGTCGCCGACCTGGCCGAGAACGAGCTCGCGCACGTGCGCAACCGCAAGATCGGGTTCGTCTTCCAGGCGTTCAACCTCATCCCGAAGATGACCGCGCAGGCGAACGTCGAGCTGCCCCTCGTCTACGGCGGAGTCGGCCGGGCCGAGCGGCACGAGCGCGCGGCCCGGGCACTGGAGCGCGTGGGGCTCGCCCAGCGCGCCGACCACATCCCCCAGCAGCTCTCGGGCGGCCAGCAGCAGCGCGTCGCACTCGCCCGCGCCGTCGTCACCGAGCCAGCGATCATCCTCGCCGACGAGCCCACCGGCAACCTCGACAGCGTCGCGACGAACGACGTGCTCGACCTGTTCGACGAGCTCGCCGTCGGCGGCCGCACGATCGTGATGATCACGCACGAGGACGACGTGGCCGAACGAGCCGACCGCGTCCTCGTCCTGTGCGACGGCCGCATCGTCGCCGACCGCGCGACCGGGGCGGACATGCACCGTGCCGATCGCGTCCGCGCCGCCCAGGCGGCCCGCGCCGCGACACCCGTCGACCAGCCCGTGGCGGACGGGGGCGCGCAGCCGCCCCACGGCGCGCATGCCGCGCGACCCCAGACCACGTGGCTCCAGACCACACCGATGCCGATCACCGCGGTCTCGACCGTACCGGTGCAGGAGACCGCATGAACCCCGCCGAGATCCTCCGCTCCGCCTGGCACGGCGTGGCCGCGAACCCGCTGCGCTCGGTCCTGACGATGCTCGGCGTGCTCATCAGCGTCGCCAGCGTGATCCTGCTGCTCGCCGTGGGCAACGGGTCGGCCACCGAGATCCAGAGCCAGATCAACAGCCTCGGCACGACGACGCTGACCGTCCGCGCCACGCAGCAGGGCTCGTCCTCGTCGCAGGGGCTGACCACCGACGTCGCCGACCGCGTCGCCGCCGCCGGGCTCGGCCACGTCGCCAAGGTGATCCCCCAGGTGAGCACGTCGCAGACCGTCTCGGCCGACGGCACCTCCAGCGACAGCGTGTCAGTGATCGGCACCACCGCCGACTACTTCACACTCGGCACGCACGAGGTCGCCTCGGGCTCGCCCTTCACCGACGCCGACGACGAGCTGGCATCCAAGGTCGTGGTGCTCGGCCAGACCACCGCGACCGACCTGTTCGGCTCGGCGCGCGCCGCACTGGGCTCGACGATCGACATCGACGGCACCGCCTACACCGTCAAAGGCATTATGGCCGCGCAGTCGTCGACCAGCACGGCTGACGCCGACTCGGTCGTCATCGCCCCGCTCGCCCGCGTGCAGCGCTCGTTCACCGGCTTCGACGACATCAGCACGCTGACCGTCACCGCCACCGACGCCGACTCCGTCGACGCCGCAGAGGGCGAGCTCGAGGTGCTGCTCGACCAGCTGCTCGAGGTGTCGTCCTCGTCGTCGAGCGCGAGCGGGACGCAGGGGTCGTCGGATGCGGGCAGCGGATCGTCCTCGCGCAGCGGCTCGAGCTCGTCGAGCTCGAGCCCGTACCAGATCGTCAACCAGTCATCGCTGTTGAAGACCCAGGCCGCCAGTGCGCAGAGCTTCACCACCCTGCTCGGCGCGGTTGCGGCGATCAGTCTGCTCGTCGGCGGCATCGGCGTGACGAACGTGATGCTCGTCTCGGTCACCGAGCGCACCCGCGAGATCGGCATCCGCAAGGCGCTCGGCGCGACCCGCGGGGTGATCCTCGCCCAGTTCCTGGTGGAGGCGGCGGTGCTGACGCTGGGTGGCGGCCTGCTCGGCGTCGCCCTGGCACTCATCGGCGCGCACTTCGAGATCAACGGCACCCAGCCGGTCGTGCTCGTCTGGTCCATCCCGCTCGCACTGGACGTCTCGGTCGCGATCGGCGTGTTCTTCGGGGCGTATCCGGCCGCCCGGGCCGCCCGGATGCGACCAATCCAGGCACTGCGAGCCGAATGACCCGACCACGAACCACGACGAGGACGAGCCCCACGACATCCCGACCCGGACGGTGCGTCATGTGCAGACGCCCAGAGCACAGAACAGCCCAGAGCCCAGAAGGGCCCCAGAAGAGAAGGAGCACGCAGATGACCAGTCCACAGCAGCCGAACGGCGGTACCGGATCCACCGGGCAGCAGCCCGCCACACCGGCGACCCCGGCAGGACAGCCCGCCGGCCAGCCCTGGCCGCAGAGCACCCCGGAAGCGACCCCGGCGGCCCCGCCGCAGCGGCCCACGCAGCAGACCGGCGTCGCCGCACCAGCCGGCGCTTCAGCCGCCACGGGCGGCGGCGGCGTCCAGCCGCCCGTCCAGCCGGCGCCGACGGCGCCCGGCAGCGCCAGCCGCAAGCGCACAATCAGCAAGTGGATCGGCATCGTGCTTGTCGCCGTCATCCTCTTCGGGCTGGGGTTCCTGGTCGGCACGCTCGTCACCAAGAGCTCCAGCTCGCAACAGGGGCCCGGCGGGCAGATGCAGATGCCCCAGATGGGTGAGGGTGGCGAGATGCCCCAGATGGGTGAGGGCGGCCAGCCTCCGCAGGGCGGCGGGTCGGACTCCGGCTCGTCTGACTCGGGGTCGTCCGATTCCAGCAGCCAGACCTCGAGCCACCGCTCGAGCGGCACGCAGCAGGCGCTCTCCGCCGCGGCCTGACCCCGACTCGAGGGCATGGCCCGGATCGGGCACCGATGACGGGGCGGCCTCCGTCGAGACCGCCCCATCCGGTCCGACCGCGCCCGTGCCCCGAGGTCACCGGCGGACGACCGGCCGTCGGTGGGAGAATGACGCCCATGCGGCACCACACCCCCGACAGCCCCACCGCTCCCGACACCCCCGGCGATCCCTCCCCCACCGGCGAGATCTCGCTGGAGCCCGTGCACCTGATCGAGAAGTCCAACGCGATCATGCGACTGGGCATGATGATGCTGCAGGCGGGGTCGAGCTCGTTCCGCATCAAGCAGGCGATGTCGCGGGCGGCCCGCGCGCTCGGCATCACCTCGCTGCACACCCAGGTGACGGCCACCGAGATCGTCACCACGTTCTTCCGCGGCATGATCTTCCGCACCCGCGTCGCCGAGGTGCGCGTCGGCGGAGTCGACTCCGACCGCATCGTCGAGCTCGAACGGCTCTCCCACCACATGCCTGCCGGGATGATGCCCGACGAGCTCGACCGCCGCCTCGACCGCATCGCCGGCCGACCCCGCCACTACCCCACCTGGCTGACGCTCATCGCCGCGGTGATGGCCTGCTCCGGATTCGCGTTCCTCAACAACGGCGGCTGGCAGGAGTGTCTGGGAGTGGCCTTGTCGGTCGCGATCGCCCAGTGGGTGCGCGTCACTCTCACCCGGATGCGGATCAACCAGCTGGCCATGTACGGTGTCGCCGGCCTCGTCGCCGCACTCGGCTATGTGGTCTTCACCGGGGCGCTCGCCGCCCTGAGCGGCCAGGTCAGCCCCCAGCACGATGCCGGATTCACCTCGGCACTGCTGCTGCTCGTGCCCGGGTTCCCGCTCGTCACCGCGACCCTCGACCTCGCTCGGCTCGATCTCAGCTCCGCGATCGGCCGGCTCGCGTACGCGACCCTCGTGCTCGCCGCCGTATCACTGGGTGCCTGGGGAGTGGCCGAGGCCTTCGCACTGCAGCCGACCGTGGCCCCCACCCCTGACTGGCCGCTGTGGGTGCTGGCGGGCTCCCGTCTCATCGCCGGGTTCATCGCGGTCACCGGGTTCGCGATGATGTTCAACACACCCTTCCCGATCGCGCTCGGCGCCGCCGGGGTGGGCGCAGTCGCCAACGCGCTGCGCCTGGCCGCCGGCGACGTGGGCTGGCCCGCCCAGCTGGCCACCGGGCTCGCCGCCTTGCTCGTCGGTCTGCTCGCCTGGGTGATCGCCACCCGCCTCGACGCCCCGCGCATCACCCTCACCGTGCCGGCGGTGCTCATCATGGTGCCCGGGTCGAGCGCCTACCGCTCGCTCGTGTATCTGCAGGCCGGGGACATCGTGCCGGCCGCCGAGCACGGAGTGCAGGCGCTCGCGGCGATCATGGCGCTGGCGGTGGGGCTCACGATCGCCCGCCTGCTCACCGAGCGGGAGTGGTCGTTCGACCACCTGCGCGGCTGAGCACGGCCGGCGAGGCCGCCCTCCCCGTCTGACGCAGGCCCATCGGCCCCGACGACGGCCGGGTCCTGCGCGGTCGCATCCCGGCACCCGCGTAACCAGACTGAAACAGTCTTTCAGTAGACTCCTCGGCGAAATCCTGATTCCACTGCCGGGTTCGGGGCCCGTACCGCACGAGCGGCCCGCCCGGCGACGAAGGAGGCTGCCATGACCGCTCCAGACCCGTCGCCCGAGGCGCTCGCCCCGCTGACCCCGCCCACCCGGCTGCTGATGGGCCCCGGCCCGATCAACGCCGACCCCCGCGTCTCGCAGGTGCTCGCCAGCCCGCTGATCGGCCAATTCGACCCGGCGATGACCGCGTTCATGACGCAGACGATGGAGCTGTACCGCACGGTCTTCCGCACCGCCAACGACGCGACCCTCGTCGTCGACGGCACCTCCCGGGCGGGGATCGAGGCCGCCATCGTGAGCCTGATCGCCCCGGGCGACCGGGTGCTCGTCCCGGTGTTCGGCCGCTTCGGCGGACTGCTCGCGGAGATCGCCTCCCGCGCCGGCGCCGAGGTCCACACCATCGACGAGGAGTGGGGACGGGCCTTCGACCAGCAGCGCGTGATCGACGAGATCGACCGGGTGCATCCGCGCCTGGTCGCGATCGTGCACGGTGACACCGCAACGACGATCGCCCAGCCCCTCGACCAGATCGGGCCCGCCTGCCGCGAGCGCGGCGTGCTGTTGTACACGGACACGACCGCCTCGCTGGGCGGCAACCCGTTCGAGATGGACGACTGGTGCGTGGACGCCGCCAGCGCCGGGCTGCAGAAGTGCCTGGCCGGGCCCTCCGGCGCCTCCCCGGTGAGCCTCTCCGACCGCGCGGTGGCGGTCGTGCGGACGCGGTCGCGGGTGGAGGCCGGCATCCGCGCCCCGGGCGACCGGGTCGACGGCGATGTGATCCGCTCGAACTACCTGGATCTCGGCCAGATCATCGACTACTGGGGGCCGCGCCGGCTGAACCATCATACCGAGGCCACAGCGATGCTGTACGCCGCCCGCGAGTGCGCGCGGCTGCTCGTGCTGGAGGGCATGGACCACGCCGTGGCCCGTCACGCACGGCACGGGGCGGCGATGGCGGTCGGGCTGCAGGGGCTGGGGCTCGAGCTGTTCGGCGACCAGACGCACCGCATGCACAACGTGATCGGCGCGGTGATCCCAGACGACGTCGACGGCGAGGCGGTGCGGGGGATGCTGCTGTCGCGGTTCGGCATCGAGATCGGCACCTCGTTCGGTCCGCTCGCCGGCCGCATCTGGCGCGTGGGCGTGATGGGCTACAACGCCCGCGAGGACACGGTGCTCACCACGCTCGCCGCGCTCGGCGCGGTGCTCGCCCGCCTCGGCACCCGCCACCGCGACCCCGCGGCCGGGGTGTCCGCCGCCCAGGACTGGTACGACGCCCATGCCCTCGCCGACTGACCCCAGCCGTCCCGCCCCCGCCGCGACGGACTGGGCGGCGAGCACCGAGGCGCCGACCGTCGAGGAGCTCACGACCCCGCTGCGGCCGCTCGCGCAGCCCGGGGAGATCAGCCCCGAGACCCTCTCGGAGGCTCGGCACATCCTCAGGCGCTGCGACCAGCTCGCGGCGCTGAGCGCGGACCCGGAGGGCATCGAGCGGGTGAGCCTCAGCCGCGAGCACCGCATGGCGAACACGCTCGCGGCCACCTGGATGCAAGAGCTCGGCATGCGCACCCGGCAGGACGCGGTGGGCAACCTGTGGGGGCGCATCGAGGGTCGCGATCCGGGACTGCCAGCGCTCGTGCTCGGCTCGCATCTCGACACGGTGCCCGGCGCTGGCCGCTACGACGGCGTGCTCGGCGTGCTGCTCGCCCTGCACGTCGTGCGTCGGGTGCAGGAGCGCTGGCACGAGATGCCCGTGGCGCTCGAGGTCGTGGCGTTCACTGACGAGGAGGGCACCCGGTTCGGCACCGCGCTGATGGGCTCGCGCGCGGTCGCCGGTGATCCGGATGACGCCTGGTGGACGGCCACCGACGCCCGCGGGGTCTCCGTGCCCGATGCGCTGCGCGGCTTCGGCCTGTCCGCCGAACGGGTCGGGGACGCGGCACGGGACCCTGCCTCGATCGCCGCCTATCTGGAGGCCCACATCGAGCAGCGGCCGTTCCTCGAGCGGGCCGGCCAGTCTCTGGGGGTCGTCACCGGCATTGCCGGCGCTCGCCGGATGCGCATCCGGCTGCGCGGCGAGGCACGGCACGCGGGCACCCCGTATGACCTGCGCCACGATGCGCTTCTCGGCGCGAGCCGGGCGATCACCGCGATCATGGACCTCGCCGAGCGCACCGGCGCCTCGGCCACGGTCGGGCACATCGCCGTCGCCCCCGACGCCGTCAACGTCGTGCCCGGCAGCGCCGAGTTCAGTCTCGACTACCGCACCGACGACGATGCCCGCCGGGACGCGGAGATCGAGCGGATCCGCCAAGAGCTGCTGCGGATCTGCACCGCAGGAGGCCTCGAGCTTGAGATGGCCGACACGCACCGGGCGGCGACCGTCACGTGCGCACCCGGGCTGCGCGCGGCGGTCGAGCAGGGCATCACGGAGACCACCGGCGAGCAGCGCCCGCTGGAGCTGTTCAGCGTGGCCGGCCACGACGCGATGGCGATGGCGGGGATCACCGACATGGCGATGATGTTCATCCGCTGCCGGGGCGGAATCAGTCACAACGCGGCCGAGGCGGTCACCCTCGATGACGTCGCGCGCGCGCTGGACGCGTTCGAGCGGGCCGCCTTGCTCGTCGCTGTGCGGGGAGGGGGCGGACGATGACGGCCGGCCTCCCCGCCCCGGACCCCGCGCAGGCCATCGCCGCCGCGTATGACACGCTCACCGACGCCGAGCGGCGGGCGGCGACGTTCCTGCTCGAGCACCTCACCGACGTGCCGCTGTACTCGTCGGCGGAGCTGGCCGACCGGGCCGGGGTCTCCCCGCCCACGCTCAGCCGGCTCGTCCGCCGGCTCGGCTACCCCGGCGCACGCGCGTTCCGCGGCGCGGTCGCCGCCGCCCACGCGCCGGGCCGCCCAGCCGCCGCGCCCGCCCCGTCCGGGCTCGCCGCCCATGTGCAGCGGCAGCAGGACGTCCTGCGGCGCACGCTCGCCCGCGTCGACGGCGACGCGCTGCGCGAGGCGGCCGCCCGCGTGCGCGACGCCCGCCGGGTCGTGGTCGCCGGCCTGCGCAACAGTCACCCGATCGCCCTGCACCTGCGCGAGCAGCTGCTGCAGCTGCGCGGCGGGGTCGCGCTCGCGGCGCTGCCCGGGCAGACCATCGCCGAGGAGCTCGCGGATCTCGCACCCGAGGACGTTGCGATCGTCATCGCGATGCGCCGCCGTCCCCCCGTCGTCGCCCCGCTGCTCGCCGCCCTGGCCGACCGGAACGTGACGGTCGTCGTCATCGGCGACTCCACGGCGCGCACGATCCTGCCGGCGGCCGGCCCGGTGACGCTGTTCGAGGCCGACGTCGCCGACGGGCCGGCCCTCGCCAGCTACACCGCCGCGTTCGCCCTCGCGGAGCTGCTGGCCGACGCCGTCGCGGACGTCATGCCGGACGTGCCCGCACGCGTCGCCGCGATCGACGACCTGTTCACCGCGCTCGAGGAGCTCGAGCGCCCGACCCGACGGAGGCGACCATGACCGACACCCCGCACCCGGTGTCCGCGAAGCCCGACGCGTCCACGCGCGCCGCCCTGCGCCGACGGCTGCACGACCGGCTGACGCAGCCGCTGACCCGGTGCCTGGCCGTGCCCGGCTGGGTCGACCGCGTCCTCGACCGGCTGGCCGACACGGGGGACGCGGCCCCGACCGCTCAGCGGCTCGTCACCGCGGCGCGGGCCGCGCTGCCGCTCTCGGACGCCGAGCTCGACCTGGCGCTCGCCGGCCACCCGCCCATCGGCGAGCGGGCGACGGGACCCGGCGCCGGGTTCTCCGACCGGGAGCAGGCCGCGATCACCGCGGACGCGGACGACCAGGCGGCCGTGGCCGCCCGGCTGGCGGCCGGCAACCGCGCGTACGAGCGCCGGTACGGGCACGTGTTCCTCATCCGCGCGGCGGGCCGCTCGCAGCGGGAGATCCTCGCCGAGCTGGAGCGCCGGCTGCAGCTCGATCCGGCCGGCGAGCGCGCCGAGACCGAGCGGCAGCTGGAGGAGATCACCCTGCTGCGGGTCGCGTCCCTCGCCGAGGCGGGCTCGCCGGCCGCGCCGGCGCCAGACGCGCCAGCACCGGGCGCACCGACGCCAGTCACACCAGCACCGGACGCGCCCGGGGCCGGCGACGGCGCCCCACACGCCGGAGAGGGGCCCCGATGACCACGATCAGCACCCATGTGCTCGACGCGACGAACGGCCGCCCGGCGGAGGGGATGGCCGTCACCCTGCTCGATGCGGCCGGCGAGGCGCTCGCCGGCGGGCGCACCGACGCCGACGGACGCGTCGGCGACCTGGCCGGGCAGCTGCCGGCCGGCGAGTACGCGCTGCGCTTCGCGACCGGGGCCTGGCACCGGGCGCAGGGCCGCGAGAGCTTCCATCCGAGCGTGACCGTCGCGTTCCAGACGGCCGGCGAGCCCCACCTGCACGTGCCGCTGCTGCTGAGCCCCTACTCCTACACGACCTACCGGGGCAGCTGATGTCCCGGGCGGCGGTCGACGTCCCGGCCGCAGGCGAGGTCGCGGCAGTCCGCCCATCGCACGGGATGCGTCGCGAGGTGTCCGCGCGCGCCCTCGTCCCCGTGCGCGCCCGCGACGATCGCCGCCCAGTGCGCCCGGCCGAGCCACACCGGATGCCCGGGCCCCTCTGCGTGCCGGGCGCGCACGAGCGCGCCGGCGGGATCGGCCGCCCCGCGGGCCACGGCGAGCACCCGCTCGAACGCCTCGACGCGCATCCGCGGCAGATCGACGAGCGAGACGACCGCGCCGACGACCCCGTCGGCGTGCGCCGCCAGCCACCGCAGGCCGGCGCGCAGGGAGGCGGACTGCCCGCTGGCCCACTCCCGGGCGACGACCGGCACGACCCGGGGGTCGCCGGGCAGCCGGGCGAGCGCCTCGTCCGCGCGCGCGCCGAGCACGACGACCACCGGGTCGAGCCCGGCCGCCATCTGCAGTCGGGCCGCCCGGGCGAGCCAGTCGTCGACGAGCGCCTTGGGGCGGCCCATCCGGCTGCCCGCGCCGGCGGCGAGCAGGATCCCCGCGGCGCGCGCGTCCGCCCCGGCGCGACCCGCCGACGTCATCGCGGCACCGTCCTCGTCCATGCCGTCCAGCCAAGCACATCCGCGACCCGGGAGGCGCCATGCTCGAGCTGATCGATCGCTGCGCCGCGCTGATCCGCGCCGGCCGCCCCTTCGCCCTGGCCGTCATCGCGTCCGCATCCGGCTCGTCGCCCCGCGAGGTGGGCAGCGGGATGCTCGTCGTGCCCGGAGCGACCGGGGCGCCGCCCACGCGGGCCGACGCGGCCGCCGACCCGGACCGTGACGCGGGCGCTGGCACGAGCCCCGGCTGCGGCACAGGCTCTGACGCGACCCCCGGCACAGGCGCCGGCGGGAGCTGCGCCACGGCCGCCGACCCGCTCGCCGGGCTCGACGACGTCGAGCTCGTGGGCAGCCTCAGCGGCGGATGTGTGGAGTCGGCGGTCATCGGCGCGGCGTTGGAGGCTCTCGCCGACGGCCGCTCGCGACGCGTGGTCTCGGGACCGGAGGGCGACGTGTTCGCCCCCGCGCTCACGTGCGGCGGCCTGCTCGACCTGCTCGTGGTGCCGGTGCGCCCCGGGGACGCGTTCGCCGACGCGCTGCTGGCCCAGGCGGCGACCCCACCGGGGCGACGGCGGATCGTCGTGCCGGCGGTGGACGCCACTGGAACGGCCTGCCCCGCGGTGGTCGTCGAGGCGCGGCCGCGGCCGACCACGATCATCGTCGGCGCCGAGGCGTTCGCCCAGGCGCTCGCGGCCCAGGCGGCGCTGGTGGGCGACCGGGTGGTGGTCTGCGACCCGCGCCCGCTGTTCGCGACCCGCGCCCGGCTGCCGCAGGCGGACGAGATCATCGTCCGCTGGCCGCCCCGCGCCCTCGCAGAGCTCGCGATCGGCCCGGACACCGCGGTGTGCGTACTCACCCACGATGAGCGCCACGACGCCGAGACGGTCGCCCTGGCCCTGCGGCGGGGTGCCGGGTACGTCGGCGCGCTGGGCAGCCGGCGCACGCACGAGCGGCGGCTGCGGCGGTTGCGCGCCCTCGGGGTCGAGGACGCGCTGCTCGCCCGCCTGCACAGCCCGATCGGCCTCGATCTGGGTGCGGTGACCCCGGCGGAGACGGCGGTGTCGATCATGGCCGAGATCGTGCTCGCCCGGCGAGGCGGCGGCGGGGCGCCGCTGGGGCGCACGTCGGGACCCATCCACCGGCGAGACTGAACGGCGTCGTCCGCCGGGGCGGTCCCACGGTCTGCTCTCGCCCGGCGCGTCCGCCATCCGCCGGGCCCGCCGGCTCAGGCCTCGTGCGCGGCAACCCAGTCGTCGATCTCCTGACGGATCGCCGCCTGACGCGCGGGGGTGGCGAAGGATGCGTCGACCGACTCCCGCGCGCAGGCGACCAGCTGCGCCTCGGTAAGCCCGATGCGGTCGCGTGCCGCGATGAAGTTGTCGCCGAGGTAGCCGCCGAAGTAGGCCGGGTCATCGGAGTTGATGGTGACCGGCACCCCGTGGGCGATGAGCGTCGGCAGCGGATGTCGGGCGAGGTCGGGCGTCACCTGCAGGGCGAGGTTCGACAGCGGGCACACGGTGAGGGTGATGTGTTCGTCGGCGAGGCGGCGCATGACGGCCGCACTGCCGGCGGCGGCGACCCCGTGGTCGACGTGCTCGACGTGCAGCACGTCCAGCGCCTGCGTCACGTCCTCCGGGGTGCCCTCCTCCCCCGCGTGCGCGACGAGCCGCAGCCCGGCCGCGCGGGCCCGGGCGAACACGCGGGCGTGCTTCGCCGGCGGGTTGCCCTGCTCGGAGGAGTCGAGCCCGATGCCCGTCCACTCGGTGCCGATGAGGTCGCCGTACCGGTCGAGCATCGCGTCGAGCGTGCGCAGCGAGGTCTCCTCGGGCAGGTGGCGCAGCACGCACATGACGAGCGTGCCGGTGACGCCGAGCTCGGCCTCGCCCTCGCGCAGCCCGTCCCGCAGCCCCTCGACGACCTCCTCGAGGGGCACGCCGCGCTCGGTGTGTCCCTCCGGGTCGAAGAACATGTCGACGTGCCGCAGACCCTGGGCGTGCGCGTGCCGCAGGTAGGCGAGCACGAGGTCGGCGAAGTCTCGTCGGGTGCGCAGCGCCGACATGCACGCGTAGTACAGGTCCAGGAACTCCTGCAGGCTCGCGAAGCGGTATGCGGCGCGCAGCTCCTCGACGCTCGCGTACGGCAGGGTCACCCCGTTGCGCCGAGCGAGCGCGAAGGCGAGGTCCGGCTCGAGCGTGCCCTCGATGTGCAGGTGCAGCTCGGCCTTCGGCAGGCTCATCAGCGGGTCTTCGCCTGTCGCCGCCGCCCTGCGGGTCCTCTGCTCCACGTCCATGTCGCTCCTCTCGATCGTCCGCTCCATCATCCTCCCGCCGCCGCCCGGCCGCACGGTCCGGTCGTGCCGAGCCTCGGCAGGACGCCCCGACAGTCCCTCCCCCGCACGGCGGGCCGCGGCCCGCCGGCGCCTCAGGCCGGCGGCCCGAACACCGGGTCGGGCGCCGCGGGCGGCGGCGCGACGGCGCCCGGCACGACGGGCCGGCCGCCGATGCAGGCACCCCAGTCGGGGTTCGGGCCCACGCCGCCGTAGTCGGGGCCGAGGCCGCGCCCGCGCAGGTCGAGCCCGTCGTCGACACCGGCGTCGCGCAGCGTCCGCCACACTCGGTCACGGCTGAGGGGCAGCACAGGCATGCGCACGCCGGTCGCCCGGCGCACCGCGCTGGCCAGCGCCGGGGCGACCGGGTCGTAGGGCGCCTCGCTCATCGACTTCGCCCCGCGGGGGCCGATCGCGTCGACGGTGTCGGCGAAGAGCACCTCGGTCTGCGGGGCGTCCGACATCTGCGGGATGTGGTAGTTGCGGAACGTGGCGGTGGTCACCCGGCCGTCCTGCGCGACGATCTCCTCGAACAGCGCCGTGCCGAGCGCCTGGACGACCCCGCCCTCGACCTGCCCGCGCAGCTGCTCCGGGTTGAGCACCACGCCAGCGTCGACGGCATGCACGGACTGTAGGATGCGCACGGCGCCTGTGACGACGTTCACCGCGACGCGGAATCCCTGCACGTTGAAGGCGAGCGAGCGGGGCGTGCCGTCGTGGCGTCCCGAGGCGACGAGTTCCCACGGCTCGCCACGGCCGCGGCGGGCAGCGATGATCCGCGCGAAGTCGACGGGGCCGGCCGGGGTGTCGACGCCGTCCGGGCCGAGCCGGCACGCCGCGGCGGCGCAGCCGGCGACCTCGGCCGCGGCGGCGAGGATGTCGGCGTGCAGCCGCCGGGCGGCCACGAGCACCGCCTGGCCGGCGACGACTGAGCCGGCGGAGCCGAACGCGCCGGTGTCGTAGGGCGCCGTGTCCGTGTCCGACGGCCGCAGCACGATTCGCTCCGGGCGGGTGGCGAGCTCGTCGGCGGCGAGCTGGACGTGCACGGTCGTGGTGCCGTTGCCGAACTCGGCGGTGCCGACCCCGAGCCGGTAGCGGCCGTCGGGCAGCAGCGCGACGGTGACACCGGAGAAGTGGCCGCGCGGGGGCATGGTCGCGATCATCGTGGCGGCGACCCCCTCGCCCGTGCGCCACTCGGTGCCGGTCGGTGCCGGATCGCCGGCGCCGCTGTGCAGACGCGCCTCGACGAGGTCCAGGCACTGGCCGAGCCCGTGGCTGCCGAACCCCAGGTCGCCGTCTTCGACGGCCGTGTCGATCAGCGGGTCGTCGGGGCGCACGAGACTGCGCCGACGCATCTCGAACGGGTCGAGGCCGAGCCGCTCGGCGAGCTCGTCGACGGCGCTCTCCAGGGCGAAGGCCACCTGCCCGAGCCCGTAGCCGCGGAACGCCCCCGAGGGCCGGTTGTCGGTGTAGACGACCTCGGCGTGCACGCGCTTGTGCGGGGTGCGGTAGATCGACAGTGACTCGCCGCACGCGTGGTGCAGCACGGCCGGGCCGTGATTGCCGTAGGCGCCCGTGTCGCTGAGGATGTCGACGTCCAGCGCTGTGAGCCCCTCGGCCCGGGTGCCGGCCGCGGTCACCCGCACGCGCATGGGATGCCGGCAGGGCGCCTGGGTGAACTGGGCGTACCGGTCGAGCTCGTACTGCACGGGCCGGCGGGTCGCGATGAGCGCGAGCAGCACGAGGTCCTCGACGATGAGCTCCTGTTTCGCGCCGAAGCCGCCGCCGACACGCGGGGAGTACACGCGCAGCCGGTCGCGAGGCAGGTCGAAGATCCGGCACAGTTCGTCGCGCACGAGGAACGGCACCTGCGAGCTGGTGCGGATGACGTACCGGCCGTCGCCGTCGATCCAGCCCCGCGCCCCGTGGGTCTCCATGTGCGCGTGCTGGACGCGCTGCGTGCGCCAGGTGCCGGTGACGACCGCGTCAGCGGCGGCGATCATCGCGTCCGGGTCGCCCGTGCAGCCCTCGACCCGGCCGACGATGTTGCGCGCGACGTCGACGATGCGCGACGCGAACGGGTCCTTGTCCCCGTGGATCGCCGGGGCGCCGGGCCGGCGCGCCTCCTCCGGGTCGAACACCGCCGGCAGCACCTCGTACTCGACCTCGAGGGCGCGCAGCCCCGCCGCCACGGCGTCCGGGGTCTCCCCGACGACGGCGGCGACCCGCTGGCCGATGAAGCGCATCTCGGTGTCGATCACCCGGGTGTCGTCGGGGTCGTCCTCGCGGTGCTCGTGCCGCCCGGTGGAGAACAGCACGTCCGGGGCGTCGGCCGCGGTGAGCACGCGCACCACGCCCGGCACCGCGAGTGCCGCGTCCGCGTGCACGCGCACGACCCGCGCCCGGGGGTGCGGGCTCGGCAGCACGCCGACGTGCAGCAGGCCGGCCATGGGCTCGTCGGCCATGAACGCTGCGGCGCCGCGCACGACGTCGAGGGCCGCCGGCGCGCGCAGCGGCCGGCCGTGCGGATGCTCGGTCTCCGGCCCGACGACGTTGACCCGCCCGGTGATCGCGTCGTGCACGGAGCGGTACCCCGTGCAGCGGCAGAGGTTGCTCTTCAGCAGGCGGGGCAGCTCGGCGTGGTCGGCCTCCGGGATCGCCGAGGCGGTGACGATCATGCCGGGCGTGCAGTAGCCGCACTGGTAGCCCTGTGCGTCGACGAAGCGGCGCTGCATGAGGCTCAGCCCGTCCGGGTCCGCCCGGGGCCGCTCCCCGCGGGCGGACGCCTCCTGCCGCTCCCGGTCGGCGAGCCCCCGCACCGTGGTGACCTCGCATCCGGCCACCCGCTCGGCCGGGTAGATGCACGACTGCACCGCAACCCCGTCGACGAGCACCGTGCAGGCGCCGCAGTCACCCGCGTCGCAGCCGCGCTTGACCTCCATGTGGCCCGCCTCGCGCAGCAGTGTGCGCAGGCACTGGCCGCCGCGCGGCTCGCTGTCGACCGGGTCGCCGTTGACGCTCCACCGCATCGTCATGCCTCCTCGTCCGTCATCCCCGTCGGCGTCGCCGATCCGGCGGAGCCCGGCTCAAGCCCCATGCCCCCGGCATCCGTCAGACCCCGTGCGCCCGGTCCCGCCGCGCCGACGGACGCCCCGAGGCCGCCGCCGGACGCGAGCTCGGCGCGCAGCTCCTCGGCGAGCACGCGGGTGACGTGCTCGCGCCAGTCGGCCGCGCCGTGCGGGTCGGAGTACCACGAGTCGATCCCGTCGATGGCTGCCTGCAGGTCGGCCGGCGCGGGCGGGGCGGCCCAGCGCAACACCTCGGGGTGCAGCGTCGACGCGGTGATCGCGAGGACGAAGCGGCCGTCGTCGTGCTGGCGGGCCATGAGCACCGCGCCGGAGCGGCCGATCTCGGCCTGGGCGATCTTGCGGTACCCGCACCGGGCGCCGAGCGCGTCGGCCGGCAGGTGCACCTGCTCGAGCATCTCGCCGGGGGCGAGCGTCGTGCGCAGCAGCCCGGTGACGAGCCGCTCGACGGGGGTCGTCCGCCGCGCCCCGCCCGGCCGGCGGATCGTGGCGACGCCGTCGAGCGCGACCGCGAGGGCGGTCATCGGCCCGGGTGGCAGCGCCGCGCAGATGTTGCCGCCGACGGTCGCGACGTTCCAGACCTTGAACGACCCGTACAGGGCCATGCAGCTCTGCCGCAGCAGCGGGTGGGCCCGCCAGCCGAACCGGTCGGGGATCGCGGCGACCCGGGCGATCGTGCACGTGCTCGACAGGGTCAGGCCCGTCTCGTCGGCGTGCCAGGGTCGCCAGCCCATCGCGGTCAGGTCGACGAGGCCGATCACCGCCGGCTGCGGCTCGGAGAGCAGCCACGTGCCGCCGCTCATGTAGCGCTCGCCGGGGAGCAGGTCGAGCTCCGCCTCCCCGTGGGGGCGTCGCGCCCGCACCACCGTATCCAGATCCATCGCCGCACCTCCCGCATCCGGCCGGCGCACACCCCGGCCAGCGTGTTCACCCATGAGTGAACACCAGGGATGTTTCCCGCGGGTTACCGCTCGGAGTCGGCTCCGTCGCCGGGCCGGTCGAGCGCTTCCCGAGGGGCGGTGCCGGGTCCGCTCATGCCGCTCCAGACCGCGTCTCCGGCGGCCATGAGCTGTCGCTTCCAGATCGGCACATCGGCCTTGATCCGGTCGATGGCTGCCGCGCAGGCGGCGAACGCGGCGGCGCGGTGCGGGGCCGCGACGACGAGGTGGACGGCTGCCTCGCCGACGTCGAGCCGTCCGGTGCGATGCCGGGCGGCGATCCGGGCGGCCGGCTCCCCCGCCTCGGCCAGGGCGGCGGCGAGCGCGCCGCGCAGCAGCGCGGCCGCAGCGGGATGCGCGACGTACTCGATCGCGCGCACCGCGCGGCCCGCGTCGTGGTCGCGCACGACGCCGGTGAAGGTGACGAGGGCGCCGCAGTCGTCGGCGCGCACCGCATCGGCGAGGGCCTCGCGGTCGGCGGCGGTGATCGGGGCGGGGCCAACCGCGGCGGTGACGGCTCGGGCGTCCGCCGTCGCACGGCCGTCTTCTCCCGGTCCGGCCGCGGGCGGCGGGGCAGCAGGGCGGCAGGGCGGGTTCCACCCCGCACCCGGCACGGGGGCGTGACCCCCGCACGCCGCGTCGCCCGCGCCCGGCACAGGTGCATGATCGCCGCCGGCGAGCTGGTCGAGCACGTGGTCGAGCAGCCCGTCGAGCACGCCGAGACCCTCGGCGACGCCACGCGGGGAGCCGGGCAGGTTCACCACCAGGGTGTGCCCGGCGACCCCGGCGACGCCGCGGCCGAGCGCCGCCAGCGGGGTGTGCCGCATCCCCTCGGCGCGCAGGGCCTCGGCGACGCCGGGCAGGGCGCGGTCGAGCAGCGGCAGGGTCTCCTCGGGTGTGTGGTCACCGGGGCCGATCCCGGTGCCGCCGCTGGTGACCACAAGCGCAGGGGCATCCTGCAGCGCCTGCGCGATCGCCCGTCCGACGGGCGCCCCGTCGGCGACGACGGCGACCTGCGGGTCGAGGTCGTGTGCGCGGGCCCAGGCGGCGATCACCGGGCCGGTCGCATCCGCACGCGTCCCTGCGGCGGCCCGGGTGGACGCGATGACGATGCGTGCGGCGCGGGTCATCGTCGCTCCGTCCAGTCGCCACTGCGGCCGCCGCGCTTGGCAGTCAGCCGGATGTCGCCGATGCGCGGGTGGCGGTCGACGGCCTTGATCATGTCGTAGACGGTCAGGGCGGCGACGCTCACCGCGGTGAGCGCCTCCATCTCGACGCCGGTGCGCCAGGTCGTGCGGGCCGTCGCGGTGATGACGATCCCGTCGGCGCCGTCGGGGGCGAAGTCGACGGCGACATCCGTCAGCGGCAGCGCGTGGCACAGCGGGATGAGCTCGGCGGTGCGCTTGGCGGCGAGGACGCCGGCGATGCGGGCCGTCGCGAGCGCGTCGCCCTTCGGCAGCGCGCCGTCGAGCAGCATCCGCCGCACGCGCGGGAGCATGCGCACGCAGCCGGCCGCGGTCGCCTCGCGCACGGTCGCGGGCTTCGCGGAGACATCGACCATGCGCACCCGGCCGTCCGGGCCGACATGGGTGAGCGCCGCGTCCCGCTGCCGGGGGACGCCGCCGGCCTCGGCCGCGCTGACGGCCCCGGCCGCACCGGCGAGCTCGGCCCGGGGCGACGTCCCGTCCCGTCGCGCCTCGGCCTCGTCCGGGCCGTCCGTCCGCACGTCGTCGCTCATCCTGCCCTCCATTCGGGTCGATCCGGGTGCAGGCCGTGGATGGATCTGATCTCGACCGGCTCGCCGGCCGCGACCGCGGTGCGCTCCGCGGGGATGCGGGCGAGCGCGTCGGCCCGGGGGTACGCGGCGATCAGGTGCGAGCCGGGCCCGCCCACCGGCACGGCGATCGGTCCGGTGGGCGTGTCGCGCAGGCGGATCCGGCGATACTGCTCGCGTCCGGCCGGGGAGACGACCCCCTCCGCGAGCGGCACGAGCCGGGGAGCGGGCTCGGGGGCGCCCGTCCACACGGCCCGCAGGGCGGACAGCACGAGCACCTCAAGGCTCACGAGCACGCTGACGGGGTTGCCGGGCAGGGCGATCACGGCGACGTCCCGGCCGCCGAGCCGCACCGGGCCCGCCCCCTGTGGCCCGCCGGGCTGCATCGCGATGACGCCGACGTCGAGCCCGCGCGGCTCGAGCGCCTGCCGCACCACCTCGTGGGCGCCGGCGCTGATGCCCCCGGCGGTGACGACGAGGTCCGGGGCGAGCGCCGTGACGCGGGCGTCGAGCGCGGCGGCGAGCCGCTCTGGGTCGTCGTGGGGCTGCTGCAGCGACCGCACGGCGCAGCCGGCGCCGGTCAGCGCCACGGCGAGGGCCACGAGGTCGGCGTCCGGGATGCCGGCCGGTCCGGCGGCGAGTTCGCGGCCGGTGCTCACGACGAGGACGCGCGGGCGACGGCGCACGCGCACCGCGGCATGGCCGGCCGCGGCGATCGCCGCCCACTCCCCCGCGTCGAGCGGATGCCCCTCCGGCAGCACGAGGGCCCCGGTGGGCAGGTCGCCGCCACGGCGGCGCACGTAGGTGCCCGCGGGCACGGGAGCGGGCAGCGCGATCCGCTCGCCGGGTGCGAGGAAGCGGGCGGGCAGTCCGTCCTCGACGGGCACGATGGCGTCGGCGCCGGCCGGCACCGGGGCGCCGGTCATGATCGGGGCGGCCTGGCCGGCCGCGAGCGGGCGGCCCGTCTCGCCGGCGGGGATCTCGGCGGTGACCTCGAGCCGAACCGGGTGCTCGGGGGTGGCGTCGGCGAGGTCGGCGGCCCGCACCGCCCAGCCGTCCATCTGCGCGTTGTCGAACGGGGGCAGGTCGCCGGCGGCACGCACCGACTCACCGAGCACGCGCCCGACCAGCGCGGTGGGGTCGTCCGCGAGCGCGGCGGCCGGGGCGATCGTCTCGGTCTCGGCGCGCGCGGCGGCGAGGGCGCCGTCGAGCAGGGCGACGAGCCGGGCGCGGTGGTCTGCGACGCTGGTCATGCGGTCACCCTACCCCGGGCTCCGCGGCGACACGGCCGCGGGTGAGGGCGGGCACGAGCCAGGCGACGAACACGGTGAGGAGGGCGACCGTCATGAGCACGAGCGACAGGGCGAGGGCTGCGGGAACGTCGTCCTCCCGCTGCAGGTAGATCTCGAGCGGCAGCGTCCGGGTGACTCCTTGCATGCTGCCGGCGAAGGCGAGTGTGGCCCCGAACTCCCCGAGGCTGCGGGCGAGGGCGAGCACCCCGGCGGTCAGCAGCGACCCGCGCATGGCGGGCAGGGTGATGCGCCACAGCAGCGTCCACGGCCCGGCGCCGAGAGCCCGGGCGAGCTCGACGCCCGCGCGGCCCACCCCGTCGAGCGCCTGCTCGAGGGTCAGCACCACGAACGGCAGCGACACGAAGGTCTGGGCGATGACGACCGCCGCGGTGGTGAAGCCGATCTGCACCCCGGCGGCGGCGAGCAACCGCCCGGCCGCCCCGGTGCGCCCGAACGTGTACAGCAGCGCGAGGCCGCTGACGACCGGGGGCAGCACGAGGGGAACGAGCACGATCGCGCGCAGCAGGGCCCGGCCCGGGCCGCCCGCGTGCAGCAGCAGCGCGATCGGCAGACCGAGCGCGAGGGAGGCGACGGTGGCCAGCGCCGCGGTCACGAGGCTCAGCCGCAGGGCGTCGAGGCTGGCCGCGGAGCCGAGCAGCTCGGGCAGGCGGGCGAAGGGCACGCGCACGAGCATCCCGCCCAGCGGCAGGGCGAGCAGGGCGACCCCGGCCCAGCCGACCGCGAGCAGGCTACGCGGCGCGCTGGAAGCCATGGTCGGCGAGCACCCGCTGGCCGTCGTCGGAGCGCACGAAGGCGATGAAGTCGTCGGCGGCGTCCCCGGCCGGGGCGTCCGCGAGCCGGGCGATGGGGTACGTGTTCGTCACGTTCTCGTCGTCGGGGATCGGCACCTCGCGCACCGCGTCCCCGGCGCCGCGGGCGTCGGTGACGTAGACGACGCCGGCGTCCGCCTCGCCGGAGGTGACCTTGCCGAGCACGTCGGTGACCGCGTTCTCCTCGCTGACCGGATGCAGGGTCACCCCGAGGCCGCCGGCGAGGGCCCGGGTCGCTGCCCCGCAGGGCACCTGCTCGGCGCAGACCACCAGGCGCACGCCGGAGCGGGCGATGTCGGCGGGCTGGGCGATGCCCGCGGGGTCGTCGGGTGGGGTGACGATCTCGAGCACGTTGCGCGCGAACGTCTCCGGGTCGCCGTCGACGAGCCCGGCGTCAGCGGCCTTCGTCATGTTCCGCTCGTCGGCGGTGGCGAGCACGTCGGCGGCGGCGCCCTCCTGCAGCTGCGAGACGAGCCCCGAGGAGCCGCCGAAGCTGAACCGCACGGTGGTGCCGGGGTGGGCCTGCTCGTACTGCTCGCCGAGCTCGGTGAACGAGTCGGTCAGCGACGCGGCGGCGTACACCGTCACCGTCGTCTCCGCCGTGGTGGAGGCGGCCTGGTCGCCGCCGTCGGCGCAGCCGCCCAGTGCGGCGGCGCAGCCGGCCGCGAGCGACAGGCCGATCATCGCCAGCCGGTGCTCGCGTCGGCGGGACCGACGGGCGGACGCGGATCGAGGGACGGGCGGGTCGGCGGGTGCCGAGACAGCGGACTCGTCCAGTGCGCGTCGCAGGTGTTCCGCGACCGCGCCGGTCCCGGCCTGGTCCGGGTGATCGGCTCGGGGCGCCCCCGGTGTCCCGGTGCTCGTCGACGTGCGCATGGTCCCTCCTCTCCTGTCGTCCGTGGCGGGCCCGGGCGACGGGTATGAGCGGCAGCGTACGCGTCCGCCTCCGGTTGCCGACCGGGAAGTCGACAGATTTCACGAGCCGGAAACATGGCACGGGGTCGCCGCGCCACAGTCCTCCCTAGACTCGTCGCATGTCCGCCGTTCCCGTCACCCCGTCCCCCGCCGCCCCGCTGCGGATCGCCGACGGCGCCCCGGTGGAGCGGCCGCTCGCCGACCGGCTGGGGCGCCGGGCGGCCGACCTGCGCGTGTCGCTCACCGACCGGTGCGGGCTGCGCTGCACGTACTGTCTGCCTGCCGACGGCGTGCCATGGCTGCCCCGCAGACAGGTGATGACGGACGACGAGGTCATCCGCCTCGTGCGCCTGTCTGTCATGCGCCTCGGCGTGCGCAAGGTGCGGCTGACCGGCGGCGAGCCGCTGCTGCGGCCCGGCCTGGTCGACCTCGTCGCCCGGATCGCGCGGCTGCGTCCGCGGCCGATGATCGCTATGACGACGAACGGGGTGAGCCTCGCCGAGCGGGTGGCCGACCTGCGCCGGGCGGGACTCGACCGGCTGAACGTCTCGCTCGACGCGCTCGATCCGGACGTCGCCCGCGCTGTGTCCCGCCGCCCGCTGCTGCCCCGCACGCTCGCGGGCGTCGCGGCCGCCCGCGCCGCCGGGGTACCCGAGCTGCGGGTGAACACGGTGCTCATGCGCGGGGTCAACACCGACCAGGCCGTGCCGATCGTGCGCTGGGCGCTCGACCGCGGCATCACGCCCCGGTTCATCGAGCAGATGCCGCTCGACGCGGGGCACGGGTGGCGGCGGGACGCGATGGTCACCGCCGCCGAGACGCTCGCGCTGCTCGGCGAGGCCTTCACCCTCCGGCCGGTCGACCGCCCGCGGGGCAGCGACCCGGCCGCGTCCCACGTCGTGTTCGAGGGCGACCGCCGGCTCGGCGAGGTCGGGATCATCGCATCCGTCACCGCGCCGTTCTGTGCGGCGTGCTCGCGCACCCGGCTGACCGCGGACGGTCGGGTGCGCGCCTGCCTGTTCTCCCACGTCGAGACCGATCTGCTCGGCCCTCTGCGGGACGGTGCCGACGACGACGAGCTGGAGCGGCTGTGGCGGGGCGCCCAGTGGGCGAAGCCGGCGGCCCACGGCATCGATCGGGCCGGCTTCGTGCCGCCACGCCGCCCCATGAGCGCGATCGGAGGGTGAACATGCCGCTGCGGGTGAGACTCTTCGCGGGGCTGCGCGAGGCGGCCGGGGCCGAGGTGATCGTGCTGCCCGTGTCGTCCCCGGCCACGGTCGGCTGCATCCGCGCCGCGGTCGCCGCAGCCGTCCCCTGCGCGGCCGACGCGGCGCGTCGGTCTGCGTGCTTCGTCGACGGACGACTGCTGCGCCGGGCCGATCTCGTCGTCGACGCCGCGACGGTGGACGTGCTGCCGCCCTTCGCCGGCGGGTGATCCGGCCCGGGGATGGCGCCCGGCGATCCCGTTACGCAGACGAAACACCGCGGTAACCGCTCGTGCGATCGGGCTGCGTACATTCGCGTTGTAAGCGATAGCTTCACCAATTCCGCCGCCGCGCTCCGCGACACACTGGAAGGCCAGGTCATGAGAACACACACCCGAAACCGCCGCTCGCTCTCCCGCCTCGCGATGGCCGCCGCCGTCGCCGGCGCCGCCGTGCTGGGGCTGAGCGCCTGCTCGTCCGGCTCCACCGGATCGGACGCCTCCGAGAGCGCCAGCCTCGGCACCGTGAACGTCCAGCTCTCCTGGATCAAGAACGAGGAGTTCGTGGGCGAGTACTTCGCCGACGACAAGGGCTACTACGCCGACGCCGGGTTCGACACCGTGAACCTCACCGCCGGCCCCTCCACCGGCGCCTCGGAGCTGCTGAGCGGCCAGGCCGACATCGCGCTGAGCGACGCGGCCTCGATCGGCACCGCCGTCGCCGAGCAGGACGCGCCGCTGAAGATCGTCGGCGCCACGTTCCAGAAGAACCCGTTCACGATCCTCTCGCTGAAGGACGGCGCGAACATCGCGACGCCGCAGGACCTGATCGGGAAGAAGATCGGCGTCCAGGACTCCAACGTGAACGTCTTCAAGGCGCTGCTGAAGGCCAATGACATCTCGGAGGACCAGGTGACGATCGTCCCGGTCCAGTTCGATCCCTCGCCGCTGACCGAGGGCCAGGTCGACGGCTTCTTCGCCTACCTGACGAACGAGGCGATCACCGTCGCTCAGCAGGGGCACGAGGTCACCAACCTCGCGTTCGCCGACAACGGCCTGCCGTTCGTCGCCGAGACCGTGAGCGTGACCGAGCAGACGCTCCAGGAGCGCCCCGAGATGGTCAAGGCGTTCCTCAAGGCCGAGATCCAGGGCTGGAACGACGCGTACGCCGATCGTGACGCCGGCTTCGACCTGATCCAGAACAAGTACGGCAAGGACTCCGGCCAGACCGAGGCGAAGACGAAGGCCGGCTACGACGCCCAGATGAAGCTCGTCTCCACACCCGAGACCGAGCAGAACGGGCTGTTCACGATCAGCGACGATCTGAAGGCGCAGACGATCGCCTCGCTGAAGGCCGCCGGGATCGATCTGACCGAGGACCAGCTGTTCGACACGAGCCTGCTCGACGAGGTCTACTCGGAGAACCCCTCGCTCAAGGACTACACGAAGTAGTCGGGTGTCGCACATGACCGACCAGACGACGGATGCCGGTGCCGGGCAGCGTCCCGGCACCGGCATCCGGATCTCGCATCTGAGCAAGCAGTTCCGCCTCGGCCGCGGTCGCACCGTGACCGCGCTGCAGGACGCGAACCTGCACACCGAGCAGGGCAGCTTCCTCGCCCTGCTCGGCCCCTCGGGCTGCGGCAAGTCCACGATCCTGCGCATCCTCGCGGGGCTGGAGGAGCCGACCGAGGGCACCACCCGGGTCGACGGCAAGAGCCCCGCGGAGCTGCGCCGCGCGGGGGCCCTGGGCATCGCCTTCCAGGATCACGCACTGCTGCCGTGGCGCTCGGTGCGCTCGAACATCCGCCTGCCCTTCGAGATCGCGCACCGCCCGGTGGACGACGCCTACATCGACGAGCTCATCGCCCTGGTCGGGCTCACGGGCTTCGAGAACGCCAAGCCCGCCCAGCTCTCCGGCGGCATGCGCCAGCGAGTGTCGATCGCCCGCTCCCTGGTGCTCAAGCCCTCCGTGCTGCTGCTCGACGAGCCGTTCGGCGCGCTCGACGACATGACCCGCCAGCGGCTCAACCTCGAGCTGCTGCGGATCTGGACGGAGAAGCCAGCCACGACGCTGCTCGTCACCCACGGCATCACCGAGGCGATCTTCCTCGCCGACCGCGTCGCCGTGATGAGCCCCCGCCCCGGCCGGGTCAAGGAGATCTTCGACGTGGACCTGCCGCGACCACGCACGCCGGAGATCATGCGCACCCACGAGTTCCACGCCCTCGTCGACCACGCCTCCGAGCTGCTGTTCGGCGGCGGGGACCAGCCGGCGGGGCACTGACGGGGAGGAGAAGAGGACCATGCCCGTGGACCCATCCGACGACCGGCGCCCGACCCGACAGCCACGGGGAGGCCCGGCCATGAGCCCCGTCGTGCGCCGCTGGATCATCGGCGCCGCCGGTATCGCCGGCGTCATCCTGCTGTGGTGGCTCGTCGCCGTGCTCGTGTTCCCGCCCGCCCCGGGCGCCGCGAACAGCGCCGTGCCCACGCCCGGCCAGGTGCTCGCGCAGATCGTCGCCGACGGCCCCGCCCTGTACTGGAAGTACTTCTCCGTGACGCTCACGGAGACCGGCGTCGGCTACCTGTGGGGCAACGGGATCGCCCTGCTGCTCTCCGCCGTGGTGCTGCTGCTGCCGCGCTTCGAGACGGTGCTCATGCAGCTGGCCGTGATCAGCTACTGCATCCCGATCGTCGCACTCGGCTCGATCGCCGTGATCATCCTCGGCGGGGCGAAGACCGCCGGAGACCCCTCGGCGACGGCGGTCTTCCTCGCCGCCGTGTCCGTGTTCTTCACCACCGTCGTGGGCGCGCTGCACGGGCTGAAGGCAGCGGACCCGGCGAGCCTCGACGTGATCGACGTGCTCGGCGGCAGCCGGCTGACCCAGCTGGTCAAGGTGCGCCTGATCGCCGCGCTGCCCAGCATCCTCAACGCGCTGAGCATCGCCGTGCCGGCCGCGTTCCTGGGCGCCGTGCTCGGCGAGTACATGGGCAAGATCGACGTGAGCGTCGGCACGCTCATGATCACCTCGCAGGTGCAGATGGACTCCCCGCGGGTCTGGGCGCTGTTCCTGCTCAGCGCCCTCGCGGCGCTCGTCGGCTACGCGCTGGTCGGACTCCTCGCCCGCCTCGTCACCCCCTGGTCGACCGGAAGGACGCAGGCATGAACGCCATGATCACCGACACCCGCGCCAACGCCGTCATCGAGGTGCGCGGCGACCTGCGCCGTGAGATGGTGCGCGCCACCCTGCGCGCGCTCGGCCGCTCCCTCGTCACCGCGCTGGGCACCCTGCTGATCGTGCTCGTGCTGTGGCAGGCCGTCATCTCATTCACGAAGGTCTCGCCCTACGTCGCCAAGGGTCCGGCAGACGTGTGGGCCTGGCTCGTCTCCGGCAAGGACGCGACGACGCACCTGTCCGACATCCTGGGGCTGGTCGGCGTGACGCTCGTCGACACGGTCGCAGGCTTCGTCGCGGGCATGGTCGCGGCCCTCGTGCTCGCGGTGGTCTTCCGACTCTCCCGCGGCGTGCAGACGGCCGTCATGCCGATCGCCCTGCTGCTGCGCAGCGTTCCCTTGGTGGCGATCGCCCCGGTGATCATCCTCATCACGGGCATCGGCTCACCCGCCTCCGTCGCGGTCATCGGCGGCATCGTGGTGCTCTTCCCCGCGCTGGCGAACATCATGTTCGGCCTCGCCAGCGCCAGCCCCCAGGCGCTCGACGTCGTGCGCGTGTACGGCGGCGGCACCTGGACGGCGATCCGGAAGGTCGCCCTGCCGAGCGCGCTGCCCTCGATCTTCGCCGCCACCCGCATCTCGGTGCCCGGGGCGATCACCGGCGCGCTGCTGGCCGAGTGGCTCTCCACCGGCACCGGCGTGGGCGGGATGATCAACAAGTACATCACCCAGGCCCAGTTCTCCGCCCTCTGGTCGGCGGTCGTCATCGTCACCCTCATCGCCCTGGTCCTCTACAATCTCGTGCAGCTGGCGGAGAACGTGGTGCTCACGAGGATGGGACTGCGCCGATGACCCGAGACGAGAGGCCTCCCTGGGGCCGCGTGCTGCAGCCGGACACCGCGGTCGACGCCGCGACGCCCTACCTGAGCGCCACCCCGGACCACGTGCGATGGGGCCGGCTGCCCGCACGCGGCGACCGCCCCGTGCTCACCGTGCGCCCCGGCGACACCGTCGTCGTCGACACGCTCAGCCACGAGGGCCTGCTCGAGGACCAGGGCCGCGACCCGCGCCGCTTCTTCACCCGGCAGGGCGTCGCCGACGACGCCGTGCTCGAGGACGGCATCCGCCTCGCCGCGATCGGATCGCATGACCCGGCCGTCGACGGCCCCCACGTGGTCACCGGCCCGATCGCCGTGGCCGGGACCCGGCCGGGCGACCTGCTGCTGCTGCGGGTCGACCGGCTCGAGCCGCGCGTCCCATACGGGGTGATCAGCAGCCGGCATGGCCGCGGCGCGCTGCCCGACCGGCTGCCGCGCCAGGCGCCCACAGTGAGCGTGTTCGCCCGGACCATGGTCGACGACGCGGGCCGACCCCGCGGGGTCATCCCCCGCGGGGGGCTCGACGCCATCGCCGTGGCCGCGCTCGACGAGGCGGAGGCGCGCGCCGCGCTCGACGGCCGCGACGCCGCATCAAGCGTCTCGTTCCCCCTGCACCCCTTCCTCGGGATCATGGGCGTGGCCACCGCGACCGACGAGCACCTGCACTCGGTGCCGCCCGGCCCGCACGGGGGCAACCTCGACATCCGGCTGCTCGGCGAGGGGACGACGCTCATGCTCCCCGTCCAGGTCGATGACGCCCTCGTCTACATCGGCGACCCCCACTTCGCCCAGGGCGACGGCGAGGTCGCGCTCACCGCGCTCGAGGCGTCGCTGCGGGCGACGATCACCCTCGACGTCATCCGCGCCGACGAGGCCCGGCGCCGGTTCGGCGATGTGCGCACTCCGATCGGCGTCACCGACCGGCTGCTGCTGCCCGTGGGCCTCGACCGTGACCTGGACCGTGCCGTCGAGCACGGCGTGACCGCGGCCGTGGACCTGCTGCACCACCGCTACGCGATGGACGAGGTGCACGCCTACGCGTATCTGAGCGCGGCGGCGGACGTGAACATCTCGCAGGTGGTCGATCTGGTCAAGGGCGTGCACATCCGCCTGCGACTGGACGACCTGGACGACAGCGCCGCCCGGCTGCTGCAGCCGGCCCGCCCGGACGGGAGCCGCCCGTGAGCGCGCGACACCCGGACCCCCGATCTGGTGCGGCCGCACCGTCCGGACCGGCCGCGGCCCAGACCGGACCGGCCGCGGCCCGACGGTCTGCGGACCGACTGGCGCCGGATCCGCGAGTCTGGCGCGTCCTGGGCGACCCGCTCGTCCGCGGCACCGCCATGGGTCCCCTCGCGGGGCTCACCGTGGCTGTGAAGGATCTCTACGCCGTGGCGGGGCAGCGGATCGGCGCCGGCAACCCCGCCTGGCTGGCCGAGGCGGCCGTGCAGCCTCGCCACGCCGTCGCGGTGCGACGCCTGCTCGACGCCGGCGCGGCCGTGCGCGGCATCGCCCAGACCGACGAGTTCGCCTACTCGATCGCCGGGTGCAACGACCACTACGGCACCCCGCCGAACCCGGCCGCGCCCGACCGGATCAGCGGCGGCTCCTCCTCCGGCAGCGCCGCGGCCGTGGCCCTCGGCCAGGCCGACATCGGACTCGGCACTGACACCGGCGGCTCGATCCGGGTGCCCGCCTCGTACCAGGGGCTGTGGGGCGTGCGCACCACGCACGGGCTCGTCGACCGCACCGGTCTGCTCGGGCTCGCCGAGCGATTCGACACGGTGGGCTGGCTCACCCGCGACCCGGACGTCCTCGCCCGCGTGGCCGCGGTGCTCGCTCCCGACGCGGACGCGCCCGTGGCAGCCTCCCCGATCGCCCTCGACGGGCTCGAGGAGCTCGTCGCACCGGACGCCCTGTCCGACTGGAACCGCGCCATGGCCGCCTTGACGCGACGCCTCGACGCCCCGGTGGAGCGCGTGCGCGTGGATGGCCTGGCCGACGTCCAGCGCGCGTTCACCGCGCTCCAGGGCTGGCAGGCCTGGCGGGAGCACGGCGTGTGGGTCGCCGAGCACTGGTCGGCGCTCGGCCCGGCGGTCCGCGGCCGCTTCGAGGTCGCCTCCCGGGTCACCCGGGCCGAGGCGGACGCGGCGCGCGACGAGGTCGAGCGGTTCCGCGTGCTGGTGGACGGGCTCGCCGGCGACCGTCCCCTGCTGCTGCCCAGCGCCTCCGGGTCGGCCCCGCGCCGCGACGCGGATCCCGCGACGATCGACCGGGTGCGCCGGGGCACGATGCGACTCACCGCGCTGGCCGGGGTGTCCGGCCGCCCGGCGATCTCCGCCCCCGTGCTCACCGCCTCGGGGCTGCCCCTGGGCCTGTGCGCGATCGGGCCACGGCGATCCGACCGCACGCTCATCGCGTGGGCAGCCCGTACCCTGTCCCCGCTCGCCCCGGCCGGGGGAGGACGATGACGACCAGGGACACCGCCACCAGCCCGTTCCCCGAGGGGGCCGGGCGCGACGACGAGCCGATCACCACCGAGATCGGCCCGCGGCTGCGGATGCTGCGGCACGAGCGCGGCGTCTCGCTGCGGGATCTCGCCGCGCGGCTCGGCATCAGCGCGAGCGCCCTGTCACAGATCGAGAACGGTCGGATGCTGCCCTCGGTGAATCGGCTCGTGACGATCATGGCGGCGCTCGACCTGCCGCTCGCGTTCGCCTTCGGCGGCGAGGGCTCCGGCCCGGAGGACGTCCAGACCCCCGGGCTCGGCGAGGTGAGCGTCGCCCGCGCCGGGGAGATCGAGCCGATCGTGCTCTCCACCGGGGTCGTCTACGAGCGGCTGACCCCGCGGCCGATGCCGTCGCTGGAACTGTTCCGCTCGACCTACCCGCCGGGGTCGGCGTCGAGCCCGCCCGGCGAGTTCCTGCGACACCCGGGGTTCGAGAGCGGGCACATGCTCGCCGGCGCGGTCACGGTCGAGTACGACGACGGCACCGCCTACCCGCTGGGCGAGGGCGACGCGATCTCGCATCCGGCGACCCGCCCGCATCGCATCGCGAACCGCTCTGCGCAGCCGGCCGTCATCCTGTGGCTGACCGTGCACTGAGGGCATCAGCGCCACCTCCCGCAGGGCCGACGTCAGCCGGGTCCGCACCCATCGGCATCCCTGTCGTCGGCCTGCTGGCCCGGCGCCGAGGACGGCGGCCGCGCCGGACGTCAGCGGTCCGGGGTGCGCGGGCTCGTCTGCCGGGGCGGCGTGCCCGCCGGCTGTGGGCCGAGGTTCGTCAGCTCCGGCACGTCATAGGCGAAGAAGTCCGCGAGCACCTGGTCGTCGTTCTCGACGAACACGTCACGGGTGAGATGCCAGACCAGCCGGTCGACACCGGCGGGCAGGCCGGAGAGCTGGTGGCCGGTGATCCCCATCGTCACCCGCGCGCCCTGCGCGAAGTGGAAGAGTCGGCCCAGCCAGGGGGCGTCGTGCCCTGCCTTCGGCTGGAAGGCGAACCCGTCCGTGAGGTAGGGGTAGCGGCCGAGTGCCGGCGCCTCCTCGCCCGCGGGCGGGGTGTAGCGCTCCTCCCACAGTGCGATGTCGTCGACGAACTCGGCCAGCTCCGGGCGCAGGGCGAGATCAACGCTCACGCCCGTGGCCGCGATGAGGAAGTCGAAGCGCTCCTCCGTCCCGTTCACGTCGACGATGACCCCGTCGCCGTCCACGCGCGTGGACCGCCAGGGCGACGAGAACGACAGCGAGAAGTTGTCATGAGCGAAGCACCGCCACAGCGAGGTCTGCGTCGCGGGCTGGTCCACGTCGAGCACGCGCTTGGTGAACGACCACTTGTGCGCGTCGTCCCAGTCCGCGTAGTGCTCGAGGAAGCCGGCGAACTCCATCCAGCGCAGGGGGTTGGCGACGGGCATCCGCGGTCGGCGCATGTACGAGCGCACCTCGGCGGCTCCGGCCTCGAGGGCGCAGCCGGCGTTGTCGAACCCGCTGGCCCCGCCGCCGAGCACGCCCACGCGACGGCCGCGCAGCGCGGCGAAGTCGATGTCGTCGTCGGTGTGCGCCCACAGCCGGCGGGGCAGGTGGCCGAAGAGCCCCTGCGGCACGTTCCTGTCTCCGGCGCCCTCGAGCCCGGTGGCGAAGACGATCCGCCGGGTGAGGACGGTGCGGGTGCCGCCGTCGTGCTCGAGCTCGACGGCGAACGGCCCGTCCGGCGTCGTCGGCCGGTGCACGGCGATCACCCGGGTTTCGTGCTCGACCGGCAGCCGCAACGTGGTGCGGTACCACTCCAGGTAGTCGTTCCAGTCGAGTCGGGGGATGAAGGTCAGCTCGTCCCAGCGGTCCGGCCCGAACCGGGCCTCGTACCAGGCTCGGGGCGTGAGCGACGGCACGCCCTGATCCGCCCAGCGCAGCCGCTTCGGGGTGCGCAGCGTGTGCATCCGCGCGTACGTGTTCCAGGGGCCGACGCGGCCGGCGGGCGCGGCGTCGACGACGAGCTGCCGGGTCACGTCCAGCCGGCGCAGCGCGAAGCTCAGTGCGAGCCCGGCCTGACCGGCGCCCACGATGAGCACGTCGAGGTCGTCGCCCCGATGCGGGATCCAGTCCCGCTCCGCGTATCCGGTCAGCTCGATCTCGCGACGCACCCGCTCGGTGAGATCCTCGAGCCGCTGCCGTGCTGCCTGGTCCGTCATCTGCACCCTCCTCGAGCCCGTGGCCGACCGGGCCACGCCTGACCGTCGACGCGACCGCGGCGACCTGTTAAGTGATCAGTGAACAGTGTGGTCCGGGGGCGTTTCACCATGGTTACGCGCACGACTCGACTGTGTGAACTCCGGCGCCGCGTCGCAGCAGCGGGCGGATGACACCGCGATCGACCCCGCCCTCGGCGGTCCACACCAGCCGTCCGCCGACGATCGTGGCATCGACCTGACCGGTGAGCGTCCGCCCGTCCCAGGCGGTGACCGGGTTGCGGTACTGCATCTCGGCGGCGTCCACCGGGAGCTCCGCCTCGGGATCGAACACGGCGAGATCCGCCGCGGCGCCGACGGCGATCACGCCCCGCCCGGCCAGCCCGAACAGTCGCGCCGGCGCCTCGCCCATCCATGCCGCCACCCGCTCCAGCGGGATCCCCATGCCGCGTGCGCTCGTCCACATGGCGGCCAGCCCGGTCTGCAGCGAGGCGATGCCGCCCCAGGCCCGGGCCCAGTCCCCGTCCGCGCCGAGCTTGAGGCGGGCGGTGGCCGGCGAGTGATCGCTCACCACGCAGTCGATCGTGCCGTCGAGGAGCCCCTGCCAGAGGGCCTCGCGGTTGCGCTCGTCGCGGATCGGCGGGCAGCACTTGTACTGGGTCGCCCCGTCCGGGATCTCCTCGGCGGCGAGGGTGAGGTAGTGTGGGCAGGTCTCGGCGGTGATCCGCACCCCCTCCCCTCGGGCCTGCGCGATGAGCGGCAGCAGGCGGGCGCTCGAGACGTGCAGGATGTGGACCCGGGCGCCGGTGCGCCGGGCCGCGTCGATGACGCGGGTGACCGCGGAGGTCTCCGCCGCATCCGGCCGGGAGGCGAGGAAGTCCGCGTAGACGGTGCTCTCGGCGCGCTGCGGCGCGAGCAGGTCCGGGTCCTCGGCGTGCACGATGAGCGGGGCGTCGAGCTCGGCGGTCTCGGCCGCCGCGCGCAGCAGCTGGTCGTCGTCGAGAGCGGGGAACTCGTCGACGCCCGACGGCGAGGTGAAGCATTTGAACCCGTACACGCCGGCCTCCCACAGCCGGGCCAGCTGGCCGGCGCCGAGGTTGTCCGGCACCGCCCCGCCCCAGAACCCGACGTTCACATGCGTCTGGGAGACGGCGACGGCACGCTTGACCTGCAGCGCCCGCACCGTGGTCGTGACGGGGATCGAGTTGAGCGGCATGTCGAGGATCGTGCCCACGCCCCCGGCCGCGGCCGCGGCCGTCGCGGTGTCGAAGCCCTCCCACTCGGTGCGCCCGGGCTCGTTGACGTGCACGTGCGTGTCGACGAGCGCGGGCAGCAGCACCCGCGGGGCGGCGACCAAGAGGTCGGCGTCGCGGCGGTCGGCGGCCGAGAGGGGCCGCGCGGCCACGGCGACGATGCGCCCCCGGTCGAGGGTGACGATCGCCGGCTGCAACACGCCGTCGACGAGGGCGAGCTCCGCGGCGACGGTGCGCGGCGGGCGGCTCTGTCGTGACGGGGTCTGATCCGGTTGACGCGGTGTGGAGCTCATGCAGGTAAAGCTATGACTTATCCCTTGCTCGGGGGTTGCCCACATGTTTCCGCCGCGTTACCGTCCGTGCCGCCTCGCCGTGGGCTCCGCGCCGCCCTGACACGAGCTCTGCCGCGAGCCCCGCCGTGAGCTCCGCGCCACACCGCCGCGAGTCCTGACGCGAACCCAGGCGAGTCCTGCCCGAGAGGCCCGGTCAAGGCCCCGGCCGCCAGACGACGATCTCGCCGCCCGTGAGCACGCGCCGCCGCCCCTGGTCGAGGGTGACGACCTCGCCGGCCACGCCGGCGGCGAAGGTGCGGGCACCGGGCCGGTAGATGAGCGCATCGGCGAGCGCGGTCTCCAGCTCGCCCACACGCTGCTGCAGCCGGTGCACCTGATTCTCCAGGTCGAGGATGCGGCGGATGCCCTCGAGGCTCACGCCCTCGTTGGACAGCCGCTGCACCTCGCGCAGCTGGACGACGTCGCGCAGCGAGTAGCGGCGCGAGCGCCCGGCGGTGCGCTGCGGCCGCACGAGCCCGATCCGGTCGTACTGCCGCAGCGTCTGAGGGTGCATGCCGGCCAGCTGCGCTGCCGTGGAGATGCTGAACAGCCGCTGTGTCGCGTCTGCCATCATGTCACCACCTCTCCGTCACTCCCGCTTCGCGTCGGCGACCAGCCCGGCACGCGGGTCGACGTCGTCGCCTGCGGCGACGAACGCGTCCAGGGCCTTCCGCTGCGCCGCGCTGAGCTTCTGCGGCACCACGATCTGCACCTCGGCGAGCAGGTCGCCGGTGTGCCGGCGCGTGTGCACGCCGTGGCCCTTCACGCGCAGCACGCGGCCGGACGGCGTGCCCGGCCGGATGCGCACCTTCACCGGATCGCCGCCGTAGGTGGGCACCTCGACCGTCGCGCCGAGCGCGGCCTCCGCGAAGGTCACCGGCAGCTCGATGCGCAGGTCGTCGCCCTCGCGGCGGAACACGGGATGCTCCGCCACGTGCACGGTGACGAGCAGGTCGCCGGCGGGGCCGCCGGCGCGCCCGGGCTCGCCCTTGCCGCGCAGCCGGATGCGCTGGCCGTCGCGCACGCCCGCGGGGATCTTCGTCTTGACCATGCGCCCCTGCGGCGACGCGAGCGACACCGTCGCCCCGTGCACCGCCTGGGCGAACGTCAGCCGCGCCTCGGCCTTGACGTCGCGCCCGCGCTCCGGGCCGGGCTGGAACCCGCCGAACCCGCCGCCGGGCTGCCCGCCGCCGAACAGGCCGCCGAACAGGTCCTGATACGCGCCCGCGCCCTGGCCGGGCCCGCCGGTCTGGAAGCGGATGCGCTGCCCTCCGGGCTGCCCGCCGCCGAACAGGCCGCCGAACAGGTCCTCGAACCCGCCCGCGCCCTGGCCTGCGCCGCCCGCGGTGAAGCGCGCGCCGCCGCCCATCGCGCGGATCGCGTCGTACTCCTTGCGCTGCTTCGGATCAGAGAGCACCGAGTACGCCTCGCTGATCTCCTTGAACCTCGTCTCCGCCGCCTGGTCACCCGGGTTGGCGTCAGGGTGATACTTCCTGGCCAGCTTCCGGTACGTCTTCTTCAGATCGGCGTCCGAGATGTCCTTCGACACCCCGAGCACGGCGTAGAAATCCTTGTCAAGCCAGTCCTGACTCGCCATGCAGGTCGCCTCCTTCTGTCACTGATCGCTCCTCTGCGGGCCCGGTCACGGGCCCGATGATGCGCGTCGGGCGCGGGGCGTCTCCGCACCCGCGCCCGACGCGCATCCGCATCAGCCGTGCGATCACTCGGCCGGTGCGAGCACGACCACCTTGGCCGCGCGCAGCAGGGTGTCACCGATGCGATACCCGGGCTGCACGACCTCGCCGATGACGAGCTCGTGCACGTCGGGGCTGTGCTGCTGCAGCACCGCCTCGTGCAGGTTCGGGTCGAACGGCTCGCCCTTCGCGCCGAAGCGCTCGAGGCCAAGCCCCTCCCCGACGCCGCGCAGCTTGCTCGCGATGGTCGCGAACGCGCTGCCCTCGGCGAGGTCGCCGGCCTGCTCGGCGCGGTCCAGATCATCGAAGACCGGGAAGAGCCGCTTGGCCGCATCACCCACCGCGAGCGCGTGGTCACGCTCGCGCTGGGCCTCGGTGCGCTGCCGGTAGTTCTTGTACTCGGCGGCGAGCCGCTGCAGCTCGTCGAGCAGCTTGTCCTCGCGTGAGGACTCCCCGCTTTCCTCGGCATCCGGTGACGTCTCGTCCGCGGCCGTCTCGCCGGTCTCGCCGGTCGCGGCGTCCGCACCCGCGTCGGCGCCGTCGTCTCCGGCGGGGGCGGAGGACGCCGTGGCGCCCTCCGCGGTCCCCGCAGTCGACGCGGCCGACGACGTGTCCGCGGACTGCTCCGAGGCGCCCTGCGCGGTCTCGGGCGTCTGCGCGTCCTCGTCCCGCGGCTCGTCCTGTGGAGCCGATCCCGTGGTGTCAGCCATCATCGACCGCCTTTACTTGTTGTCGTCATCGTCGTCGACGACCTCGGCGTCGACGACATCGTCATCGTCCGAGCCCGACGACTTCTTCTCGTCGCCGGCCGCGGGCTGACCCTCGGACTGGGAGGCCTTGTAGATCTCCTGGCCGAGCTTGACCTGCGACTCGTTGAGCTTGTCGAACGCGGCCTTCACCGCGTCGTCGTCCGAGCCCTCCAAGGCCTTCTTGACGGCCTCGACGTCGGCGCCGACCTCGGTCTTGACCTCGTCGGACAGCTTCTCATCGTTGTCCTTGATCAGCTTCTCGATCGAGTAGGCCAGCTGCTCGGCGTTGTTGCGCAGCTCGGCTGCCTCGCGGCGCTGCTTGTCGTCCTCCTCGTGCTCCTTGGCCTCCTTGACCATCCGGTCGATGTCGTCCTGCGACAGGCCCGAGCCGCCCTCGATGGTGATCACCTGCTCCTTGCCGGTGCCCTTGTCCTTCGCGGAGACCTTCACGATGCCGTTGGCGTCGATGTCGAAGGTCACCTCGATCTGGGGCACGCCGCGCGGGGCCGGCGCGATGCCGGTCAGCTCGAAGGTGCCGAGGCTCTTGTTGTCGCGGGTGAACTCGCGCTCGCCCTGGAACACCTGAATCGCCACGGACGGCTGGTTGTCCTCGGCCGTGGTGAAGGTCTCGCTGCGCTTGGTCGGGATGGCCGTGTTGCGCTCGATGAGCTTCGTGAAGATGCCACCCTTGGTCTCGATGCCGAGGCTCAGCGGGGTGACGTCGATCAGCAGCACGTCCTTGCGCTCGCCCTTCAGCACGCCGGCCTGGATGGCCGCGCCGACAGCGACGACCTCGTCGGGGTTGACGCCCTTGTTCGGCTCCTTGCCGCCGGTGAGCTTCTTGACCTCGTCGACGACGGCGGGCATGCGGGTCGAGCCGCCGACCAGCACCACGTGGTTCAGGTCGGAGACGCTGATGCCGGCCTCCTTGATCACGTCGTGGAACGGCTTGTCGGTGCGCTCGAGCAGGTCCTTCGTGAGCTCCTCGAACTTGGCCCGGGTGATGGACTCGTCCAGGTTCGCCGGCCCGCTCTCGGTCAGCGAGAGGTACGGCAGCTGCACATGCGCGGTGGTCTGGCTCGACAGCTCCTTCTTCGCCTGCTCCGAGGCCTCCTTGAGCCGCTGCAGAGCGATCTTGTCGCCCGAGACGTCGACGCCGGTGGACTCCTTGAACTGCTTGATCAGGTAGTCGACGAGGCGCTGATCCCAGTCGTCGCCGCCGAGGTGGTTGTCACCGGCGGTGGCGCGCACCTGGATGGTGGAGAAGTCGTCGTCCTTGCCGACCTCCAGCAGGGACACGTCGAAGGTGCCGCCGCCGAGGTCGAAGACGAGGATGAGCTCGTCCTCCTTGCCTTTGTCGAGCCCGTAAGCCAGCGCGGCCGCGGTCGGCTCGTTGATGATGCGCAGGACGTTCAGCCCGGCGATCTCGCCGGCCTCCTTGGTCGCGGTGCGCTGCGCGTCGTTGAAGTACGCGGGCACGGTGATGACCGCGTCGGTGACCTTGTCGCCCAGGTAGGCCTCGGCGTCCGCCTTCAGCTTCTGGAGGATGCGGGCCGAGATCTCCTGCGGCGTGTACCGCTTGCCGTCGATCTCGGCGGTCTTCCAGTCAGTGCCCATGTGGCGCTTGACCGAGGCGATGGTGCGATCGACGTTCGTGACCGCCTGACGCTTCGCGGTCTCGCCAACCAGCACCTCGCCGTCCTTCGCGAAGGCGACGACCGACGGGGTGGTGCGGAAGCCCTCCGCGTTCGCGATGACCTTCGGCTCGCCGCCCTCGAGGACCGCGACGCACGAGTTGGTGGTGCCCAGGTCGATGCCGACTGCACGTGACATATGTGATTCCCTTCCGCCCGGACGAGCCGGGCCACGTTCACGTCCGCGGGAGGCTCCCGCGGACCAAGTCTCTTCCGGGACTCGTTCTTGAGTCCCGCACGCTCAGGATTACACAACGGCGGAGAGGTGTCAAACTATTCCGACGAACCTGAGTCGACTCGGCTCAGGTTCAAATCAGCCCGCAGTCGGACGTGGCATCTCGACGTAACACGGCCGTGACACCGCATCCGTAGACTGCGCCTCGACGGTGAAGCCATGGGTGAACAGCCCGACACCGCCACAGCCCGGGGCACGCGTCCGACCGGATCCGGCCCCGAGCGTCCCGAGGCCCGTCCGCCCCGGGTGGAGGACCGCTGGGCCCTGCCACCGAGCCCTGCGGAGACTGGAGAAGGAGACCCCATGAGTCAGCCCGTGCTGCCCGATCACTTCGGCGCCGACCTGCCCGCCTGGGTGGCCGAGGAGGTCGCCGCCTTCGCCCCGCCGCTCACCGAGCGCGCCAACCGGATCACCCTGACGAACGTGCTCGCCGAGCGCAACTTCCGCGAGGGCTCCGGCGGTCCGTTCGCCGCGCTCGTCTACGACCTCGCCGAGGAGCGGCTCGTCTCCGCCGGCGTGAACCTCGTGCTCTCGTCGAATCTGTCGAGCGCCCACGCCGAGGTCACGGCGCTCTCGCTCGCGCAGACCGCCCTGGCCAGCTGGGATCTCAGCGCCGGCGAGATCGAGCTCGACGTCAACTGGCGCCCCTGCGCGATGTGCTACGGCGCCACGATCTGGGCGGGTGTGCGTGTGCTCGCGATCGCCGGATCCGGCGACGAGATCACCGAGTACACCGGCTTCAACGAGGGCCCGATGCGCGACGACTGGGCCGAGCAGATGCACCAGCGCGGCATCGAGGTGCTCGACGACCAGGCGAAGCCCGAGGCGATCGAGGTCTTCCGCCGCTACCGGGCGAGCGACCCGCTCGTCTATAACCCGGCGCGCGGCTGAGCCGGCGCGACCGGCAGCGTCCGTCGCGCGGTGAACCGACGCAGCCGACCGTCGACCGGATCACGGAGCGCCACAGCGACGGCGAGCAGCTGCAGCGGATGAGCCGGGTCGTCCGCCGGCGGGCCCCCCGGCCAGGCCTCCCGCACCGTCGGATACAGCGGATCGCCCGCGATGGGCAGCCCGAGCGACGCCAGGTGCACCCGCAGCTGATGGGTGCGCCCGGTGTGCGGCTCGAGCGCGATCAGGGCACGCCCCGCGGTGGACGCCACGCCCGGCAGGCCCTCGACCGCCGTGTCCTCCGCCGAGCCCGTCAGCATCGAAGCCGAGCGCCCCGACGACAGTGCCTCGGCAGCCGCATCCGCGCCCGTCGCATCCGCCGACCTGCCGCGAGCGGGCACCGCATCAGGCCGGTCGACGCGCCGCATCCGGGTGATCGCGTTCGGGTCGCCCGGCACCTCCTCCGCCTGCCAGACGCCGTGCCGCTTCCGGATGCGGGAGCACACCTCGATTTCCTCGCCCGCGAGCAGCCGGGTGCGCAGGCGGTCGCGCGCCGCATCGGCGGGAGCGGCCGCGGCGTCCGCCGCCAGCACGAGCGCGAGGTACCGTTTGCGCACGTCACGGCGCTGGAACAGCATCTGGTATGCCCCGCGCCACCGCCGCTCGGTCGTGCAGACGACGAGCCCGCTGGTGAGCCGGTCGAGGCGGTGCACCGGCTGCAGCTCGGGCAGGCCCAGCTCGTCGCGCAGCCGGGCGACCAGGGTCTCGCGCACGTGCGAGCCACGCGGAATCGTCGCGAGGAACGGCGGCTTGTCCACGACCACGAGCCGCTCGTCACGGTGGACGACGTGCAGCGCACCCGGCACGTGCGGCTCCGCGGGCAGGTCGCGCACGATCCACAGCGCCGTCCGCGGACGATACGGCTCGGCAGGGCCGACCGGTGTGCCGTCGTCGTGGCGGCAGCGTCCCTCGGCGAGCATCCGGGCCGCGTGCGCGGGGAACCGTCCGGCGACCCATGCGGCGAGAGTGGCCGGGTCGCGGTGGTCGGGACGGTGGCACGGCGGCGGGGTCACCACGCGGCGGACGCCGCACCCGGCCGGCACGGTCGCACCCTGGGGTCGGTCGGGGACGCTGGTCACCCGGCCATCCTACGGATGCGGCCGGCACCGCCCGAAGCATCCGCGCATTGGTGTCGTCGGGAACGAGCATCTTCGCGATCTCGATCGACGGTTCGGGCGTTCGTGCACTCATGGAGCCAGCCGGCTGCGTTCGTGCGCACGTCATCGTGCCCAGCGGCATTCCTGCCCACACGGCGCCGCTCCTCCCTGCCACCTGGGAACCGGACGCCCGAGTGCAGGAGGTCGAGCGCCGCGGTGCAGGAGGTTGGATACCGCGTCCGCGTTGTCCCCGGTCCCGCATGGCAATCGGCCGCCCAAGGCCGTTCGCCCCGGACGACCGCCCCCTCCTTCTCCCCGGGGAGGTCGACCGACCCCGCAGAGGAGACCGTCTCGACAGCGATGTCAGCCCCGGCGCGTAGCATGGCCGCATGCCCCGCCCCACCCCGTATGACGCCACCGCACCGACACCGGGGCACGAGGACGCGATGGCGCAGGGCAGCACCCCCATGACACCACCCGCACCCACCACAGCACAGCCCCCCGCCCCAGCGCCCACCGCCACAGCGCCGCACTCCGCGCCCACAGCCCCCACCCCCGACCCCGCTCTCCTCGCCCGGGCCAGGAGCGTGCTGCACGACGTGTTCGGGTACCCCGACTTCCGCGGCGACCAGGCCGCGATCGTCACCCATGTCGCCGCCGGCGACGACGCGCTCGTGCTCATGCCCACCGGCGGCGGCAAGTCGATCTGCTACCAGGTGCCCGCCCTGCTGCGGCCGGGGGTGGCCGTCGTGGTCTCGCCGCTCATCGCGCTGATGCAGGATCAGGTCGCGGCCCTCACCGCGAACGGGGTGCCCGCGGCGGCGCTCAACTCGTCGCTGCCCCCGGACGAGCAGCGCATGATCATGCAGGAGGCGCTGGCCGGCCGGCTGAAGCTGCTCTACCTCGCCCCGGAGCGCCTCGCCCACACCGAGACGCTCGACCTGCTCGGTCGTGTCGCGACCGGCCCCGGGCTCGCGCTGTTCGCGATCGACGAGGCGCACTGCGTGTCACAGTGGGGGCACGACTTCCGCCCCGACTATCTGCGGCTGGGCGCCCTGCACGAGCGGTGGCCCGGGGTGCCGCGCATCGCGCTCACCGCGACGGCGACCGTGCAGACGCGCGAGGAGATCGTCCAGCGGCTGGGCCTGCAGGGCGCGCGGCGGTTCGTCTCGAGCTTCGACCGGCCGAACATCCAGTACCGCATCGTCGAGAAGCACCGGCCGATCGAGCAGCTGGTGTCGTTCATCACCGCCGAGCACATGCACCCCGCAGACACCAGCACCACCGCCCCTCGTCCCGACGCCGGCATCGTCTACTGTCTGTCGCGGGCCGGGGTCGAGCGCACCGCGGCCGCGCTGAACGACCACGGCATCCCCGCACTGCCGTACCACGCGGGGCTGCCGGCCGAGACCCGCCAGTGCAACCAGGCCCGGTTCCTGCGCGAGGACGGCCTCGTGATGGTCGCCACGATCGCGTTCGGCATGGGCATCGACAAACCCGACGTGCGGTTCGTCGCGCATCTCGACCTGCCGGCGAGCATCGAGGGGTACTACCAGGAGACCGGGCGGGCGGGACGCGACGGCCTGCCCGCGACCGCGTGGATGGCATACGGGCTGGAGGATGTCGTCCGCCGCCGCCAGATGATCGAGCGCGGGGCCGGGGACGCCGCCCACCGCGAGGTGCAGCGCCGGCAGCTGGACGCGATGCTCGCCCTGTGCGAGACGCTCGACTGCCGGCGGGTTCGGCTGCTCGCCCACTTCGGCGAGGTGAGCGAGCCGTGCGGCAACTGCGACACCTGCCTCGACCCGCCGGAGCGCTTCGACGCGACGATACCGGCGCAGAAGCTCATGTCGACGATCGTGCGCCTCGAGCGCGACCGCCACCAGCGGTACGGAGCGGGGCACCTGATCGACATCCTGCTCGGCCACGAGACCGACCGGGTGCGCCAGCAGGGCCATGACACGCTCTCGACGTTCGGCATCGGCGGCGAGCTCTCCACGGCCCAGTGGCGGGCGGTGATCCGCCAGCTGCTCGCACTGGGCTACCTGCGCATCGCGAGCGACCGGTACGCGGTGCTCACGATCACTGAGGCGGCGGTGCCTGTGCTGCGCGGCGAGCGGACGCTGGAGCTGCGCCGCGACGTGATCGGCCGGGCGGGCGGGGCGTCCCGTCACCCCACCGGCCGCCGCGGCGCGCAGGATGCCGAGCCGCTGCCCGAGGCGCTGGAGCCGCTGTACCAGCGCCTGCGGTCGTGGCGCACCGCACAGGCGAAGGAACAGGGCGTGCCCGCGTACATCGTGTTCAACGACGCGACACTGCGGGGCATCACCCGGTCGCAGCCGCACTCGACGGCCGAGCTGGCCGAGGTCAGCGGCGTGGGCCGCGCGAAGCTCGAGGCGTATGGCGAGGCGGTGCTGGAGATCGTCGCAGACTTCTGACGATGAGGCGGCTCACACGAGACCGGCGTTGCGGGCCGCCTCGGCGGCGGCATGACGCCCGTTGACACGCAGCTTTCGGTACACCCCTGTCAGATGGGTCTTGACCGTGTTGACAGAGAGGTACATCCGCTCGGCGATGTCCCGATTCGTCAGGCCCTCTGCCACCAGAACGAGCACCTGACGCTCCGTCTGGGTCAGTCGGGCGAGCGGGATGGGAGACGTCAGCACATGAGGTACCTCCACCGCGTCAGAGAGCATGATCCGCAGGGTGTCGGACAGCCGGGAGCCGATCCGGTCCACGGCTTCGACGACGTCCCTGCGCGAGGCGAAGCGCAGCGCGAACTCGATGTCGCCGGAGGAGGACGTCGCCTCGACTCCGTTGAGCAGGGCCACCGCGCCGTCAGCGTCATCGGCCTGCAGACGCTGCAGCGCTGTGAGCGTCTGCAGCAGCGTCCGGGCACGCGGCACGAGCGACAAGCTCGTCCCCTCGACGAGCTCGTCCGTCGACACTGGACGGCCGGTGCCGGAATCCACGACCGCACGAGCGAGCCGCACCAGCGGATCGGCCAGGTCGTCTTTGTGAGGCTCGATCAGGTCCACGGCCTCGCCCGGGCGCCCCGCAGCGAGCGCCGCGAGAACGTGTCCGAGCAGATGCCGGCCCGGGACAGGGGCCTTCTCACCTTTCCGACGGGCCACCTCAGACCAGACGCCCAGCGCCTCGTCCGCCTGTCCGGCCAGCAGCAGCTGGAGACTGTAGCTCCAGGAGACGAACGGCTGCACGATCACCCGGTCTTGCCCGAGCACGAGATGTCTGATCACGTCGAGCCCGGTGCGATAGTCACCGTGCCACACAGCGTTCCATGATCTGGCGAGTGCTGCGAGCTCGGCCACCGATCCCCAAGCCGAGAGGTCATCACCGGCGAGCATCATCTCCGTCTCCGATACATCGGGGAGACGTGCATCGTCCGGCAGCAGTTGCTGGGCGAAGTAGCCCTCCAGCACGCTGATCCCAAGCCGGGCGACCAGACGCCCCTGTTCGTCCGTCCCTTCCGCGAGTGCTCGCAGCAGCAGCGTGCGCGCGAGCGTGAGATCCCCTCGGATGATCGCGATCGTTCCCACGATGAGGTCGGTGCGACCGGCCTCGCCTCCAGTGCACAGCCCTCTGTGCAGGGCTTCGGCTGTGGCACGTGCGACGATGTCGACCGCCTCGCCATGCGATTCCCAGAGGTCGAGCGCGGCGCAGCCGACGACGATGCCCAAGGCGCTGCGCAGCCGCTCCGGAGGGGTCCCGTTCCGCATGCGATCTTCCAGGATCGGGAACACCAGCATCGCGCGACGCGTGAGTCCGGGGTCCTCCCGAATCGTCCGGTAGGATTCCAGCGCAGCCAGGATGGTGCACATGGGCAGCTCGGCACGCCGCTCGTCCGACAGTGCGAGCATCGGGGCGAAGCCGTGCACCCGACGCGTCCAGATCATGTCGGTGAAATGCGCGGTGACGAACGTCTCGAGCTCCGCTGGTCCCCCCACGTCCTGCAACAGGGCGACCGCGGCCTCTGGCCGTCCGTGCTCGCCATACCATCCCACCAGTCGAGTGACGAACTCCGCGGCGGTGTCCGCGTTCCGATGCGGCAGACTGCGCGACCACTCGGGGATGACCGTCCGCATTCCCTCGTGCCAGTGGAAGAGTCCACCGGTGCTGGGCCGGTACTCGAGACGGACGTATCCGGCTGCCCGCAACCGGTCGACGGCATGCAGCGCACCTGGCAGGACCTCCTCAAGCGCGTCGAGATCGGCCGAGGGCACCGCGATCAGCCCGGCCATGACCCGCAGGAACGGACTCTCGCCCTGAGGCGCGCGCAGCAGCTCGAGGAACCCCACCGTCGCATACCGCATCAGGCCGACAGCAGAGACAAGCTGAGCTCGACCCACCTGGGCGGCGCTCACCTCGCGAAGATGTGCCCTGGTCTCTGGCGCGGGCGTCTGCAGGTCCACGGCATGAGCCCAGTCGCGCTCGACCCCGCCAATCACCACCCGCACGTCGTCGCCATCCGAGATCATCCGCTCGATTCCGGCGACGCGCAGCAGCGTCATCGCCGTGGCGAGCGGATGTCCTGCCGTGAGCTCGTGCACACGACCGATCAGCTCAGCAGTGGGGCGCATCCCGAAGTATGCGGCGAGCATCCCGATCTCCTCATCGCGGAAGACGAGCTCGCCATCACCGATCACGGTCAGGCTCAGGCGAGCGACGGACGCGGTCGCACGAAGTCCTGACGCGTCGAGCAGTGAGCAGAGCACGTCGACTCCGCTGCGCACCATGGCGATGATGATGCGATCCAGTGTCGGCGAGGCCTGCCACTCGTAAGCGACGAGACAGATCTGTGTCCCGGCCCAGTCGTGCAACAGGGTGGGGAGGTCCCGTTCGAAACGAGCGAGATCAGCACGCCCTCGAAGAAGGTGATCGATTCTGGGATCCTCCCGGGCATGCTGGGCGAGATCCTGCCCGACCTGCTCGGCGAACTGCTCTGCAGCCAGGGCGAGGGCCTGGGCGTCACCAACTGGGGTCTGAGGGAATTCGATGCACACGACGCGACGGGCATCGGCACCACGTCGCGCGCGGAGCTGCTCGGCACGCTGTCGGATCAAGGCCTGTTTGCCGACGCCCGGCAGACCCTCGATGATGGTGAGCGGGGCGGAGCGATCGAGTCGGTCGAGCACCCGTTCACGCACTGCGCGACCGGTGGGACGGCTTCCTGCATAGTCCATCACAGCTCCCTGACTCACCGGGCGCGTCATCGATCCTGAAGCGCTTCCAGCACCGTGCGATCAGGCCCGGCCATGTGTGACACCTCGGCGATGCCCGAGGGATGGGCCCCGCGACACGCCTCTGGAGCACAGTGCGGAGGATGGGGGATTCGAACCCCCGAGGGCTTTCACCCAACACGCTTTCCAAGCGTGCGCCATAGGCCACTAGGCGAATCCTCCAGGTCGTCCCGCCCGCCGATCGATGTGGAGACAACGAACCCGGCACGCGGCAACTCGTGCAGTCTACCTGACGACGCCGCCTCGTGCACGTCGACCGGCGGCACGGCTCCTACCCGCCCTGCTACACTGTCTTTCGGCCCCTCGTGCGACAGCATCCAGGCCAACTCCCCCAGGGCGGAGACGCAGCAAGGGTAACCGGGCTCTGCCGGGTGCGCGAGGGGCCGCTTTCATGCCCCGAGTCCGCCGACGCGCTCCGCCTCGAAAGCCTGCCGGCCGCCCCGTCCTTCTCCGGGCACGCACCCCGTCTCGAGACCTGCCCGCCATGCCGGCCGCCTCTGGGCACGCGCCGTGTTCCGCGCCCCGGCCACGCCTCTGCGACCGACCAGACTCTCCACGCCATCCCCGCCCGCGCGCGTTCGCTCACAGGGCATACCGGGCCCGTTCGATGTCGGCCCCGGCGGGTACGCTGTTCACGTGGTCACCGCACTGTATCGACGCTATCGCCCGGACACCTTCGCCGACCTGATCGGTCAGGAGCAGGTGACGGCGCCGCTGATGACCGCCCTGCGCCATGACCGGGTCGGCCACGCGTACCTTTTCTCCGGACCGCGCGGGTGCGGCAAGACGACCTCGGCGCGCATCCTCGCCCGGTGCCTCAACTGCGCGCAGGGGCCGACGGACACTCCCTGCGGCGAGTGCCCGAGCTGCCGCGACCTGGCCACCGGCGGGCCCGGCTCGCTCGACGTGATCGAGATCGACGCGGCCAGCCACGGCGGCGTGGACGACGCCCGCGACCTGCGCGAGCGCGCGGTGTTCGCCCCGGCGCGCGACCGCTACAAGATCTTCATCATCGACGAGGCGCACATGGTCACGGCCGCGGGCTTCAACGCGCTGCTGAAGCTCGTCGAGGAGCCCCCGGAGCACGTGAAGTTCATCTTCGCGACGACCGAGCCCGAGAAGGTCATCGGCACGATCCGCTCGCGCACGCACCACTATCCCTTCCGGCTCGTGCCACCGGCCACGATGCTGCCGTTCCTCGAGAGCATCCTGGCGCGCGAGCAGGTCACCGCCGAGCCGGGCGTGCTGCCGCTGGCCGTGCGCGCGGGCGGGGGCTCTGTGCGTGACACGCTCTCGGTGCTCGACCAGCTGATCGCCGGCAGCGAGGACGCCACCATCTCGTACGCGCGCACGATCGGCCTGCTCGGCTACACGCCTTCCGACCTGCTCGCCGAGGTCGCCGACGCGATCTCCGCCCGCGACGCGCAGCGACTGTTCACGAGCGTCGACCGAGTCATCCAGACCGGGCAGGATCCCAGGCGGTTCGCCGAGGACGTGCTCGAGCGGCTGCGCGACCTCATCGTCGTCAAGGCCGCCCCCGACCAGGCGCCGGCGATCCTGCGAGGCACGGCGCAGGACGAACTCGACACGCTGCGTCGGCAGGCACGCGACTTCGGCCCGGCCGATCTCTCCCGCGCCGCCGACACCGTCAGCGACACGCTCGACACGATGGGCGGCACCACGAGTCCTCGCATGCAGCTGGAGCTCATGTGCGCCCGGCTGCTCGTGCCTGCGGCCGACACGGCCGAGACCGGTGCGCTCAGCCGCATCGAGCGCCTCGAACGGCGCATCGGGGTGGACGCACCCACCGCCCCGTCCGGCAGCCCCACCCCCGTCCGTGCCGCGGCGCCGGCGCAGCCCGCGGTGAGCACGGGGTCGGCCCCGGCCGGTGGAGCGCCCGCCCGGCCGGCCGCTGTCGCGCCGACGGCCGCGAGCGCGGCCCTGCCTCCCTCGAGCGCGGCCGGACCGGCCGGGCCCGGCACACCCGCACCCGCCTCGTCCGCACCGGCCACCTCTGCATCCGGTGCTCCCGCTCGCCCCGCACCGTCCGCGCCCCCGCCAGCAGGGGCCGCACCCTCCGCACCCGCGGCCGCCACAGCGGCCCCCGCATCGACATCGGCTTCGACAGAGCCAGCCGATGCGACGGCACCCGCGCAGCCGGCCACCAGGCCAGCCGCTCCGATGGCTCAGCCCACGCCGACATCGACACCGGCGGCCCAGGCCGCCACCGCCCCGGCCGCGGCAGGCCCGGTCTCGGCGACCCCGCTGACGATCGCCCAGGTCCAGGCCGGATGGGATCAGGTGCTCGCCGCCCTCGCACAGCACAACCGTCGGGCGTGGATCGTCGCGACGAACGCACGGCCCCAGGCTCTCGATGGCGACATCCTCACCCTGAGCTTCGCCTCGGCCACCGATGCCGAGAACTTCCGCAGCAGCCGCGGAGCGACCTCCCATGCCGCGGCCGACGGGGTGCGCGAGGCGCTGCAGCAGGTGTTCGGCGTGCGGATGCGGTTCCGTGCCCACGCCCCAGGCCGGGCCCCGCAGCGGCCGACCACCACGCCGCAGACCCCGGCATCGCAGGCGCCCACTCCTGCTGCGCAGGCTCCCGCCCCCATCTCTCAGGCTCCCGCCCCCGCTGCGGGGACGACGGCCGCGACGCCGGCCGCTCCCGCCTCGACGGCGCACACCGCCCGGCGCACGTCGAAATCGGCCTCGTCGACCACCCGGCCTCAGCGCTCCCAGAGCCCCGCCCCGGCACCGGCACCCTGGCCGGAAGAGCTGCCGCCCGAGCCGGACGACTACGGTGACAACCCGGACGCCGCCGGCTACGCGCCGCGACCCGCCGGCTGTGGCGCACCGGCTGCATCCGCGGGGCCGGCCTCCCGGAACGCGGCCCCGAGCTCCAGACGGCCCACGGGTTCCGGCACGCCAGCCGCGACCACGCCCACCGACCCTGCAGCGCCCACACCAGTGGCGCCCGAGCCTGCAGCACCCGCCGCACCCGCGGGGCCGGCGACTCCCGCATCCGCCGCGCCGGCCGAGCCGGACGACGATGCGCCCGCCTCCGTGACCCCACAGCACCACGCCCGGTACGGCGAGGCCGTGCTGCGCGAGATGCTGCACGCGAAACCCATCGACGGGCAGTGAGCGGCGCTGGCCGGCGGCGTCGACCGGCGCATGGCCGGCCCCGCATCCGCCGGCAGGCACCCGCCCGGCCAGCACCCACCGGCAGGCCGGCACGCACGGGCCGACCGGCCGCCCTGCGGCAGACAGGCACCACGATAGCGACGAGAACGACGAGGAGCACATGTACGAGGGGCTGATCCAGGATCTCATCGACGAGCTCGGCCGGCTGCCCGGCATCGGGCCGAAGTCCGCCCAGCGCATCGCGTTCTTCATCGTGCAGGACGAGCACTACGACCCATCCCGCCTGGCGACCATCCTCGCCGCCGTGCGCGAGCACGTCCACTTCTGCAGTGTGTGCGGCAACCTCACCGAGCAGGAGCAGTGCAGCGTGTGCACCGACCCCCGCCGCGACCGGTCGGTCATCTGCGTCGTCGAGGAGCCCAAGGACGTCGCCGCCATCGAGCGCACCCACGAGTACCACGGCCTCTACCACGTGCTTGGCGGCGCGATCAGCCCCATCGACGGCATCGGCCCCGAGCAGCTGCGCATCACGAGTCTCATGCCCCGCCTCGCCGACGGCACCGTCAAGGAGATCATCATCGCCACCGACCCCAACCTCGAGGGAGAGGCGACGGCCACCTACCTCGCCCGCCAGCTCGGCTACCTCGACGTGAAGGTCACCCGCCTCGCCTCCGGCCTGCCCGTCGGCGGCGACCTCGAATACGCCGACGAGGTCACCCTCGGCCGGGCCTTCGAGGGCCGCCGCGCCATCTGACCCGCCACGCGCCACCGCCCCTTCCGAGACGTCCTCCCCTCACGCCGAGCCGTCTGCTCCGCGCATCCCGGATGCACCGGCCGGACGCGCCCACCGGCGTCCACCCGCCACCCGGCCCGCTAGACTGAAAGGCACGGCCCGCGCCCGGGCGTGCCGCGCGAGGACGCGAACGCCACGGGGCGACCGGTGCGACTGACGTCCCGCGACGCCGCCGCCCGCGGGCCGCACGAACACGAAGGCAGACAGGAACCTCAAGCGTGGCACTCATCGTTCAGAAGTTCGGCGGCTCGTCGGTCGCCGACGCCGAGGGCATCAAGCGCGTCGCCAAGCGCATCGTGCAGACGAAGAAGGCCGGCAACGACGTGGTCGTCGTCGTCAGCGCCATGGGCGACACCACCGACGATCTCATCGACCTCGCCCACTCCGTCACCCCGACGCCGAGCGGACGCGAGATGGACATGCTGCTCACCGCCGGCGAGCGCATCTCCATGTCGCTGCTCGCGATGGCGATCATCAGCCTCGGCGTCGAGGCGCGATCGTTCACGGGGTCGCAGGCCGGGCTCGTCACCGACGCCATCCACGGCAACGCAAGCATCGTCGACGTCACTCCGAAGCGCGTGTTCAAGGCGATAGAGGAGGGCGCGATCGCCATCGTCGCCGGCTTCCAGGGCTTCAACCGCGGCACCGGCGACATCACGACCCTCGGCCGCGGCGGCAGCGACACCACCGCCGTCGCCCTCGCCGCGGCGATGCACGCGGACGTGTGCGAGATCTACACGGACGTCGACGGCGTGTTCACCGCCGACCCGCGCGTCGTGCCCACCGCGCACAAGCTCGACTTCATCACCAGCGAGGAGATGCTCGAGCTGGCCTCCTCCGGCGCGAAGGTGCTCTACATCCGCGCCGTCGAGTTCGCCCGCCGCCACCATGTCGCCCTGCACGTGCGCTCGTCGTTCAGCAGCAAGCAGGGCACCATCGTCGCCGAGACCCGCGCCGAGGCCCGGCGACTGCGCCGCGCCGTCGACCTGAACCGGGCTGCGCCGGCCGTCGACCCCGCACAGAAAGAGGAGGACACCGTGGAAGCACCCGTCATCACCGGGGTCGCCACCGACAAGAACGAGGCCAAGATCACCGTCATCGGCGTGCCCGACACGATCGGCCGGGCCGCCCAGCTGTTCAACCTCGTCGCGGGCGAGGGCACGAGCATCGACATGATCGTGCAGAACGTCTCGGCCGCTGCGACCGGGCTGACCGATATCTCGTTCACCCTGCCCACCGGCGACGGCCCCCGCGTGGTCGCCGCGCTCAACCGGCACAAGGCCGACCTCGGCTTCGACTCGGTCGTCTACGACGACCAGATCGCCAAGCTCGCGATCGTCGGCGCGGGGATGCGCACTCACCCCGGCGTCTCGGCCCGCTTCTTCAGCGCGCTCGCCGAGCAGGGCATCAACATCGAGATGATCTCCACCAGCGACATCCGCATCTCGGTCGTCACCCGCCTCGACAGCCTCGACGAGGCCGTGCGCGCCGTGCACACCGCCTTCGGGCTCGACGCCGACGGCGAGGCCGTCGTCTACGGCGGCACCGGGCGCTGACCCGACACAGGCACCGCCCCGGCGGGTGCCGGCCCGGCGGACGCCAAGCCGACAGGCACCGACCCGCCCGGCTCCCGCGCCGCCGGGGCACCGCCGACTGTCGCACCGTGAACGACGGCGACCCCGCGGCGAGGCCGACCTCCTACACTCGAAACAGCCGGCCGCGTCCGCGCGACCGCACTGACGGCCACGGCGCCCCGGCGCCGCGCACCGTGAACCGCAGACCACACGAGGGAACCATGAACGCCACCACCGCATCCGCCCACCCCAACCGCCCGCTCAACGTCGCCGTCGTCGGCGCCACCGGCCAGGTCGGCGGGGTCATCCGCCGGCTGCTCGACGAGCGCGACTTCCCTGTCGACCGGCTGCGGTTCTTCTCGTCGCCGCGCTCGGCCGGCACCACGCTGGAGTGGCGCGACCGCACGATCACCGTCGAGGACATCACCGCGACGGCCACCGACGACCTGCGCGGCATCGATCTCGCGCTCTTCTCTGCCGGCGGGGCGGCCTCGCGCGAGCACGCCCCGCGCTTCGCCGAGGCCGGCGCGATCGTCGTGGACAACTCGTCCGCCTGGCGCCGCGACCCGGACGTGCCGCTCATCGTCAGCGAGGTGAACCCCGAGGCGCTCGCCGACCTGCGCAAGGGCATCATCGCCAACCCGAACTGCACCACGATGGCCGCGATGCCGGTACTCAAGCCCCTGCACGACGCGGCCGGGCTGCGCCGGCTGATCGTCAGCACGTACCAGGCCGTGTCGGGCTCCGGGCTCGGCGGCGTGCGCGAGCTGGCCGAGCAGGCGCAGGCCGCGGTGGAACAGGGCGCCGCCGGGCTCACCTTCGACGGGCGCGCCGTCGACTTCCCGCAGCCGAGAAAGTACGTCGCCCCGATCGCGTTCGACGTGGTGCCGCTCGCCGGCGAGATCGTCGACGACGGCACGCTCGAGACCGACGAGGAGCAGAAGCTGCGCAACGAGAGCCGCAAGATCCTCGGCATCCCTGACCTGCGCGTCGCCGGCACCTGCGTGCGCGTGCCCGTGTTCACCGGCCACGCCCTGTCGATCCACGCCGAGTTCGAGCAGCCCCTCACCGTGGCCGAGGCGACCCGGCTGCTGCAGGATGCTCCCGCGGTCGCGCTCAGCGACGTCCCCACGCCGCTGCAGGCCGCCGGCACCGACCCCAGCTATGTGGGCCGCATCCGCCAGGACCAGACCGTCGACGACGACCGCGGCCTCGTGCTGTTCGTCACGAACGACAACCTGCGCAAGGGCGCCGCGCTCAACGCGGTGCAGCTCGGCGAGCTCGTCGCCCGCGAGCGGTTCTGAGGCCCGCGGCCGGCGCTCGCGGCGCCCACGGGAAGCTGGGATGCCCCTGCCCGACCGACGACACGCGATCGAGCCACCCGCACCCGCGAGCGAGAGGATGACCCGTCCGCTTCCAGCGCCCGAGCGCGCCCGCGTCCGGGGCGCGCTCGGGCGTCAGATGACGTCGGCGGGGCGGACTATGATGAGTCGGAGCAGCGGTACAGCCGATGCGCGCCGGCAGGGACGCCGGCCAAGGCCGAAGTGAGACTGGAGACCCGTCAGTGACTACACCACTTTCCCGCAATGACCGCGACGTGATCCTCGTCGGCGCGGGCATCATGAGCGCGACGCTCGCGACGTTCCTGAAGATCCTCGAGCCGGACTGGACGATCGAGGTGTTCGAGCGCCTCCCCGGCGCCGGTCGCGAGAGCTCCGACCCCTGGCACAACGCCGGCACCGGCCACTCCGCCCTCTGCGAGCTGAACTACACCCCGCAGGGCCCCGACGGCACGGTCAACATCACCAAGGCACTCAACGTCAACGAGCAGTTCCAGCTCTCCCGGCAGTTCTGGGCGCACCTGGCGACCGAGGGGCACCTCGACCCCACCGCGTTCATCCACACCGTGCCGCACATGAGCTTCGTCACCGGCGATCCCAACAGCGCGTTCCTGAAGGCCCGCTACGAGGCGCTGAAGGACAACCCCTTGTTCCAGGGCATGGAGTTCAGCACCGACCGCGACACCATCCGCGAGTGGGCGCCGCTGCTCATCGACGGCCGCGACGAGAGCCAGACGATCGCCGCCACGCACAATAACGCGGGCACCGACGTCGACTTCGGCGCTCTGACCAAGGCGCTGCTGAAGTTCGCCTCCGAGCGCGGCACCGAGATCACCTACAACGCCGAGGTGCGCGACGTGAAGCGCGGCGACGACGGACGCTGGACGGTCACCGTCCGCGACCGCGGCAACGGCAGCACCGAGGCGTACACCGCCCCGTTCGTGTTCATCGGCGCCGGCGGCGGCGCCCTGCACCTGCTGCAGAAGAGCGGCATCCCCGAGATCGCCGGCTTCGGCGGCTTCCCGATCAGCGGGCAGTTCCTGCGCGCCAAGCGCACCGGCGTCGCCAAGAAGCACCAGGCGAAGGTCTACGGCAAGGCCGCCGTCGGCGCCCCGCCGATGTCGGTGCCGCACCTCGACACCCGCTACGTGGGCGGCGAGCAGCACCTCATGTTCGGCCCGTACGCGGGCTGGTCGCCGAAGTTCCTCAAGAACGGCCGGTGGACCGACCTGTTCACGTCGATCCGCCCGGGCAACCTGCTGCCGCTGCTCAACGTCGGCGTGACGAACTTCGACCTCGAGAAGTACCTGGTCAGCCAGCTCACCCTCGACCACAAGAAGCGCATCGCGGCGCTGCGCGAGTACTACCCCGAGGCGAGGCCCGAGGAGTGGGAGCTCATCGTCGCCGGCCAGCGTGTGCAGGTCATCAAGAAGAAGGGCAAGGGCGGCACGCTGCAGTTCGGCACCGAGGTCGTCGCCTCCTCCGACGGCTCGATCGCCGGCCTGCTCGGCGCCTCCCCGGGCGCCTCGACCGCCGTGCCGATCATGCTCAACCTGCTCGACCGCGCCTTCCCCGAGCAGTTCGAGGGCAAGTGGGCCAAGGCCGTCAAGACCCTCGTGCCCACCTTCGGCACGAAGCTCGCCGACGACCCGGCGCTCGCCAAGAAGACTTTCGAGGCCACTTCGGAGGCGCTCGGCCTCGCGAAGTGAGGCGCTCGGCCCGGCGTGAGGCGCACCTCGGGAGAGGCTCGCACTGACGGCGGGTGACCGGGACCAGCAGAAGAGGAGAACCCGGCGATGCCGGGTTCTCCTCTTCTGCGTTCCAGACGCTCTGAGACTGTCCCGTGGCATGAGACGAGGCGACACGGACCCCACGGTCACCCGCCGCCCGGACAAGCACCGGGACGCGTCCCACCACACCGCCCGCGTCACGGATTCAGCAGATCCACCTGCTCAGCACCAGACCGACCCAGACCACTGAATCCCCGTCACAACGCTGAATCCGCGAACGCAGCCCCACCGCCGGGGACCCACACCGCCACCAGGGGCCCGCACCACCGCCCGGCACCGGCGCCGACCCGCCCGGCGTGTCCGCGCGCGCCGCTGCCTAGACTTTCCGCGTGCACCTTCACACCCCCTCCCCCGATGAAGACGCCCCCGCGGAGCCCGCGACCCCGTCCGCCGTCCCGGACTCGCCGACGACCGCGTCCCAGCCCGCGCCGGCATCCGCGACCCCGCGGCGACCGGCCACCTCGACCGCCCACCGCCGCATCGCCCTGCTGTCGCTCGCGCTCGGCGGCTTCGGCATCGGCATGACGGAGTTCGTGACGATGGGCATCCTGCCGCAGCTCGCGCAGGGGCTGCTGCCCGACCTCGCCGCGACCGACCCCGAGGCCGCCAACGCGCAGGCCGGCCACCTCATCTCGGCGTACGCCGCCGGCGTCGTGGTCGGCGCCCCGCTCGTCACCGCGTTCACCGCCCGCTGGGCGAAGCGGCGGCTGCTGCTCACGGTGCTCGTGTGGCTCGCCGTGGCGAACCTCGGGGTGGCGCTCGCGCCCGTGTTCGGCGGGGTGATGATGATGCGGTTCCTCGCCGGCCTGCCGCACGGCGTGTACTTCGGGGTCGCGTCCATCGTCGCCGCCCGACTCATCGGTGTGGGCGCGCAGTCCCGCGGCGGCGCGTTCGTGCTCGGCGGGCTCACCGTCGCGAACGTCATCGGCGTGCCCTTCGGCACCTGGATCGGCCAGCTGACCAGCTGGCGGTCTGCCTACCTCGTCGTCGCCGCGATCTTCGCCCTCACTCTCGTCGCCGTGGCGCTGTTCGTGCCCGGCGAGGCCGGCGACCCCGACGCCAGCATCGCCACCGAGTTCCGCGCCTTCCGCCGCCCGCAGGTGTGGCTGACGATCGCCATGGGCGCGATCGGCTTCGGCGGCTGGTTCGCGTTCTACAGCTACATCTCGCCGATCGCGACGGACGTCGTGGGCGCCCCCGAGGCACTGGTGCCACTCGTGCTGGTCGTCACCGGCATCGGCATGACGATCGGCAACGCGCTGGGCGGACGCTTCGGTGACCGCTCGCTGTTCGGCACGATCCTCGCGTCGTTCGCGCTCATGCTCGTGCTGATGATCATCGGCCCGCTCGTCCTCGGCGTGCGCTGGGCCGGCGCGACGGTGATGCTGTTCGCGTTCGTGCTGCTGATGGGCGTGGGCTCGTCGATGCTGGGGCCCGCCGCGCAGGCCCGGCTGATGCAGGTGGCGCCGGGCAGCGAGACGATCGCCGCGGCGAGCCATCACGCGGCGTTCAACCTGGCCAACTCACTGGGCGCGTTCCTCGGCGGGCTCGTGGTCGCATCCGGCGCCGGGTACCTGGCGACACTGCACCTGGGCGTGTGGCTGACCCTCGCGGGGATGGCGATCATGGCCGTGTCATTCGGCCTCGACCTGCGCCCGCGACGGATGCCGCTGCCCCGCTGACGGGCTCAGGCCATGTCGTCGAGCGTGGCGTCGGCCTCGTCGCCCTCGTCGCTCTCGGCGTCGTGCGTGAGCTCGGCGTCGATGGAGCGGATCAGGTCGTCCGGGTCGTCGGCGAGGAGGTTCTGGAAGGTGTCGTTGTCCTCCATCGCCTCGAGGCCCGCCTCGATGGCCTCGTCGACGGTCTGTCCGGCGTCGATGGCGGTCCAGAGCACCTGCTTGTACTTCTGCAGGGCGGCCTCGATGGCCTCTTCGCTGGCGTAGTTCTCAGGCATGCACTCATTGTCGCACGCCGCGGCGGCCCGGTCAGCCGCCGATCGCGCCCTCGTCGCTGACGCTCACGTCGATGCGTGAGAAGTTCATCCATGACCGCGACGCGGTCGGCCCCCGCTGGCCCTGGTAGTGCGACCCGTACGCCTTCGAGCCGTAGGGGTGCTCGACCTCGCTGGAGAGCTGGAAGAAGCACAGCTGGCCGACGCGCATGCCCGGCCACAGTTTGATCGGCAGCGTGGCCATGTTCGACAGCTCCAGGGTCACATGCCCGGTGAATCCTGGGTCGACGAATCCGGCGGTGGAGTGGGTAAGCAGGCCGAGCCGGCCGAGCGAGCTCTTGCCCTCGAGTCGGGCGGCGATGTCGTCCGGCAGCGTGACCCGCTCGAACGTCGCGCCGAGCACGAACTCGCCGGGATGCAGCACGAACGGCTCGTCCGGATCGACCGCGATGAGCCGGGTCAGCTCGGCCTGTTCCTCAGCCGGGTCGATCACCGGGTACTTGTGGTTGTCGAACAGGCGGAAGTACCGGTCGAGCCGGATGTCAACGCTCGCCGGCTGCACGAGCATGTCCTCGCTCGGGTCGATGCGGATGCGCCCGGCGGCGAGCTCACGCCGGATGTCACGGTCGGAGAGCAGCATGCGGCCAGTCTAGCCGGCGGGCGCGGCCGCTCACGCCGCGGCCGGCCACAGCATCCCGCCCCAGATCGCGGCCGCTGCGGCGGCGAGCCAGAACAGGGCGACGAACCAGCCGTCCCGCGCCCGCCACGGGATGTCGTAGCGCTCGGTGCGGGTGGGCGCGGCCCCGAACGCGCGGGCGTCCATCGACAGCGCCACCCGCTCGGCGTGCCGGAGGCCCCCGGCGAGCAGCGGCAGCGCGTACCCCAGGCCGCGGCGCAGGGCGGCGAGCGGGCCGCGACCGGCGGAGACCCCGCGCACACGGTGGGCGCGGCGGATCTGCTCGAGCTCATGCCCGAACCGCGGCACGAACCGGTAGGCGGCGAGCGTGGTGTACCCGAGTCGGTAGGGCACGTGTGCGCGGGCGACGAGGGCCCGGATGGTGTCCGGCCCCGTCGCGGTGAGCCCGGGGACGAGCCCCAGCGCGGCGAGGGCCGCGACCCGCAGCGTGACCCCGAGCCCGCTGAGCCAGGCGCCCACGGTGAACGTCCATCCGTCGATCGTGAACAATGGCCGATGATCGGTGACCCGCCCCGGGTCGACCCACACCCCCACGCTCACGCTGAACACGAGCGTGCCGACGAGGATGCCCGCCACGATCGCCGAGAGCCGACGCCACCCCGCCCCGGAGCCCGCCACGACCACCGCGAGCGCGAGGGCACCCACCCCGGCCACGGCGCCCATCGAGGGCAGCGCGATCACCACGACGAGCAATGGCAGCACCGCGAGCAGCTTCGCCACCGGGTTGAGCCGGGCCAGCGGCGCCCGGCGCGGGCGTCGGGATGCGGGCACGAGCGGGTCGAACACACTCACCCGGCTCGGCCGCGGCGTGGCACGTCGGCCGTGCTCAGAACGGCGGGAGGGGTCGGGACCGTGGGCGGTCTCCGAGGGGTCGGCCGCCGCAGACCCCCGCCCCGAGACCTCCGCACTGCCGCCCTCGGGCACCCGCTCGAGCCGCATGCCGCGCAGCTGGCCGAGCCGGGCCACGCCGGCCCAGCCCGGCAGCTCCTCGACCGCGCGGGCGAACGGGGGCGGCAGCAGGCCCGCGGCGCGCGGGGCGGGGCCGGCCAGCACATCCGCCGCCGGCCCGCACGCGACGACCCGCCCGTCGTCGACGACGGCGACGTGGGTGGCGCTCTCGGCGACGAGCTGCATGTCATGGGTGACGATGACGACCGTGGTGCCCTCGGCGACGAGTCGTTCGAGCAGCGCGACGAGCTCCTGGGCGCGGGCCTGATCCTGCCCGTAGGTGGGCTCGTCCAGGCACAGCAGCGGCGCGCCGGTCACGAGCGCGGTGCCCACGGAGAGCCGCCGCTTCTGCCCACCGCTGAGCAGGTAGGGATGTGTGTCGCGCAGCTCGGCGAGGTCCAGCCGGTCGAGCAGCGCGTCGACCCGTGCGGCGATCTCCTCGTCGGGGCGCCCCTGCAGGCGCAGGCCGTGGGCGATCTCCTCGGCGACGGACTCGGTGATGAACTGGTGCTCCGGGTTCTGGAAGACGAACCCGACCGCGGCGGCCAGCCGGCGCGAGCTCACCCGCGCGGGGTCGACCCAGGCGCCCGCTACGTCCCGCACGGCGACCACGCCCGGCGGCGGGGCCACGACGCCGGCCAGCCGGTGCAGCAGAGTGCTCTTGCCCGCGCCGTTGCGGCCGACCACCGCGAGGAACGCGCCCCGCGGCACGTCGAGCGACACATCGTCGAGCAGCACGCGGCCGCCGCGGCCCGGCGCGTGCACGGTCAGGTGGCGGATGCGCGCGGCAAAGCCCGCATCGGACCGTGCGGGGGCCGGCGAGGTCGGTCGGCGGGAGGCGGCCACCACCGTCACGTCCGGCCCCTCCGCCGGGGTCGAGACCTCGCTCCCGGCCGTGTCACACGCCCCGTCTGTCGCACCACGCCCGGCCGCCACGACGTTCTCCTCCGCACCGGCCTCTCGTGCCCCGGCGTCCCCGCCGTCCCCGACCGGCACCGGCCGCAGCCCGGTCAGTGCCCGGCGCAGCTCGGCGGGGGTCAGCGGCAGCGGGTCCAGGCCGAGCAGCCGGCCCGCGCGCAGGCTCGCCGGCAGCCACACGCCGAGGGCGGCCACCTCGTCCGCATGATCGACGAGCGTGCACCGGGCGGGCCCGTCGAGTCGCACCCGACCGCGCCGGTCGAGCACGACGACCCGGTCGACGACGTCCATCGCGTCGTCCAGGTCGTGCTCGACGAGCAGGATGGCGTGCGTGCGTTCCCGGGCCAGCTCGCCGATCAGCCGGTAGACGTCGACGACCCCCCGCGGGTCGAGGTTGGCGGTCGGTTCGTCGAGCACGATGACGGGCGACCCGAGCGCGAGCGCGCCGGCGATCGCGAGCCGCTGGCGGCCTCCGCCGGAGAGGTCGGCCGGGTCATCGAGCCGCCGCCCCCACAGCCCGACCCGGCGCAGGGCCCGCTCGGCGCGGGCGAGCACCTCGGCGCGCGACAGGCACAGGTTCTCGACGCCGAAGCACACCTCGTCGAACACGGTCGCGGTGACCAGCTGCGCGTCCGCGTCCTGGAACACCATCGCGACCGTGCGGGCGAGCTCGGCGACGGTCGCGTCGACCGTGCGGCGGCCGGCGACGACGACCTCGCCGGTCAGCTCGGCGTCCGACTGCAACGGCACGAGCCCGTCGAGGGTGAGCGCGAGCGTTGACTTGCCAGCGCCGGAGGGGCCGAGCAGCAGGGTCACCTCGCCGAGGTGCAGGTCGAGCGTGGCGCCGTCGGGGGCCGGGTGCGGCGCGCCGGGATGCGTCACCCGCACCTCGGTCGCCCGCACGATCGGTGCAGATGACGAAGGTTTGGGCATGCCGACCATCGTCGCAGCACCGGCCCCACGGGGCAACCGGGCACGCGGCGGTGGGCGGCATCCGATCTCGTGGACGGGATGAGCGGCGCTGTGCGCCCGGCTCGCCACGTCGGCGCGGGCCGCTGGGTGTGCCGCCCGGTCCCGCGGGCAGGATCGGCGCCGCAGGATGCGACCGATCAGGCCGCGCCGAACACCCGCCGCACGTCGTCCGGGTCGACCTCGGACAGCCGCGCGGGGTTCCAGACGGGACTGCGGTCTTTGTCGATCACCTGGGCGCGCACGCCCTCGCGGAAGTCAGGCCGGGCGGTGAGCGCCGAGCAGACCCGCAGGTCGGTGTCGAACACCTGCTCGAGCGTCTGGCCGACGGCGAGATCCAGCGCATGCCGTTCGACGGCGAGGCTGAACGGGCACATGCCCGCGATCGTGTCGGCCAGCTCGTCGGCCTCGGCGATGCCGCGGTCGCGCAGCGCGTCGATGACCGCCTGCGGGTCGGGGTCGGCCAGATCCTGATCGATCATCGCCTGATGCTCGACCAGCCGGGAAAGGGGCGGCTCCACCTCCGCGTCGGCGATGACCGCCCGCACGGCACGACGCCCCGCCTCTCCCGAGCCGACCCCGCCGGCGAGACCGTCGACGATCTGGTCGAGCCAGTCACTCGGCACGAAGTGCCTGGCCAGCCCGACCGCGATCGCGTCCTGCCCGGTCATCTCGCCGGCGGTGTACGCGAGCAGGTGGCCGAGCCGCCCCGGGGCGCGGGCGAGCAGGAAGTTCGCCCCGACGTCGGGCATCAGCCCGATGCGCACCTCGGGCATCGCGACCCGCGAGCGCTCGGTGACCACGGGGAACGCGCTGTGAGCGGTGAGACCGACGCCGGCGCCCATGGTGATGCCGTCCATGAACGCGACGATCGGCTTCGGATGCCGGGCGATCGCGAGATCGAGGGCGTACTCGGCGTCGAAGAAGTCGTAGCGGGCGAACGCGGACGCCTGGGCGAGCCAGCGGATGTCGGCGCCGGCGCTGAAACCCCGCAGGCCGGCGCCGCGCAGCACGATCGACTCGACGCGGTCGTCCTCGGCCCAGTCGTCGAGCAGCGAGTGGATCGTCGTGACCATGTCGAGGGTGACCGCGTTGATCGCGCGCTCCCGATCGAGGGTGAGCTCGGCGACACGACCGACCGTGCGCCAGGCGACGTGCTGGGTCTCGGAGGTCGATGCGGTGCTCATGACGACGATCAAACCAGATGCACCACCGGGATGGCATGCCCGGCCGTGATGATATATGTCCGCGCGCACCCGCCGACGCGCGCCCGGGCTGTCGGCCGCGGATGCCGCTACAATCTGTGGGCATGAGCGCACAGGCGATGGGGCATGGCGACGCCACGGGGCGACCCGCCGACGAGCAGACGACCGACCAGCAGACCGACGAGCAGCAGGAGCAGGGCACGGGGAGGGCGTTCACCGCGGAGAGCGCCGACCAGTACGAGGACCGCCCGCTCGGCAACCGCCGGCACATGAACTTCTACAGCCGCAAGTGGGTGCGGCCCGAGGATCTCAACGCGAACGGCACCCTCTTCGGCGGCTCGCTGCTGAAGTGGATCGACGAGGAGGCCGCGATCTACGCGATCGTGCAGCTCGGCAACGAGCGGTGCGTGACGAAGTTCTACTCCGAGATCAACTTCGTCTCGAGCGCCTGGCAGGGTGACCTGATCGAGATGGGCCTCGTGGCCACGCACTTCGGCCGCACCTCGCTGACCATGAGCTGCATGGTGCGCAACATGATCACACGCAAGACGATCCTCACCATCGACAAGATCGTCTTCGTCAACCTCGGCCCGGACGGCAAGCCCGCCCCGCACGGCTACACGGAGATCACCTACCTGCGCGACCGCATCCCGAAGCGCACGACCGCGCCGATCCCGCGGCAGCCGATCACCGAGGTGATCCCGGTGCAGCGCCCCGAGGAGGCCACCTCGATCGACATCGTCGACCCCCGCTGACCACGACCTCGCCCGGCGTCGTCGCGCCGCCCCCTGCGCCGGGGTGCACGGGCCCGCCGACATGCCACTGTCGGAGGGCTCCGGAGGCCGTCCGCCGGCTGATCTATGATGCAGAGCATGACTTCCTCCTCCGCCTCCGCCGGCCTTCGTGTGTCCGAGCTGACCGATCGCGCCGCCTGGGATCGTCTCGTGGACGACCACGCCGGCCACCCGCTGCAGCTGTGGGGCTGGGGCGCGGCGAAGGCGCACGGCGGACGCTGGACGCCACGGCACCTCGTCGTCACCGATGACCAGGGGGTCGCTATCGGCGGCGCCCAGGTGCTCGTGCGGCGGCTGCCCCTCCCCTTCCGCCGGCTCGCCTACGTGCCGCGCGGGCCGTTCGGCCCGCAGGAGCGGCTCGGTGACATCGCCTCGGCGGTCACCCGCTGGACGAGCGAGCACGTCGGCGGCGTCGGCATCACCTTCGAGCCGGACGTCGACGCGGACGTCCCCTTCCGCGTCGGCGGCGGGCGCCCGCAGCAGGGGCACGTCCTGATCCCGCGCACCCTCATCCTCGACCTGCGGCAGACGCCGGACGAGCTCATGCACGCGATGGCGAAGAAGACCCGGCAGTACATCCGCAAGTCGCTGCGCGAGCCGATCGAGTACCGGCGGATCGTCTCGGACGCCGAGCTCGAGCAGTGCCTCGACCTCTACGACCTGACCGCGCAGCGCGCCGGGTTCCCCCTGCACGACCGCGCGTACTACCGCACCGTGCAGCGCGAGCTCGGCGAGGCCTCCCCGATCTACGCGGCGTTCCACGAGGGGCGGCCGATCGCCTTCCTCTGGCCGGCGGCGAGCGCGACCACCTCGTTCGAGCTCTACGGCGGCGTCGACGAGACCGGCCAGCGGCTGCGCGCGAACTACGGGCTGAAGTGGACGGCGATCCTCGACCTGCAGCGGCGCGGCGTGGTGCGCTACGACCTCAACGGGCTGCTGAACGACGGCATCTCGACGTTCAAGATGGGGTTCGCCAGCCACGAGGACCTGCTGCACGCCGGCGTCGACGTGCCGTTCTCCATGTGGCGGTACCGGGCGTGGGTGCGCGCGCTCCCCGCCGCGCAGGGCGCCATGCGGCGGGTCGCCGGCCTGCTGCACCGCTGACCCGCCGCCCCGGCTGGACGCTGGCCAAGCGGCCCTGACGGGGCCGAGACCGACCGGTCCGACCTCGGCCGGGCCGGAGTGGGCCAGTCAGAACCCGTCGGACGAGGGTCGCGGGTAGTAGGCGCCGAACTTGCGGTACTGGTTCGCCATGGCCAGCAGGATGTAGCGCGTGCGGGCCGGGGAGCGATCCCGGGCGTTGCGCAGCGGGTGCACCCGCCGTCCCCCGCGCTGGAGGCGGACGACCTGTGCGCGCAGCGCCGGGTCGACCAGATAGCGCAGCAGCAGCCGGTGCGGGATGATCGAGTACAGCCGCTCCGCGGCGGCGACCTGCAGCGGCGCCTGGCGGTGCTCGATCTGGTCGGCGACCAGCACGGTCATCGGGTTGACGCCGGCAGCGTGCACGTAGAACTGGTTGCGGCCGATGCGGGGGTTCACCTCGAGGAACAGCCAGCGGCCGTCCCGCGGATCCCGCTTCACGTCGAAGTTCGCGAACCCGCGGTAGCCCACGGCCTCCAGGAACCGGCGGGCCGGCTCAAGGATCTCGTCATGACGCTCCGTGATCATGGCGCACGGGTTGCCGAGCGTGGCCGGGTGATGTTCCTCCAGCAGCACGTGCGCGGAGCTCAGCAGCGTCGTCCGCCCGCCGCGGTCGACGTAGGCGGTGATCGAGTACATGGCGGTGTCGTCGCCGGGGATCATCTCCTGCACGACGAACGTGCCACGGAACCCCGCCTCGCGCAGCCGTCGCCACAGGTCGTCCAGCTCCTGCCGGTCGCCGATGCGGTAGACCTTCTTCCGCCCCTCGAACGCGAGGTTCTCGTAGTCGGCGCTGACGGCCGGCTTCGCGATGACCGGCCAGCCGAGGTCGTCGGGCGGAGGCGTCGGCCGCCAGTCGGGCCGGTCTGCCCCGGCAAAGTCGACCACCGTGGTGCGGGGCACTGCGAGGCCGAGCTCCTCGGCGCGGCGGGCGAACGCGACCTTGTCGGCCACCAGGTCGATGACCTCGAGCGGCGGCACCGGCACGATGTACCCGTGTGCCTCCAGCTCCTCGCGGTGGACGGCGAGCGTGCGGATGCGCCAGTCGGTGTTGGCCAGCAGCAGCAGCCGCTCGCCCGCGTGCCGGTCGGCCAGCCGGCCCAGCTGGGCGACGAGGGCCCGCTCGTCGCGGTCGTCGGTGAAGGTCACGTGCTCGACGATCCGGGAGTGGGCGATGGCGCCGGTCTCAGCGGTCGAGGCGATGATGCTGCGCACGCCATACGCCTCGTCGAACTCCCGCGCCATCGCGTAGGTGCAGATGTCCGACCCGAGGATGACAGGAGTGAAGGCGGGGGCTGCGGTCATGCGCACGATTCTACCCGCGCGCGAGGCCCGGCTCAGTCGCCCGGCGTCGCCGCGGAGCGGGCGATGACCTCGACCGCGGCCCGGGCGCGATTCGGCCCGACGTCGGTCGGCAGGTTCAGGATGCGGGCGATGATCCGCTCCCCGGGCCGGTTCTGCGGCGCGGCGGGGTCGTAGCGGTACGCGGTCGGATCGGTCACCCCGGGGTACAGCGCGGGCCGGTACCAGTCCGTGGCGTAGAGGCCGGCGTCCCGCAGCTCGGCGATGAGTCGCCGGGCCCGTGCCGTGTCGGCGACGAGCAGCGGCAGGCGCAGCAGCGGCTGCACCGGATCCTCGCGCACCAGCTCGGGCAGCTCGACGCCCGGCACCCGCCCCAGCTCCCGCCGGTAGACGGTCACCGTGCGCCGGCGCAGCCGCTCGTTGGCGTCGAGCCCGGCGAGCCCCGCCGCGACCTGGCGCAGCACGAGCGCGGAGGGCCGCATCGGTCGACGGCTGACCCCGCCGCGCCGCTCGACGTCGGCCACCGCCGGCTCGAACAGCCCGGCGTCGGTCAGCATCCGGCGCAGCGGCCGGGCGACCGGGGCCGGCAGGTGGGTGAGCACGCGCAGCTCGGTGCGATAGCCGCGCACGAGCAGGTCGGCACGATGTCCCGCCTGAGGCAGGCCGTCCAGTGCGGAGACCAGCCGGGTGCCCAGCGGGGTGTCGGCCAGACCCGGCGCGATCCACACCGCGCCGCCGAACCGGGTCGGCAGGATCTTCTCGATGCCGAAGGAGTGGACGGACACGTCGGCGAGCGGCCGCCCACCCGCGTCGCGCGCCAGCCGGCCGACGCAGTGGGCGCTGTCCTCCACGAGCAGCGCGCCGACGCGATCGGCCCGCGCCCGCAGCCCGGCCGCGCCGGCGTCGTCGACGAGCCCGAAGGTGTGCTGCAGGACGATCGCCCGCGTGCGGTCGGAGGCCGTCAGTGCCTCCGGGTCGAGGGCGAGCGAGCGCGGCGAGACCGCGCCGTAGGCGGGGACGAGCCCGGCGGCGATGATCGGGTCGACGGCCGTGCAGCAGGTCAGTCCCTGGGTGAGCACCTCGCCCTCGCCCCGTGCGGAGCGCAGCGTCTCGAACAGCACCTGCATGCCGTGCCGTGCCTTGGACACGAGATGCCACTGCCCGGCCTCCGTGCCACTGTGCGCGGCCAGCGCCTCGCGCACGCGCGCATCATCAGCCTCGATTCCCATGCCACCGAGTCTACCGGCGCGGCGGGATGCGGGCCCGGCGTCAGTCCGAGCGCCACGCGGCCGACGGCTCAGATGAGCAGCGCCGGGTCCTGGTACTCGGTGAGGTCCTCCGGCTCCGGGTCGGCGGGTCGCTCCGGACGGCGGGGCCGGGGCCGGGCGGGGATGCCGACGAGCAGCGAGTGCTCGGGCGCGTCCTTCACCACCACGGCGTTCGCGCCGATCGCCGAGTACGCGCCGACGGTGACCGGCCCGAGCACCTTCGCTCCCGCGCCGATGAGCACGTGGTCGCCGATCGTTGGGTGCCGTTTCTCGGCCTCGAGGCTCGTGCCGCCGAGGGTGACGCCATGGTAGATCATCACGTCGTCGCCGATCTCGGTGGTCTCACCGATGACCACCCCCATCCCGTGGTCGATGAAGAAGCGGCGCCCGATCGTCGCGCCGGGATGGATCTCGACACCGGTGAGGTGCCGCGACGCCTGTGAGAGGAATCGCGCGGTGCCCCGGTGGCCATGCATCCACAGCCAGTGGGCGACTCGGTGGTTCCACACCGCGTGCACGCCCGAGTACAGCAGGAACACCCCGATGGCGGAACGCGCCGCCGGGTCATGCCGGCGCGCGTTGTCGACGTCCTCTCGGATCCTGCTGAACACCCCACCGACTCTAGTCGACACCCCGGTCGGGCCCCGCGTCAGCCGAGCAGATCCGCGTACAGCGACGTGGAGAGGTACCGTTCGCCGAAGTCGGGGATGATCACCACGATCGTCTTCCCGGCCGCCTCGGGGCGCTTCGCGATCTGCAGCGCGGCCCACGTCGCCGCTCCCGCGGAGATGCCGGCGAGGATGCCCTCGCGGTCGGCGAGCCGGCGCGCGGTGGCCGTGGCGTCGTCGAACGCCACGTCGATGATCTCGTCGTACAGCTCGGTGTCGAGCACCTCGGGGATGAAGTTCGCCCCGATGCCCTGGATCTTGTGCGGGCCGGCCTTGCCGCCGTTGAGGATCGGCGAGTCGCTCGGCTCGACGCCGACGACCTTCGCGTCGGGGTTCGCGGCCTTGATGATCTGCCCGGCGCCGGTGAGCGTGCCGCCCGTGCCGATGCCGGCGACGAACCAGTCGACGCGTCCCCTCGTCGCCTCGATGATCTCGGGGCCGGTCGTCGCGCGGTGGATGGCGACGTTGGCGGGGTTGGCGAACTGGCTGGCGAGGATGGCGTTGTCCGTGCTCGCCACGATCTCCTTCGCCTTCGCGACCGCGCCCCGCATGCCCTCCGAGCCGGGGGTCAGCACGATCTCGGCGCCGTACGCGCGGGCCAGGACGACGCGCTCCTTCGACATCGTCTCGGGCATCGTGAGGATCACGTGGTAGCCCTTGGCCGCGCCGATGAACGCCAGCCCGATGCCGGTGTTGCCGCTGGTGCCCTCGACGATGGTGCCGCCGGGACGCAGCTCGCCGTTGCGCTCGGCCGCCTCGACGATGGCCGCGGCCAGACGATCCTTGACACTGCCGGCGGGGTTGGTGAACTCGACCTTCGCGAGCACCTGGGCGCCCTCCTGCGCGCCTGCGTCGGCGGGCAGCCGGTGCAGGCGCACCAGCGGGGTGTCGCCGATCGTGTCAATGATGCTGTCGTGGATCTCTGCCATCTGGAGGCCTCCGTCTGGTCCGTGGTCGGCGCCGGCCGGCCGGCCGGCGCATCAGAGTGCACACTAGCGCGTCCTGTCAACACCACCCGTAACGGTCAGACGCACTTCGTAACATTCGTCGGGGCGGGACGCGCCCCGTCAAGCCGCGGGCAGCGTCCAGTCGACGCCGCGGCCTGTGCGCTCCTCCAGCCAGGCGCTCGCACGGCTGAACGGGTGCGAGCCGAAGAACCCGCGATGCGCGGAGAGCGGGCTCGGGTGCGGCGACTCGATCACATGCGCGTTCGGCAGCATCGGCTTCGTGGCCCGGGCGTCACGGCCCCACAGGATGGCGACCAGTGGCTCCTCACGCGCACCGAGAGCACGGATGGCGCGCTCGGTGACGGCTTCCCAGCCGATCCCCCGGTGCGAGGCGGGGTGGCCGAGCTCGCAGGTGAGCACCCTGTTGAGCAGCATCACGCCCTGCTCCTCCCATGGGCGCAGGTCGCCGTTCGCCGGCGTCGGCGCGCCCACGTCGTCGTGCAGCTCGCGGAAGATGTTCTGCAGCGACTTCGGGATCGGTCGCACCTCGGGGCGCACTGAGAACGACAGCCCCATCGCGTGCCGGGGGGTCGGGTAGGGATCCTGCCCGACGATGAGCACGCGCACGTGGTCCATCGGCTGCCGGAACGCGCGGAACACGTTCGGTCCACCCGGCGCGTAGTGGCGCCCCTCGGCGACCTCGGCGCGCAGGAACCGGCCGATGTTCGCGATCCGCTCGGTCTCGGGGGCGAGCACGGGCGCCCACGAGGCGTCGACCAAGTCGGCGACCGGGTGCGGGGCGGTCATTCTGCCGTGCCGGCCGCGCCATCCACCGCGAGGCGACCGGCCGCGTCCGCGGGATGCCGGTCGTCGCCCGCGACGCCCCGCACCCGCAGCGGGCCGTGGTGCAGCTTGTGCTGGGCCGCCTGGGCGACCGGGCGCACGACGACGAGGTCGAGGTTCACATGCGGCGGCAGCTCCAGCGACTGCACGATGACCTGGGCGACGTCCTCCGCGGTGAGCGGGTGATCGACGCCCGCGTACACGTCGTCGGCCCGGCGCTGATCGCCGTGCAGCCGGTTGAGCGAGAACTCGGCGGTGTGCACGAGGCCGGGCGCGACGGCCATCACGCGGATCGGCTCGCCGTTGAGCTCGAGCCGGAGCGTGTCGACGAGCGCCTGCTCGGCGTGTTTGGCGGCCGTGTACCCGGCGCCGCCCTCGTAGACGATGAGCCCGGCGGTGGAGGTGACGGTGAGGATACTGGCCGAGCCGTGCACGGCGGCGGTGCGGCGCAGGGCGGGCAGCAGCCCCTGGGTGATCCGCAGGGTCGCGAGGGTGTTGATCTCGTACATCCGCAGCCAGTCGTCGAGGGCGCCGGTCTCGATCGGGTCGACGCCGATGGCGCCGCCGGTGACGTTCACCAGAGCGTCCAGCCGCCCCTGCTCGGCGACGAACTCGACGAGGTCGGCGACCTCGGCCTCGTCGGTGAGGTCGGCGGCGAACGGGATCACCCCGGTCTGCTCGGCGAGCTCGGCGAGTCGTTCCTCGCGGCGGGCGACGGCGATGACCCGCCAGCCGTGCTCGCGCAGCAGGACGGCCGTGGCGCGTCCGATGCCGCTGCTGGCGCCGGTGACGAGCACGGTGTGCACGGCGACCTCTCCGCTGCGGGGGCCGCCCGTCGTGGCAGACGCCTCGTCGAGGGTGACGGGCGTGACCGTCGGTGCTGGATTCGTAGCAGTCATACAGGGCATCCTACGCAGACGCGCCGCTCCGGCCCCGCAGCGCGGCGGTGTGAGCGGGCCGGCACGCCAGCCCGGCGATCGCGACGATCGACCAGCCGAGCAGCACGACGAGCAGTGCGTTGCGCGCGGTGATGACCCACAGCATCCACGGGGCGAGCCCGAGCAGCCAGCCGTACAGCGACGGGTAGATCGTCTGAGTGAGCCCGAGGACCACGCCGATGAGTCCCACCGGCGCCCACCAGCGCGGCGGGCGGGCACCGGCGAGCAGCAGCGCCGGGGCGATGAGCCACCCCTCGAACTGGGGCGAGCCGACCTTGTTGCACACGATGAACGTGACGACCAGCGCGAGCACCGTCCAGGCGAGCAGGACGGCCGTGCGGGCGCGATCCTCCCTCCGGGCAGGGTCTCTCTGTCGGGCGGCGACGGGGGCGGGATGCGACGCCGGACGCGCGGCCCGCCACGCGAGCGCCGCGATCGCCGCCGCGACGACCGCCATCAGGACGGTGACCACGGCGGCGACGGCCGGCGAGGAGGCGCTGATCAGCTCGTTCGTGTAGATCTCATCGTTGTAGACGACGGCGCCATGCCCCGCATGCGCCGCCCACAGGCCGGGGGTCGCGGCGACGGCCTCGACCTGCAGGTTGCGCGAGGCCTGCCCGCCGATGAACCCGAAGAGCACGGCGAGGCCGGAGAGCCCACGGCCGGCGATCGCGGACGCCGCCGCCGCGAGCACGGCAAGCCCGGCGGTCAGCCACACGCCGGGGAGGACGAGCCCGCGCCGCATCCGCCGCTCGCGTCCGTGCACCGCGAGGGCCGCGAGCAGCACGGCGGCGGGCCACACCTTGATCCAGGCGCCGAGGGCGAGCAGCAGCCCCGCGACGGCCGGGTGTCGGTCGAGCAGGGCGAGCGCCATGACGACGAGTGCGAGGGCGACCGTATCGATGCGGCCGAGCGAGACGGCGCCGAGGGCGAGGAGCGCGGCCGGCCACAGCCAGGCGACGCGGATGCGGGCGGTATCGCGCAGGCCGTCCGTCAGCACGGCGAGCGCGAGAAGGTCGAGCGCGGTGACGAGGATCAGCCACGCCACCGTGTAGGTGACGCCGAGCACCGTCGCGATGACGAGGGTCGCCGCCATCGGCGCCAGGGCGACCGCCGGGTACACCCAGGTCTCGAGAATGCCGTACCAGTGCCCCTCGGCGAGCGCCTGGTACGACCACCAGTGGTAGACGCTCGTCACATCGCCGAACGGGCGCCCGTACTGGGTGATCCCCTTCGCCCCGAGCCACACGTGCACGGCGAGGAACACCGCGGTCAACGCGATCGGGCTCGACCACACCCGCAGGCCCGCGCGGCGGGTGCGCCCGGAACGCGGGGTGCGCCCGGAACGTTCGCCGGTCGGCGGACGCCGCTCACGCAGTCGACGGCGGGGCAGCACGGCAGCGTCGGGAGCGGGCAGCGGGCGCGGGGCGGTCGGAGTCACCCGGCCATTCTCGCGCATGCCGACCGGGAACGGCCTGCGCGGGGCGCGGACCATCCGGTGCGAGCGCGGGGCGGCCGGCGCGGCACGGCGCGGCACGGCGCGCGGACGCCGCCCGCCCGGCTCCGCCCCGCATGTGACCGGGCCTCGACTCATACCCGGGCGATGGTGAGCAGGCCGCACCCGTAGGCCTTGCCACGACCGATGCCCTGGGTCAGCGTCTGCCGCAGCAGCTGCCGGTCAGTGCATTCGAGCACGCCATCGAACTGGGCCTCGCGCAGCGTGACCGCACGGCGTCCGCCCGTGTGCCGGTCGTTCTTGACGAAGTGCCGGTCAGCCCGGCCGGTGACGGCGGTGAGGCTCGTGCCATCCCGCTCGACGAGGGCGAACCCGTGGCGCCCGGCACGCTCGGCGAGCCAGCCGAGCTGCTGCTCCGGAGTGACGTGCGGGACGATCCGGCCGCGTCGTCCCCGTCCGGCGGAGACGGACCGCACCGGGTTGGCTCGCAGGCGGAACCGCCAGGTGGTGCCGAGCTCGACCCGGTCCAGCAGTGGCCCGTAGTCCAGGATCTGACCGGGCTCGGTGGACCACCCGGCCTGTTCGGACAGCGGACGCAGGTCAGGCCGTGCCGGGCTGACGATGTACAGCGTGTAGCGCGGGTGCTGCTCGTCCAGCCGCCACAGGACTCGCCCGTTCGCCGCCACGTCGGGTGGGAAGCAGGCGAGCACCGCGGCATGCATGACGTGGGCGTTGGTGATCAGCCGGCGCCCCTGGCGCAGGTTGGGGTTGATGAGCACACGGGAGAACCAGGTCATGCGTTCCGCACCTCCTCGAGGAACGGGTCCGTCACCAGACCCTCGTCAGCGATCGCGTCGGCGTCGGATTCCTCGTCCCGATCGGATCGGCCCTCGGGGTTGTCCATCGTCACGGCCAGTCTGGTCACCGCACGGTCTCGGTAGTCGCGATGCTGAGGATCAAAGGAGAGCGGGGCATCGTGCAGGATGTCACCGGTCTCCCCTCGCCTCGCGTCGACGAGCAGGGGCAGCCTCACCGTCTTCGGCAGGGTCTGCCGTACTCGGGAGGCCGCTCGCCAGGCGGCCTGCTCGAGCACGGTCCGGGGATCGCCCGGCCGCACGGCATGACCTCCGGCGACGCCGTCGTGCTCATGCTCGTCGAGGAGGTCCCAGTTGGCCGGACACGATCGACGCCCGAGATACAGCGGCCGGGCCGGCCGCCGCAGCGCCTCGGCGAGTGACTCCAGCGCGTGCTGCTCTCCGCCGATGGCGACGAGGAACCGGGCGTCGACGAGGTAGTGTCGGGTGCTCAGGCGCGTCTTTCCGCCGCCGTCGAGGTCACGTGCCGTCTGGTAGTCCTGCAGGAGCGTCCCCGGCTGTTCCTGCCGCACTGCGAGCTCCAGCGTGGCGAGGTCGTCGACCGGATCCCGCCGACCGCGTCCCAACGCGTTGGCGAGCAGTCCGACGATGCCCGACTTCGTCGGCATGGGCTCGGTCTCCCGTGAGCGGAAGCGGCTGCCAACGCCCCAGGACTGCATCGGTGCGGCGAGGTACAGCACCAGCGAGTGTGTGACTGACATGCGTGGCCTCACGCCTGCTGGCCGCTGAGCTCGCCCCGCAGTCGCTCGAGCAGCTGGGGCAGCGTGACGTGCTCACCGAGCTCGTCCGGTGCGCTGAGCGGGGCGATGGTCATGACGTACGAGGCCTGTGGCTCGGTCCCGTACACCTCGTCGATGTTCAGAGCCTCGTCGGCGAGCCGGGTCAGCGCCTCCTGACGGCGGCCTTCCCCGGGGTGCTCCCCGCGCGAGCGGGGATGAGCCGTTTTGTCCTTGTAAGTGGCGATGATGGCGCTGGTGCTCCCCGTGCAAGCTGGTGCTTCACCGTTCCGCCAATGTCGCCCCCGCATACGCCCCACTGTGAACGAACCGAGACACAGGCCTGCCTGCCTCTCCATGGTGTGACCTGGCTACGGCGCACAGGGGTATTTCGTCCTCGTCGATAAGACCGGCAGGTGTCCACGCCACATCGACTGTCCCGCCCCGGCTCACCCCTGCGGCTCGATCGCCGTGGCCCGGTGGTCCATGAACTCGCTGTTCCCGGCGAGCGCGTCGCCGAACAGCTGCCCGACGGTGACGAGGGTCATGCCCCGCGCCCGGTAGTCGTCGATGATCGCCGGCAGCTGGTGCACCGTGCCGTCGAGCCGGTCATGAAAGAGCACGATCGCGCCGGTGTGGGCATTCTCCGTCGCCGTCCGGTACTCCTGGTCCTCCCCCGGCTTCGACCAGTCGCGCGTGTCGACGTCCCAGAGCACGGCCGGGATGCCGGCGAGGCCCCGCACCCGGTCGTCCACGTCGCCGTACGGCGGCCGGTAGATCGTGGGCCGACTGCCGGTGACCTGCTCGATCTCGTCCAGCGAGCGCTGCAGCTGCGAGCGCACGTCATCGTCCGACAGCTTCGTCAGCTGGGGATGATCCCAGCTGTGACTGCCGATCTGGTGCCCGGCCTCGGCGATCCGTCGCGCCTGGTCCGGAAACGCCTGCACCTGCCTGCCGAGCAGGAAGTACGTCGCGGTCGCCTGCTTCTGCGCGAGGATGTCGAGGATCTGCGGGGTCTGCTGGTCGTTCGGCCCGTCGTCGAAGGTGATCGCGATACACGAGACGAGCTCGCAGTCGACGTGCTGCCGTCCCACGGGCACGGCCGTGCCGGCGTCGAACGGCGTCTGGCCGACCACGGCGTCGCGCACCTGCCGGCCGAGGTCGCCGAGCAGCCCGTCGAGGGCATCGGCGGGGATGGCGAGCACGACTGGGGCGTGCCCCGCCGGCAGCAGCGCGCTCGGCACGGGGATGGCGGCCGAGCCGTCCGCGGCGATCGTGGTGCCCTGCAGCAGCAGGCTCAGCCGCGTGTCCGCGGCGGACGCGTCGGCATCGTCCCCGGATGTCTCGCCGTCGGCGTCGCTCGCGCCACCGTCCTCCGTGCCGTCACCGCTCGTGCCGTCATCCACGGAGCCACCGAGCAGGTCGCCCAGACCGAGCCGGTCGGCCGCCTCGTCGACCGCCTGTGCGATCTCTTCGCGCCGACTGTCGTCGAACAGTCCGTCGCCGGTCGTGGCGGATCCGTCGGCGGTGCTGCCGTAGACGGTGATCGTGCGGTCGTCCGCGACGGCGGCCGCGGTGCCCTGCACGGCCCGCACCCGCTCCCCCGCGATGGACCCGGACGCCGCGATGACGTCGCAAGTGAGGTCCAGCCCGTCGCCGGAGGCCAGCGCGGCGGCGACGGTAGTGGTGCCCTGCTGGCAGGCGCGGTCCTCGAGCCCAGCCGGCTCCCTCGTCGCGTTCGGTTCATAGGCCACGCCGACGGCGTTCACCTGCCGCTGAATCGCGTCGCGCACGAACGCGTCGACGTGCTCGCCGAACGCGTCCGAGGCGGGCAGGTACCCGAAGCGCCCGCCGGTGTGCGTGTCGGGATTGAGGATGCGCTGGCCGGTGAGCCCGACGGCGTCCGGGACGAGCGGGGCCGGCAGCGTCCCCATGGTGATCACCGCGGCGAGATCGTGCACCTCGGCCCGGGCGTCGGAACCGTCGACCACGTCAGGGATCGAGCAGCCGCCGAGCACGAGCCCACACACGGTCAGGACGATGACACGGCCAATCGCCGTGAACGGTTCAGCGAACACCAGGACTCCCGTGGGACAGGGCACGCCCCCCGCCGCGCGCACTGCCTCTCAGTGTAGGCGCGCCCACCGACACCGGCGGGGCGGATTACGGGCGGAGGTGTGAGCGTGTCGTGGGCCGGGCTCAGTGCTCCGCGGGCACCGGCCCCGGAACGACGGACGGGGCCCGCCGGGAGAGGATCCCGACAGGCCCCGTCACCGCCTGGTCTGCCTCAGGCGTCCAGCCGGGCCCGCTCGCCGCGGGCGGCCTCGACCATGTGGGTCAAGGCCGGCACGACCTCCTCGTAGCGGCGGGTCTTCAGCCCGCAGTCGGGATTCACCCACAGCTGCGAGGCCGGGATCGAGTCGAGCGCGATGTCCAGCAGCTGCTCCACGTCGTCCTCGGCAGGCACGCGGGGCGAGTGGATGTCGTACACGCCCGGTCCGATGCCGCGCGCGAACCCGGCGGCGCGGATGTCGCGGACGATGTCCATCCTCGACCGCTCTGCCTCCACCGAGGTGACGTCGGCGTCAAGGCCGTCGACGGCGTCGATGATCTGCCCGAACTCCGAGTAGCACAGGTGCGTGTGGATCTGCGTGCGCGTGCGCGCCCCGGAGGTCGCCAGCCGGAACGCCGACACCGACCAGTCGAGGTAGTCGGCGTGGTCGCGGCGCTTCAGCGGCAGCAGCTCGCGGATGGCGGGCTCGTCGACCTGCACGATGTCGATGCCGGCCGCCTCGAGATCGGAGATCTCGTCCCGCAGTGCGAGGGCGACCTGGTCGGCCGTGTCACGCCGGGGCTGGTCGTCGCGGACGAACGACCAGGCGAGGATCGTCACCGGACCGGTGAGCATCCCCTTGACCGGCTTCTCTGTGAGCGACTGCGCATAGCGGATCCACTCGACCGTGAACGGCTCCGGGCGCACCACGTCACCCCAGAGGATGCTCGGGCGCGTGCACCGCGACCCGTACGACTGCACCCAGCCGTTCTCGGTCACCGCGAAGCCCTCGAGGTGCTCGGCGAAGTACTGCACCATGTCGTTGCGCTCCGCCTCGCCGTGCACGAGCACGTCGAGCCCGATGCGTTCCTGCAGCTCGATGACATCGCGGATGTGCCCGCGGATCTCCTCGCGGTAGGTCGCCTCGTCGATCTCGCCTCGGTTGTGGCGGGCACGTGTGCGCCGGATCTCCGGCGTCTGCGGGAACGACCCGATCGTCGTGGTCGGCAGCAGCGGCAGGTGCAGCTCGTCGGCCTGCACCGCGGCGCGCTCGGCGTACGGCGCACGGGCGAAGTCCGCGGGCGTCAGCCCCGCCAGCCGCTTCGCGACCTCCGGACGGTGCACGCCGGCGTGCGCGCGACGGCTCGCCGAGGCGGCCCGGGCAGCCTCGAACGCGTCGATCACGCCTTCCCGGTCGCCGTCATAGGCGCGGGCGAGGGCGACGATCTCGGCGACCTTCTCGTCGGCGAACGCGAGCCAGCCGCGCAGCTCCGGGTCGAGGCTGGTCTCGTCGTCGAGGGTGTGCGGCACGTGGAACAGGGACGTCGAGCTGGACGGCACCACCCGGCCGGCGAGCGGACGCAGCGCCTCGAGCCGCTCGAGCGCGGCGTCGAGGTCGGCCCGCCAGATGTTGTGGCCGTCGACGACGCCCGCGACGACGAGCTTGTCGCGCAGGCCGGCGACGCCGGGGGCGTCCGCCGTGGGGACGTCCCCGCGCACGAGGTCGATCGCGACGCCCTCGATCGGCGTCTCGGCGAGCGCCGGCAGTGCGTCATCCAGCGCCGCGTAGGACGCCTGCGCGAGGATCTGCGGACGCTCGGCCAGCTCGCCGAGCACCTGGTAGGCGTGGCGGGCCGCGACGAGGAGACGCGCCCGGTCGACGGGCACGAGCTCGCTGACCAGGGCGGACTCGTCCAGCTGCACCCACGGGGCATCGAGAGCGGCGAGCCCGGCGAGCACCTCGGCGTACACCGGCAGCAGGTCGTCGAGGCGGTCGAGTGGCTCGAAGCCCTCCGGGGCGCCCTCGGCGGGCTTCGACAGGGCGAGCAGGGTGACCGGGCCGACGATGACCGGGCGGGTGACGAACCCGTGCGAGAGGCCCTCGGCGAACAGCAGCGCGGGCTGGTCACCGCTCAGCCGGAACTCGGTGTCCGGGCCGATCTCCGGCACAAGGTAGTGGTAGTTCGTGTCGAACCACTTGGTCATCTCGAGCGGGGCCACGCGGTCGACGCCGCGGGCCATCGCGAAGTAGCCGTCGAGGCTCAGTCGGCCGGCGTCGTCCCGCCACTGTGCGAAACGCTCCGGGATCGCGCCGACGAGCACGGCCGCGTCGAGCACCTGGTCGTAGTATGAGAAGTCGCTCGGGATCGCGGCGTCGTGCGCCTCGAGGCCGAGGTCGTGCAGCCGGTTCCAGGTGCTGGCGCGGATGTCCGCGGCCGCCTGGGCGAGGGTGTCTGCGTCGATGCGGCCGGCCCAGTGGCCCTCGAGGGCTCGCTTCAGCTGGCGGCGCCGCCCGATGCGCGGGTAGCCGAGGATGGTGCCGCCTTCGAGGCCGGCCCCTGTGTGTCGATCTGCCATGATGTGCTTTCTGCACCGGTGGCCTGGTGGCCGGGGGTGCGGTCGGGGTGGTGACGGTCGAGCACGTCGTCGAGCATCCGCAGGATGCGCACGGCGGTCGTCGCGTCGTTCATGGTGAACAGCTGTATGCCCGGGGCTCCGGCATGCGCCAGCCGTTCGGCCAGCTCAGCTGTCGTGCGCACCGCGATGTCGCGGCGGGTCTCGTCGTCCGGCGCCTCGGCCAGCGCCGCGGCAAGCGCCGGCGGCGGGGTGAGGTCGGACAGCTCCGCGATGCGCTCCAGACGACGCACCGACGGGGTCGGGGTGAGGCCGGGCACGACCGGCAGGGTCGCCCCGGTGCGGTCGACGAGCGTCATGAACCGCTCGTAGTCGGCCGCGTCGAAGAAGTTCTGGGTGATCGCGAAGTCCGCGCCGGCGTCCTGCTTCCGGGCGACGTTCTCGGCGTCCTCGACGAGATCGCGGCTGTCCGGGTGCCCGGTCGGGAACACCGCGACGGCGATGCGCAGCGGGTCATCGGGGGCGCGTCCGGCCCGCTCGGCGCGCTGGCGGACCCGGGCGATGAGATCCGTCGCATGCGGCAGCACCAGCCCGCCACCGTCCGCCACAGGGTCGCCACGCAGGGCGAGCACCCCGGTCACACCGAGGGCGAGCAGCTCGTCGATCGTCGCGTCGAGCGCGGCCAGGTCGGTGGCCTGGCAGGTCAGGTGCGCGTAGGTGGGCACCCCGGCCTCGACGAGCCAGCCGACGAGCTCCTTGGTGCCGGCCTGCCGACTGCCCGCGGCCCCGTAGGTGACCGTGACGAAGTCCGTGCCGAGCCCCAGCATCGTGCGCACCGAGGCGACGTTGCGGCGCAACTGCCGCAGGCTGCGGGCGGGGAACACCTCGATCGACCGGGTCGGCGCGGCCACAGAGGGCAGGGGCACCGCGTCCGCATGCCGCTCGCGCAGACGCCGGGCGCGATGCTCGGCGCGCAGGGCGCGCAGCTCGCCGTCGAGGTCGGCCACGGCGCCCGGATCGTCGGCGTCGTCGAAGACCGCCTCGTCGAGCTCGTCGAACCGGCTCGCGCTGAACCGCCGCTCGTCGGGCTCGTCGAACCCGGCTGCTGCGGCGCTCCCGGCGGACGGGACCGCTGCGGACACCCCGCTCCCAGCGGGCGCGGCGGGCACGCCGTCGCTCCCTGTGGGCGCGACAGTGCTCCCGACAGACACGGCCGGCGTCGCACCGCCGGGCACGGCGGATCGCCGCTCGTCGCGAGCGGGCATGGGAGGCCGGGCGGAGGAATGCATGATCGCTCTCATCCTAGTGAGGACGGGGCCGGACGGACATCCCCCGGCGGCCTGTGTGACCTTGTATGACCTCGTGTGACGCCGCATGGCCTCGTGCGACCTCATGTGACGGCCGCGACAGCCACGAATGCGTCGCCCTGGGCACGACAGCGGGAAGCGACAGCCACGAACGCGCTACCCACTCCGCGGACGACCACGAGAGTGCCACGATCTGGCACATTCATGGCTGCCCGATCACGGGGTGGCGCATTCGTGGCTGACCGCCGAGGCGACCCGCGCTGGAACGGCCGGTTCCCGCCCTCCTGCAGAACTCCCGACGCGAGTCCAAGCCCGCGGATGGGGCACGGCCCCACGCGAGACCGAACCCTCACCACCCGGCCGCGATCTGGTACCATGACTGTCGGCTTCACGCCACGCGGCCGTAGCTCAATGGCAGAGCGCACGCTTCCCAAGCCTGATACGCGGGTTCGATTCCCGTCGGCCGCTCCACCGCGAAGATCGTCGCCACCCCCACCGGCGGTCAGATGTGCAATCCTCCTGACCCGGCCCCCGCTCGCACACCGCGGCCCGCTCAGTCCTCCCCGTCGTCCTCCCCGTCCCAGCAGCCCGTGAGCTCGACGAGCCGGGCCTCGCCCTGCTGGTAGACCGTCGTGCCGACCTCGGCGGGGATCCCGCTCAACCCCGGCTTGTACACGGAGTCGACGAGTGCCGCGCCGAAGTCGAGGGTGTAGTGCAGATCGTGCGCGCGCACGATCGGGCAGGTCTGATCCATCCACGCCGGGTCGCTCAGATGCCAGTCGAGCACGTGCAGATCGTCCGACACCCCGCTGAGGATGTGCACGCGCGTCACCCGGTAGTTCTCGAACGCGTACGCGAGCGCCCCGCCGTTGCCGGGGTCGACGAGCAGGGTCTGGTCCGCGGGCACGTAGTCGTGCAGGTGGGCGAGCACGTCGCGCTCATCGCGGTCGAGCAGCTTCGAGGTGTCGGCGATCACGTAGTCGCGCTGGGCCCACGCGATCACCTGGTCGATCGGCCCGATCCGGATCGGCACCACGATCGCGGCCGCGAGCGCGAGCGCGAGGATCCTCCCCAGCGTCCGCCTCGCCATCCGGCCGGCCCGGCCCGATCGCGCAGCCGCCCGCCGGCCCAGCCGCCGCGTCCCGGTGAGCAGCAGCGTCCACAGGGTCTGCAGGCCGATGGCTGCCAGCGGCAGGTAGCCAAGGACGGTGAGGCCGGCGATGCGCTTCGGGTCGCGGTAGAACCCGCCGGTGAGCGCGTCGCGCAGCCAGGCGACCGGCACGTCCGAGACCACGAGGTACAGCACGGCGACGAGGCCGAACACCGCCAGCGGCCACCAGCGGCGACGGTGCACGGTGACGATCGCGCCGACCGCGGCGAGCACGCTCACCGCCCATGCCCGGGGTCGGTCGACCGGGCCGTTCGTGACGAGATCCCACGCCGACTCCCAGAGGCCCTCGTCGGCCTGCCAGGGTGCGACGGCGAGCCCGGTGCGCGCGAGCCCCCACAGGCCGACGGTGATCACGGTGATGGTGCCGACGAGGGTCCAGGCCCGGCGAGTGCCGAGTCGGGACACGATCGTGCCCGCGAGCACGCCGGAGGGTGCCGCGCCGCGCCGCGCGGCCCGCCGGAGGGCGCACAGCTGCGGCACGGCAGTGGTGAGCACGACCATGAGGCCCAGCCCGGTCGCGGCGAGCAGCGCGTTGGGATGCCCGAGCGCGATCCCGGGAGCGATCAGCAGCGCCGCGGGCAGCGCGGTCAGTCGCATCCGCCAGGTGCGCGGTCGCCGGTCGAACGCGAGCACGGTGACGGCGAGCAGCGCGGCGATCAGGGAGTTGCCGAGCAGGTTCGGGTACAGCGGCCCCCAGTGCAGGAACAGCCAGGGGAACGCGGGGAAGCACGCGGAGAGCAGCCCGGCCGCGAGGCTCGCCCGCGCGTTCGGCCCGCCGATGACCTGGCCGAGCCAGATCACCCCGAGCGGCCACACCATGGCGATGACGACGAGGGCGAGGACGTTGACCGCCTGCGGCACGCCGATGCCCGCGATCTGTGCGACGAGGGCGACGAGGTCATGCCAGGCGGCCGGGTAGAACGAGGTGTTGTCCGGCTTGTTCGTGATGCCCCACAGCGTGAGCGAGGAGCCGTCGCCGCTGTCGAGGATCGCGCGCACCGCGTTCAGGTGGAACACGTTGTCGAACAGCTGCATGATGTACTCGCTGTCCGGCACGAGCCGCAGGAACGTGCTGCCGAGCAGCAGGGCCGCGATCGCGAGGGCGACGACGCCGGTCAGCAGGCCGGTGCGGTCGCGCGCGGCGGCTGCGGCGGACGCCGAAACCGGGGTGTGCGTGGGCGCGACGGCACCCGAGGACGTGGACGCGCCGGGCTCGGGTGTGGAAGCCTGCGACGGCGCGGCGTCCGCCGCCGCCCGCCGGCGCACCGAGCGATCCACCGGCCAGCGCAGCAGCAGGGTGAGCGCGAGGGCGACCGCCCAGCCGAGCGCGACGCACCAGATGGACCACCGCATCCCCAGCCACGGGGTAACGACCGCGCTGATGGCGATGACGCTCGTGGAGATCGCCGGTGCCGGCCCGAGAGCGTGCATGCCCCGCAGGCCGAGCGCGCGGGAGAGGGTCGCACCGGGCACGAGCAGCAGGAGCAGGGCCACCGCGATCGCCGGGACCAGGCTCGCCCATCCCTGGGCCTGGGTGAGGTCCATCCGCTCCCTTCCGATCGGCTTCCGCCTGGGTCATGGCGACGGCCGCGCGGAGACCGCTCGAGCCGTCTGACCGCGGTGTTCGCGTGGCCTCGGCCGCCCGACTCATCCGAGCCGCACAGCTCATCCGGGCCGCACGAGCGCGAGACGTCGCCGGACGCGAGCCCCGGCTGAGCGTCGCCTGTGCGCATCGTCCCCATTGTGCCCCGAGCGATACGCTGGATGCAGCACCAGGTGATGACGCACAGTGCCGTCACAGCGCTCCGGGGTCTCCGGCGGCGTCCGCACCGGTCGGCCACCGCCGCCTGTCGACGCGCCGGCCACCGGGCGCGAGCCGGCACCGGCCGGCCGCCGGATGCGAGAGGGAGCAGAAGGGGAACATGACCACGAGCGATCCCGATTCCAGCCCCACGACGGGCACCGGGGCGGACCCCGCCGGCTCACCTGACTCCCCCGCCCGCAGCCTGCCCCGCCGCACGTTCCTCGGCCTGCTCGTCGTCGCGGGGGTGATCGGCGCCGGGGCGGTCACCGCGGCCCGCGACCGCACCGCCGCCGCGCGGGGGTTCACCGCGATCGCCGGGACCGCCGACGCCTCGCTCGCCCCCGTGGCCGAGGCGGGGTTCGGCGACACCGTGCCCGTGCTCGACCGGCCGGTGACCGGGCTCGGCGTGCAGCGGGCGTTCTCGCTGCATCCCTCGCTGTCGCTGGGCGGCCGCTGGCCGGTGCTCACCGGGCAGGACGCCTTCAACGGCCGGGTCGAGGCGTGGGTGCGCCAGGCGGTGGCCGACTGCGCGAACAAGTACGCGAACGCCGGCGTGTTCACCCCCGTGGCCACACCGGTGCCCGGCCATGCTGCCGACGGCTCGTACGTCGCTCCCGCCGACGCGGTCGACGCCGCGGACGCGATGCGCGCGAACGGTTCCCCCGACCGGGCGGACGCGGCCGAGACGGTCGGCCTGTTCGCCGGCAGCGTGCTCGACACGTCCGGCCTCGCCGGCTCGACCCGCGGTGACATTGACACGCTGCTTGCCGACCGGGCGGAGTTCCCGGCCCCGCAGGAACACGGGCACCTGATCGCCATCGCCTGCGACACGACGCTCGCGGCGGGCACCGTGCTCGGGGTGCAGCTGCGCGCCTCGCGCGCGGCGACGATCGACGGCGCGCACCGGTCGCTGTTCGAGCAGCGCCAGAGCGTGTTCGTCGACATCGCCACGGGCACCTGTGGCGCCGGCGACAGCCTGCTCACCGCGGCCGGACGCGACACGGCGATCGCCCGCCTGCGCACGCTGCTCGGCTCCGTCGCACCCGCCGACATCGGCACGTCGCGCCGGGACGCCCCGGCCTACGACCCGCTGCAGGACGCCCTCGACGCCGGCACGCTGCTCGACGACGTCTCGGTCGACCCGGCCGGCCAGCTCGTCGTGCGGCTGGCCGTGACCGCCGACCGGATCGACGACGCACAGCGCCATGCCTGGGCCGACGGCCTGCGCACGCCCGGCCTGCTCTGCATCCGCGTCGCCCTCGACGACTCCGCCTGGACCGACCTCGGCAGCACGGTGCGCGCGGCAGCGATGGCGGAGACGCCGTGGGCGGGCCCGGCTCGCGCGGCGGCCTCGGACGCGCAGGCCGCCGGCACCCAGGCGACCTTCACCACCGGGGACGCCCTGCCCGCGTCCGCCCGCGCCCGGGCCGCCGGGACCACGCCCGCCGACGCGGCCGGGGCGAGCGCGGAGGAGGCCGCCCGGTCGGCGACCCTCGTGGCGGGGACGACCACGACGTCCGCGGTGCCGACGCGCACCGCCGACGAGGTGACCGTGCCGACCGAGGACGGGCCGGTGCGGCCGACCGCGTACGCATGGCCGGTGCCGTGCGACCTCGTGCCCGCGGCGGCAGTCACCTTCGACGACGGCCCGGGCGAGTACACCGCGGAGATCCTCGCCGCCTTCGCCGCGGCCGGCGTGCATGGCTCGTTCATGGTCGAGGGTCAGCATGCCGAGCAGTACCCGCAGCGCGTGCGCGACGAGATCGCCGGCGGGCACACCGTGTGCGACCACTCGTGGGATCACCCGGCGCTGACCGATCTGACGGCGGCCCAGGTGCGCGACCAGATCACCCGCACGGACGACATGGTCGAGCGGGTCTGTGGGGTGCGTCCCCGGTTCGTGCGCCCGCCCTACGGGTTCTACGACGACACGGTCGTCCAGGCCTCGCCGCACCCGCTGGTGGTCTGGGATGTCGACTCGCTCGACTGGGAGGAGCCCGGCCAGCGGGTCGTGCACGACAAGATCCTGCGCGAGGCGAGCACCGGGTCGATCGTGCTCATGCACGACGTGCACGAGCCGACGAAGGCGATGATGCCGGGGCTGCTGCGCGACCTGCGCGCGGCGGGGTTCACCGTGGTGAGCCTGGCCACGCTGTTCGCGCACGCCGACGACCAGGCCGAGCAGGCTGTCATCCGCCGCCTCGACCTCGCCTGAGCGGGGCGGGCCCGTCGCGTCCGCATGCCAGCGGGTGCGACGGGTCCGCACACCGGATCGCACGCCCCGGGGCACCTGCGGTGCCGCGCTCGTGCCTTCCCGGAGCGGTGGCGTCAGAACATCGGCGACGACGCGGTGCGCATGAACTCCTGCACGCGGGCGTCGACGATGATGTCCCGCTGCCGCACGGGGCGGGTCAGGTACAGCCCGTCGAGGCTCGTCAGCCGGCTCAGGGCGACGTACACCTGGCCGGGGCTGAACGCACGGGCGCCCAGGTCGATGACCGCCCGGTCGTAGGTCTGCCCCTGCGACTTGTGGATCGTGACCGCCCAGGCCAGCCGCAGCGGGAACTGGGTGAACTCCCCCACCTGCTCCTGCTCGATCGTCTGGGTCTCGTCGTCGAAGGTGTACGCGTACCGCTCCCACACCACCGGCTCGACCTCCACGTCGGAGCCGTCGAGCTCGACGATCACCTTGTCCGGGCGGATGGCGACGACGGTGCCGATCGACCCGTTGACCCACCGGCCGTCCGGGTCGTTGCGCAGGAACATCACCTGCGCGTCGGGCTTCAGCTCGAGCTCCGGGTCGGCGGGGAACGCGCTGCCGAACTCGCCCTCGATGTCCGCCCGTGCGACGCTGGAGCGTCCGGGCAGTCGGGCGAGCTCCTCGGCGTTACGCCGGTCGACCGTGCGGTTCGTCGTCGCGAGGGTGATGATCGGCTCGTCGGCGGGCGGCTGGCGGTGGCCGATCTGGTTGAGGCGGGCGATCCAGTGGTCGGGCACGCGCCCCTCGCGCACCGCGTCGAGCAGTTGCTTGAACCCGTCGTGCCGCTGCCGGTGGATGTTCGTCAGTTCGTAGACGCTCACCTGCGCCTCCTGCCACACCTGTGCGTCGAAGAACCACTGGCTCTGGTAGCGGTGGGTGTAGAACGCGCGCTCGTCGGGGGTGCGCGGCGGCACGGGCGCGAGCTGGTAGGGATCGCCGAACATGATCAGCTGCGCTCCGCCGAACGGGGCGCGCGACCGCCGCTTCGCCACCCGCAGGCTGCGGTCCATCGCGTCGAGCAGATCGGCGGAGACCATGGAGACCTCGTCGACGATCACGGTGTCGACGGCGGCGAGCACCTCGCGCGTCTCGCGGCTCATCGTGCGGCTGATCCGGGTGACGTCCTGCACCCCCACCCGCAGCCCGAACAGCGAGTGGATCGTCTGGCCGCCCACGTTGAGCGCCGCGACCCCGGTGGGCGCGCACACCACGACCTTGCCGGGCATCTCGCGCACGAGCCGGGCCAGCAGCGTCGACTTGCCGGTGCCGGCGCGCCCGGTGACGAATACGCTCTGCCCGCGCTCGGCGGCCTCGAGCACCGCCTGCTGCTCGCCGGTGAGGGTGATGCCCCCGGCGGACGCCGCGGCCGAGGGATGCCGCGAGCTCGCGTCCGTCTCGACGCCCTCCGTCGCTGCGGTGCTGTCCGTCACCGTCTCCTCCTCGTCCGGGCCGTGACGACGAGCGCCGCGAGCGCGATCGCCAGGGCGACGAGCGCGCCGCGATGCTGGTCGTCGAGCGGCGTCGGCCCGTCGACCCGCCCCAAGGCACCGTACCAGCCGGCCGCGAGCAGCCCCGTCCCGCCGGCCACCGCATGCCACGCCGCGGCGGCGGCGACCACGGCGAGCAGGGCCAGCAGAGGCAGGCGTCGTCCCTCGGGCAGCGCGACCAGCGTCGTCATCGCGCCGAGGCCGAGGGTCAGACCGGCCACGGTGACGGCGAGGTCGACGCCGGCGACGCCGACCGCTGCATCCCGCAGCGGGGTGAACGCGACGAGCGCGCCGAGCACGACCAGACCCAGCGTCCAGCCCCAGGCGCGCGCGGTCGGGTGGCCCGGAACGTCGGGAGCCGCCCCGCACAGCTCGCCGAGCAGCGGGGCGGCGAGCGCGGGCACGGCCAGTGCGATGAGTGCGAACCGCACCGTGGCGGCACTCGCCAGCACCGGGGCGAGGGCGCCCGCGCCGCCGCAGGCCGCCCAGGCCAGCAGCAGGCCGGCGATCAGCCCGGACATCCCGGCGGCTCGCCCAGCGGCTCCGGCGCCACGCCCCGACGCCCCGGACGCTCCAGCGGCCCGCGACCGCCGGAGCGTGCGCAGCGCGAGGAGGATCAGCACGACGGCCGCGGCCAGCCCGAGCGGATCCGGGGTCAGCGCGGTCAGCCAGGCCGAGCCGGCCAGCCCGTCGGGCAGTGGCCGCCCGGTGAGCAGCTCGGCCGGGGTGAGGGCGATGTCCCGCATCCGCTCGGCGCCGGCGACGGTGAAGGCGGCGGCGCCGGCGACGCACGTCCACCCGCACACCGTGACCACACCGAGCAGCGCCCCGAGGACGGCCGGCAGGGCGGGCTGCCATGTGGCCCTCCCCGCGCTCGGCTGCTCGTCCGCCGGCACCTCCAGGTGCACGTCCTGCCGCGGCCCCTGTGCTGCGTCCTGGCCCGCGTCCCGCTCCGCCTGCCCGCCGGCAGCTGCGTCCTGGCCCGCGTCCCACTCCGCCTGCCCGCCGGCATCCGACGATGGAGCCGTCCGCTGCCGCGGGCCGCGGGTGCGGGCCAGCAGCGCGACGATCACGACGACCACGAGGATGCGCAGCAGTTCCGCCGCGGCGATCGTGCGCGGGGCGCCCTGCGGAGAGACGACACCCGCCTGCCCGATCAGGCCGAGCACGGCGACGGGCAGCAGCGCGCGCGCCGTCCACTGGCCTGGGAGTGCGCCGAGCAGGGCGACTGATGCGGGGGCCACGAGCGCCCAGCTCTGCGGCGAGAGCGCGAACGCGGCCATCCCGTCCACGCCTGCGACCGTCGGGGTGGCGGCGAGCGTGCGCCACCAGGCCTCGCTGAACGTTCCCTCGGCGCCGGCCCACATCGCCGCGACGGCGGCCAGCGCCGAGACGGCGAGGGCGGCGAGCGTCCAGAGACCGGCGGTCAGCGCGGCGAGCTCGGGGGCGAGGGGCCTGTGCGCGATCGGCTCGGCCCCTGCCATGCGCACGCAGCGTGCGGACCGGGCCAGGAGAAGCAGGGTCAGCGCCGCGGCGAGATCGCGGGCGAGCAGGGTGAGCACGCCGAGCAGGTGCACCGTCGTCGGCAGGTCCGGCACGGACGCGGCGGGGCCGGGGGCGAGAGCGGGCAGCCAACCGGGTGCCCCGAGCAGGCCGAGCACACCGGCGACGGCCGCCGCGACGAGGCCTGCCATGGACACCGCGAGACCTCGATCGTGACGTGGCGTGCCGGGGACAGACGTGCCCCTGTCCCGCTCCTGGCCTGATTCGGGAGGGACGATGGCGGCAGACGGTGCTGGATGGGACGGCTCGGGCACCCGATCAGCCTACCCATCCGCCGGGGTGTGCTCTGCTCACGGGTGAACCACCTGCTCGACGAGCATCGTTGCGCCACGTCTCCCGCCGGCAGCCCGTGTTGCGCCACAGGCTGGCGCAGAACGGGCTGTCCCGACGCACCCTGGCGCGTTCGTGGCGGCATGACCCTCGGGAACGAACCGCGGCCAGGGCCGTTCCAGCCCCTGCACACGAAGAGAGGGAGCGCACCCGAAGGTGGCTCCCTCTCGAACGATGCCGCGCGAACGCGGCTCAGCACATGGCTGACGTCACTTCACCGCAGCCTTGAGCTTGCTGCCGGCCGAGATCTTCACGCCCTTGCTGGCGGGGATCTGCAGGGTCTCGCCGGTCTGCGGGTTGCGGCCCGTGCGAGCGGCGCGGTTCGTGCGCTCCACGGACAGCCAGCCCGGAACGCTCACCTTGACGCCCTCGGCGACGTTCTCGGCGATGGTCTGGAAGACCGCGTCGAGCACGCCGTTGACCGCAGCCTGCGTCTCACCGGTCTTGCTGGCGACCTCGGCAACGAGCTCGCTGCGGTTCAGAGTCTTGTCAGCCATGTGTACTCCCTAGTTCGGTTCGGTATTGGCTATGTACCTCAGCGGCTGATCACAGTCACTGACGGGCTGAACCCGCCCGGAACCCCGCTGTGAGAGCGGAACGGGCGGGTTCTCAGGCTACCAGCTCGACTTGGTGATGCCGGGCAGTTCGCCGTTGAGGGCCATCTGACGGAAACGGACACGGGAGATCCCGTACTCGCTCAGGTTTCCGCGGGGGCGACCGTCGATGGCGTCGCGGTTGCGGACGCGCACCGGAGAGGCGTTGCGCGGGAGCTTCTGCAGCCCGACGCGGGCGGCCTCACGCTGCTCGTCGGTGGCCTCGGGGTCGATGAGCTGCTTCTTCAGCTCTGCACGGCGCTCGGCGTACCGGGCGACGATCACCTTGCGCTGCTCATTGCGCGCGATCTTGCTCTTCTTTGCCATGAAAACTCAGCGCTCCTCGCGGAATTCGACATGCTTGCGGACGACCGGGTCGTACTTCTTCAGCACGATGCGGTCAGGGTTGTTGCGGCGGTTCTTGCGGGTCACGTAGGTGTACCCGGTGCCGGCCGTGGAGCGCAGCTTGATGATGGGGCGGATGTCGCTCTTCTTGGCCATCAGAGCTTCACCCCCTTGGCGATGAGCTCCTGCACGACGGCGTCGATGCCCCGGGCGTCGATCACCTTGATGCCCTTGGTGGACACGTTGAGGGTGACCTTGCGACGCAGCGACGGCACGTAGTACGTCTTCTTCTGCACGTTCGGGTCGAAGCGACGCTTGTTGCGCCGGTGCGAGTGCGAGATGCTGTGCCCGAAGCCCGGCTTGGCTCCAGTCACCTGGCAGACTGCTGCCATCGGTTCCTCCTGTACCGTGGCCGTCTCCGGCCACCCAAGATCTCTTGTCGGCGCGCCGCGGGGTTCCGCGGCGCACGATGCGAACGTGGAAGATTCGCAACCACGTCAGTCTATGGGAGCACAACCGCGCGCGCAACCGCGCGCATCTGTGCGTAATCACGCGCACCCGGCCGCCGACCGCGGACGTCGTGGTCACCGGGCGCCGTCGGCCCGGATCCGCGCGGCTACCGCTTCCCGGCCAGCTCGCGCGTGCAGCGCGGGCACAGGCCGATCACGTCGATGACGTGGGTGACCTCGGTGTAGCCGTGCTCGCGGGCCACGCCCGAAGCCCACCGCTCGACCGGCGGCGCGACGATCTCCACCGCCGCGCCGCAGCGCCGGCAGATGAGGTGATGGTGGTGCGGCTCGTCCCCGCACGCGCGGAACAGCTGCTGGCCGTCCGGATCGATGTGCACGTCGGCCAGACCGTCGTCGGCCATCCGGCTGAGCACTCGGTACACGGTGGCCACGCTGACGGTCGACCCCGCCTCCAGCAGCCGCTGGTGCAGCGCCTGCGCACTGAGGAACCCCGCCTCGTGCTCGAGGGCGTCTCGCACCGCCGTCTGCTGCCACGTGTTGCGCCGCTTCATCACTGCCATGATGCCCCATTGTGTCACCCCGTGGATGCTCTTGCCCAGCCTCCTGTTCAGGCCCGGACCCGGCGCGTGCGGCTCACTCGGGCACGGTCGAGGAGCCGGCGGGCACCCCAGGCCGCGCCCAGCGCGGCGGTCGCCACGAGCACGATGGCCGGCCCCGCCGCCACCGCCCAGCGCGCCGAGACGAGCACTCCGACCACGGCACAGCCGGCGCCGATGAGCGGGGAGGCGACGAGCATCCCCCGCCAGTGCAACCCGGCACGGGCGGCGGCGAGTGGTGGTGCGGCGAGCAGCGCGATCGCGAGGATCGCCCCCACTGCGGGGGTGAGTGCGACGACGGTCGCCGTGATCAGGGTCAGCACCACCGCGTCCACCGCCCAGGGTGCGAAGCCGGCCGCTCGGTACCCGGTCGGATCGAACGAGGAGTAGAGCAGCTGCCGGCGCAGCGCTGCGGTCACACCCACCGCGATGACGAGCACGGCCCCGGCGAAGACCACGTCGGCGAGGTCGACGGTGAGGATGCTGCCGGTGAGGAACGACTGCACGCGCACCGGCAGCGTGGGGTTTAGTCCGGAGAGCGTGGTGCCGAGAGCGAAACCGCCGGTGAGCACGACGCCGCTGGCGACGGCCGCTCGCTGGCGTCCCCAGGTGGTCAGGGCGAGCATGACCAGGGTGAGCGCGACCGCGAACAGCGCGTTGCCGACGAGCACGTTCCAGCCGACGAGCACCGCGATGATGCCGCCCGGGAACGTCGCGTGGGTGAGTGCGGTGGCGAAGAACACCCGGCGGCGCAGCACCACGAGCACGCCGACGAGACCGGCGAGGGCGCCGACGAGCGCCGCCTCGACCAGCGCCTGCCCGAGCCAGCCGACGAGATCGACGAGCGCGGTCATCTGCGGACTCCTGACTCCGGATCGACGGCATGCAGGCTCGCCACGCCGCGTCGCATCGAGGGCATGGCGGGAACGTCGTCGCACGGAGCGTGGTCGCCGGGCGCCGCGGGACTCCCCCGGCGCTTGCCGGCATCACGTCGGCCGAGCCGGCGCAGGGCCAGCACGACGAGTGACACCGCGTGGATCGCGATGAGCGCGCCGACGATCGCACCGCTCGGCGAGAGGCTCACCCGGTGCACCACGGAGGCCTGGAACGCGGTGACGAGCCCGGCCCAGCCGCCCAGCAGCGTGAACGCGCCCGCGAGCACGACCATGCCGCGCACGCCCGCCCCGAGGTTGCGCGCCGACGCGGCGGGAATGACGAGCAGGGCGAGCACGAGCAGGTTGCCGAGCACCTGCGAGCCGGCGACCACCGCCACCGCGAGCGCGAGGTTGAGGACGAGATCGGTCTTCAGCGGCGGGAACCCGCCGGCGCGCGCGCCGGTCGGGTCGAAGGCCCGGTACAGCTGGGCACGGCGGGTTGCCCACATCATCGTCGCGGCCAGGGCCGTGGCGGCCCCGATCGCCCACAGCTGCTCGTCACGCACGGCGAAGACCTGTCCGAACAGCAGCGTCTCCAGCTGACCGGGGTACCCGCCTGCGGAGACGATGATGACGCCGATGCTGAACGCGGTGGTGAGCACGACGGCGACGGGGGCGTCCGCCCGCCCCACCCGAGAGGCGACGAGGGTGAGGATGACCGCGGCGAGAGCACCTGCGACGAGCGCGCCGAGCAGGGCGCCGTCGCGTCCCCAGGCCGCACCGACCGCAAGCCCGGGGAACACGGCGTGAACGAGGCCGTCGGAGGCGAACTCGAGGTCGCGCAGTGCGACGAAGGCGCCGACGGCCGCGACGAGCACGGCGAGGATGACGAACGCGATGAGCGCCCGCTGCATGAACGCGTAGTCGAGGAACGGCCCGACGAGCACCTCGGTCATCGTGTGCTCCCCCGCCGGCTCGCTGGCGTGTCATCGGCGACGGGCCCGCCGGGGGCCTCCGCCGCCGGCGCGTCGCGGAACGGCGCGGCGTACACGGCGGCCACGTCACTGCGGCCGGAGTACGCGGCGGTGATCACCGCGGGGGCGAGTGCCTGCGCGATGGGCCCGAAGGCGAGCTGACGGCCCGCGAGCACGGCCGCGTGCGTGCACACCGCGCGGGCCAGGCCGATGTCATGGGTGGAGAGCACGATCGACATGCCGCCGGCGGTGAGCTCGGCGAGGATGTGTTCGAGGGCGTCGCGGTTCGTCTCGTCCAGACCGTTGAACGGCTCGTCGAGCAGCAGCAGCCCGGGGTCGCCGGCGAGGGCCCGGGCGAGCAGGACGCGCTGGCGCTGCCCGCCCGACAGCTCGCCGAAACGGCGGCGCGCGCGGTCGGCCAGCCCGACCCGCTCGAGGGCGTCCGTCACGGCGCGACGGTCTGCGGCGGAGGCGGGGCGCAGCCAGCCGAGCGGCCGGTCGGTCTCGCGGCGGTAGCGTCCCATCGCGACGACCTGGCGGACGGTGACGGGAAAGGTCGGGTCGACCTCCGCGGTCTGCGGCAGGTAGCCGACGTCCCGCCGGGCGTCGGCCGGTCTGCGACCGAGCACGCGCACCGTGCCGCGCACGGGACGGGTGAGCCCGAGCAGGCCCTTGAGCAGCGTCGACTTGCCGGAGCCGTTCGGGCCGATCAGGGCGAGTGCCTCACCGGCGTGCAGCGTCCCCTCGACGCCGGTGAGCACCGCAGTGCGACCGTCGTAGCCGAGATCGAGCCCGTGCAGCTCGACGGTGACGGGCGCCGCGGGGGACGCTGGACTTCCCTGTGCCGTGGTCCGCCCTGTCGTGGTCTCCGTCGTCATCGCCAGTCTGCCTCCGTCCGCGCGCCGCGCGGCGCACCCGCCTGCCATTCTCCGCCATTCTCGCGACCGCCCGCCGACGAGGTTCCTCGCGTCGACGGCGTCCGCCGACCCGTCATTCCCGCGGCCGGTCTCGACACGGTCCCGGCCGGCTCGCGCGGGGCGGGCCGGCCGGGGATCGGATCGGGCTGGGTCAGAGCTCAGGTGCGGTGAGGTCGAGACCCCACGACTGGCCGATGAGCGTGACGTTGTGCACGGTCGCGTCGATGTAGGTGGCCCCGTCGCTGCCCTCGGTGCCGAGGGAGTCGCCGTAGAGCGCGTCATCCCCGGAGTAGAGCCGCACACCGGACTCCTGGGCGATGCGGTCGGCGACCTTCGGGTCCACCGATGCCTCGGCGAAGACCGCCTTCACCCCGGTGGCCTCGATCTTCGCGACGAGCTGTTGCAGCTCCGCCTCGCTGGGCTCGGCGTGGTCATCGAGGCTGCCGAGCACGGAGTCGTCCTGGGTGATGTCGTAGGCCTTCACGAAATACCCGAAGGCGTCATGGGTGGAGACGAACTTCCGGTCATCCGGGGCGACCGGCTCGAACGAGGTCGTGATCCACTGGTCGAGCGCGTCGAGCCGCGCCTCATAGGCCTGCGCGTTGTCCTGGTAGGCGTCCGCATGGTCGGGGTCGGTCCTGGCCAGCCCGTCGGCGATGTTCTGCACCATCTGTCGCGCGTTCTCCGGCGCCGTCCAGATGTGCGGGTCCTCGGCACCGTGGTCATGCCCCTCGCCCTCGGATGCCTCGCCCGCTTCGTCCTCTTCCTCGCCAGCCTGCAGGGTGATGCCGGTGCTGGTGTCGATCACCTTGTCAGACGCCGCGGCATCGCTGACGATGTGGTCGAGGTCCACCCCGTTGACGATCACCGCGTCGGCGCCCTCGATCGCGGCGGAGTCGGCGGCCGTCAGCTCGATGTCGTGCGCGCTCTGGTTCGGCTGCACGATCTGGGTGATCTCGGCGCCGGTGTCGCCCACCACGTTGCGGGTGAAATCGGCCACCTGCGTGGTCGAGGCGACGATGTGGACGGACTGGTCGCCGCCGTCCGCCTGCTCGCCCTGGCTGCAGCCGGTCAGCGCCAGCCCGGCCGCGGCGACGAGGCCGATGACGGATGCGGTGCGGAGGTGATGTCTGGTCATGTCTGCTCTGGTCTCTTCCCTGTTCACGATGACGCGCCGCCGAGGTCACGATGACGTGTGACCCGCTTCACGAGTTGACCCGGTTCACGACGCCACGCCGTCCCGCCCAACCTGGCGCGGTCGGCTCGATGGCGCGATGGATCCGAGCGTAATCGCTATTGTGAATCGTTGTCAATACGAGCCGGGGCGCCCCACCCTCGTCACACCCGCACCCACGTCACGCCGCGGTCACCGGCACCCGCTGGAACGTCTGGCACCACTCCGGCAGCCGCCCCGGCAGGTCGCCGACCGCGACCGGCTGATCGACCGGCAGCACCGTGGTGGTGAAGACGAGCGGCCCCGCGTCGAGCACGTAGCCGTCGTCGGCGGAGCCGTCAGCCCGCGTCGTGACGGCGACGAGGCGGCCGTCCGGCGCGGGGCACACCCCGGTGATCGCGTCCTCCCCGTCGACCGCGGCCAGCCGGGTCGCGCCGTCCACGCCGAGTCCCCAGACCTCCTGCCGGATGCCGGCGTCCCCGACCCGCGCGTACACCGCGACCGCCCCGGTCGTCGTCGGCCACAGCGACACGAGCCGGGCATCCGCCGGCACGCCGGCCGGCAGTGAGGCGTCGAGCCGCTGCCGCGCCCCAGACCCGACATCGACGAGCAGCCAGCCGCCTGACGCATCGGTCACCATGAGCTCGCCGGTCGCCGACCAGCCGGTGACATCGTCCGCCGCGCCGAGCGGCAGGGCCTCGCGCTCCGCCGCGTCATAGCCGGCGTCACCGGCCACCGCGTCCGGCAGTGGCAGCCGGACGAGCGTGCTGTCGGCCTGTCGCAGCAGCAGGAACCGGCCGTCCCGGGTGAACAGCACGAGATCCGCGAGCGCGGCGGTGCCGTCGGGCATCGTCACGAGCGTCGCGTCGGCCTGCGCCGCGCCGGCCGACGTGCTGCTCGACGGGCTGGGTGACGGACCGCCTGTCGTGCCGTCTGACACGTCCGTCGCCTCCTCGAGCCGCCACACGAGGGTCTGATGGCTCTCCTGCGCGAGATCGAGCGGGGTGAAGGTCGCCGTGACCAGGTCGCCGTGCACCGCGAGCCCGATGACCGTTCCCGGGGTCGGCAGGGCGAGGGCGACCGTGTGCGCGTCACCAGCGTGCACGCCGGCCGGGTCCGCCTCGACCGCGGCCCGATCCACCGCGGTGAGCGTCGTGGCGGTGTCGGTCTGGCTCGCCGCCGCGACGACGACCCACCGGTCGTCGGCGACGTACGTCTGGATGCGCGGGGCGGTGAACACCGTGCGCTGGTCGCCACCGGGCGTGGACAGGACGATGCGGTCGTCGCCGCGCATCGCGTCCTTCGCCGTGTAGGCCCCACCGCGCCGCAGCACGAGCGACGGGGTGAGGGCCGCCGCGGCCTCTGCATTCGCGTCGGTGAGCACGCGGTCCTCCCGCTGCGACCACCGCTGCGTGCCGATGAGCACGGTCAGCAGCATGACGAGGACGCTCGCGAGCGCGACCCGCCAGGGCCAGCGGCGGGGCGTCTCATGCCGGTCAGCCGAGGTAGGGGTCATCGGGCTCCTCGATCGCGTGCAGGTCGTCCGGAGCGAACACGATCGCCGCCGAGCTGGTGGTGCTGGGGTTGACGGCGAAGCCGCCGGTGCCCTCCACCCAGGAGTTCACCGGGAACCGGTCGCGCCAGCCGGGCAGGTGCACGGGGATGCCGACCGGCTGGGCGTCGAGCGTGCAGCAGGTGATCCGGAAGCGGGTGATGAGCAGCACGTCGTCCGGGTCGGTCTCGTCGGGTGTGACGAAGCCTGAGAACGTCGCCTCGTGCCCCGCGTAGAAGGCGAGGTCGCCACGCAGCTGCATCGTCGCCGCCCAGTCGACCATCGTGTAGTCGTCGATGCTCGCGCCGAGGTCGATCTGGCCGGTGAGAGTGCGGGCGAGCGCCGTGCCGCCGGAGGCGACGTCACGCCCCAGCGCCTGCCGAGAGCTCAGCGTCGTGGGTGTCACGACCGCGAGGGCCGCGACGACCACGACCGTGCTCAAGGCGACGAGCACCGGGGGACGCCGCAGGCGCGCCGGGGCCGCGTCCCCATGTCCGTGGCCGGGCAGCGCGATCGCCACCCCGACGAGCGCCAGGGCGATCACGGCCATCACGATCGAGAACCACAGGTAACGCGGATGCACGTACAGGTCGAGCCGTCCGGTGGCCGCCAGCCACAGGGAGAACAGCGCCGTCGCCGTGGCGACCACCGCCCCGGACCAGCGGCGCACCCCGGCGGACAGCCGGCCCGGCCAGCGGGCGGGCGTGGGTGTGGCGGCCGGCCGCTCAGACGAGCGCATTGACCACCACCCCCGTCGTGATCGAGAACAGCACAACGATCGCGAGCAGCCAGCCGAGCAGCCGCCAGCGGAACGTGGTGCGCAGCAGGGCGAGCATCCGCACGTCGAGGATCGCGCCGAGCAGCAGGAAGGCCACGAGCGCCCCGGGCAGGAACGTCGACCCCACCGCGAGGATGAAGAACGCGTCGACCGTGGAGCACACCGACACGATGAAGGCGAGCACCGTGAGCGCGACCACGCCCCACAGCGGGTCTCCGCCCAGCGCCACGAGCGTCGACCGGGGCACGAACACCTGGATCGCGCCGGCGATCGCCCCGCCCGCGACGAGGGCGAGCAGCATCGAGGCCGTCTCGGACCGGAACGTGTCGCCGCTCTCGCGCAGCCGGCGCAGCATCCTGCCGCCGCCCGCATGGGCGTGGCTCGCGTCGCATCCCGCGGCGAAGGCGGGCACGAGCAGCGACCGGGGCTCGGGATGCAGGCTGAACAGCCAGCCGACCAGGTTCGCCAGCAGCAGCGCCCCGCCCACGCGGGCGACGAGCACGCCGTTCTGCCAGCCGAACGCCTGCCAGGTCGTGATGATCGTCACGGGGTTGACCACCGGCGCGGCGATGAGGAACGTCAGCGCGTCGCCGACGCTCATGCCGCGGTCGAGGAACCCGCGGGTGACCGGCACGTTGCCGCATTCGCACACCGGCAGCAGGATGCCGAACAGCGAGATGACCGCGCGCCGCGGGATGCCGCGCCGGGGCAGACGGTTCAGCAGCAGCCCCGGCGGCAGCCAGTGCCGCAGCACGATCGCGATGACGATGCCGAGCACCACGAAGGGGAATGACTCGACGAGCACGCTGAGCGACAGGGTCAGCCAGTCGGAGAGATCCTCGCCCGGCGTCGCATCGGACAGCGGGTTCGCCCAGCGCACGGCGAGGAAGCCCGCGGCGGCCGCGAGCGCGACGGCGAGCGCGATGATGCGGCGGGCAGGCGCCGCGGCGGCGCGGAAGGAGTCGGGGGTCGCGGCGGCCTCGGGCGAGAGGTCGTGGCCCGCCACGGTGTCGCGGGAGGCATCGGGGTTCCGGGCCATGGCGTCCTCGATCAACGCGAGGTCGAGACGTGCACGCCGGCGCGCGCCAGCATCCGCGCGACGACGACGCCGAGCGCGGCCCACACGATCTGCGCGCCGACGAGGGAGACGGCGGTGCCGATCTGCAGGGCCGGCACCATCTGGGACATCCGCCACACGAGCCAGTGAATGCTCAGCAGGAAGGCGCCGTTGAGCAGCGCGGCGAGCAGCACGCCGTACCAGGTGAGCATCCGGTACCGGCTGACGAGCGCGGCGAGCTCGACGGCGATCGCGACCACCGCGGCCGCGACGAGGTTGCGCGGGTTGAAGCCGCCGAAGGGGGTGACCACGATCGCAGCGACGGCCCCGGCGACGAGGGCCGCGCCCGGACGCCGGATCAGGCTCGCCGCGAGCACGCCGACGAACAGGGCGGTGCCGGTCATCGGCGCGGCGAGCACCGGCGAGATCGCGTACAGCGCGGTGGCCGCGGCCTTCGTCGCGGCGGTGAGGGCCGCCCCGAGCGCGCCGATCGTCGCGGCGACGAGCAGCTCCCGCGTCGTCCAGTGCCACACGCCGCCGGGACGTCCGGCCTGCGTCGGTCGCGTCGGCTGCGTCAGTTCGGGCGCGTCGTTCATGTGCATCTGCTTCTCTCCACCTGCGGCGACGGTGATCCCTTCAGGTGTTCGGGTGTGCCGGCTCAGGGAGAGGGCACCGCACCACTATCGCTCACGAGTCGCAATAACCGTAGCATCCTCGGCCGGCTTCTCTGCATCCGTGTCTCGGGCGCCGAGTCCCTGCATTCGTGCGCACATCCCGGCGTCACACACCCGGCACGCCGACGGATGCGCTCCGCCCGTGAGTGCGATATGATCGAGCGTCGGGCTCATGCCCGTGCAGTCTTTCGTGTATTTGCCGGTCTCGGTGAATGGCACGCCCACCGAGAAGAGAAGGAGTGACCATGAAGGTTCGCGCATCGCTCAAGTCACTGAAGAACAAGCCCGGCTCGAAGATCGTTCGTCGTCGCGGCCACACCTACGTGATCAACAAGAAGAACCCCCGCTGGAACGGCCGTCAGGGCTGATCCACCGGATCGTTCGACAGAGCGGCCCCGGAGCGCCTGCTTCGGGGCCGCTCTGCGTCCCCACCCCAGCTCTCGCAGGCATCGCAGCCCGACGCGACTGCCCTCACACGTCGAGCAGCAGCGCGGGCTCCTCGAGCACCGAGGCGACGTCGGCGGTGAAGCGACTGGCGACGTCCCCGTCGACGCAGCGGTGGTCGAACGAGGCCGACACCGTCGTGACGTAGCGGGGCCGCACCTCGCCGTCGACGACCCAGGGCTTCTGTCGGATCGCGCCCATCGCCACGATCGCCACCTCGCCCGGGTTGAGGATCGGCGTGCCGGCGTCGACGCCGAACACCCCAATGTTGCTGATCGTGATCGTGCCGTGCTGCATGTCCTCCGGGGGCGTGCGCCCGGCCCGGGCGGTCGCGGTGAGGTCGCCGAGGGCGCGGGCGAGCTCGCGCAGGCTCAGCCGCTGGGCATCCTTGATGTTCGGCACGAGCAGCCCGCGGGGCGTGGCCGCGGCGATGCCCAGGTTCACGTAGTGGTGGATCGTGATCCGCTCGTCGTCGAAGCTCGAGTTCGCCTGCGGGTTGCGCCGCGCCGCCCAGATGACGGCCTTCGCCATCACGAGCAGCGGCGAGACCTTCACGTCCGCGAACGACGGCGAGTGCTTCAACCGCTGCACGACCTCCATCGTGCGGGTCGCGTCCACGTCGACGAAGACGGTCACATGGGGCGCGGTGAACGCGCTCGACACCATCGCCCGGGCGATCGACCGGCGCACCCCGTGCACGCGCACGATCTCGTCGCGCAGCGCGTCCGGGCCGACAGCGCCGTCCGGGCCGGCTCCAGCCCCGCGCGACACATCCGGCGCGACGGCGGACGGGCCCGCATCCGATCCCGCCCCCGACGCAGCACCTGCCGTGTTCGAGACCCCCGGCACAGCACCCGCAGCGCCCGCGACGTCCGACGCGGTGTCAGCGACATCCGCGACACCCGAGCCCGCAGCATGGCGTACGGGCACGACCTGCTCGCGCTCGGCCGGCCAGTCCGGCGTCTCGATGTTGCGGAAGACGCTCACCTGCCGCGCGTGCGCGAGCACGTCCTCGCGGGTGACCTCGCCGCCTCGACCGGTACCGTGCACGTCCGCGAGCGCGACGCCGAGATCGCGGGCGAGCCGGCGGATCGGCGGGCGGGCGATCGCGGGCGGGCGGCGGTCGTCGTGCGCGCGCGTCGGCCGGCCCGTGCCGCGGGCGGATGCCGTGCGCGCGTCGGTCTGCGTGTGCTGGGACGCGCTGTGGCCGTGCCGGCGGTGCGCGCGTCGCGACCTGGGGGCCGGGCTCGCCCCGTAGCCGACGAGATTCGCGACGGGGCGCTCGTCCGCGTCGTCGGCCGCGGCCCGGGCGTCCGGTGAGGGCACGGTCGCCGCATCCGTCACGCCGCCCGACCGTGGTGCATCCGCACGCCAGTCGCCGGCCGCATCCGCCGCATCCGCCGCATCCGCCGCAGCCGCCGCAGCCGCCGCAGCCGCCGCATCCGCCGCAGCCGCCGCAGCCGCCGCAGCCGCCGCATCCGCCGCGACGGTGAGCAGCGGGCCGCCGAGCTGGACGATCTCACCCTCCGCGGCGTGCAGCGTCTCCACCGTGCCGGCGAACGGCGAGGGCAGCTCGACGACCGACTTGGCCGTCTCGATCTCCACCACCGTCTGGTTCACGGCGACCGTGTCGCCGGGGGCGACCAGCCACCGCACGATCTCGGCCTCGTCCAGGCCCTCGCCCACGTCGGGCAGTCGGAATGTCTCGCTCATGCGGACTCCTCGCATCCTCGGTCCTCTTGCGTCTTCACGTCTCTGCGCCCTGACCGCGCCCGGCTCAGTACTCGAGCACCCGATCCACCGCGTCGAGCACGCGGTCGGCGTCGGGCACGTAGGATCCCTCGAGCCGGGCCGGCGGGAACGGCACGTCGAAGCCGGTCACCCGCGCCACCGGGGCCTCCAGCGAGTAGAACGCCCGCTCGCCGAGCTGGGCGGCGATCTCGCTGGCGACCGACACGGCGCCCGGGGCCTCGGCGACGACGACCGCATGCCCGGTGCGCTCGACCGACTCGACGATCGGCCCGTAGTCGATCGGCGAGATCGAGCGGATGTCGACGACCTCGACGCTGACGCCCTCACCGTCGGCGATCTCCGCGGCGTCGAGCATCACCGGCACCATCGACCCCCAGCCGATCAGGGTGACCCGGTCACCGGGACGCACGACGCGGGAGCGGTGCAGCCCGGCGGGCGGGGCCTCGAACGAGACCGGCCCCTTCTGCCAGTAGCGCCGCTTCGGCTCGAGGAAGACCACGGGGTCGTCGCTCGCGACGGCCTGGCGGATCATCCAGTACGCGTCGTTCGCGGTGGCCGGGGCGACGACCCGCAGCCCCGGGGTGTGCGCGAAGTAGGCCTCGGGGCTCTCCTGATGGTGCTCGATCGCGCCGACCCCGCCGCCGTAGGGCAGCCGGATGACGACCGGCATCGACAGGGAGCCCTCGTGCCGGTTCGTCTGCCGGGCCAGCTGCGAGGTGATCTGGTTGAAGGCGGGGAACACGAAGCCGTCGAACTGGATCTCGACGATCGGCCGCCAGCCGCGCATCGCCAGGCCGATCGCGGTGCCGACGAGGCCCGACTCGGCCAGCGGCGAGTCGTACACGCGGCGGACGCCGAACTCGCGCTGCAGCCCGGCGGTCACGGTGAACACGCCGCCGAGCGCGCCCACGTCCTCCCCGTACAGCAGCACCCGGTCGTCCGCGGCGAGCACGTCATGCAGCCCCTTGTTGATCGCCCGGGCCATCGGCAACTCGCGCACGCGTGCCGCGCCCGCGGCGCCCGCCCCGGTCCCATCCGCCCGACGGCCATCCCGCCCGGCTCCCCAGGCCGCCGTGTCGTCCCGGGCCGCCGCATCCGTCCGTGTCGCCCCGACCTGCGAGGTCTGCTCTGCCGCCACCGTCACGCCTCCTCGTCCTCGAAACCGGCCTCATAGTCGGCCAGCCAGGCCGCCTGCGCCTCGGTGACCGGGTTCGGCTCCGTGTACACGTGCGCGAACATGCTCACCGGATCAGGGTCGGGCAGGGCGGGCACGGCCTCGCGCACGCGGCGAGCCTCGGCCTCGGCGAAGGCGGCGACCTCGTCGAAGAACGTCTGCGGCACGTCGCGGTCGTGGCGCAGCCAGGTCTCGTAGCGGGCGATCGGGTCACGCTCGGCCCAGGCCTGTTCGAGCTCGCGGGTCCGGTACTTCGTCGGGTCGTCGGAGGTGGTGTGCGCGCCCATGCGGAACGTCACCGCCTCGACGAGCCCCGGCCCCTCCCCCGCGCGGGCGGCGTCGAGCTGTGCGCGCGTGACGGCATAGGCGGCGAGCACATCGTTGCCGTCGATGCGCTCGGCGCGCAGGCCGAACCCAGCGGCGCGGTCGGCGATCGGTCGGGCGGCCTGCACGCCGGTGGGCACCGAGATCGCCCACTGGTTGTTCTGGCACAGGAACACCTCGGGCACGTGCAGGCTCTCGGCGTAGACCATCGCCTCGGAGACGTCGCCCTCGCTCGTCGCCCCGTCTCCGAAGCAGGTGAGCACCGCCGTGTCGCGGGCCGGGTCGCCCGTGCCGACGAGTCCGTCGAGGGCGACACCCTGGGCGTACCCGGTGCCGTGCAGGGCCTGCGTGCCGATCACGAGCGTGTAGAGGTGGAAGTGCGTGGCACGCCAGTCCCACCCGCCGTGGGTGACGCCGCGCAGCATCCGCAGCAGGTCGACGAAGTCGACGCCGCGGATCATGCCGATCACGTGCTCGCGGTACGAGGGCATCACCCAGTCCTGGGCGCGCGTGGCGCGGCCGGCGCCGACCTGCGCGCCCTCCTGACCGACGGACGGCACCCACAGCGCCAGCTGCCCCTGCCGCTGCAGCGCGGTCGCCTCGGCGTCGAGCCGGCGCATCACCGCCATGTCGCGGTACAGGGCGCGCAGCGTCCCCTCATCCAGCGCGTCGACGATCGCCGCGTACGGCTCGTTGCGGGCGTTGCGGCGCAGCCGCCCGTCAGGGGCGAGGAACTGCACCCCCTCGGCCGGGTCGAACGGGGCCGCCGAGGTCGCCGTGTGCGCCGCCTCCGCGGGGCGCACCGCCGCGAACGACGCCGCCCCGGGGCGATCGGCTGGGGATCGATCCGGGGCGGGCCGTGCTGGAGCTGTCGAGGGACGCGTCATGTCCCCCATCGTGACATCGATGGTTGGTATCAAACCTCCAGACCACGCACAATTTCGGCCGTGGCTGTTAGGAGGGGTTCGACAGATTCCCGCTCGCCGACGGTGACGCGGATGCCCTCGGGGAACACCCGGGCGATGATGCCGTGGCGCTCGAGGATCTCCGCGGCCCGCAGCGTGTCGTCGCCGGTGGGCAGCCACACGAAATTGCCCTGGGACGGGGTGACGTGCCACCCCTGGTCGATGAGCCCGGCCTCGATCCCGTTGCGGCGGCGCACGATCGTCTCGATGCGCTCGTCGAGCTCGTCGCGGGCGTCGAGGGCGGCCTTGGCCGCCTCGATCGTCACGGTGGTCAGCTCGAACGGCAGCCCCGAGGCGCGCACGGCGGCGATGACGGCGGGGTCGCCGATCGCGTACCCCGCGCGCAAGCCGGCCAACCCGTAGGCCTTGGAGAGCGTGCGCAGGGTGACCACGTTGCGGTGGTCGGCGATGAGCGCGAGCCCGTCCACGGCGTCCTCGTCGCGCACGAACTCGAGATACGCCTCGTCGATGACGATGAGCACGTCGGAGGGCGCGGAGGCCACGAAACGCTCGACCTCGTCATGGGTGAGCACGGTGCCGGTCGGGTTGTTCGGGCTGCACAGCAGCACGGCCCGGGTGCGGTCGGTGATCGCCTCGAGCATCGCGTCGAGGTCATGCCGGCCGTCGGCGCCGAGCGGCACCTGCACGGAGGTCGGCCCGTTGAGGGTCATCACGCTCGGGTACCCCTCGAAGGAGCGCCACGCGTACACGACCTCGTCGCCGGACACGGCGACGGCGGTGACGAGCTGACGCAACACGGCGATCGACCCGGGGCCGACGGCCACCTGCGACTCGTCGACGTGGTGCATCGCGGCGAGCCTGCGCACGAGCCCGCGCGCCGCGGAGTCCGGATACCGGTTGATCGTCTCGGCCGCGCCCTCGATCGCGGCCACCACGCTCGGCAGCGGCGGGAAGGGGGTCTCGTTGGAGGAGAGCTTGAAGCCGCCCTCCGGTGCAGGGCGCCCCTGCTGGTAGACCGCGGCGTTCGCGATCTCGGGGCGCAGCTTGATGGGTGCCGTCTCAGACGGCTGTTGTCGCGGATCGTCCATTCTCCCAGTCTATGCCCCGTGGTCGCCGACGCGACCGCGGGCGACGCCGCGCCATCACCTCGCCCGGGAGGCGGCGGTCGCGGGTTCCCACCCGGCCACCCCGTCTGAAGCACGCCGGTGCCTCACGAAGACGCCGCCCTGCCGCGCGCCCCCGGCATGTGCGACAATGCCAGCGACCGCGTCAGGCGAGCACGCCGGCGGCCGTCCCGCATCCCCATGCCCCAGACCCGCGGCCCGCCCGCGTGACCAGGAGGTGACCATGTCCGCACTGACCGACGTGCTGCACGTGCGCGGGCTCGTGCGCCTGATGGGCGCGCAGCTCGTGGCCCGCATGCCCCAGGGGATGCTGAGCATCGCCCTGCTCATGCACGTCCAGCGCGTGCTGGGCGGCTACACCGCCGCCGGCCTCGCCGTCGCCGCGTTCTCCGTGGGCGCCGCCGTCTCCGGCCCGCTGCTCGGCCGCGGACTCGTCCGTCTCGGCGCCCGCCGCGTGCTCGGCATCACGCTCGCGGGCAACGCGCTGCTCACCGCCGTGCTCGCATACGGCCCGCACACGCTCGCGAGCCTGCTGCCGACGGCGCTCGCGCTCGGACTGCTCACCCCTCCGATCCTGCCGATCGCCCGCAGCGTCTATCCGATCATCACCCCGCGCGGGCTGCTCGCCGAGGTGTACTCGCTCGACTCGATCACCCAGGAGCTCATCTGGATCGCCGGCCCGGTCATCGTCACGCTCGTCGTGCCCGCCGCCGGCACCTCGGTGGGCCTGCTCGTGGTCGCGGCGCTGGGACTCGGCGGCGGGCTGCTCGTGCTCACCGCACCCGCCGTGCGCGAGGCGCGGTTCGCTCCCAGCGGCAAACGCCTCGGCCGGGTGCTGCTGAAGTGGCCGGTGCTGGTCACGGTGGTCTCCGGCACCCTGCAGAACGCCGGGTACGGCGCGACCGAGACCGCGCTCGTGGCCATGTTCGCCGACCAGGGGGTGACCACCGGCGTGATCATCGCCGTGTTCTCCCTCGGCTCCGTCCTGGGCGGGCTGTTGTTCTCCCGCGTGCCGATGCGGCCATGGTCGATGGCGACCCGGCAGGTGGCGCTCGCCGTCGGCACGCTCGCCGCCGCCGCGTCCACCGACCGCTGGTGGGTCGGGCTGACGCTGTTCATCGCGGGCATGGGCACCGCGCCCTCGCTGGCGGTCATGTACAACGTGGTCACGTCAAGCCTGCGCAGCGCGGACGCCGCAGAGGCGTTCGGCTGGCTGTCGAGCGGGCTGCTGGCCGGCATCGCCTGCGGCAGCTCGATCGGCGGGGCGGTCATCGACGCGGCCGGAGCACAGGCCGCCCTGCTCGTGGCCGGCATCCTGTGCGCCCTGGCCGTGCTCGTGCCGGCGCTCACCGCCTCCCAGCTGCCAGATCTCTCTCGGCACAGCGGGCCGCTCACCGACACCAGCGCGGTGCCGGTCATCCGGCTGGGCCGCCGCGCAGACTGACCGAGGCCGTCAGACGGCCGCGGGCGGCGGGACCGGTCGCCCCTCGAAGTATGTGCGCAGCACCACCCTCGTGCGCGTGCTGACGTTGGCCGCGGTGCGGATGCGCTGCAGCAGGCCCTCCAGATCGCTCGGCCGGGGCACGCGGACGAGCAGCAGGTAGCTGGCGTCACCGGCGATCGAGTAGCAGGCCTCGACCCCGTCGACGTCCTCGAGCCGGTCCGGGGCATCATCCGGCGCGGCCGGGTCGAGCGGGGCGATCTCCACGAAGGCGGTCAGCGGCAGCCCGATCGCGTCCTGGTCGATCACGGCGCGATAGCCGCGGATGACCGCGGACCGCTCGAGTCGCTGCACCCGGGACTGCACCGCCGAGGTGCTCAGCCCCGACGCGGCGGAGAGCGTCGACAGCGTCGCGCGCCCGTCGGTGGCGAGCACGGCGAGGATGCTGCGGTCGATGTCGTCCATGGAGCGATTGTAGTTCCAGGGGCGACTCTGCTCACGCCCGAACGCGCTGCCCGTCGGCGAAGGCGACCAGTCGGCGCATCCCCTCGCGGATGTCGTCGGGGTCGCCAGCGTATGACACACGCACGAAGCCGCTGCCGGCCGCGCCGAACGCCTCGCCCGGGACCACGGCGACGTGCTGCTCGGCGAGCAGGCGCCGGCTGAACTCCGCCGAGGGCATACCGGTGCCGCGCACATCGATGAACGCGTAGAACGCGCCCTCGGGAGCCGGTGCCCGCAGCGTCCGCGAGCGGGCGAGCGCGGCGAGCACGATGCGTCGCCGCCGGTCGTAGGCCAGGCGCATCCGCTCGACGTCCGCGTCCAGCCCGTCGAGGGCGGCCCGGCCGGCGTGCTGTGCGGGCGTGTTGTTGGAGGAGTGGACGAGCTCGGCGATCTTCGCCGTCTCCGCGATCAGTCCGGCGGGGGCGGCAAGGTAGCCGATGCGCCAGCCGGTCATCGCGTACGTCTTCGAGAGGCTCTCGACGATGATCGTGCGCTCCCGCATCCCGGTGCGCGCCGCGATGCTCGGGGCGACCGCGTGCGCTCCTGTCACGGCCGCCCCGTAGACGAACGCGTGATAGACCTCGTCGGAGATCGCCCACAGCCCGTGTTCGACGCACACGCGGGCTATCCGCTCCAGCTCGTCGGCGCCGGTCACCGCACCGCTGGGGTTGCCCGGAGAGTTGATGATGACGGCCTTCGTGCGCGAGGTCACCGCGGCGGCGATGTCTTCGGCGTCGAGCCGCATGCCGTTCTCCGGCCGCAGCGGCACGTACACCGGCCGCCCCTCGCACAGCAGCACCTGTGCATCGTACGACGTGAAGTGGGGCGAGGGGATGATGACCTCGTCACCGGGGTCGAGCAGGGTGCGCAGGGCGAGGTACAGCCCGAAGGTGGCCCCGGGCACCGCCTGGATCTCGGTCTCGGGATCGTAGTCGAGCCCCTTCGCCCGTCGCGTGTAGTCTGCCGCGGCGCGCCGCAGCTCGGGCAGGCCCAGCACGTCGGTGTAGTGCGTCTCCCCGCGCCGGATCGCCGCGACGGCGGCCCGGGCGGCCGGGGCGGGCACGGACTCGGCGGGTTCGCCCAAGGCCAGCGAGATCGCGTCGGGCACCTGCTCGCAGGCGTCGAAGACGTCACGGATGCCCGAGCGCGGGGTGTGCTGGGCGATCGAGGACAGCAGTGCGGGGACCACGGGACGACCTCCTCATGCTGAGTATTCCGGCTTACTCCCCGCACCTTACCATTCTTTTATCGTTCAAGCGGATGTATTCAGGATTATTTCCAGTTTCATCGTGTTCTTCAGTCATCCCACCGACGTCGTGTCCGCCCAGGCCCCGGCCACCGACCTGCCGGAGGCGTTCACGAGGACGGCGGTGGCGAGCGCGCCATATGGCCCCCGCCACGTGCTGTGCAGCCGGTAGAGCTCATGGGCGTCCACCCTGGCCCGGGCACGGAACCCCTCCTCGGCCCAGGACACGGGGACGCCACGGCCCATCACCGTCACCCGCACGCCGTGGACGTCACCCTCGACCCGGCCGGTCACGGTCACCGAGACCAGGCCATGGACGTCGCTCGCCCCGACCTCGGCCCGCAGATCGACGATGCGAGCGGGCCGGTCCGCACCGGGCGTCGCCGAACGGATGGCGACAGCCGCGTCCTCCAACGCTGCGTCTGCCAGCCGGGTCGGCCGATGCCGACCGAAGGGGCCGCCCGCGTCGACGAGCATCCGCTCGATGGCCAGGGCGATGCGGAACAGCAGCCGGTCGGAGCCCGACGGACCGAGGACCGTCACGCCGATCGGCATGCCGATGTCGGGCAGCAGACCGAGCGGCACGGTCACGGTCGGGATGCCGAGATGCCGGATCGCCTGATTGCCGTTCGCCACCCACGTGCCGTTGCGCATGGCGATCCGGTTCGAGGCGGGGTTGAAGTCCGCGTCGAACGGGCCGATGTCCGCGACCGTCGGCAGCAGCACCGCGTCACGGCCGGCGTCGGCGAGCCACTGCTCGAGATCCACCCGCCGGGTCGCCTCGAGCCCCTGCAGCCCCGCGGCCAGCTCGTCGATCTCCGCGAGCGTCGGCACGTGCTCGCGCGCCCACTGCACGTAGTCGGCGATCGTCACGTCCGTCTGGTCGCTGAACGGCACAGCTCCCGGCGGCTGGGGGAAGATCATCGCCCCGTCCACGTCGGCGAGCGCGTGCAGGTCGGGGTCGTCGTTGAGTCGCAGGAAGCGATCCCAGGCGTGAACGGTCAGCCCGTGGCGTTCGGCGGTCAGGAAGCCCGGGGGGACGATCCCGCGGGTCGCGAGCGTCGGGGCGCCGGGCCGGTCGCCCTCGTACCGGGTGATCACGGGGAAGTCCGTCCGGTCGATGCCGGCGCCGCGCTCCCGGAGCATGGCGAGCATCCGCTCGAACAGGTCGATGACGCTCGCCCTGGTCTCGATCGGCGTGGTCGCCTCGCGATCCCGGCCCACGTACATGTCCGGCACCGCCAGTCGCAGTGCGGCGAGATCGGCCGGATCCACCCCCGCCACCGGCGGGTCGACCGGCGGCAGCTCCACGCAGGGCTGCTCCCGCCAGAAGTCCCCCGCCGTGTCGGGGTCCGGCTCCGCGAGCGCGGCGGAGACGATCGCGAGATCCTCCACCGAGCGCGCGTACGGCACGACGACGTCCATGGTCGGCACGAGCGGCCAGTTGCCGCGCACCGAGATGACTCCTCGCGACGGGGTGTAGGCGGCCAGCCCGTTGTTGGACGCGGGGGCCCGCCCCGACGACCAGGTCTCCTCACCCAGCCCGAAGGCCGCGAACGACGCCGCGACGCCCGTCCCCGACCCGTTCGAGGAGCCCGACTGGTAGGCGGCGGTGAGGAAGTCGCGGTTGTACGGGCTCTCGGCCCGCCCGTACAGCCCTCGCTGCATGCCGCCGTCCGCCATCGGCGGCATGTTCGTCAGTCCCAGGAACACCGCGCCCCGCCGACGCAGCACCGCGATCGCATGCGCATCCCGACCGGCGATAAGCCGGGCGAAGGCCGGCGAACCGGCCGAGACCGGCATGCCGCGCACCGAGAAGCTGTCCTTGGCGATGAAGGGGATGCCGTCGAGCACCCCGCGGTCCTCGCCCCGGGCCCGCCGGCGGTCCGAGGCCTCCGCCTCGGCGAACGCGGCCGGGCTCAGGCGCACGACCGCGTTGAGCAGCGGGCCGTGCCGATCCCAGGCGGCGATCCGGCGCAGATACGTCTCGACCAGCTCGACCGCGGTGGTCTCGCCGGATGCGAGCGCACGGGCCAGCTCGGTGATGCTGCTCTCGGCGACGTCGAACATGGGGGCTGTCTCCTTCATCTCGTGTGGTGGCGGGGCGCTGTGGCAGCGGGAGCGCGTGCCCCGGTCAGAGCGCCTCGTGGGTGAGACGACCGCCGACCAGGGTCGCGCGGACGGGGATGTCGGCGATCTCGTGGGGCTCCACCGCGCGCGGGTCGGCGCCGAGCACGACGACGTCGGCGAGCATCCCACGCCGCAGCCGTCCGCGGCGGTCGGCCATGCCGGTCGCCTGCGCGCTGCCCACGGTGTAGGCGCGGAGCGCCTGGTCGACGGTCAGGCACTCCGCGGACGTGCCGAAGACGGCGCCGGAGGCGGTCTCGCGGGTGACGAACTCCTGGATGCCGACGAGCGGCTCGCCTGGAGCGCACGGCCGGTCGGAGCTGCCGGGCAGCACGATCCCCGCGTCGAGCAGCGAGCGGCCGCGGTAGGTGATCGCCGCACGCTCCGCACCCAGCGAGCGGATCATGCCGTCGCCGATGTTCGCGAAGAACGCCGGCTGGGGGGTGGGGACGATGCCGAGCTCGCGGATGCGGGCGATCTGGTCGTCGCGCAGTACGGCCGCGTGCTCGATGCGGTGCGGGATCGGCGGCCGGCCGGCCAGCCGCATCCCCTCGGCGATCGCGTCGATGGCGACGTCGATCGCCCGGTCGCCGATCGCGTGCGCGGCGACGGCCCATCCCGAGCGGGCGGCCTGCACGATGCGGTCGTGCAGCAGGTCGGCCTCGTCCTGCAGATACCCCGAGAAGTCGTCGTGGGTGTGGTAGTGCTCGGTGAGCGCGGCGGTCTCGCCGGAGAGCGCCCCATCGGTGAAGATCTTGGTCGGACCGATCGACAGGCGGTCGTCGCCCAGTCCGCTGCGCATCCCCAGGTCGAGGCCGATGCCGAAGTCGTCGTCCGCGTGGGCCGGGATGTCGTGCAGTGTGCCGATGAACGGCATCACCTGTGCCCGGGCGTGCAGCCGCCCGGCGTCGAGTGCCTGCTGGTAGGCGAGCAGCTCCACGGGGCTGTAGCCGATCCAGCCGCCGGCGATGCCCGCGTCGGTGAAGCTCGTCAGGCCCTGCCGGGCGTACTCGGTGGTGGCGCGGTCGAGTGCGGCGACGATCGCCGCGGTCGAATAGGGCAGGGTCAGCTGCTGCACGATCGTCTGGGCCTGCTCCTCGACGAGCCCGGTCGGGGCGCCGTGCGCGTCGCGGACGACCCGCCCGCCCTCCGGGTCGCGGAAGCCCGGCTGAAGCGCGCCGATCATCCGCAGGGTCACCGTGTTGACGATCGACGAGTGGCCCGAGGTCTGCCGGATGAACACGGGATTGTCCGGGCTGATCCGGTCGAGCTCGCGGATGTCGGGGCGTTCGCCGCCGTAGAGGTGGTGGTTGAACCCGGTGCAGCGGATCCACTCCCCCGGCCGGGCCGCGGCGACGGCGTCGCCGACGCGTGCATAGAGGTCCGGCAGCGTGTGCAGATCGCCGAGGTCGACCTCGGCGAGGGTCAGTCCGTACCAGGTGGTGTGGCAGTGCACATCGTTGAAACCGGGCAGGGCGAGCCCGCCGCGCAGGTCGAGACGCTCGACGGCGTCGAGCCCGTCGAGGTCATCGTCGACACCCGCGATCCGCCCGCCGAGCACGCCGACGCGGTGGGCGACCGGGTGCTCATCATCCATTGTGAGGAACGTCGCGTTCTCGAGGATCGTGTCGAGTCGGAACATGTCAGAGTCCTTAGCCTTCATCTCGCAGCTGGATTGTTCACGGGGCGCGCGACGCGTCTCGCGGCGGCCGCTGCACCAGACCGCCGGCCGGATCCCGGCTCCCGCACCAGCGCAGGAGGGCTCCGCGGCCCGCCCGGGGATCCGGACCGGCCGGGCCGCGGAGGTTTCAGGCGGCGGGCTCGAGCACGGCGGAGCGCCGGGGTGCGAGCATCGAGCCGACGAGGGTCAGCCCGGCCACGACGACCAGCAGCACGGCGACCGGCCACCAGGCGCCACCCTGTCCGGCCACGAGCGCGGTGGCGATCATCGGCAGGAACCCGCTGATCAGCGAGGCGATGTTCATCGAGATCGACACGCCGGAGAGCCGCAGCCGGGCCGGGAAGAGGTCGGCCATGATCGCCCCCTGTGCGGCGTAGGGGATGGAGACGGCGACGACGCCGATGACCATGCCGAGCACGACGAGCGCGGGCTGCCGGGTCGTCACGAGCAGGAAGACGGGGAACGCCAGCGCGAGGGAAAGCACACTGCCCACGATGGCGACGCGGACGGCGCCGACGCGCATCCCGATGCGCCCGCCGATCCAGAGGACGACGAACTCGCACACGGCGGCCACCATCGCGGCGAACAGAAGCAGATTCGCGTTGAGCCCGAGCGTCGTCTTGCCGTAGCTGACGATGAAGGTGGTGACCACGTAGAATCCGCCGACGCCGGTGAACGCGACCATCGCGCCGATGAGGATCTGCCGCCACGAGGTGCGGAAGACCTCCCGGATCGGCTGCTCGGAGAGCTCCTGCGCCTCCTCGAGGCGGGTGAACTCCGGAGACTCCTCCATGTGCTCGCGGATGATGACCGAGACGATGAGCAGCGGGATCGCGAACAGGAACGGGATGCGCCACCCCCAGTCCATGAAGAACTGCTCGCTCGACAGCGCCGAGACGAGGAAGAACCCGCCAGAGGAGAGGATCGTGCCAATCGGCGAGCCCAGCTGCGGGATCGCCGCGTACCGCGCCCGCTGCCCTTCCGGCGCGTGCTCGATCGAGAACGTCACCGCCCCGCTCCACTCGCCACCCACGGCGAGCCCCTGGGCGAAGCGGAGGATCACCAGCAGCGTCGGCGCGAGCACGCCGATCTGCCCGTAGGTCGGCAGGGCGCCGATCAGCGCGGTGACCACGCCGATGCCGATCACCGTGATGAGCAGCACCCGACGCCGGCCGATGCGGTCGCCGAGCGCCCCGAACAGGAGCCCGCCGATGGGTCGGGCGACGAACCCGACGGCCAGGGTGGCGAAGGACGCCATGGCCGCGACGAATGCGTTCTCGTTCGTGAAGAACTCCACGTTGAACACGAGGGCCGCGGCCGTCGTGAACAGGAAGAAGTCGTACCACTCCATCGCCGTGCCGACGAACGCCGCGATCGACGCCCGCCTGGCGGTGGCCGTGTCCGCCGCGGATGCGGTCCCGCCGTGCGGCTCCAAGCCGCTGTGTTGCTGAGACATGTCACTCCTCTGGTCCCGGTTCACAGCCCGCCGCCCCTGCGAGCCTCGTGGCCCGGACGCGCTGTCTTTCTGACTGCTCCCAGCAAACCAGTCGGTATGACCAATGTGCACGGATATATGCCGCTGGATCAGCACGGTGTATTGTGCACATGCACACCCGAGGACATCTTCCACCTCGACATCCCCCGAATGTTTCAGGCAGGTGAACACGCTGTGACAGTCAGATCACCGATCGCGACGCCCGACGCGGCCAGCGACGCTCGCTGGCGGACGCTCGTGGCCCAGATGCGCGAGCACGTCGAGTACCTCGTCGCGGCCTTCCTCGACGAGCTGCACGCCCTGGACCTCTACGCCGGCACCCCGGTGGACGGCCCCGAGCTGACCCGAACGGCCTTCACCTCATACAAGGCGATCCTCGACGTCATCCTGGCCGAGAGCGCCAGTCGGGACGCGGCCTTCACCCGACTCAAGACCGTCGCCGCCGACCTCGGCCGGGCCCGCGCCGAGGCCGGCGTGAGCGCAGGGCAGCTCGTCCAGGCGATCCAGATCGACTTCCGCATCATCTGGCGCAGACTCCTCCAGCTGGCCGACCCCGGAGATCTGGACGTCATCGCCCTGCACACGGAGGCGCTGTGGAACGCCGTCGACGGGTACGCTCACGCCGCCCAGAACGCCTACCACCAGCACCGGGCGGCACTCGCCCGGCGCGACTCGGAACAGCGGGCCATGCTCGTCGGCCGGTTCCTGTCGAGCGATCCGCCGGATCGGCTGCTCGTCCAGGCAGTGGCCACAGCGCTCGGCATCCAGGCGGACCGCCCCTGCGAGGTCGCCGCCGGCCGCAACATCCCCGAGATCGACCGCGCCCTCACCCGCGTGCGCGCCTACACCAACCGAGCGGCGTTCCAGATCCTGCCCGAGCAGACCTGGGTGCTGTTCTGGCCGGCGGATCTGCCCGCCTCACCAGACCATCCGCGCTCCGCGCTCGAGCGGCTGCCATGCGGGCTCGTGGACACCGCCGACCTGGGCGACGTCCCCGCCGCGGCACGCGCCGCGACTCGGATCGCCGGCGTGCTCGACCCGACCGAGGCAGGCCCGCATCGCCCCCGCGCCGTGTGGGCACGCCTCGCCGCCCATCTGCTGCACGAGAAGCTGCCACAGGACTTCGACGCGCTCGCCACCCGGATCGGGGGCCTCGGCGCCCACGAGCGGCAGACGATGCTGGAGACGGTCGAAGCCTGGCTCGACCACGGCAGCGTCTCAGCCACGGCGACAGCACTGTACTGTCACCGCAACACCGTGCTCAACCGCCTGCACCGCTTCCGCGAGCTGAGCGGGCTGGACGTCACCCGACCGCGAGACGCCGCCTACGCCCTCGTGCTGCTCGAGAGCACGCCGCTGCGTCAGCGCGTGCCCCACTTGTAGCTCTGCTTGACGAGCTTCAGATACATGAACGTCTCGGTCGCCGCGACCCCCTCGATGCCGCGCACACGGTTGGTGAGCAGATCGAGGTACTCGTCGTCGTCGGCGGCGATCGCCTCGGCGAGCAGGTCGAAGCGCCCCGTGGTGATGAGCACATAGTCGACCTCGTCGATCGCGGCCAGCTCCTCGGCGACTCGCTGCAAATCGCCATCCACCTTGATGCCGATCATCGCCTGGCGGGCGAAGCCGAGCTGCAGCGGATCGGTCACCGCGGTGATCTGGATGACCCCCGCGTCCACCAGCCGCTGGGTGCGCTGGCGCACCGCGGCCTCGCTCAAACCGATCTGCCGGGCGATCTCGCTGTAGGAACGGCGACCATCCTCCTGCAGGTGCTCGATGATACGCTTCGAGACATCATCGAGCCGAAACCCGTTCGCGTGCTGCATGCGCCACTCCTCGCCCCCGGTGCGACCGCCCGGGCCGGGACGATTATCCCAGCCCGGGCGGTGCGGCGCGGGCCGACTCAGCGGGCGAACAGGTCGTCGCCCGAGTGGATGAGCTTCTTGTTGACGAACTCGGTGATGCCGAGACTGCCGAGCTCGCGCCCGAAGCCCGAGTTCTTCACCCCGCCGAAGGGCAGCTCGGCCGAGTCTGCGCCGACCTCGTTGATGTAGACCATGCCCGCCTCGATGCGATCGGCCACGCGCAGCGCCTGCTCCCGGTCGGTCGTGTACAGGTACGACCCCAGCCCGAAGGGCGTGTCGTTGGCGATGCGCACCGCGTCGTCCTCGTCCGCCGCCCGGTAGACCTGCGCGACGGGGCCGAAGAACTCCTCGCGATAGGCGTCGTTCTCCGGCGTGACCCCGGTGAGCACGACCGGGCCGAAGTAAGTGCCCTCATGCTCGGGGCCGCCGAGGACGGCCGTGGCCCCCTGCGCGATCGCGCGGGACACCTGCTCGAAGAGGTGGTCGGCGGCGCGCTGCGAGGACAGCGGACCGAGCGGGATGTCGGGGGCGACCGACGGATCCTGCGGGGTTACCTTTGCCAGCGCTTCGGTGAACCGCTCGAGGAACGCATCGTAGAGGTCGTCGATGATGACGAAGCGCTTGGCGGCGTTGCAGACCTGACCGTTGTTGTCCAAGCGCACGGCGACCGCGTCGGCGACCGTCCTGTCCAGGTCGTCGGTGGAGAGCACGATCATCGGGTCGGAGCCGCCGAGCTCGAGCACGACCTTCTTCAGGTGCTGGCCGGCCTGCTGGGCGACCGCCGCACCAGCCCGCTCAGAACCGGTCAGCGACACCCCGCGCACACGCGGGTCGGCGATGACCGTGCTGATCTGCTCGTTCGTCGCGAACAGGTTGACGTACGCGTCGCCGGCGCCGGCCTCATGCAGGATCGCCTCGATCGCGGTGGCTGACTCGGGGCACTGCGGGGCGTGCTTGAGCAGCACGGTGTTGCCGATGATCAGGTTCGGGCCCGCGAAGCGCGCCACCTGGTAGTACGGGAAGTTCCAGGGCATGATGCCCAGCAGCGGGCCGAACGAGCCCTTGCGGATGATCGCCGAGCCGTTCTCCGCCGCGACCGGCTCGTCGGCCATGAACGCCTCTGCGTGATCGGCGTAGTACGCGTAGATGTCGGCGGAGAAGTCGACCTCGCCGAGCGCCTGCTCGAGCGGCTTGCCCATCTCGCGGGTGATGATCGCGGCCAGTTCCTCGCGGCGCTCGCGGTGCAGCTCGGCGACGCGGCGCACGACGGCGGCGCGCTCCACGAGCGGACGACGGCGCCAGGTCTCGTGCGCGGTCGCGACCCGGTCGACCGCCTCACGCACCTGCGCGTCGGTGTCGGTCGGATACTCGGCGACGGTCTCACCGTTCGCGGGATTGACGACGGCGTAATAGGACATGCTCCACTCTCCTCCGGGAATCAGTCAGTCCGGGAAGACTCGCACACCCGGGTTACCGGGACGTTTCCTGTGGCAAGCCTCCGAGCCCGGCTGGCGGCTGGCGCACCGGGCGCCGCATCCACTCGACGCCTCGCGGACGAGCGCGAGACGTCCCGGATGCGACAGTTCGCACGCTACCATGCCAGCCTCCTCCGGCGCACCGCAGCACCCAGTCCAAACACACGAAATCACGCGTGTTTTCATATTTCATGTTTCAGTCTCGTGAAATCACTCCCTGATCTTTGCGATTCACGCTGCAGCCGGCCTAGGCTCATGACAGCATCCCGATCACCGGCGCCGCGGCCGGCGGAGGCGACCAGCGCCGTCCGCCCGCGCGCCCGGCCCGCGGGAGCGCTCTCGTTCGCCAGGCCGGTCGAGAGCGAGGAACGACATCGACCCGGTGCCAGGCCGACCGGGGCTGGAAGGCAGACATGGCTGTGAACATCGACAGCGAGCGCGTCGCTGAACTGACCAAGATCGAGTCCGACAAGCTGAACGCCCGCACGCAGGGCTCGAAGCGAATGTTCGCCGAGGCGAAGGAGCACCTCAGCGGCGGCGTCGCCTCGTCCTACCAGCTGCGCGACCCGTGGCCCATCTACATCGAGCGCGGCTCGGGGCCGAAGATCTGGGACGTCGACGGCAATGAGATGTGGGACTTCCACAACGGCTTCGGCGCCATGGTGCAGGGCCACGCGCACCCCGCCATCGGCCGGGCCATCGCCGAGCGCTACCCGAAGGGCACCCACTTCGGGTGTGCGACCGAGGACGACATCATCGTCGCCGACGAGCTCTCCTCCCGCTGGGGCCTGCCGAAGTGGCGCTTCACGAACTCCGGGTCGGAGTCGACGATGGACGCCATCCGCATCGCCCGCGCCTACACCGGCCGTGACACCGTGCTGAAGATCTTCGGCTCGTACCACGGCCACCACGACACCGTGATGGTGTCGATCGGCGTCGAGTACGACCAGATCGGCGACCACTACCACCTGGCGTCGCTGCCCTACGGTGGCGGCATCCCGCAGGCGACCGTCGACATGACCTACGCCGTGCCCTTCAACGACGCGGACGCGATGGAGCGTCGCATCATCGAGCTCGAGGCCGAGGGGCACAAGCCCGCCTGCGTCATCATGGAGGCCGCGATGATGAACCTCGGCGTCGTGCTGCCAGAGCCCGGCTACCTCGAGGCCGTGCGCGACATCACCAAGCGCCACGGCATCGTCCTGATCTTCGACGAGGTCAAGACCGGCCTGTGCATCGCCGCCGGCGGTGCGACCGAGAAGTTCGGTGTCAAGCCCGACCTCGTCACCCTTGCCAAGGCGCTCGGCGGCGGCCTGCCCGCCGGGGCGATCGGCGGCACCGAGGAGGTCATGCGCGTGGTCGAGGACCACACCGTCTACCAGGTCGGCACCTACTCGGGCAACCCGCTGTCGATGGCAGCGGCGCGCGCGTCGCTGCAGGAGGTGCTCACCCCCGAGGCATACGCGCACCTGGCCCACCTCAACGACCGCATCGTCAACGGCTGCCAGGCCGTCATCGACAAGTACGACCTGCCCGGCTACGCGGTGGGCATCGGGTCGAAGGGCTGCGTGACCTTCTCAGATCAGAAGGTCGTCGACTACGAGACCTACAAGGCCAGCCAGCGCGGCGATCTCGCCGAGCTCGCGTGGCTGTACAACCTCAACCGGGGCATCTTCATGACGCCGGGCCGCGAGGAGGAGTGGACGCTGTCGGTCACCCACACCGACGAGGCCATCGACGCGTACGTGGCCGCCTTTGAGGCACTCGCCCGCGACCTGACGAAGTGACGAAGTAGCGTCCGCCACCCGGGCCGCACCTGCACCCGGGCAAGGATGAGGGGCCGGGATGCCGCCGATGGCATCCCGGCCCCTCGCCCGTTCTCACACGCCGACCCGCCAGCGGGCACCCCCACTCAGGAGAGCATGGCGATCGCCCGCAGAATCGCGTCCAGCACACGCGGCCATTCCTCCATCAGCTGCCAGTACGACAGTCGGGTCACAAACATCCCTGACTCCGTCGCCTGCAGCCCCTTAGCCAGATCGATCCCATACTGCCGCGCGTCATAGTGGTCCCGCCCGTCGAATTCCAGAGCGAGACGCCCCTCCACGCGCCGGCCGCCCGGCAGCCCTGACCTGCTCCGTCACCTGCAGCCCGACCAGCCGCAACAGCGTGGCGACGTGCAGTTCGAAGCCGTTCTTTCATCCTGACGCGCTGAGGCGCCAGATGCGCCGGCTCTCCGGACGCTCCATGACGATGCTCTGCAACATCCTGCAGCCGGCCCAGCCGGCCTCCGACCGTGGTCAAGCAGTCGACAAGGGAGACCTCGACGAGATGATGCCGCAGCGCCACCGGCCACGGGGCGACGCCCTCGCCCAGCTCACGGGGGAAAGGCGGGGCCACGCGTGCATTCGGATCGCGATCACGTCATCGGACGTGAACGTGGACGTGGCCATGACTGCTCCCGCATCCGTCACCGAGGGCGTGCGTTGGAACGCCGGCGAACGTCCTGTGGACTCCTGCGGGACGCGAGTACTCCGGGACGGCATCATCCCGTCCGCGAGCGCCTCCGGCACCTGTCCGAGCACCGACCGGCCACGGAACCCCTCAAACGCACAGACCTGCCAGTCACTGGCAGATCTGTGCACAACTGGCAGGTCCGTGCACGAGACCCCCGATCGACCACCCCCGTGCACGGCCCCGACCGCTACCCGTGCAGCAGCGCCTCCTCGGCGTCCCCCGCCACGCCCGCGCGCAGCCCGGTCTCACCGCGGAAGAACGCCGGCGACCGGAAGTATCGCCAGACCATCACCACCACGCCCGAGAGGATGAGCACGAGCCCCAGGATGAACACGAGCCCGATTCCGCCGATGCTCGACCCCGACCCGTAGTCCGGGTCCAAGGAGTCGACGAGCGTGACGAAGAACAGGATGACGAGGACGAGCCCGCCGACGAGCGGGAACAGGAACGTCTCCAGCGCGTTGCGCACGCTGCGGAACCACTCGTGGCGGAAGTACCACACCGCCGACAGGGCGGTCAGCCCGTAGTAGAAGCAGATCATCATGCCGAGCGTCGTGATCGTGTCCCACAGCACGGCCTCGCTGAGGAACCGCATGACTGTGTAGAACACGGCGGCGACCACGCCCGAGACAACCGTCGCGAACCCCGGGGTGAGGTAACGCGGGTGCACGCGGGCGAACCGCCTGGGCAACGCCCCGTAGTGCCCCATCGACAGCAGCGTGCGGGCCGGGCCGACCGCGGTCGACTGCAGCGACGCCGCCGACGACATCAGCACGGCCAGCGATACGAGGATCGCCAGCGGCCCGAGCACCGGCCCGGCCAGGGCGAAGAACACGTTCTCCTGGATGTCCGGGTTGTTCAGCCCGTACTCGCCGTCGCCGACGCCCGCGAACGCCATCAGCCCCACCGTCACGAACAGGTACAGGCCGATGATCACGAAGATCGAGATCGTCGCGGCCCGGCCCGGCGTGCGCTCCGGGTCCTTCGTCTCCTCGTTCATCGTGAGGATGACGTCCCAGCCCCAGAAGATGAACAGCGACAGCGAGATGCCGCTGGCGAACGACGAGAACGAGTCGATCGTGAACGGGTTGAAGTCGTCGAGCGTGATCGCCGTGGCGTCGAACGCGGTGCCGTTCGCCACGTGCCACAGGGCGACCCCGCCGAAGAGCAGCATCACGAGGATCTGGAACCCGACGAGGGCGTACTGGAACTTCTGCGTGGTCTGCATGTCACGGTACGAGATCGCCACTGCGATCGCGATGAACGCCAGACAGGTGATCACGTTGATCAGCGGGTCGTCGGTGAGGTCCGCCAGGTCAGGGTTGCTGAACAGCTGCGACAGCGCGAGGTAGAAGAAGTCGACCGCGATGCCCGCCAGGTTCGAGAGCACCACCACCGTGGCGACGATGAGCCCCCAGCCGGCCATCCAGCCGACCCACGGACCGAACGCCCGCGTCGCCCAGGTGAACGAGGTGCCCGAGTCGGGCATGCGTGCGTTGAGCTGCTTGTACCCGAACGCGGTGAGCAGCATCGGGATGAACCCGACGATGAACACCGCGGGCACGTGCGTGCCGACCACGCTGACCGTCGGGCCGAGCGCCCCGGTGAGCGTGTACGCGGGCGCGATGCACGAGATGCCGATCACCATCGCGCCGAGCAGGCCGACCGTCCCCTTGCCGAGCCCCTTGCGCGAGGTCTCCTGTGCTGCCGGTGTCGTGCTCATCGCTCACCGCCCCGCTCGTCCGTGGCCGTCGGGGCCGCTCCGGACGCATCCGCCGCGCCGGTGCGCATCACATCGTCGCGCGGCACGACGATCATCGGGACGCTCAGCGTGCGCACGAGCTTCGCCGCAGTGGAGCCGAGGAACATCGACCGCGCCTGGGCCAGCCGGCTGGAGCCGATGAGCACGATCTCGGCCGGATCCCAGTCGACCTGCTCGACGGCCTGGTCGATGCGCCCGGCGACCTCGACGCGTGTGGTGATGTCGAGATCGTGCGGCAGGCTGCTGACGGCCGCGGTGCCGAGCGTCTGCACGGCCTGGGTGCGCGCGCGGTCGGCCGCCGCGCTGCCGCGGCCGGGGTCGACGGTCGCGAGTGTGAGCAGACGCACGGGGATGCCACGACGGCTCGCGATGAACGCGGCGGTGTCGAACAGGGTGCGGTTGCCGCCGAGATCGCCGACGGCGACGGTGACCCGGGAGATCGGCGCGTCCTGCGCGACCTCGCGGGCGTCGTCCGGGGCGAGGGTGACCGGCACATCCGAGGAGTGCAGCAGCGCGTTGCTCACGCTGCCCAGGGTGAAACGGCCGAGCAACCCGCCGGTCGCCGTGCCGAGCACGATCACCTCCGCGTGCAGGCGGTGGGCGGCATCGAGGATGCCCTGTTCCTCGGAGTCGCTCACCTCGATCTCGGTGTGCAGCTCGATGTCACCGGCGACCAGGCTCGCGGCCTCGGCGAGCCATCCGCCCATCTGGTCGAAGACGAATCGATCGTACGAGGCCGACGGTGGGGCGAACGTGTCATGCTCGACCTCACGCGGGATCACGCTGACGATGTAGAGCTTCGTGCCACGGCTGCGTGCCAGGCGCGCTCCGACGCGCAGGGCGTCTCTGCCGGCCGACGAGTGTCGGTAGGCCACCATGATGGGCATCACGTCCTCCTTCTCGGGCGCTGGCGCGCCTCGTATCACCTCTTCCAACGGACGCATCACCCCGGTGGCGACACTGCCCGCGTGAATGCCATTCTTCGTGGCGAAACCTCTTGAGTGCAAGTGATTCCGTTGCCCATCATCATTCCGAATCAAGATTTCGTGCGTGTTACAGATTGTTGCTATGAATCTCGCACCTCACGTCGGCGCGATGGAGCACCCGTGGCCACCGGTGCCGCCGTCACCTCGGCGCGCCCGGGAGCCCGCCGGCCATGCGACTAGAATCGAGGGGCCGGCCCGCGGCACGGACGCACCCGCGACGGCACGCAACCACACAGGAGAGCACGTGAGCACCCTCGACCATCAGCCCCTCAGCCCACTCGACGGCCGATACCGGAAGGCAGTGGGCGCGCTCGGCGAATACCTCAGCGAGGCCGGGCTGAACCGCGCCCGCGTGCACATCGAGGTCGAGTGGCTGATCTTCCTCACCGACGAGGGCCTGTTCGGCACGCACCCGATGAACGACGCGCAGAAGGCCGGGCTGCGCCGGCTCGTGACCGACTTCGATCAGTCCTCGATCGACGAGCTCGCCGAGCTCGAGGCCGTGCGCAAGCACGACGTCAAGAGCGTCGAGGTGTTCATCCGCCGGCACCTGCCCGCGCTCGGCCTCGCCGACCACGCGGAGCTCGTGCACATCGCCTGCACGAGCGAGGACGTCAACAACCTGTCGTACGCGACGATCGTGCGGGACGCGATGCGCGAGGTGTGGCTGCCCCGGGCCCGCGCGCTGGTCGAGCGACTGGGCGACATGGCCACCGAGTACGCCGAGGTGCCGCTGCTGTCGCACACGCACGGCCAGCCGGCGACCCCGTCGACGATGGGCAAGGAGCTCGCGGTGTTCGTGCACCGGCTCAGCCGTCAGCTCGCGCACATCGAGCGGCAGGACTATCTGGGCAAGTTCAACGGTGCGACCGGCACGTACGCGGCGCACGTCGTCGCCGATCCGACCGCCGACTGGCCGGACGTCTCGCGCCGGTTCGTGGAGGGGCTCGGCCTGACCTGGAACCCGCTGACCACGCAGATCGAGTCGCACGACTGGCAGGCGGAGCTGTACCACACCGTCGAGCTGTTCAACAGCATCCTGCACAACCTCGCCACCGACATGTGGACGTACATCTCGATGGGCTACTTCCACCAGATCCCGGTCGCCGGCGAGGTGGGCTCGTCGACGATGCCGCACAAGATCAACCCGATCCGCTTCGAGAACGCCGAGGCGAACCTCGAGCTGTCGAATGCACTGCTCGGCTCGCTGGCGTCGACGCTGGTCACCAGCCGAATGCAGCGGGATCTGACCGACTCGACCACGCAGCGCAACATCGGCGTCGCCCTCGGCCACTCGCTGCTGGCGATCGACAACCTCGTCAGGGGCCTCGGCACCGTCGAGCTCGCCCGCGACACGCTCGCCGCCGATCTGGACCACAACTGGGAGGTGCTCGCCGAGGCGATCCAGACGGTCATCCGCGCCGAGGTGGCGGCCGGCCGCTCGCACATCGACGACCCCTACACCCTACTCAAAGGCCTCACCCGCGGCCACCGGGTGACACAGGCCGACCTCGAGGAGTTCGTCTCAGGGCTCGACATCGGCGACGAGGCGAAACAGCGCCTGTTCGCCCTGCGCCCGGAGACCTACATCGGCCTGGCCGGGCGGCTCGCGACCGAGCGGTGACCCCGTCCCACCGGACCAGCCGACGCCAAGCGGTCAGACGCCCGCCACACGGATGACATGGTCGGCGGCGATGTCGAAGCCCCGATGCCGGCTGCCGTCGGTCAGCCACGCCTGATGCGGGGTGACGAGCACGCCCGGTGCGGTCAGCAGGGGGTCGCCCGCCCAGTCCGGCGGCTCCGGATCGAGCACGTCAAGCACCACGCCGCGCAGACGGCCATCACGCAGGGCGCGGACCACCGCAGTAGGCTCGACAAGCCCGCCACGTCCCGTGTTGACGAGCCCTGCACCGGGACGCATCCGGGCGAGGAAGTCGGCGTCGACGAGGTGCCTAGTCTGATCGGTCAGCGGCACGTGCAGCGAGACGACATCGCTACGGGCGAGCAGATCGGCGATGTCCGGCACCGCCTCCACGAGCTCGGCGCCGGGGCGCCCGGCGATGTCCGAGCGATTCCACACCAGCGTGTGCACCCCCAAGGTGTGCAGCAGGCGGGCGACATGGCGGGCGATCGTGCCGAAGCCGACGAGTCCGACCGTCGCGTCCGCGAGAGCCCGGGGGCTGGCCCGGCGGGCGTCCCAACGCCGCTCGGCGACGAGCCGCTCTCCCGTGGGCAGATCCTTCAGCAGCATGAGCACGGCGGTGAGCGTGTACTCGGCGACCTCGAGCGCGTTGTACCCGGGAGCGCTCGCGACCGCCACCCCTGCGGCCGCTGCCGCGGCGAGGTCGACGTGGTCGGTGCCGACCGAGGGCGTGGCGACGACACGCAGGTCGGGCAGCCGTGCGATCGTGGCCGCGTCGACGGGACAGGCCGGGATGGCGATGAGCGCGACGACCCCGCGGGAGTCATCGAGGGTCTCGAGCCGGCCGCTCTCGACGGCGAGTCCGTGCCCGGCCAGGCGCGCGCGCAGCCGCTCGGCCTCGTCATGCGCGATCGCGCCGCCGAGGACGACGACACGGGCGGGAGAGGGTCGTGGCGTGGGAGAGGCGACATCCGGATGCTGCCGGGGGTGCGCGTGTGCGGGCATGCCGGCATCGTACCGCGGCTAACATGGATCCGACGCCGCAGCCCAGAACACGCGACGCCACGACCGTGGGCCACGGAGACGACCACATGCCACGGAGAGGGAAAGGGCTGCCATGCGCACGGGACGCGTCCTGCACACCGTCGAGTCTCACACCGAGGGGATGCCGACCCGGGTCGTCGTCGGCGGGGTCGGCGCCCTGCCGGGCGACACCATGGAGGAGCGGCGGGTGCGCTTCATGCGCGAACGCGACGGGCTGCGCACACTGCTGATGGAGGAACCGCGCGGGCACGGGGCGATGAGCGGGGCGATCCTGCAGCCGCCGACGCGGCCGGACGCGGACTTCGGTGTGCTCTTCATCGAGGTCTCGGGATGTCTGCCGATGTGCGGCCACGGCACGATCGGCGTCGCCACGGTTCTCGTCGAGACCGGGATGGTCGAGGTGCGCGAGCCGGTGACCACGATTCGGCTGGACACGCCGGCGGGGCTCGTCACCGCCGAGGTGCAGGTGCACGACGGCCGCGCCGAGTCGGTCACGATCCGCAACGTTCCCTCGTTCCCCGTGGCCCTCGACCACGTCGTCGATGTGCCCGGATACGGCGCAGTGCCGTTCGACCTGGCGTTCGGCGGCAACTTCTACGCCGTCGTCGACCTGGAGCGGCTCGGCCTGCCCTTCGACCGGGCTCGCAAGAACGACCTGCTGGAAGCGGGGCTGCGGATCATGACGGCGATCAACGCCTCGCCTGACCGCCCGGTGCATCCGCTCGACCCGGCCATCCACGACTGCCACCACGTCTATCTGAAGGCCCCGGGCTCGACCGCCCGGCACTCCCGCCACGCGATGGCGATCTACCCGGGCTGGTTCGACCGCTCCCCATGCGGCACCGGCACGAGCGCCCGAATGGCCCAGCTGCACGCCCGGGGCGAGCTGCCGCTGGAGACCGACTTCGTCAATGAGTCGTTCATCGGCACCCGATTCATCGGCCGGCTCGTGGCTGAGACCGAGGTGGCCGGCCGTCCTGCGGTGATCCCGACGATCACGGGTCGAGCCTGGGTGACAGGCACGGCGCAGTGGATGCTCGACCCGGCTGATCCGTTCCCGAATGGCTTCCTGCTCTGACCCCGGCCGCGTAACACAGCCGAGACATGGGCCCCGTTAGAGTATTTGCGGGCCCGAGCCGGCCCATGACCCAGGAGTGACTTTGTCCGACACCGCGCACGACGCGACCGACCGTCTGTTCCACCGGATCATCCTCGCCCTGTTCGCCGCGGGCTTCGCGACCTTCGCACAGCTGTACGCGGTGCAGTCGGTGCTGCCGGATCTCTCCGCCGACCTCGGCGTCGACCCCTCGCACGCCGCACTGACGATCTCGATCGCGACCGTTGGCATCGCCGTGGGCGTGCTGCCCTGGGCGTTCGCCGCCGACTGGTGGGGGCGCGTGCAGGTGATGAAGGTCTCGGCCGTCACCGCGGCGGTCGTGGGGCTGGCCACGCCGTTCCTGCAGACGATGCCGCTCATGCTCGCGTCACGATTCGTCGAGGGGGTGACGCTCGCGGCGATCCCCGCGATCGCGGTGACGTACATCTCCGACGAGCTGCCCGCCCGCCGGGTGACCGCGGCGGCGGGCGCCTTCGTCGCCGGCAACAGCATCGGTGGTCTGCTCGGCCGGCTGATCTCCGGGCTCGTCGCCGACTGGCTCGGCTGGCGCACGGGGCTGGCGACCGTCGCCGTGCTGTGCGTAATCGCCTGTCTCGCCTTCGTCGCGATCGTGCCCGCCCCGCACGGATACCTGCCCTCCCGACTGCGCCGACAGCGGCGGGACGGCGTGGCCGGGCTGACGATAGCCGAGCGGCCGACCGCCTGGCAGCGGTTCGCCGGCGCGCTCACGAACCGCACGCTGTGGGGCTCGTACGCGCAGCCGTTCCTGCTGATGGGCGCGTTCATGACGCTGTTCAGCTACCTCGGCTACCATCTGCAGCGCGACCCGTACGACCTGAGCACCGCGGTCACGAGCATGATCTTCACCGTCTATCTCGTCGGCACGTTCACGGCCCGGTGGGCGGGTGGCGCGGCCGGGCGTCTCGGGCACCGGCGGATGCTGCTGGTCGGCATCGCGCTGATGGCCGCCGGTGCCGCCCTCACCCTCGCGGGCCCGCTGTGGCTGGTCGTCATCGGCGTCGCGGTGTTCACGGCCGGCTACTTCGTGACGAGCCCCGTGGCCAGTGCGATGACCGCGTTCATCGCCGGATCCTGCCGGTCGCAGGCGACGGCGATCCACCAGCTCGTCTTCTACGGCGGCAACAGCCTGTTCGTGTGGTCGCTCGGCCGCGTGTTCGAGGCCCTCGACTGGCCCGGTGTGGTGGTCGGGCTCGTCGTCCTGTGCGCGATCGCGGCGACCGTCGCGCTCGCCGTGCTGCCGAGCCGGGTGGGCGGCCGGCTGGACACCGCCACGGACTGACTGGAGGCGACGGCGATGGGCCGAACGGGCATGATCTGACGGTGGCCGAGCGGAAACCTCCCGGACACATCAGCCTTCGGTCCCGCCGAGGAGTCCCGACCAGCGACAAGAGACAGACGTGCCCTGCTCCGCCCGCGACAATGATTGGGAGAGACCGCCGACCGCAGATCGGAACGCCGCCGTCACATGCCGGAAACCCCCCGATGACAGGCTGAAGGTGTTTCGGACGTGTTGCGGGCCGACCGACCCGCGTCTCGCAGAGGAGGAATCGTGTCTGTTCTCGTCGCCTACCGTCGCAGCAGCCCAGCCGGCAGAGACGCCCTACAGCTCGGCGCTCGCATCGCGAACCATATCGGCACCGGTCTTGACATCGTCAGCGTGAGCCGGTTCGAGTCTGCCGCCGCGGTGGCGCTGCGCGGCCCGGAACAGGGCGATGAGGCTGATCCACGCACCGCGCTGCACCTCGCCGCAGAGCTTGTGAAGGTCGACGTGCCCGTGCACACGCACGCGGTCGTCGACGACTCGACGGCCAGCGCGATCCTGCGCACGGCCCATGAGGTCGGGGCGAGCATCATCGTGCTCGGCACCACGTCGAACGGCCTGTTCGGCCGATTCTCACTCGGCAGTGTGAGCAACATCTTGTTGCACAGCTCGGACATCCCGGTGGCCCTCGCCCCGGACACCGCGCGCGACACGCCGCAGGACGCTCCGTTCGGGCGTGTCTCGGTGGCGATCGGCGACATCGGCGGCAACCGCACCATGTTCGACACCGCGAACCTGCTGGCCGGCGCCGACGTGCCCGTGCGTCTGCTCACGCTGGCCGCGGTCAGCAGTGGAACGGACGCTGAGCGACGTACCCGCACCGAGGCCATCGCCCGTCTGGACCATCTCGCCGACCTGTACCGCCCGGAGCGCGCCTCGACGACCACGGCCCAGGTCGAGGTCGCCGGCCGCATCACGAAGGCGATCGACCAGGTGTTCTGGGAACCGGACGAGATCGTGCTGATCGGCTCGGCCCGGATCGCCCGTGAGCACACGACGTTCATCGGCTCGACCGCAACAAAGCTGCTGCGCGCGCTCACCGTCCCGATGATCGTGGTGCCCCGCGACGACCAGGTGCCTGAGACGAAGGCGGCGAAGGCGTAGCGCCGCGCAGCAGCACCCGCATGCCCCGACCTGTCTCCTGTCGTGACAGGCCGGGGCGTCATGCGCTCGGAGGCGGCGACCTCGACACGGCCCGATGCGCCACGGAACCGGTGCGGCTGGGCCAGAGGACACCACGAGGACGGTTGTGCCACCCGGCCGGGACGGGCCCCGCCGGTCTGGTCCCCGCTCAGCGTCCGAACCGGATGACCGGGATGGCCGAGGTGTCGTCAGGCGGCCCGGTGCGCTGGCGCAGATCCGGCAGCAGCGGTCTCCCACGCAGCCCGAGCAGGATCCCGACCGCCGTGACCGCGGCGGCGAACACGAACACACTCACCACGCTCACGTGATCGATGAGCACCCCGGCCACGGCGCTGCCGAACGCGATGCCCGCGAGCATCGCGCTGCCCATCCATCCGTAGGCCTCGGCGGCGTCCGCCGGGCGCAGGCTTGACGAGACGATGCTCTGCATCACCGCGAGGGCCGGCGAAGCGCCGGCGCCGTAGACGAACACGCACACCCCGACCCACCAGGAGCTGCCCAGCAGCACCGGCAGCACTGCGAGGGCGGCGAGGCTCGGCAGCTGGCGCAGGGCGAGCGATGCCGGGCGCATCACGTGCGAGCTCATCAGGAGCCCGGAGAGGATAGAGGCGACCGCGTATCCGGTCATGGCCATGCCGGAGACCAGCTGATTCGTCTCGAAGCGGGCGACGATGCCGGCCTGGGTGGCCCCGTAGGCGATGTTGAGCATGAGGGAGGACAGGATCGCGATGAGCACGGGCCATTTGAGCAGCACCGCGCCGAGCCGGCGCCCGGAGCCCGCCATGGGCACGCGGCCCATCGCAGGCGACGCGGAGAGCACCGCCGCGCCGAGCAGTCCCGCGCCCCCGATCAGTGCGAAGGCCGAGACCGGGCCGGTCCACGGCAGCAGCACGGTCGCGAGCACGGGGCCGACGGCCCAGATGAGCTCCTGCGCCGAGGCGTCGATGGAGAAGATCGTCGAGCGCAGTCCGAGGGGGACGAGCACCGGGTACAGTGTCCGAGCCACGGGCAGCACCGGCGGGGTGAACAGGCCGATCACCGCGCCGGCGACGAGGAACGCCGCCTCGTTCGCCGGCAGCACGCCGAACGCGGCGATGGCGAGCGAGTCGACCGTCGCCGTGACCAGCAGCACGCGACGCAGTCCGAACCGGCCCAACAGTCGCCCGGTCAGCGGGCTCGCCACCGCCGCAGTGACGGAGAACACCGCCACGACGATGCCGGCCACCGTGTAGCCGCCGAGGACGTCTCTGGCCCGGATGAGCATGATGATGCTCAGCACGCCCTGCGGCATCCGCGCGAGGATCTGCGACCAGAGGACGGTGCGCACCCCGCGCTCGCGCAGCGCCTCACCCATGGCCCCCATGCCGGCCGCCGGTCAGATCACCAGGTCGGGGTTGACGTGGTACCGGGGGGCCGTGCCGCGCACGAGGCGGTCCACCAGGCACTCAAGGGCCATGCGTCGGGCGGCGAGGAACGACTCCTCCGACAGGAAGGCCGAGTGCGGGGTGATGACCACGTTCTCGAGCTCGCGCAGCTCCGTCTGCTCGGTGTCCTCGTCCTCAATCACGTCGATGCCGGCGCCGGCGATCGTGCCGTCGCGCAGGGCGGCGACCAGATCACGCTCGACGACGACCCCGCCGCGGGCGGTGTTGATCAGGAACGCCGTCGGCTTCATCAGCGCGAGCTGCTCGCGGCCGATCAGCCCGGTCGTCTCGGGCGACAGCGGGGTGTGCAGCGAGACGAAGTCGCTCTCGCGCAGCAGTTCCTCGAGAGTGTCGACCTTCCGCGCCCCGCGCTCGGCGACGTACTCGGCGGTCTTGGTGGGCGCGTACACGAGTGCCTCGAGCCCGAGCGCCTGCAGCATCGGCATCATCCGCTGCGGGATCCCGCCGAAGAACACGAGACCGACCTTTTTCCCCGCGATCCGGTGCGGCATCGGCGCGTCCATCGGATCCCACTTCCCCGCGCGCACCGACCGATCGAGTCGGGTGATGTTGCGGGCGAGGTCGATGATGAAGCCGACCGTGTGCAGGGCGACCTCGTCGACGCAAAAGCCCGGAGTATTGCTCACCGCGACCCCGAGGTCGGTGGCCCCGGGAATATCGATGTTGTTCACCCCGATGGACTGCACGCTGACGATCTTGAGACTCGGCATGCGCAACATCACGTCACGCGTGACCCGGTAGTACTCGACGACGACACCGTCGGCATCGCCGGCCGCGTCGAGGAAGGACGCGTCCGAGTTATCCGGCCGATGCGCGTCGACGAGCTCGATGTCGTCGGCGACGCCCCAGTCCTCGAGCAGCTCGTGCTCGTAGTCGAGCCCGCCCTCGATGTTGAAGTAGACGACCTTCGGTCGCTCGGTCATGATGCCTCCGTTCGTGTGTGCTGTCTGGCGGTCGTCAGCGGCCCGCGTCACAGGAACCCCTGGTACGGCGTCTGGGCAACGCTGGACTCGAGCCAGCGGATGAGGGTGATGAAGTCGAACACCGGCACGCCCGCCGCGCGCTGCACGTCCGAGGCGTAAGGCGGCATGTCGCTGCATTCAAGCAGGATCGCCCCGATCGGCGCGCCCGGAGTGGCCATGAGCTCCCTGGTGGCCGCGATCATCTCCTGCCGCACCCCGCCGTTGTCGAACTCGCCCCGGGAGTCGACGATGGCCGAGAACTCCGGCTCATCCTGCAGCCCCCGGATGACGAGGCGCTCGGGATGTTCGATACCACAGCCCTCCAGCAGCTTCGGCGTGATGTCGGGCGCCGACGCGGTGAGCACGCCGATGCGCTCGTCCGACTTGATCACCTGCTCGATCCAGGGAACCTGGATGAGACTCGACAGCCCCACCGGGATGTCGAGCGCCTCGCGCACCTCGCGCTGGAACGTCCCGAAGAACCCGCAGCCGGAGCTGATCGCCCGCACCCCCTCCCGCTGCAGGGCGAGACAGGTGTCAATCACCCGGTCGCGCAGGCTGCCGTCGGCGGCGAACAGCTCACGCACCTCAAGCCCCTCCACGGCCCGCATGCGCACAGGGAAGTCGTACGTCCACCCGTTGCAGACGTTGCCGGGCAGATACGGGTAGCGCACCCCGTCGATGAAGATGATGCCGATCGGGAACCCGCCCAGGTTCTGGCCCGGGCCGATCCGCAGTCGGATGTCGTCCGTGCCGGGGGCGAGGTGACCGTAGCGACGGTTCGGCCAGGTGCAGCTCATCGCCGGCCTCCCAGCGACAGCCGACGGACGAACCGCTCCGGCGACAGCAGCAGGGCGTCGCTTTCGAGCCGTTCGCCGGCGACGATGCGCCCGACGAGTGTTGCGGTCGCCGGCGCGTAGGTTAGACCGAGCATCGCGTGCCCGGTGGCGAGTATGGCGTTGTCGGCGCCCGGGAGCGCGCCGATGACCGGCACCCCGTCGGCACTCATCGGCCGCAGACCCGACCAGCCGAGGTCGAGCTCCGCGGACACGTGGCGCAGGGTCGGGTAGAGCTCGTGGAGGTGGCCGACCATGCGCTCAAGACGACGCTGGGAGACGCCTGGGGCGCGCTGGCCGATGATCATGCCGGTCGCCACCCGCAGCCCCCGGTCCAGGGGGCTGATCGCGATGTGTGTGCGACCGGTGATCACGCTGGTGCGCGGCTGCACATCGTCCGGGCAGGCGATGTCGAGCGAGTACCCGCCGCCGCCGAACAGCGGCAGCGCGAAGCCCAACTCGCGGGCGAGTCGACGCGAGCCGACGCCGGCGGCGATGACCACGACGTCCGCGTCGAACGCCCCGGACCGGGTCAGCGCGGCACGCACCGTGCCGTCGGCATTGCGCACGAACCCCTCGACCGGGGTGTGCTCGAGGACCTCAACGCCGTGTTCGCGCAGCGCGCCGACCAGGGCGTCCATCAGGCTGACCGGTTCGACCTGACGGTCCTCAGGCGCGAAATAGCCGTGGGTGAACGCGGGGTCGATGCCAGGGTCGATCTCGGCGAGGGCTGCGTGGCCGACCACCGGCTCGACGCGCTCACGGATCCGGGGGAAGCCTTCGAAGAGCCGCATCGCCGCGTCGTACTCGGCGGCGCTCTCGAACACGTGCAGCAGCCCCTTGCGGTGCATCTCGAATGAGAGGCCATCGGCGACGAACTCATCGAAGCCGTCGAAGGTGATCCGGGAGAGGACGTCCTGGGCGATGGTGCCCCGCACGAACGCGTGCTCGCGGGTCGCCGCGGCCATCCGCAGCAGGAACTCCGGGTAGCCGAGGTCGGGGTTGCACGCGATGCTGATCGGGGCGTCGGGCCGGGCGAACGACCGTGCCGCCTGACTGATCGTGCCGGGTGCCGGCACCGGGAACGACAGGATGTTGGTGACCATCGCGTCGTTGCCGTGCGACGGCCCCTCGCCGTAGGCCCCCGACTCCAGAACGGTCACATCGTGCCCGTCCTTCATCAGCCGGTAGGCCGTCGACAGTCCGACCACTCCGGCGCCGATGATGATGACTCTCATATCACTCGCTCTCTTTCTCGGCCATCTCGCGGTCGTCTCAGTCCTCCGGCAGCGCCGCGATGGCGGTCAGCTCGATGCGATAACCGGGCAGATGCGACCCCACGGTCGCCCTGGGCGGATGCGGGGCGGGGATCATCTCCTTGTAGACACGGTCGAACCCGGCGAAATCCGCGTCGATGTCGTCCAGATGGACCTGCACCTGCAGCAGGTGCGCCGTGTCGGTGCCAGCAGCGGCCAGCACCCGTTCGAGCAGCGCCAGCGACAGCCGGGTCTGCTCCTCGATCGTCTCGCCCCGCACCGCGCCGGTGTCAGGGTCGTGCGGGGTCATCCCCGACGTGAACACGAGTCCCCCGCTGACCGTCGCGTGACTGTACGCCGCGACGCTCGATCCCACATTGATCGTCCGCACCATTCGGTACCCCGTCCTCTCTTTCCATCTCGCTGTCGGTGTCGACGCGCTAGCACCGGCGGCGGGGGCGACCGCCGGCATCCGGTCGCCCCCGCACTGCCGTCTCGAATCAGGCCCCGATGATCTTCAGCTCGGTCTCGGCTGGCACGACGATGCTCGGGTCGAGCCCGGCGCCCTTGACCAGGTCGGCCAGGGTGCCGTCCTCGCGCATGGACTCGAGATCCTCATCGAGCGCCGTCTTGAGGCTGTCGTTTCCCTTCTTCAGCGGCAGCACCGTCTGCGCGGGCTCGACGCTCGCGATCACCCGGTCGTCGGCCTCGGTGATCTCGACCTGGTAGCCGCTCTGGTCCTTGTACTCGTAGACCTGGGTGCCGTAGGAGTCGACGCCGGCGTCCAGGCGCCCGTTGAGAATGTCCTGCTGCAGCTCGACCGAGCTCTGATACGTCTTGAGCTTGTCGCCGAGCAGCGTCTTGAGGTCCTCCGTCCACAGGTAGCCGTCGACCGTACCGACGCTGTCGAGGGACTCAAGCTCCGAGACACTCTTGATCCCGGTCTTCGAGACGATCGACATCGAGTCGGTGTACATAGGCCCGGCGAAGTCGACGACCTCGTTGCGCTCGGCGGTCGGGTACCAGGCGCCGGTGGTGACGTCGATCGCCTGCTGCTGGCTGATCATCGGGATCGAGTTGGCGTAGGTGGCCTCCTTGAACTCGATGTCCAGGCACTCCATATCGGCGATCTTCTTGACGATGTCGATGTCGAGGCCGGTCGGGTCGCCTCCGCTGACGTTCTGGCTGAACGGTGGCAGGTCCGTGACGCCGACCGTGAACGTGCCCGAGGCCACCGTGCTGATGTCGCTGTGTTTCGGCGTGCAGTCGGATCTGGTCGACGAGCCGCTGTCGCTGGAGCAGCCGACGAGCCCGGCGCCGGCGACGCCGATGATGCCGATGGCCGCGATGATGCGGGTGTGCTTCGTGTTCATCTCTGGTCTCCTTCTCCTTCGTGGTCTCCCCCGCGGCGCGGGAGGTCCCGCCCGGTGTCCCGAGTCAGGCGTAGTTGCGGTTCATCCGTCGTTCGATCCAGACGGTGGCCCACGTGGTGGGCACCGAGACGGCCGCGTAGATCAGCCCTGCGAAGAGGAACACCGTCAGGTACTGGAACGTGGCGTTGCCGACCTGGTAGGCGGCGCTCATCAGCTCAGGCACGGCGATCGAGTAGGCCAGCGACGTGGCCTGGAACATCTGGATGGCCAGGCCCATCAGCGACGGGATCGCGCTGCGCATCCCCTGGGGGATCACGACCCGGCCGAGCACCGTGCGCGGCTCGAGCCCGAGGGCGTGTGCGGCTTCCACCTGGCCGCGCGGCACCGACTGCAGTCCGGCTCGGATCATCTCCGCGGCGTACGCGCCGGTGGTGGTCGTCAACGCGATCATCGCGGCAATCGTGTTGTCGAGCATGATCTGCACTGCGGGCAGGCCGAAGTAGACGATGTAGAGCATCACGAGCGCCGGGGTGCCGCGACCGAGTTCCACGATCGCGATGCCGGGCCAGGTGAGCCACCGGGTGCGGCTCATCGTCATGAGGGCGAGCAACAGGCCGAGCACGAACCCAGCGAGCACCGACACGACCGTGATCTGGAGGCTGAGCCCCAACCCCTGCAAGAACCTCGGCAGGTACTGGCTGATGTCCATGGGTCAGGCCTCCTTCCGCAGCCGGGCGTCCAGTCGACGGGCGACGACGGCCAGCGGCACGCTGATGACGATGTAGACGATCGCGGCGATGAAGAACGGGGTCAGCGCGTCGGCGCCGGGGTTCTGCCTGGCGTAGTTCATCGAGTAGTAGACCATCTCGGTCACGCCGATCGTCGAGGCGATCGAGGAGTCTTTCAGCAAGCCGATGAAGTATGTGGCCACCGACGGCGAGGTGATCCGCAGCGCCTGTGGCACGATGACCCGCAGGAAGGTCGTCGACCGGGGCAGGCCGAGTGCCTCACCGGCCTCCCACTGACCGAAGTGCACCGACTGGATGCCACCACGGATGATCTCGGCGAGGTAGGCGGCCGAGATGATCGAGAAGCCCACGATCGCTGCCTGCACCGGTTTGAACCGGAAGGTGCCGATCACGACGCCGAAGAAGATGATGAACAGCCACACGATGATCGGGATGCCGCGGATGAAGTCCACGAGCAGGCGCACCAGCCAGCGCAGCGGGGCGAACCGGCTGCGCAGCCCGATCGTCACGGGGATCGCCAGGACGAGGCCGATGGCGAACGACGCCGCCGCGATGAGCAGCGTCAGCGGGAGTCCGAGCAGGACGGCCTTGAGCGCGAGCATGTCAGCGCTCCAGCACCGCGCGGAGGAAGCGCTTCGTGCGCTCCTCCTTCGGGTCGGTCATGATCTCGTGTGGGTCACCCTGCTCGATGATGTGGCAGTCAGCCATCACGACCAGGTGGTCAGAGACGTCCCGGGCGAACGACATCTCATGGGTGACCACGATCATCGTCATGCCCTCCTCGGCGAGCTCGCGCATCACCGCGAGCACCTCGAGACCGAGCTCGGGGTCGAGCGCGCTGGTCGGCTCGTCGAAGAGCATGATGCTCGGGCTGAGCGCCAGAGCCCGCGCGATCGCGATGCGCTGCTGCTGGCCACCGGAGCAGCGGGCCGGGTGGCTGCTCGCCTTGTCTTTGAGCCCCACGCGGTCGAGCAGGGCGAGCGACCGGGCGTCCGCCTCCTCCCGACTGCGTCCGAGGATCTTCTCCTGCGGGAAGCTGACGTTGCGCAGCACCGTCATGTTCGGGAACAGGTTGAACGACTGGAAGACCATGCCCACAGTGCGGCGCAGGGCGGTGAGCTCACGTGCCGGGATACGACGCCCGGTGACGATCTCGTGATTGTCGACCCTGATGATGCCTGAGTCCGGCCGCTCCAGCAGGTTGATGCAGCGGAGGAAGGTGCTCTTGCCCGCACCCGAGGGACCGATCATCGCTGTGACGCTCCCCGGATCGACGTGGAGCGACACGTCGTCGAGCACGGTGTGATCACCGAACCGCTTCGAGATGTGCTCCAGGTCGACGCCGAGATGCGTCGCCTCCTGCGGTGCGACTGCGTCGAGAACTGCCATCCGAATCCCTTCCCACCAAACCACCAGGTCGATTCCATCGATTTCCCTGCAGAGTATGGGCGGTGTGTTTCTCGCCGATTTCCGTTCGATGACCCGGGTGTCTCCCTTGTGTTCCAATCACGCTTCCTGACCCGCGCCCCGCCGCGCGCGAGCCCCCGTCTCCCCTGTCAGACGGCCGATGTGCCCCGTCCCGGCCCGTTCACACGCTGGAAACACGCGCGCCGTGCCAAGCGTGGTCGGGCCTCGACCGCGGGACGGCGCCGCAGCCTCCCGCGGCGCTGCGCGGGAGGCCGGGATCGGTACTCGTCCTCGAACCGGCAGTTGACGGTCAGACGCGCCACGGACGCGGTGTTCGGCAGCCCCATGACCGTGCGGGCCAGGTGTGCGAGGTCCTCGGGCGCAGTCATCTCCGCACGCGGCACCTTCGTCGTGTCCGCAGTCATGTCGGTGTGCACGAGCCCCGGGCACACGGTGCACACCCGCACCCCGTCGTCCCAGCCCTCGCGACGCAGGGTGTTCCCGAGGGCGACGACGGCGTGCTTCGCCTCCGAGCAGGCGATCCGATCGTTGCGCACGCGCAGGCCGGACAGCGAGGCGAGCAGGAGCGCGCGGCATCCCCCCAGCGATCGACGGCGACTCGGGGATGCTCGCGCAGGTCCGTGGGGCACCCGCGCGGGGTCGCGAACGCCCAGGGCGAGCGTCCAGGGCGAGCGTCCACCCGGCGTCGCGCAGCTCTCGGGCGATGGCCGCGCCGATCCCCCTGGGGCCGCCGGTGAGCATGGCCATGCCGGGCTCGATCATCGCAGCGCCCCCTGTGCGGCGAGCTCGTCGAGTGTGACCGCCGTCTCCGTGAGCAGACGGTCGGCGTCGGTGAACACGAGCGGTGACCGGATCTTCAGCACGTTTCCGCGGGGCCCGCGGAGGAGATGAGGACGTGCCGCTCCCGCAGTCGGTTGACCACCTCCTCGGCCAGCCAGGTCGCCGGCGCGAATGCGTCGGCGTCCTCCACCAGATCGACGCCGATGTACAGGCCCTCGCCGCGGACCTGGGCGACTTGTTCGAACCCCGCCGTGGCCCGGGCGAGCCCGGCGCGAATGCGGTCGCCGTTCCGCGCGCCCTGGGCGACGAGTCCACGCTCTTCGAGCTCGTCGAGCACCGCGCCCGCCGCGGCGATCGGCATACTGCTGCCGCCGAAGGTGTTGAAATAGCGCACCCGGCGGCCGAAGTCGGCGAGCAGCGCGGCAACCCCGCATCCGTGCCGGCGCAGGTCGGCGATCGCCACCTCCGTCGCGTCCCGCATGGCGGTGCGGAAGCCCTCGGGCGACAGGCGCGCCCGCAGCCGGTCCGGGGCGGTCAGCAGCCTCACGTCCTCGCCGAGCGGCACGCCCTCCCCGAGCGACGGGGAGCAGACGGCGACCTGCGCGGTCACCCGTGATAGGCGTTGGCGGTGACGAGGACGCCGGTGTGCCCGGTCGCCTCGCGCGCCACGCGCAGCGCCAGGTCGTTGGCCTCGGGGCCGGAGCGGGTGAACATGGTCTGCTCGACGCCCTCCGGCAGCAGCGCGGCCAGCCGCTCAGCGTACTCCACCACCCCGCGCTGCAGGTACCGGGTGTTCGTGTTCAGCCGGTCGAGCTGGGCCGCCACCGCATCGTGCACACGCGGGTTCGAGTGCCCGACGACCGGGACGTTGTTGTAGCAGTCCGGCAGGTCCACACCGGCGGCGTCGTCGCGGGCGCCCGTGCTCCCAGCTCATCGGCCATCGTGTCCTGCTCCTCTCCTCGTCCGTCGCTCCGTCTGAGGTGGAGTGCCTGCCTCACGCATCCGCTCCGCGATCCGTCCGCCCGTGAACTCGTACAGTCCCACCGCGCTCTCCGGCGAGTACCAGGCCATGTGTGGGGTGGCGATCGTGCGCGGATGCGTCACGAGCGCCCGCATCATCTCCTCCTGCCCCGTGTCGAGCACGTCGAGCCCGGCGCAGGTCAGGTGCCCGGAGTCCAGTGCCGCCAGCAGCGCGGGCTGGCTGACCACGCCGGCCCGGGCCGTGTTCACCAGGCGGGCGCCCGGCCGCATCTCCTGCAGCTCCTGCTCGCCGACGAGCCCCCGGGTCGCCGGGGTGAGCTGCACGTGCACCGACACCACGTCAGCCCAGCCCAACAGCGCCGGCAGGTCGGTGGCGATCTCGACCCGTCCGGCGAAGACCGCCGGAACCCCACTGCGGTTGTGCACGCGGACGCTCATGCCGAGGGCGAGCGCTTGCTCGGCGACGAGGCGGCCCACGGCGCCGAAGCCGATCAGCCCGAGCCGGGCGCCGCGGATGCGCAGCGGATGGGTGCGGGTGATGTCGAAGGCGTCCTCGCCGACCGTGCGCACGCCTCCGGGGAGATCGCGCAGCACGGCGAGCACGAGCGCGAGGGTGTGGTCGGCCGCCTCCCAGCGGTTCGCACCCGGTGTGTTGAACACCTCGATGCCGAGGGCGCGCGCCGCGGGCAGGTCGATGTTGTCCAGGGCCACCGAGGGCACCCCGACCCAGCGCAGGTCCGGGGCCTGACGCAGGTCGTCACGACGCAGCACGACATCCGGCTCGAGCACGCAGGCGACCGCGTCGGGCGCCTCGGCCAACGACGGCACCCGCACGACGCGGGCGAGGCCGCGCAGCCGGTGCTGAAGCACCTCTCGCTGCCGCTCCAGCGGCACGTTTGTGATGAAGGCGACCGTGGGCTCCTCCCCGGTCGGCGTCCTCCTGCTCATGATCTTCCCCCTCCCTCATCCGCACGCGACGGCGGTGTCGCGGGCATGACGCAGATCCTCTGCACGCGCGGCGACCGGGATGTCCAGCACGCGGCGCAGCGTCGCCGCGAGGGCGGGCGCGTGCGAGGCGAGGTAGCGGCCGCGGTCAGGCGACACGGAGGCGGCATGGGCCTGCATGAGCGCCCTCAGGGCGAGTCCCCCCGGTGCGGCGACGGCCACCACGGCCAGCTCGTCGTCGGTGAGCGGGTGCACCAGGCTGCGGCTGGCGATCATCGGCCCGGCCAGCTCCCAGCCGCGCCCGTCGCCATCGAGCATGCTGCCCACGGCCACGGCGAGATCCAGCGCCCGGGCGGTGCGCACCGTGTCGCCGAAGTCGATCACGCCGGTGACGACGCCGGGATCCGTCGGGTTCGCGAGCACATTGAAGCGGGTGAGATCGTCGTGAAGCACCTGGCGCGACAGCGTCGCGGGGCGGGGCAGCGCGAACCGCTCGAACTCGGCCACCGACCGTTCGATCTGGCGGGCGAGCGCTGCGTCGGCGACGAGTTCGAGCAGGCCCGCGGCGACCGACAGGCGCTGCAGATCCCAGACGATCGGACGCTCCTCGGCCGGGTGGGTGAAGCCCTTCAGGCTGTCGGCGACCTCCGCGCACACGGTGCCGATCCGGGCGAGGCGGGCCGAGGTGAGCACACCGCGCGGGTCGGTCGGGTCGCCGATGGGCGCGTCGGGCAGGTACTCGATGGCCCGCAGGACACGCGGGTGCGGCCCCGCGCCAACGTCCGGCTCGCTCTGCCGTCGCCCGGCGCGGTCGGAGCGCACCCGAGACAGCCGCACGTCGGCCGGCGCGTGCGCGGAAGCATAGACCATCGCCCGGGTCTGCAGGTCGACGACCGTCGGGTCCTCGTGCGGTCTGGAGACCTTGACCGCCCAGCGGCCGTCCGGGGCATCGAGCAGCATCGCGAGATCCAGCCGGTCGTCCGCGCCCCGTCCCATGGTCAGCCCTCCGCGATCCTGGGATGTGCGGCGATCGCGTAGTCATCGGCGATGAGCTCGCTGACGCGGTCTGTGGCGAACTCTGCGGCGATCTCGCCGATGGCCGGGGCGAGTTTGAAGCCGTGGCCGCTGAAACCGGCGAGAGTGAGCACCGCGCCGTCGGCGGCGATGTCGACGATGGGCACGTGGTTGGCGGTGAACGCGTCGTGGAAGACGCCCCAGTGCACGGGCTCCGGGTTGAGATCCGGCAGGAACCGCTGCGCCGCGACCCCGATCGCGCGCAGCCGCTCGGCGTCGATGACGCTCGGCACGTCGGCGACGTCGGCGACCGGATCATGGAAGCGGCGCGGGGTGACCTTGACGCTGTAGCCGTCGAAGGAGGGGGCGCCGAAGAAGTGCACCCCGCCCTCGTCGCGGATGAAGGCGGGAAAGCGCTCGGGGACGAACCGGTCGAGGTGATGGGGCATGAACCAGATCAGCGGCAGCGGCTGCACCACGAGGGTGCTCGCGAGCCCCGAGGAGAGACGGCGTGACCAGGAGCCCTCGGCGATCACGACGCGGCCGGCGGTGATCACGCGCCGGTCGGTGGTCACCGTCACCGACCCGCCGCCGGGCTCGACGGAGAGCACCCGCTCGTTCGCCAGCACGGTCGCGCCATGCGCCTGCGCCTGTTCGACGGCGCTGAGCACCGACAGCTCGGGGCGCAGCCCTCCGCCGTAGACGTCGAGCACGCCCATTGCCCCGTCGCCGACCGCGTGCTGTGGGTACCGCTCGCGCAGATCGGCCGTGCGCAGCACCTCGTGGGGCAGGCCGAACTCGCGGACGCTGGCGAGCACGTTGCCGAGGTCGGTGTCGCTCTCATGGCCGATCGAGAGCGTGCCGACCTGCAGCAGCAGACGGCGGCCGCTCTCGGCCTCGAGCTCGTGCCAGAGCTCCCGGGCCCGCAGCAGGGTGGGCACGTACCGGGTGCCCTCGTGGTAGGCGGTGCGGAACAGACGCGACTCGCCGGTGAACGATCCGTGGCTGTGGGCGACCCCGTACTGCTCGACGCCCACGACGCTCGGCTCGCCGAGGCGGGCGATCCGCCACAGGGCCATCGATCCCATCGTGCCCAGGCCGATGACGGCGACGTCCGCGCGCACGTCCTCGGCGCGGCCGCCGGCCGGTGTCGCGGCCCTCGCCCGCTGCTCGTCCGCGCTCATGCCGTTCCTCCTAACTCAGCTCCGGCGTGTCCCAGACCGGCAGCACCGTCCCGATGTCCTCGGACCGGGCGCGATCCAGCACCCGTCGTCCCCAGGCCATGTCCTCGACGGGCATGCCGCCGACGCTCAGCACGAGAATCTCGTCGTCGGAGACGCGCCCGGGGCGTTCGCCCTTGATGACCTCGCCGAGGTCGGTGACCGCCTCGCGGGCGATGGCCCCCTCGCGCACGAGGTCGAGGAACTTCGTGCCGATGATGCCGATGTACTCGTGCAGCCTGGGCACGGGGAACTCGCTGGCCCAGGATTCGTAGAGGCCGTAGTGGTCGACGAACAGGCGTGCGCCGCTGATGAGCAGCTCGTCCTCGAGCTCGAGGTTCGCCGGAACGCACAGCAACGCGCCGGGCTTGATCCACTCGCTCGCGATGAACGGGTAGTTCGCGACGCCTCGGGCACCGGTCGTGGCGCTGCTGACGATGTCGGCGCCGCGCACGGCCTCCTCGATCGTCTCAGCGATCGTGATGTGCTTCACCTGGGGGAAGTGCTCACGAACGTAGTCGGCGTACCGCTCGGCGGTCACCCGACGCCGGCCGTGCACCTGGACGGTGTCGATCGTGGGCCGCACGGTCAGGTAGCCCTCGAGCGCAGTGCGGTTCATCACGCCGGGGCCGATGATGCCGACGACTCGGGCGTCCTGGCGGGCGAGGTGGCGCACGCCGACGCTCGGGATCGCGCCGGTGCGGTACGCGCTGACGAGGTTGCCGTTCATGACCGCGATCGGCGCGCTGGTGGTCTTGTCGTTGAGCACGATGGTGTGGATCGAGCGGGGCAGTCCGATCTCGCGGTTCGCCGGGTTCGAGCCGTACCACTTCACACCGACCGAGTCGAACGAGCCGCCGATGTAGGCGGGCATCGCCATGAAGCGGCGGTCCGGGCCGTTGAGCGGCATGTTCGGGAACGGGGAGGTGTCAGGGAAGGTGACCATGATGCCGTGCGCGTTGTGGTCGGCGCCGCCCATGCGGTAGTCGCCGTCGTGCAGCAGCGCGAGCACCTCCTCCATCGCGTCCACGCAGCCGGCCATGTCTTTCACCCCTGCCGCGACCATGTCCGGCTCGCTGAGATACCGCAGCTCCAGCGCTGTCGACGATGCCATTCCGCTTCCTCTCGATGTGTCGGTCATCCGTGATCCGCCGCCCTCAGCCGGCGATCTCCCCGGCGCCGATGACCTTCTGGTTGACGAACTCGTAGAGTCCGAGATCCGTGTACTCGCGGCCGTAGCCGGAGCGCTTCGTGCCGCCGAACGGGGTGTCGGCCCCGCCGATGACGGGCCGGTTGATCGCGACCATACCGGTGTCAAGCCGCAGTGCGACCCGGCGGCCGCGCGCCTCGTCCCCGGTGAACACCGACCCGCCCAGCCCGTACGGGGTGTCGTTGGCGAGCCGGATCGCCGCCTCCTCATCGGCGACGCGGTACAGCTGCGTCACCGGGCCGAAGAACTCCTCGGCATAGGCGGGGTTGTCGGGGGTCACGCCGGTAAGGATCACCGGGCGCATGAACCACCCATGGTCGGGAAGCGGGATGTCGACCTCCTCGGCCGTGGCGCCCGCGGCGACCGCGCGCTCCACCTGCGCCTGCAGATCCGCCCTGGCCTGCTCGGAGCTCAGCGGCGCGTAGGTCGTGGCCGGGTCGAGCGGATCGCCGGCGACAAGACCGGCCACCCCCTTCCGATACGCGGCGACAAACGCGTCGTAGACCGCGTCCAGCACGATCATCCGCTTTGACGAGACACACACCTGACCGGAGTTGCGGTGCCGCCCGCGCACCGCCCAGGCGGCTGTGCGGGCGACATCGGCGTCCTCAAGCACGATGAGCGCGTCGGAGCCGCCGAGCTCGAGCGTGCTGCGCTTGAGTGCCGCGCCCGCCTGCGAGGCCACGATCGCGCCGGCGCCCTCGCTGCCAGTCAGCGCGACACCTGCCACCCGGTCGTCGGCGATGACCGCAGCGCTCTGGGCGTGGCTGATGAAGAGGTTGACGAGCAGCCCCGGGCCGGCGATCTCCTCGACTAAGCGCTCGAGCGTCACCGCCGCGGTCGGCACGATCGACGCGTGCTTGAGCACCACCGTGTTCCCGACGAGCAGCTGCGGCACGAGCACGCGGGTCACCTGCGAGTACGGGAAGTTCCACGGTTCAACGGCATAGACGACGCCCGTCGGGGTGGGCACGATCTCGTATACGCCCCCCTTGTAGTTCACGCCGTGCTCACGGCGCGGCCGCAGCAGCCGCACGCCATTGTCGGCGTACCACACGGAGGTTGCGATGCACCCGTCCACCTCGGCGAGTGCCTCCGCCTTCAGCTTGCCCATGTCGCGGGTGAGCACCTCGGCGAGCGCGTCGCGCCGCTCCGTCATCGCCGCGGCGAGCCGCCGCAGCGTCTCGCACCGCTCGGGGACGGGGGTTTCGCACCAGGTCAGGAACCGCTGGTGTGCGAGGGCGAGCCGGGACTCCAGCTCCGCATCTGAGATGGATGCGTACTTGTGCTCGACCTGCTCGGTGTACGGGTTGCGGGAGATGTACGCCATGTCGATGCTGCCTTCTCTGTCGTGCCCGCGACGGAGGGTTCCATCGCATGTGCCAAGCAGACTAGAAAGCGGGGATTTCCGCGATGTTTCCGCGGCATTGCCCATGGATGCCAGCACCGGCCCGCATGGCTCGATCCCGGCGACCGCAGCCCCGTCACCGGGCGCGCATGCGACCCGGAGCGGAGGACAGAGCGTAACCTCCCTGCAACCTCCGCTGCGACAGGTCGATTCAGCACCTCTCGAAGACGTTCGGATCCGGCCCGACGCGTTCGCCGGTCTCGAGACCGGCGATGTCCTCCCACTCCTCCCCAGAGAGCTCGATCCCCTCCACGGCGATGTTCTGCCGGATCCGTTCGGGGTACACCGATTTGGGAATGACGATCTCGCCGTTGTCGAGATGCCAGCGCAAGAGCACCTGCGCGGCAGAGCAGCCGTGTGCCTCGGCGATCGCTCTCAACGTGGGCTCCGAGAGCAGGGTGTTGACCCGGCCGCGCCCCCGTTCGCCTTCGGGTTCGTCGTGCCGCCGAGCGGGCTCCAAGCCTCGGTCTGCACCCCATGGCGGCGGTTGAACGCCTGGGTCGACCACTGCGGCAGATGCGGGTGCAGCTCGATCTGGTCGACCGCCGGGACCGTGCCACCGAGATCGAGGATGCGCTGCAGATGATGCGGCTCATGGTTGCACACCCCGATCGCTCGGGCGCGCCCGCTGGCCAGGATCTCCTCCATCGCCTCCCACGTGCTGTCGATCAGCCCGAGCGACGGGCACGGCCAGTGCACGAGGTAGAGATCGACGTGGTCCATCCCGAGCCTGGCCAGACTCGCATCGATCGCCCGCAGTGTGGCCGCATGCCCCTGGTCGGCGGTCCAGACCTTCGTGGTCACGAAGATCTCGTCCCTGGCCGCCCCGGATGCTCGGATGCCCTCGCCCACCGCGGCCTCGTTGCCATACACGCTCGCGGTGTCGATGTGCCGGTACCCAGCCTCGGCGATGGCGAACCTGACCGCCTCCACCGTCTGCTCCGCCGGGGCCTCGAAGACCCCGAGGCCGAGGCGTGGCAGGACAACGCCGTTGTTCAGGGTGCAGCTCATGGATTCTGTCATCATGTCGATCTCCGTTCCCGCGGGGCCAGGGGCGGACCGTCCTACTGGGAGGGTAACCGGGCCCTGTTTCCGACATGTTGAATGCCCGGATGTGCGCGGGACCGGCATGCCCGAGGGCGTGCCGCCTCCCCCAGACGTCGAGGGCCGGCACACCCGTGAGTGTGCCGGCCCCGTCCGAGGACGTGTCGCCGCTCAGTCCTGCGTCGGCATCCAGGGGTGCGTCAGGTGCGCCGGGTCGAGGGCGGCCTCGAGCTGCTCATCGCTCATGATGCCCTCCTCGCGCACGATGTCGGGGATGCTGCGGCCCTGCGCCAACGCATCCTGTGCCACGCGGGTGGCCGTCTGATAGCCCAGCACCGGCGACAGCGCGGTGACGATCGACACCGAGTGCCAGACCTCCTCGCGCAGGTGCTCGGCGTTGGCGGTGATCCCCACGATGCAGCGGTCGGTCAGCGTGCGCAGCGCCCGGGTGAAGTGCCCGATCTCCTCGAACAGCGAGTGGGCGATGATCGGCTCGAACGCGTTCAGCTGCAGCTGCCCGCTCTCAGCCGCCAGCGAGATCGTCACGTCGTGGCCGATGATCTCGAAGGCGACCTGGTTGACCACCTCGGGGATCACCGGGTTCACCTTGCCCGGCATGATCGACGAGCCGGCCTGGACCGGGGGCAGGTTGATCTCGCCGAGCCCGCTGCGCGGGCCGCTCGACAGCAGCCGCAGGTCGTTGCAGACCTTGGAGGTCTTCACGGCGATGCGCTTGAGCACGCCGGAGAGCTGCACGAACCCGCCGACATCCTGTGTCGCCTCCACCAGGTTGCCGGCGCCAGTCACGCCCAGACCAGTGAGCCGGTTGATCTCCTCGATCATCGCGGGCGCGTACTCCGGCGGGGTGTTGATGCCCGTGCCGATCGCCGTGCCACCGATGTTGAGCTCTTTGAGCAGCTCGCGGGCCGCGGCGAGCACCTTGATGTCCTCGCGCATCATCGTCGCATACGTGCCGAACTCCTGCCCCAGGGTCATCGGCACCGCGTCCTGCAACTGCGTGCGCCCGAGCTTGAGCACGTCGGCGAACTCCGCCGCCTTCGTCTCGTACGCACAGGCCGTGTAGTCCATGGCCTCGAGCAGCTCGTCGAGCATCGTCAGCAGAGCGAGCTTGATCGCCGTCGGGTAGACGTCGTTGGTCGACTGGCAGCAGTTGACGTCGTTGTGCGGGTCGACGACGTCATAGCGGCCCTTCGGCAGGCCGAGGTGCTCGAGCGCCGCGTTGGCGACGACCTCGTTGGCATTCATGTTCGTCGAGGTGCCCGCCCCACCCTGGATCGTGCCGACGGCGAACTCGTCGTGCAGCTCGCCGCGGCGGATGCGCTCGCAGGCCGTCTCGATCGCCTCCGCCGTCTCAGTGCGGATCAGACCCAGCCGCGCGTTGACCGCGGCCGCCGCCTCCTTGAGCACCGCGAGCGCGTCGACGAACTCCGGGTACCGTCCCACCGCCTTGTGGGTGATCGGGAAGTTCTCGAGTGCGCGCAGGGTGTTGATGCCGTAGTAATGTCGGTCGTCGATCTCCCGGGGGCCGAGCAGGTCGGTCTCCATCCGTGTCGCGGATCCGGTCGCCGGAGTCTCATCGTGCTGGTCGCTCATCGCTGTCGTGCTCTCCTCACGGGGGTCACTCTCCTGCCCGGCCGAGGATTCGGCCGGACAGGGTGATGCTAACGAGCCTTCATGTCCGGAGTGTTTCCGGATTCCTCGCCATCATGGCCACCCGACTGGCCCTCACGGCGATCTGCCTCCTCGTTCAGCCGCTGCGCCTCGAGCCGGATCGCCTCGTCGATCTCGCGACGCTGCTGGGCGAGGCGGATCTCCTCGCGCTCGGACTGGTCGGGCTTGACGATGAGCGCGAAGGTCGCGAAGGCGACGAGCATGACGATGAACGCGACGCCGAAGGTGACGAGCGCGTACTCGCCGCGACGTGTGCCGATGAATACCACGGTGGCGCCGAAGACGGCGACCATGCCGGCCAGCGAGACGATCTCGTAGGGCTTCACCCGCGCCCGCATCGGCGCGGCGGGGCGCTGCCCGGCCGGGTCGTGCCCGGGCTCGGGATGCTGCTCGGGCCGCCCGGCCCCGGAACTCGTCTCAGCCATGTGCTTCCTCGCTCCTCTGCCCCGCGTCGTCGCGGTCGCGCTCGTCGCGCAGGCCGAATCCGGCGATCATCTGCTGCACGCCGACGAGCGCCAGGTAGAACCCCAGCAGCCCCGCGCCCCACACCGACTGGCCCGCGCCGGACTCGGCGAGGCCGAGCAGCAGGCCGAGCACGCCGGCGATCAGGTGGTCGCTGCGCATGGCCTCCCCCGCCTCCATGCGCAGGGCGGCGAGCGTCTCGACCGCGCCGGCGACGAAGGCCCACACCATGATCAGCCGGGCCGTGGGCTCCGGGGACGCGGCGGCCCAGAACGGCGCCATGACGCCGGCCAGCAGGGTCACCCCGGCCACCACGCCGAGGTAGAAGCGGGTCATCGTGTCCTCGACCCCGCGGATCGCCCACCCGCCGATCAGCACGCCGGTGACGATGCCCCAGGCCGCGAACGTCCACGCGGTGAACGCGCCGGTGTGGTCGGCGTTGAGGGCGATGACAACGGCCACGGCCGCGGCGACGACGCCACGGCCGAAGGGCCACAGCCAGCGGCGCGCGGAGCGCGGCGCGGTCTCGACGCGCCCGGGCACGCCGTCAGGGTTCTCTCTCATCTCGTCGCCGAGTCTACCCGAGCGCCGCGGTGTCGGAAGCCGTCCCCGGGATCCCCGCCAGAGCGTCGCCGGCGTCATCGCCCGCCGCGCCGCCACGGCCCGTCGACCGGCCGTGCACCACGGCGACCGTGCGGTCGAACTCGTCGTCGATCACGGCGCGGTCGGCGCCGCGCGTGCGCGCCGTGGCGAGACTGACCAGCACGGCGACGACGAGGTTCGCGGCGAACGCGGGGATGATCTCGTACAGCCCGGTGTCCAGCGCGCTCCACACGAAGACGAGCACGGCGCCGACGGTCATCCCGCTCAGCGCGCCCCACGCGGTCAGCCGACGCCAGAACAGGGCGAGCAGCACGATGGGCCCGAACGCGGCGCCGAAGCCCGCCCAGGCGAACGACACCAGGCCCAGGATGCTGTCCTGCGGATCCAGCGCGAGCAGCGCGGCGATGACCGCGACGAGCAACACCGCGCCTCGACCGAGCGCCATGAGCCGACGCACGGGCGGCTGACGGCGGGCGACGATGCGGTAGAGGTCCTCGACGAGCGCCGAGGAGCACACGATCAGCTGGCTGGAGATCGTGCTCATGATCGCGGCGAGCACGGCGGCGAGCACGAGACCGGCGACGATCGGGTGCAGCAGGACACGGGACATGGCGAGCATGACCGTCTCCGGGTCATCGAGGGGCTCGCCCGTCTCCGTGAACCAGACCAGGCCGATGAGCCCGCCGCTGACCGCGCCGCCCATGGAGAGCAGCATCCACGCGATGCCGATGCGCCGGGCGGACGAGGCCTGCGCGACGTCCCGCATCGCCATGAACCGGGTGATGATGTGGGGCTGGCCGAAGTACCCGAGCCCCCAGCCGAGCGCCGAGACGATCGTGAGCGTCGCCGCGCCGGTCAGCGCCGACCCGCCGAGCGCCGACAGGTGATCGGGGGCGATCTGCTCGAGGCGGGCGATCGTCTCGCCCGGCCCGCCGAGGCGCACGACGGCGATGACGGGAACGACGAGCAGGGCGAGCATCATCAGCGTGCCCTGCACGACATCCGTCAGCGACACCCCGAGGAACCCGCCAAAGAGCGTGTAGGCGAGGGTGACGCCGGTGACCAGCAGCATCCCGGCCAGGTACGAGGAGCCGAAGCTGTCGCGGAAGAACACGCCGCCGGCGACCATGCCTGAGGAGATGTAGAAGGTGAAGAAGACGAGGATGACGAGGCCCGTGACGATGCGCAGCAGGTGGGTGCGGTCACGCAGCCGGTTCTCCAGGAACGTCGGGATCGTGATCGAGTCGCCCGAGATCTCGGTGTACGCGCGCAGCCGGGGCGCGACGACCTTCCAGTTGAGCCACGCGCCGACCGTCAGGCCGACGGCGATCCACCCCTCGACGAGTCCGCTGACGTAGATCGCGCCCGGCAAGCCCATCATGAGCCAGCCAGACATGTCGGCCGCGCCGGCGCTGAGCGCCGCCGCCCAGGGCGACAGGTCGCGCCCGCCGAGCAGGTAGTCCTTGTGGCTGGTCGTGTGCCGGTACGCGTACCAGCCGATGGCGAGCATCGCGACGAAGTAGACGACGATCGCCGCGAGGTGGAAGATCTGGTCGGAGTTCACTGGACGGGCTCCTCGAGGTCGCTGTAGGCCATGTTCGCGAAGCGCGACAGGTGCCCCTGGAACGCCACGCGCAGGTTCGCGGTGGGTCCATTGCGGTGCTTGGCCACGATCATCTCGGCCTCGCCCATCCCGGCGACGGAGCCGGGCTCGTAGCTCGACTCGCGGTGCAGCAGGATCACCATGTCGGCGTCCTGCTCGATCGAGCCGGACTCGCGCAGGTCGCTCAGCGCGGGGCGCTTGTCCTGGCGCTGCTCGGGACCGCGGTTGAGCTGCGACAGCGCGACGACGGGCACGTCGAGCTCCTTGGAGAGCAGCTTCAGCGCGCGGGAGAACTCGCTGACCTCCTGCTGGCGCGACTCGACCTTCTTGCCGCTCGTCATCAGCTGCAGGTAGTCGATCACGACCATCTTCAGCCCGATCTGCTGCTTGAGCCGGCGGCACTTGGCGCGGATCTCCACGAGCGTCAGGTTCGGCGAGTCATCAAGATACAGGGGCGCGTCGTTGATGCGCCCGTGCGTCGCGGCGATCGTCGTCCAGTCCTGGCTGTCGAGGGTGCCCTTGCGCAGCTTCTGCAACTCGATGCCGGACTCGGCCGAGAGCAGGCGCATGGCGATCTCGGTCTGCCCCATCTCGAGCGAGAAGAACGCGGTGGGCAGCCCGTGGGCGATCGCCGCCGAGCGGGCGAAGTCGAGCGCGAGCGTCGACTTGCCGAGACCAGGTCGGGCGGCGATGATGATCAGCTGCCCGGGATGCAGCCCGTTGGTGAGCTTGTCCAGGTCGACGAAGCCGGTGGGCACGCCCGTCATCGAGCCGTCGCGTCCCTTGGCCGACTCGATCTCGGCGATCGCGGCCTCCACCGCCTCCGAAAGCGGCTTGACATCCTCGGCTTGGTCCTTGCCGCCGACCGCGTAGATCTCGGCCTGCGCCTCGTTGACGAGATCCTCGACCTCGCCCTCGGCGTTGTAACCGAGCTGGGCGACGTGGGTGCCGACCTCGACGAGCCGGCGCAGCAGCGCCTTCTCCTGCACGATGCGGGCGTAGTAGCCGACGTTCGCAGCGGTGGGCACGATCGCGGTGAGCGTGTGCAGATACTCGACGCCACCGGCGCGAGTGAGCTGGCCGCTCTTGGTCAGCTCGTCAGTGACGGCGATGACATCCGTCGGCTCGCCCTTCGAGTACAGATCGAAGATCGCGTCGAAGATGATCTCGTGGCGGGGCTGGTAGAAGTCGGTGTTCTTGACCTCCTCCAGCGCGGTGGCCACGGCGTCCTTGCTGAGCAGCATGCCGCCGAGCACCGACTGCTCGCTGAGGTCGTCGTGCGGCGGGGTGCGGTCGACGCCGATCGTGCCGACGGATCCGTCGACATCGCGGCCGCGCGGGCCGGAATCCCCCATGATGCTCGCGATGCTCATCATGCGCGCTCCTTCCCCGGTCTCGTGTCCGACCTCTCCCTGGTCTCCGCCCAGCCTCGGTCAGCCCGAGACACGCTGGCGCCCGCTCAACCATAGCCCCGTCGCAGCCGGCCGAGATCGCGGTCCGGGCGTGTTCTCCACAGGCGTCGGCTCACGACTGTGGAGAAGTCGGGGATAACTCTCCCCACCCTGGGGAGGGCCCTGTGGAGAACCGGTGGAGAAGACCCCAGTTATTCACATGCTTCCTGAAGATCCCCGGAATCATGCGGATCCTCCTGTGGAGAACGCATCACGTCCAGTTCACCTGAAGTTCTGATCGAAGGTTCCTTCCGACGCGCCGACGACTTGACAGCGCCCTCAGCACCGCGCTAACCCCCGGTTGTCCACACTGTTATCCACAGGGCTGGTCGCCGGGGGCGGGCCTGCCGGGGGGAAATGAGAACCCACCAAGGGGCGGGCCGGGGCCAGACCCGCCAGCGTGCGGACGCACCTGAGAGACACAAAGGAGGCTTACGGGTGCCCCTGCCAGGCCCGCCAGCGTGCGGACGCACCTCATCCGGCGTCCGGCGTACCGACCTGCCAGACGTGCACCGACCAGCCACCCAATGGCAGGTCGGTGCACCAGGGCCCGCTCACGGCAAGTCCGTGCACCCAAAGCGCCCCAGGGCCACATGACTACACTTGCAGGACGCCTATCGCACGCCGAGGGGAGGAGCCAGGTGAGTCCGTCACGACGGATGACCCTCCGCGAGCTTGCCGCACTCGCCGGGGTTTCGGTCTCCACCGCGTCGAACGCGCTCAACGACACCGGCCGCATGGCCGAGGAGACCCGACAGCTCATCCGCCGTCTGGCCGACCAGCACGGCTACCGGCCGAACGCCGCCGCACGCAGCCTGCGGCGCGCGTCCACCGGCACGATCGCCTTCTTCCTGCACCCCCGCACGACTGGCATGGGCTATTACCGCTCGATGGTGATGACCGTCTTCCACCTCGCGATGCAGCATGGACTGCAGATCCAGCTGATCGGTCCGACCGAGCTCGACGCCGACTGGCTCGTCACCCATGTCGACGGAGTCATCCTCTCGGACCCATTCTTCGGACATCCCCGCACGCGCGCGCTGCTGTCGAGCGGGCTGCCGGTGGTGACGGTCGAGCGGCCGGATCCGGCGATGCCGGCCCCCGCAGGTGTCGTCCGCTCCGCACACGACATCGTGATGCGCCGGCTGCTCGACGGGTTACGCTCCCGGGGGATGCGCCAGCCGGCGCTGGTCACGGCGGGCACGGACTTCCCCACCGACTGGAGCGGCCTGGTCGGCGAGGCGTACACGAGCTGGTGCGCGGAGCACCGGCGGACGCCGCTCGTCCGCCCCATCCCTTTCGACGCGACGCATCGCTCCGTCCGCCGCGCGGTGCATGACCTGCTGCGGCAGCACCCGGCCGTGGACGCGGTCATCGGCGGGCATGAGGGCATCGCCATCGGCGTGGCCGGGGCGATCGCCGAGGCGGGTCGGCAAGTCGGCGAGGACATCGCCGTGGCCTCCTGCGTCGACGACGCGGTGCTGCAGTACTGTGCTCCGCAGATCACCGGCATCGACCTCTTCCCAGAGCGCGCGGTGACCATGGCCTTCGACCTGCTGCTGGAGGCCATTGACGCCGACCGGCGGGGGGCGGTGGACGACGCACCGACACCGCGCGTCCTCGATCTGCCCCCGGTGATCCGCTGGCGTGAGTCAACTCCGGGGAAGAGCCCGAAACGCTGAGCGCGCACACCGTCAGTGTCACGGCGCCGTCCGTGCCGTGCCTCCGACACGACCCGCTGCCGCGGCAGGCGACTCGCGGGGCGGCGTCGAGGACGTCATCTGCCGGCATACGCGGGCGGGGAGCGCCCGTTCACGCCCCCCGCCGGGTCGATCAGATGTCGAGCAGACCCTCGTACACGGCAGCTCGGCGGGTGCGCAGCAGCACCGCGACCGTCATCCCGATCAGGAAGGCGAACGCCGTGGCCGCGATCACGGCGAGGCCGACCGTCAGATCGCCGACGAGCAGCTCGATGTTGGCCGTGACCAGCACGGTCAGCACGACGAAGGCAACCGCCGAGAGCAGCGGGGCGATGATCGACCGCCCCACCCCGAACGTCTCCCGCCGGCTGGCGTCCCGGGCGAAGAACGCCACGACGGAGATGCTCGTGAGCGCCATGAGCACGATGTATGCGAGGGTGGCGAGGCCGACCGCGGGCGTGTACACGTCCGCGAGCGGGTCGAGGCCGCTCAGGGCCACGGCCACCATCGCGATCAGGCTGGCCACCGAGACGGCGACCGACGCGGCGGAGGGCGACTTGTGCACGGCATGCACCTGGCTGAGCCGCTGGGGCAGGATCCCGTTGCGAGCGAGCGAGAATCCGTAGCGAGTCATAACGTTGTGGAAGGCCAGCGCGCAGGCGAACGTGCTCGACACCAGGAAGATCTGCATCAGGAGGGAGAATCCGTCACCCAGATACGTCGCCCCGATGTTGAGAACGAACCCCTCCGGATCATCGACTGCCATGGCCACGGCGTTCGCGCCGCCCACGCCGTTGATGATCGCCCAGGCGGAGAACGTGTAGAACAGCCCGATCACCGCGGCGGAGAGGTACGTCGCCCGTGGGATCGTGCGGTCGGGATCACGGGCCTCGTGGCGGAAGACCGCGGTCGCCTCGAAGCCGATGAACCCGAGGATGGCGAACATGATGCCGAGGGGCGCCCCAGCATCGGTCAGGTGCATGGGGCTGAGCGACTCGAGCGAGAGGCCGTCCGCGCCGCCCGCCCCGATAACAGCGAAGTCCATCACGAGCACGATGAGCGTCTCGGCGACGAGCACGAGGCCGAGCACCTTCGAGCTGAGCGTGATGTCGCGGTAGCCGAGCACCGCGACCACGGCGACGCACACCAGCGAGAACAGCCACCAGGGTAGGTCGACCGCTCCACCGGTGAGACTCTCGACAAGGTTCGCCCCGGCGATGCCGAAGTACGCGTACACCCCGATGTTCAGCGCCAGGTAGGCGAGCACCGCGAGCGCCGACGCTCCGACGCCGACCATCCGGCCGAGCCCGGCCTGGACGTACGAGTAGAACGCCCCGGCGTTGCGCACGTACTTCGACATGCTCACGTAGCCGACCGAGAACAAGATCAGCACCAAGGTCGACATCAAGTAGTACACCGGCATCCCCGTGGAGTCGGAGACCCCGATCAGCACCGGCATGCTGCCAGCGACGACGCTCATCGGGGCGGCCGCTGCGACCACCATGAAGAGGATGGATCCGACGCCCAGCCCGCGGTTGAGCGTGCGGTCCACCTCCGCGTAGTCCATCAGTCCGTGCAGGCCGGAGTCCACCGGCTGTGCTGTGCTCATGTCACTCACCTCTCTCTGCTTCGCTCTTGCCGCATCTCTTCTCACCTGGCTCACACGAGCACGGGTGTGTCCCACAGCCGCAGGGTCTCGCCGACGCCCTGCTCGATGGCCCGGCGGTACAGCTCGGTGCCCCAGGCCACGTCCTCGACCGGCATGCCGCCGATGGAGAAGAGCACGATCTCGTCGTCCGAGCGCCGGCCCAGCGACGGGTCGTTGACGATGGCGCCCAGGTCGACCAGCTCGGCCGGATCCATCCGCCCCTGCTCAATCAGATCCATGAACCGGCAGCCAATGATGCCGAGATTGTCGTGGTGCGGGGCCGGGATCTCCTCCGCCCAGGCCTCGTACAGGCCCCGGTTGTCGAGCACCTTGCGCACGTCCTGCCGTTCGAGCCCCTCGTCGATGGCGAGGTAGGAGGGCATGCTCAGGAACGCACCCGGTTTGAGCCACTCCCGCCGCAGCGGCGGGAAGGTGTCGGCGCCGACGCCGCCCGTCGTGCAGTAGGAGACGATGTCGGCGCCGGCCACGGCTGACTCGTAGTCGTCGCACACGATCACGTCAGAGATCTGCGGGTGGCGGGTGCGGACGTACTCGACGAACGCGTCCACGCTTCCCCGGCTGCGGCCCTTGACCCGGACCGTGTCGATGCCGGGCCGGGCGGCGATGAACGCCTCTAGTGCGGTTCGCCCCATCACCCCGGGGCCAACGATGGTCACCGTGGTGGCGTCCTCACGAGCGAGGGCGCGGGCGCCGACGCCGCCGACCGCACCGGTTCGGATGGCGCTGATGAGGTTCGCCGACATCACGGCCAGGGGCGCTCCCGACTCGGTGTCGTTGAGCACGAGCAGGTGGATAGAACGGGGCAGGCCGCGACGACGGTTGTCGATGTTGGAGCCGTACCACTTCACCCCGGTCATGTGGAACCGGCCGCCCACATAGGCGGGCATCGCCATGAACCGGCGGTCGTCCCCGCTCAGCGGCATCCCCGGGATGTCGGACGTCTCGGGGAAGGTGAGCATCGCGCCGTGCGAGTTCACATTCGGGCCGGTCATGCGATAGTCGCCGCGGTCGAGCAGCGAGAACATCTCCGTCAGCACGTCCATGCAGTCGGCGATGTCGGTCACGCCGAGATCGACCATGGCCGGCTCGTCGAGGTAGAGCATCTGCAGTCGGGGGCCGGGCGACTGCGGCGCGACGCCGAGAGCGGAGAGCGACAGTCGGGCTGTGGGAGTGGTGTGGGTGATGATGGTCATCGCGGTCCCTTCTCTGTGGTCCTGGTTCTGTGCTGCGATCCGGGCCGTCCTGTCTGGCCGGGCAGCGGCGGATGCGGTCTGGGGTCAGCCGAGCGAGATGTGCTCGTGCGTGTCCGATTCGGCACCGTGGTAGGCGGTGGCCTCGAGCTCGACGGCATAGTCGCCGGCGAGCGGTGTGCAGATGATCGTCATGGCCGGATCAATGCCACGAAAGGCCTCGCCGACGACCGGCATCAGCCGACGAACGTTCGCCCGCTCCGGAATGCGCACGGTGAGGCGGACGACCTCCGCGAGCTCGCTGCCGGCAGCGGCGAGCGCTCGGGAGACGTTCGTCACCGCCTGCCGCATCTGCTGCTCTGGGTCTGTGGAGAGCTCGCCGGTCGTGTGATCACGCCCCGCGGTGTTCGCGAGCAGCAGCCAGGGGCCGACCGTCACGACACGCGAATAGCTGTTGATCTCCTCGAAGTGGTTGTCGGTCTTCAGCCTGCGGATCTCCATGTCGGCTCCTCGTCATCGTGACGTCTCACATCTGGTGGAACGTTTCACCACAACCTACGAAGCCGCCGTTTCGATGATGTTTCACCAGCGGAACGGCTCTGTGACACGCTCGCCGCCACGGCAACCGGCCCCGTGTGTCGACCTGCCGCACGAGCACCGACCTGCCACCCAATGGCTGGTCGGTGTGCCAAGGCCCGCTCGCGGCAGGTCCGTGCACAGGCCCCATCTGCGCACGAGCGCGCATCCCCGCCGCCCACGCCCCGAACACGACGAAGGCCCCCGAGTCCATGCGGACTCGGGGGCCTTCGACAGATTCGGCGACGCCTACTTCTTGGCGACGACCTGCATCGAGATCTCGGCGACGACCTCGGGGTGCAGCTTCAGCTGCGCCCTGTGGTCACCGGTGGTCTTGATCGGGTCGGCGATGACGATGCGCTTGCGATCGACGTTGCCGATGCCTGCGGCCTCGATGGCCTCGGCGATGTCAGCGGCCTTCACCGCGCCGAACAGGCGACCCTCGCGGCCGGCCTTGGCCTCGAGACGCACGCGCACGTTCTCGATGCGCAGCTTGAGATCCCTGGCCTCCTCGATCGTCGCGAGCTCGCGCGCGGCCCGGGCCTGGCGCAGCTGCTCGACCTGGCGGGCGCCGCCGGCCGTCCACGCCACGGCGTAGCCGTGGGGCAGCAGGTAGTTACGGGCGTAGCCGGCCTTGACGTCGACGATGTCACCGGCCGTGCCGAGTCCGTCGACCTCCTGGGTGAGGATGAGTTTCGACATAGTGCTTCAGTTCCCTTCGCTTCTCGCGGCTCAGTGACGGCCCGCGCCGGAGTACGGCAGCAGGGCGAGCTCACGGGCGTTCTTCACCGCGCGCGCGATGAGACGCTGCTCCTGGACGCTCACGCCGGTGATGCGGCGCGAGCGGATCTTGCCCCGCTCCGAGACGAACTTGCGCAGGGTGTTGACGTCCTTGTAGTCGACGACGTCGACGCGGATCACCTTGGAGGGCACAACCTTCTGGTTGAGCTTGGCGTTGCGCGCGGCACGTGCCCGCGCGGCTCCCTTTCCGGCCATGATGGTTCTTCTTTCTGTAGGTCTGTGTATGTCTGGTGGTGACGGATCAGAACGGGGTGTCGTCGAGGTTGACCCCCGGCGTGTTCCAGCCGTCGCCCGCCGCCGGCTCGCCCCAGGCGTCGCCCGAGGATGCAGGCTGCTGCGGAGCGGCGGGCTGGCCGAAGCCGCCCTGCTGGCCGCCGCCCTGCTGGGCGCCGTATCCGCCGGCCTGCTGGCCGCCGAAGCCGCCCCGCTGGCCGTCGCCGCGCGGGACGCGCTCGACCTGTGCCGTCGCATACCGCAGCGACGGGCCGATCTCGTCGATGTCGATCTCGTAGCTGGTGCGGTTGTTGCCCTCGCGATCCTGATATGACCGCTGGCGCAGCCGCCCCTGGGCGATCACGCGCATGCCCTTCGTCATGCTCTTGGCGACGTGCTCGGCGAAGTCACGCCAGACCGAGGCGCGCAGGAAGAGCGCCTCGCCGTCCTTCCATTCCCCGCTGGCGCGGTCGAACGTGCGCGGCGTCGAGGCGATCGTGAAGGACGCCACGGCCGTGCCGCTCTGCGTGTAGCGCAGCTCGGGGTCGGCGGTGAGGTTGCCGACGATGGTGATGACGGTGTCGCCGGCCATGGTCAGCTGGCCTTCCGCGGCTGACGCAGGACGACGTGAGCCTCCTCGGCGCGCAGCACCTTGGTGCGAAGCACGGAGTCGGACAGACGTAGCAGACGGTCGACCTCGTTGATGGTGTCGGGGGTCGAGCTGATGCGGATGAAGGCGTAGACGCCTTCCTTCTGCTTCTTGATCGGGTACGCCAGCTGACGACGGCCCCAGATGTCGACGTTGTCGACGGTGCCGCCCTCCTTGGGGACGACGGCCAGGAACTTCTCGAGGGTCGGGGCGACCTTGCGATCATCGACAGACGGGTCGAGGATCACGGCCAGCTCGTACTGCTTGGTGTTCTGAGACATGAATCACCCACCTCCTTCGGACTCGAACGGCTGCAGAGCTCTTCTGCAGCAGGAGGGTAATCTCAGCCCGGCCCCGCGGCGCAGGTGCGCGCGAGGCACAGACTGGACGATGCTACCAGCTTCCCGCCCCTTGGCGCCAGCCCGGCAGGCACGTGCGGCGCGGGGCCGGCCCGCCCGCTCGGCAGGCCGGCCGCCCGCCCCCGGTGATCCGACTATCCCAGCACCGCCGCGAGCAGCTCGACGCGCTCGTACAGCGTGTGCAGCAGGATGTGCTCGCTCGCCGCGTGCGCGCCGCCGCCGAGCGGCCCGAAGCCGTCAACGGTGGGCACGCCGAGGGAGCCGACGAGGTTCGTGTCTCCCGCACCGGCCGCCGGCCGCCCGGTCACGTGGAGCCCCAGCGGCGCCCCGGCGGCTGCGACGCGTTCCAGCAGCGCCCGGTCGGCCGCGGATGCGAGCCATGCCGGCCGGTGGCTGAGCGTCTCGACCGTCACGACGGCCCCCTCGCGCACCGGGGTGAGCCCGTCGAGCACGGTGAGCACCCGATGCTCCGAGTCGGCGTCGATGAAGCGCAGCCCGAGCTCCGCCTCCGCATGGGCCGCGACGACGTTCGCCCTGGTGCCGCCGGAGATCGTCCCGCTGTTGCACAGCACCTCGACGTCCTCGCTGGCCCGGGCGATGATGCCGCGAATGGCGAGGAGCTGGTCGACGAGCTCGTCGATCGCGCTGACCCCCCGCCCCGGGTCGAGCGCGGCATGCGCGGCGCGGCCGGTGACGTCGATGCGCACGCGCGTGCTGCCCCGTCGGCCGACCTTCAGCGCGCCGTCGGGATGCGGCGACTCGAAGCCGATCGCGCCGTCCACTCCCTCGACCACCTGCCGCAGCAGGTTCTTCGAGGTGGGAGAGCCGACCTCCTCGTCGCAGGTGACGACGATGCGCACCGGCCGGTGCGAACGCCCCTGCAGCAGCTCGATCGCGGCGAGCATGATCACCAGCCCGCTCTTCATGTCGTACACGCCGGGGCCACGCACCGTGTCGCCGACCTCGACCCAGGGCACGTCCCCGTCGAGCGTCCCCCGCGGCCAGACCGTGTCCGAGTGACCGATCAGCAGCAGCGGTGCCTCCTGCGCCCGCGCTCCGGCACCGGCGACCTCCATCACCAGGTGCACGCCCGCCTCGGCTGGAACGCGCTCCACCGTCGCGCCGGCCGTCTCGAACCAGCCGGCGAGCACGTCGGTGATCGCCCGCGAGGCGGTGACGTCCCGCGAAGGCGACTCCATGCCCACCAGGGTTCGCAGCCGTTCAAGGGCCCGCCCACGCGTGGTCTCGTCCATCAGGGTCATCGCTCCGTCTCCTCTGCTCCTCGAGTGGGCAGCATCGCGCCGCTCCTCCGTACCCGCGCTGCATCTTGGGACATGTGGCCTGATCCTACCGCGACGACTGCGAGAGATTTGCTTACGCGACTGAAACATAGGTTACATATAATGCCCACTGTGAACCGATCAGCATCAGCGGCTGGCACACCCCGAGTCACCGCGGAGGCCCCACATCTGTGGAGCGGCACACTCTCCGAGCACAGCGAGTTCCTCGAGGCGAGCGAGCTGTACAACCGCGTGTTCCGATACGGATCCAAAGGGCTCGCCCTCAACAGCAACCTGCTGAGCGCCCTCGTGCACAACGGCGGCTCGGCTGTGGGCGTGCGCGCCCCTGACGGACGCCTCATCGGCTTCGCCTACGGATTCCCCGGCACTGACGGCCAGACCGGCTACCACTACTCCCAGGTAGCGGTCGTCGATCCCGCCTGGCAGGGGCACGGCATCGGCCGGATGCTCAAAGAAGTGCAGCGCCAGGTCGCCCTCGGCTGGGGCGCACACACGATGAGGTGGACGTTCGACCCGATGTTCTCCCGCAACGGCCACTTCAACTTCAACACCCTGCGTGGCGTCGGCGTGCGCTTCTTCGAGGACTACTACGGCCGCGAGCGCACCGACCGCGTGCTCGTCGAGTGGACGCTGGACGACCGCCCCGACCCGCTCGCCAGTCTGCGAGATCTGGCCCCGGCAGCGGACTGGGGGCATGACGACTGGGGGCAGCCCCGGCCGGACGCCGCCGAAGACCGTCTCGTGTGGGTGCCCATCGACGCCGGCGTCGTCGCCGGCGACACGGAGACCGCGGAGATCGACTGGGGACGGGCCGCGCTGCGCTCGACGCTGCGCGACCTGTACGACGATGGACGAGTGATCATCAGCTGCCTGCGACTGACGCACGACACCTCGGTGTACCTCACCGTCCCCGGGGAACTCGCCGAGGCCGGCGACACAGGCGGCACAGAGACGGGACCACATGCCGATCACGACGAGGCCGACGCGACGTCCGCCGCCGAGGCACACACGTCTGCCGGGCAGGCGGGCACAGAGGAGGACGCATGACCGACGACGCCGACGAGATCGCCCAGGAACGGCGCGAGCGGCGCCGCGACCGGGAGCTCGCCTCGCCGCAGCAGCGCTTCGGCGCCCGGCTGCGCGCGAACGCCTCCGCGGAGATGCTGCAGGCCAAGCTCATGGACACCGAGCTGGCGTCGCTGCGGCACACGTTCGAGCACATGCGCACCACGAACGCGCTGCCCGCCGCGTCCGCCGCGCTGCTCGCCGCCCGCCGGCGGTACGTCGCCGGGGCCGGCAAGTCCGGCGCCTACGCCGCGCTGCTGAACGCCGACCTCTCCGCGACGCTGTCGAACGTGTTCCTCGTGGGCGGCCACGGGCTGTCGGAACTGGCGGTGCTCAGCGACGTGCGCGCCAGCGATGTGCTCGTGGTGTTCTCGCTGCGCCGCTACCGCCGCGAGACGGTGCGCTTCGGGCGCCTCTTCCACGAGGCCGGCGGGCGACTCGTCGTCGTGACCGATTCCGCCGGCTCGCCGCTCGCCGGGTTCGCCGACGCACTCGTGCTCGTCGACACCGGGTCGGCGTCGTACGCGGACTCCCCCACCTCGGTCGCCGCGACCTGTCACGTGCTCAGCACGCTCACCGCAGCAAGCGCGAAGGGCGCCCGGCGCCGGCTCGCCCGCCGCGACGAGATCAGCGCCACCCTCGACCTGTACCACCACTACGACCCGGCCGAGGACGGCCCGAAGGAGGAGCGATGAGGATCGCCCGCATCCGGCTGCACGAGGTGCGCGTGCCGCTCGTGCACAGCTTCCAGACGAGCTCGCACCGCAAGTCGAGCCTCGACCACATCCTGGTCGAGATGGTCGACGCCGACGGGGTGACCGGCTGGGGCGAGATCGCCTCACCGGCCGACCCGTACTACTGCTCGGAGACGACCGACACCGCCTGGCTCGTCGCGACCCGCTACCTGGTGCCCCGCGCGCTCGAGGCCGAGTGGGAGCGCCCCGAGGAGCTTGAGACGGCCTGGGCGCGCATCCGCGGTCACGAGTTCGCGAAGGCCGGCTTCGTCGGCGCGGCCTGGGACCTGTGGGCCAGACGAGCGGGGATGCCGCTGGCGCGCGCACTGGGCGGCGAGCGCACGCAGGTGCGCGCCGGCGTCTCACTCGGCATCGAGCCGACGATCGACGCCCTGCTCGCACAGGTCGAGCACCAGCTCGCCGCCGGCTACCACCGTGTGAAGCTGAAGATCGCCCCGGGATGGGATCTCGAGCCGGTGCGCGCGGTGCGCGCGGCCCACCCGGACATCGACCTGCACGTGGATGCGAACGGCGCGTATCCGAGCGATGACGAGACGATCGCGTACCTGGCCCGACTCGACGAGCTGCGGCTGACGATGATCGAGCAGCCCTTCGCCCCCCGCGACCTGACCGGGCACGCCCGGCTGCAACAGCGGATGTCGACGCCGGTGTGCCTCGACGAGTCGGTCGTCACGCTCGACGATCTGCGCACGATGCTCGCCCTCGACGCCGGTCGGGTGCTCAACATCAAGGTCTCGCGGATGGGCGGGCTGACCGTCGCGCGCGCCGCGCACGATCTGGCGACCGCGCACGGCATCCTCGTGTGGTGCGGAGGCATGCACGAGTTCGGGATCGGCCGTGCCACCAACGTGGCCATCTCGTCGCTGCCCGGGTTCTCGCTGCCGTCGGATGTCTCCGGATCGGACAAGTACTACGCCCGCGACGTGATCGTGCCACCGGTGGTCGCCCACGACGGCACGGTCACCGTGCCCTCGACGCCCGGCATCGGCTACGAGGTCGACACCGCCTGGATCGCCGAGAACCGGCTGCGGTTCCTCGACACCGCCGAGGCGGACGTCGCGGGAGCGCCCGCCTGACCAAGCCGGAGCAGGGCCGGCATGCCCGGCTTCTCACGGCATCCCGAGCACGGCATCGGACCCTGCCCCGCACGGGCGCGGCACCGGGACGCCCCGGGCCGATGCCCCTGCAGCCACCCGCACCCGTCACCATCCTGATCGCATCACCCAACACAGCTGAGAGAAAGAAGCACCCATGTCCACCCCGACTCTGTTCTTCGTCGACGATCTCGCCGAGGGCGTGCCAGCCACGCCGACCCGGTTCCACCAGGCGGATCCGGCGGCCGGCCAGATCAACGTCATGGATCTGAGCGTCACCCGCGGCGACGGCATCTTCGAGACCGCCGGCTTCCAGCACGGCCACCCGATGGCACTCGAGGCACATCTGCGGCGATTCGCGAACTCCGCGCGCATCCTGGACCTCCCCGCCCCCCGCCTCGAGGTGTGGCGCGACGCGATCCTCGCCGCGGTCGCCGCGCACGAGCCAGAGCCGATGCTGTCGGCGAAGTTCATCATGACCAGAGGCGTGGAGGGGACCGGCCTGCCGATCGGCTGGGTGTATGTCTTCGGCGGCGACGAGCACGCCGTCGAGCGACGCGACGGCATCGCCGTGGTCACCCTCGACCGCGGGTACCGCCATGACGTCGCGAAGACCTCCCCTTGGCTGCTGCAGGGCGCGAAGACGCTCTCGTACGCGGTGAACAAGTCGGTGCTGCGCGAGGCGGCCCGACGCGGTGCCGACGACGTCATCTTCATCTCCAGCGACGGATTCGTGCTTGAGGGGCCGACCTCGTCGGTGATCGTGCGCCACGGCGACACGTTCGCGACCCCGGCGACCGATCAGGGCATCCTCGCCGGCACCACCCAGGCGAGCGCCTTCGCCTGGCTCGAGCAGCAGGGACACACGACCGAATACCGCGAGGTGCGCCCGGAGGAGCTCGTCGACGCGGACGGCCTGTGGCTGCTCTCCTCAACCCGCTGCGCCGCCCCGGTGCGCGAGCTCGACGGCCGGCAGATGCCGATCGACCGCGAGACCACCGACGCGATGAACGCGGCGCTGCTCACACGAACCGCCTGATCGGCAGCGGGGGCGGGGCTGGCCCGACCTCGGCCGGACTTCCCCAGGCACCCGGCCCGTGCACGAACATGCCACCCACTGGCAGATCCATGCACAATCGGCAGGTCTATGCACACCGACACGGGCCGCGCAGGAGGATGATGGGGGCATGGCAGCACCCGCACCCGTCCTGTTGGTCATCGACGACCCGGTCGAGGCACCCGCCCCTTCGCGCTCATCGCAGGTTCCAAGCCCTCGCGAGCGGTCGGGCCCAGCGGGGAAGCCCGGCGCGTATCCGGCCGCCACGACGTCCGCAGTGCACCCCCCGGGCACCCCGCCGTACCACCGCGCCGATCCCGACGCACCCCTCGTGCCGGCCGACGATCTGGGCCTCACCCGCGGCGATGGCGTGTTCGACACGGCCGCGTTCGTCAACGGGCGTCCGCTCGCGCTCGACGAGCACCTGCAGCGGTTCGCGCACTCTGCCGCGCTGCTCGGCCTGCCCCGCCCGCGCCTCGACGTGTGGCGCGCGGCCGTGCTCGCCGCCGTCGCCGCGCACGTTCCAGCGCCCGTGCTCTCCGCGAAGCTCGTGCTCACCCGCGGCCGCGAGGGGATGCGCCGGCCGATCGGCTGGGTGCGCGTCGCCGCCGCCCGCGATCACGCCGACGAGCACCGCGACGGGATCACGGTGGTCACCCTCGACCGCGGATACCGCCACGATGTCGCGACCACGTCGCCCTGGCTGCTGCAGGGCGCGAAGACGCTCTCGTATGCGATCAACCTCGCCATGCTGCGCGAGGCGCGGCATCGCGGCGCGGACGACGCGATCATGGTCTCCGCCGACGGCTGGGTGCTCGAGGGGCCGACCGCGTCGGTCGTGCTGCGCGAGGGCGACGCGATCGTGACGCCGAGCACCGACGAGGGCATCCTCGCCGGCACCACGCAGCGGCGGGTGTTCGACATCGCCGCCGAGCTGGGCCTCGCCGCGCACTACCGGCGGGTGCGGCCGGACGAGCTGCTCGCCGCCGACGGCGTGTGGCTCGTCTCGTCGTCGCGCGGCGCCGCCCCGGTGCGGGCGGTGGACGGACGGGCGGTCGCCGTCGACCGCCCGCTGACCGACGCGCTCAACGCCCGCCTGCTGCCCGGGGTGTGAGGGCGGGGCGTTCAGCCACGGAGCGCCGGCCTCGTGCACGGGCGGTGGGTCTGCCGCACGGCCGGTCAGCCGGGCGGGGTCGTCAGGCCAGTGCGCCCATCGGATCCCACGCGTCGAGCACGATCGGCTCGGCCGTCGCGGCCCGCTGCAGCTCGGCGGGCAGACGATCCTTCCGCACCACCACCTCGAAGACGTACTCGTCGAACCACGAGTCGTCCATCGTGCAGAAGCCGTTGTCGAACTTCTCGGTGCCCCAGCTGTTCTCGACGCGCCAGCGCCGGGGCACGCCGTCGGCGAGATCCACGCCGGTGAGCAGCATCGCGTGCGTCATCCGTGACTCGCCAGTGCGCACGCGCTCCTCCTTCGTCATCCCCAGGTCGACGCCGTACACGCCGGCATGATCGAAGATGTCGGCGGCCCACACGCCGTCCTCGCGGTCGAACTGCGGGACGACGTCGCAGCCGAACCACACCGGCTCGCCCTCGACGATCGTCTCGGCGGCGATCCGCTTGATCGTCGCGATGTCCGCGTTCAGGTACCGCACCGGCTCGGCGCCGACCACGTTGCCGAGGTGGGCGACGGTCATGGTGGCGCCCTTCGGATGCTCCGGGCGCGGGTCGTCCACCAAGCAGATGTAGTCGCGCAGGTCGATGTCGGTGTACTCGTCGAGGAACTCCTGCGGGGTGAACGTGCCGGCGCGGTGGAACTCGCGGTCGTCGTCGTTCCACTGCCACTCGAACGACGTCGGCGGCACGCCCAGGTGGATCGTGAGGATCGCATGGGTCTCGGCCAGCAGCTCCTGCTTGAGCGCACGGGCCGCGGCGAGGCTCGCTCCCCCGCGTACCACGGCGCGCAGGCGCAACGCCGCACGCCGCAGCTGCGAGCGCAGGGACGCGTCCATGCGCTGCGTGCTGCTCGACGACTCCGTCTCGGGCATGAGCTCCTTCGGCACCACGCCGTGCTTCAGGAAGACGCCGACCTCCATGTCCCACTGGCCGCCATCGCTCAGCAGCGTCTCGCTGGAGAGCAGGAACGACACGAGCCGGTCGTCGAGATCGCGGTCGGCGAGGGCGATCATGTCCTCGAGGAAGTAGTTGGCCCGCTCGATCTTGTCCCAGTACATCGCGTGGTTCTGGCTGAACTCGAAGTTCTTGACGTTGAGCTTGCGGCGGGCGTCGCCGCGCAGCAGGTTGAGGGCGGCGAACAGCCAGCAGCGGCCGCTGCGCTTCTGATCGGTGGCGTCCCAGTGATCCAGCCGGTTCGACATGCTGCGCGGGGTGGCGAGCAGGCGGGCGCGGTTGAGCGCGACCCGGTCGATCGAGGTCGTCGCCACCGCGTCGAGCGCGCGGATTCGGCTCGGGTCGGCGAGGAACCCCTCGCGCAGCTCGCCCAGCCGCGCCTCGGTGAGCTCGCCCGTGGTGGCCGTCTCTGGAGTCGCCGCCCCGATCCGGTCAGCGGCCTCCGTGGCCTCGCCCGCGGCTGGTGTCCCCTCGCTCTGCTGCCTGTCCGTCATGGTCGCTCCTCACGTATCGCCGGTTCAGGGCCAGCGTAGTCATCGGTCGCCGTGCGCGATTGCACGCCGAGTCCTCGCGCTCGCCTCCCGAGCACCGCGACATCCCTTGAGATCACAGGGGCGACGCCGGGGGCGCCATCGAGATCGGGTGCTGGCCGACGAACGCTGTGTGCAGTCGCGTACAGCGGCGGGGCAGCGATCCGCCGCACCGCGCAGAGGCCGATGCGCTCCTACAGGCCGAAGCGCCCCAGCGCGAACCGCGGCAGGGCACGGGCGTCGGGATCCGTCGCCAGCTCGGCCAGCATCCGCCCGATCGCCGGGGTGAACTTGAACCCGTGCCCGCTGAACCCGGCGCCGACCACGATCGGGCCGCGCCGGTCGACGACGAAGTCCTCGTCCGGCGTCGTGGTGTACAGGCAGCTGATCGGCTCGAACCGGTCGGGGTCGACGCCGGGCAGCCACTCGCGCACGTAGCGCCGCAGGTCGTCCATCTGCGCGGGCTCGGGCGCGAAGTCCCGATGATCGGGATCGACGACAGGCCCCGCGCCGTGCCAGCCGACCTTCACGCCCTCGCCCGGGGTGAGCATCCCGTACACCTCGCCGCGCCACCAGGCAGTGCGCGCGTCACCCGGCGCGGGGATGTGATTGAAGCCGGGCCAGCGCTCCTGTGTCGCCGGGTCGAGGCCGTCGCCGCCGTCCGCGAGCGCGAAGTGCGCCGGCTGTTCCTGGGTGACGCGCAGGGGCGGCAGGTCGACGAGTCCGTCGAGCAGGACGCGCGCCCAGGCCCCGGCGGTCACGATCACGGTGTGTGCGGTGGCGGATCCCGCGTCGGTGACGACGCGCACGCCGGAGCCGTCGTCGAACGGCTCGATCGCGCGCGCCGGGGTCTCGTGGCGGAGCACCGCGTCGTGTCGGGCCGCGGCGGCCTGCATCGCGGGGATCGCGCGGTCGGGGTTCAGGCGCCCGCCCTCGGGGGCGTGGAGCACGCGGGTGTCGAAGCGGATGCCGGGCCAGCGCTCGTGGGCCTCCTCGGGACGCAGCGTCTCGGCCTGGAAGCCGTGGGCGCGCAGCAGCTCGTCGTGCCCGTCGAACTCGCCGGCGCCGTGGTCGACGAGCCCGACGACGTCGAGGAGGCGCTCGCCGGTCTCGTCCTCGAGCTCGTGCCAGATACGGCCGGCCTCGGCGACCAGGTCGAGGTAGTCGCCCTCGGTGTACGAGGCCATGTTGAAGTTGCGGCTGGGGCCATGCGACGAGCCGTTCAGATGCACCTGCGTGAAGCGCTCGAGCAGCAGCACGGAGCGACCGGCCCGCGCGAGGCGCCAGGCTGCGGCGGAGCCCATCGCTCCTCCGCCAATGACGATGTGGTCGAAGTCGAGGGCGGGCTGCAGGGTGGGCTGCGGGGCAGCAGGGGCAGCAGCGGGGGCGGCAGGGGCAGCAGGGGTGGCAGGCGACTCGGCGGGCTCGGGACGAGAGGCGGGAGATGCGGTCATGCGCACAGTGTAGGCGGCCGAGGTGGTGGGCCAGCGGCGGGTCTCACGGGTGCTCGCCTCGCCGCTCCGCCGACGGCGTACGCGGTTACACGCCGAGTTCGCCCCGACCCGCCGGCGAGGCACAGCCCTCGCTCGATCTGCCCAGGCAACCCTGCCCCACCGGCACGTATCGTGGAGACGTGCCCGAGAACCCCGCATCGACTTCAGCCCCCGCACCCCTCGACCCCTCGGCACCCACGACCGCCCCAGCCGTTGCAAGCGCCCCGGCGACCGCCTCACCCCGCGCCATCCGCCTGCCCGGTCTCGTGAACCTGCGCGACGTGGGTGGCCTGCCCGCGGCCGGCAGACGCATCCGCCGCGGCCGCCTCTACCGCGGCGGCGCCCCGCGCGCCCTCTCCCCCGAGGCCGCCGCGTGGATCGCCAGTAGCCCGATCGACACCGTGTTCGACCTGCGCACCGGCCAGGAGCGCGACCGCCTGCCCAGCGCGTTCGCCCGCCCCGGCGTGCACGAGGTGAGCGTGCCTCTGCTGGAAGGGTCGCTGCAGGCGAACCTCGCCGGCCTCCCCCGGCTGCCCGACCTCTACCGCACCATGCTCGACCACGACCACGCCGCGTTCGCCCGCGTGGCCCGGGGCGTGGCGCGCGCGGCCGGCAAGGCGATCACCACACATGCGGATGCGGCCGCCCGAGAGCCCGCCGCGAGCGACACGCTCGACCGCGCCGGGCACCCGACCGACGCACGCGAGAGCCCCGGCGCCGTGCTCGTCCACTGCACCGCGGGCAAGGATCGCACCGGCGTCACGATCGCCCTGCTGCTGCTCGCGGTGGGCGTGCCGGCGGATGCGGTGGTCGCCGACTACGCCCTCACCACCCGCGAGCTGGCCGGCCCGTGGCTCGACGAGACGCTGCAGAGGGTGCGCTCGGCCGGCGGCACGATCACCGACGAGCTGCTCGTGCTGATCGCGGAGGCCCCACCCGAGGCGCTCGAGGCCGCGCTCGATCATCTGGACACCCGCTTCGGCGGCGCCGCGGACTACCTCGCCCGGGCAGGGCTGACCGACGCCGAGCTCGAGCTCCTGCACGACCGGCTCGTGGACGGCTGAGGCTCCCCAGCATCCCTTGACCGCCGCCCTGGACTCCTACCACGCCCGCCGGCACGGGCCCGGCGCCGGCACCGGGTGCCGCAGCTCACGCGAGGCTCGCAGGGGCAGGTTCGGGTCGCGCAGCAGGGCGCGTCCCATCGTGACCACGTCGGCCTGCCCGCTGACCAGGACCTGCTCGGCCTGTGCGGCGTTGAGGATCATCCCGACCGTCGAGACCGGCATTCCCGTCTCGCGCCGCACCTGCGCGGCGAACCGCACCTGGTAGCCGGGGCCGGCCGGGATCGGCGCCGAGGGGGTGTTCCCTCCGGTCGACACGTCGACGAGGTCCACCCCGTGCTCGCTGAGCCACCGCGCCACCTGGATGGTCTCGGCGGCGGTGAGGCCGCCGTCCACCCAGTCGGTGGCCGAGAGGCGGGCGATCACGGGCACGTCCGGCCCCACCGCCTCGCGCACTGCGTCGGCGATGCGCAGCAGCAGGCGGGCGCGGCCGGCGAGGCTGCCGCCGTAGGCGTCGTCGCGCCGGTTGCTCAGCGGCGAGAGGAACTGGTGCACGAGGTACCCGTGCGCGCCGTGCAGCTCGACCAGGTCGAATCCGGCGGCGACGGCACGCCGCGCGGCCTGGGCGAACGCGTCGACGACCGCGTCGATGCCCGCCTCGTCGAGTGCCCGCGGCGTTGCGCAGTCGCCGAAGGGGATGGCCGAGGGTGCGACCGTCGGCCAGCCGCCCTCCGCCTCGGGCACGGTTCCCTCGAGCGGATGCCCGTCGCGATCGAACCCCCACTCCGGCCAGGTGCTCGCCTTGCGGCCGGCGTGGATGAGCTGCACGCCGACCGCCGCGCCCTGCGCGTGGGCGAACGCGGTGATCCGCTCGAACGCGTGCTGCTGGGCGTCGTTCCACAGGCCGAGGCAGCGTGGGGTGATGCGCCCCTCGGGGCTCACGCCGGTCGCCTCGAGCACGACTGCACCAGCGCCTCCGGCGGCGAGCCCGCCGTAGTGCACCAGGTGCCAGTCGGTGGGCATGCCGTCGCCGCCGACCGCGGCGTACTGGCACATGGGCGACACCCACAGTCGGTTGCGCACGGTCAGTGACCGCAGGGTGATCGGTTCGAACAGGGCGTGTGACATGCTGCCTCCTCAGATGCTCGGGTGCGACCGGCGGGCACGGCACTCATGCGGGTGCGGCCGGGCCGCTCGGGCCGGCGGGCCGGCCCCACCTCGGCTGCTCGGCGCCGACGGACGCCCGAGCGGACTCGCGTGCGGTGGCCCGTACACGTCAGAGGATGGCACACTCCCGTGCCCGGCGACAGGACCGGCAGCGGGTCTCGGCAAGACAGGCCGGACTCCCCCGCCGTGCACCAACCTGCCGCAGGCACTCGCTCAGGCACCGGCCTGCCACCCTCTGGCAGGTCCACACGCATCCGGCAGGTTCTCTCGTACCCGGGGAGATCGGGCCCGGGCACGCCGGCCGCTGACGCCGCGCCCCGGATCACTCCCCGTGATGGACGCTGTGGCCGGCGACGAACGTCTCGGCCACGCCGACCCGGGCCAGGTCGGGCGCGGTGCGCAGGTTCGCGTCGAGCACCACGAGGTCGCCCTGCAACCCGGGAGCGAGGCGTCCGGCGACGTCGTCGAGCCGGTTCACCCAGGCGGCGCCGGTCAGGAAGGCATCGAGGGCGGTCGTGAAGTCGAGGCCCTCCTGTCGCTCGAGCGGATGGGTGCGCGCCTCGTCGCCGATCGCGTGCACGTCCGTGCTGGGGGCCGTCCGCCGCATCCCCGTGTGGATGGCCCACAGCGGGTTCGGATCCGACACCGGCCAGTCGCTGCCGGCGGCAAGCCGCGCCCCGGCACGGGCGAGCGACCCGAACGGGAACTGCCAGGGTTCACGGTCGGCGCCGAGCTGGGGGAGCTTGCGCTCGAGCATCTCCTTGTCCCGGCGGGCCCAGAGCATCTCGATGTTCGCGGTGACGTCGAGTTTCGCGAACCGGGGCAGGTCGTCAGGGTGCACCACGTCGACGTGCGCGATCTGGTGGCGCCGGCCGGCCCCGCCGCCGCGGGCGCGCAGTGCCTCGACCGCATCCAGACACTCGCGGACGGCGCGGTCGCCGCAGGCGTGGAAGTGCAGGTCGAAGCCGCGCGCGTCGAGCTCCGCAGCGATCCGCACGAGCTGCTGTGGATCGATGAAGGACGCGCCTGTGTCGTCGATGTCGGCGTAGGGGTCGATCATCGCCGCGGTGTGGTTCTCGACCATGCCGTCCTGCATGATCTTCACCATGCCGGCGCTCAGATGCGGCAGGTCTCGCACCGCCTCGCGACGCTGCTCGAAGCGCTCGATCTGCTCGAGGCCCGCTCGGCGTTCCCACCACTGCCCGAGCACGACGCGACCGGTGAGCAGCCCCGCGCGCTCGAGCTCGAGGTAGGCCTCGAACGGGTCTGCGGAGAGCTCGGAGTCGCCCACCATCGCGTCCGCCCAGGCGGTGACGCCGAGCGAGTGCAGGAACGCCTGCGCGGCGAGCAGGCCGTCTGTGAGGGTGCGCCGGGTCTTCTCGGGGCGCAGGCCCGCCACCAGCTGCATGGCCCCGTCGAGCAGCACCCCGGTCGGGATCCCGTCGGCGTCGCGCAGCACCCTCCCGTCAGCCGGGTCGGGTGTGTCGGCCGTGATGCTCGCGGCGGCCAGCGCCGCCGAGTTCGCCCACAGACTGTGTCCGTCGTGGCCGTTGAGCAGCACGGGGCGCTCCGCCTCCGCGCGGTCCAGGAACGCCGCGGTGGGCATGCCACCCGGGAAGAGGTCTCCGTACCAGCCGTTGCCGATCAAGACGGCTTCGGCGGGGTGGCTGCGTGCATACGCCCGCACGAGGTCGAGGTAGCGGTCGGCGTCGTGCACCGCGGTCAGGTCGATGCCGAGCAGGCCGGAGCCGCCGTGCTCCGGATGCACGTGGGCGTCCTGGAAGCCCGGCAGCACGCTCGCCCCTCGGGCGTCGACGTGTCGCCCGCCGCCGCGGGGGAACCGCTCCGGGCTGACCTCGACGATCACCCCGTCGACGCAGCGAAGGCTTCCCCGCCGCCACACCCCATGCCCAAGGTACAGATCGGCGTTCCCGATCGTCAGCTCTCGCGTATCCGTCATCCCGTCGTCTCCTTCCCCGGGCCCCGTTCTGAGGCGCTGGGCTCCCGGTCTGAGGCCCATGAACGGCTGGAAGCGCCATCCGGCCGGTCTCTTCAGTCACCCGGGCCGAGGCGGGCGACGCTCGCATCCGGCCGGCCATGGCCGCGCACCTGCCGGCCCGCCCGGTCTGCTGTCTCGAAGACTATGCGGCACACGGTGCGCGAAGTGGATCGAAATCGCAGATGCACCGCATCGCGAAGCCCTCTGTGTATCGATCATGTGAACGGATCCCGCTCCCGAGGAGGTCGGGGAGGACCTCGCGTTGCGCGCCTGTTACAGATTCATTTCTTCTGCATGAAATCCGCCCTGACATCTGAATTCCAGATGATGGGGGCGCAGACTTCCTATTTGCACGCCCCCGCCGACGGCTGAATTCTGAGAGGCATCCGCTGGCGCCGACAGAACCGGCCGCCCCACCCCGCAGAGAGGGAGAATCGCATGCTCACCCGAGTTCGTTCACCGCACCGCACCTGGACCCGCCTCGCCGCGGGCGCCATCGGCATCGCCACAGCCGCGGCCGCTCTCGCCGGCTGCTCCACCTCCGGCGATGACGCCCAGACCTCCGCGACCGACACGATCAACATGTCCACCGAGCCCTGGCTCGGCTACGGACCCTGGTACATCGCCCAGGAGAAGGGCTACTTCGCCGACCAGGGCGTCACCGTCAACATGACGAGCTTCGACGACGCGACCGACACCACCGCGGGGCTCGGCTCCGGCGACATCGACGTGGCCAACGCCGCGTCGCACACCGTGCTCCAGTGGCTGCAGCAGGGGCAGGAGGGCTACATCGTCACACTGCTCGACACCTCCATGACCGCCGACGCGGTGCTCGCCGGCCCGGGCATCGACTCGATCGCCGATCTGAAGGGCAAACAGGTCGCGTTCGAGGAGGGATCGGTCAGCAACCTGCTCCTCGACCACGCCCTCACCGAGGCGGGCATGTCCATGAGCGACGTCACCCCGGTGCCGATGTCCCCCTCCGACGCCGCCGTCGCGCTGTCGGCCGGCCGGGTAGACGCCGCGGTCACCTACGAGCCGTACATCTCCGACTCCATCAGCCAGAACAGCGACATCAAGAAGCTGTACACGGCCGACCACGAGCCCGGCCTGATCTCCGACGTGCTGTTCGTGACGAAGAAGGCCATGGAGGAGAAGCCCGACGCAGTGCAGAAGGTCGTCAACGCCTGGGGCCCCGCTGTGGACTTCTACGAGTCCGACACCGAGGAGGCCCAGCAGATCATCGCCGAGAACATCGGCTCCGACCCCTCGAGCCTGACCTCGGCGTTCGACGGTGTGAAGTACTTCACCGCAGAGGACAACAAGACGCAGCTCGGCGGCGACTACCTGGAGAACGTGCTGCCGAACGTGCAGAAGGGCGCGCTCGACGCCGGCATCATCGACAAGGAACAGGATCTCACCTCCCTGGTCGACACCCGCTTCGTGAAGTGAACCGACCGGCATGACCAGCCCCGCCGTGCGCACGCCCGCATCGGACCGAGCCCAACACGAACGACATGACCACGATGGCACAGAAAGGACCGGACGCATGACCGGAACAGTGACGACCAGAGGAGGACGGCGCTGGCGCTCCGTCTTCCCGAGACCGCTGAGCCGGCGGGGATACATCGAGATCGCGGTGCTCTCGTTCATCGTGGTGCTGCTGCTGTGGGCGGGCATCACGGCGACGGGGCTGGTCAAACCGATGTTCCTGCCGTCACCCACCAAGGTGCTCGGCGCCCTCGTCGAGAGCGCGGCTGACGGTCAGCTGTGGTCGGATGTCGCGGTGAGCGCGTACCGGGTGATGGTCGGCTACATCGTCGCGACGGTCATGGCCATCCCACTGGGCATCCTCACCGCCTCCGACCCCCGCATCGAGGCGTTCATCGAGCCGTTCCTCGACTTCGTGCGCTACATGCCGGTCGTGGCGTTCGTGCCTCTGACGATCCTCTGGGTCGGCACGAACGACCTGCAGAAGTTCCTCATCATCTGGCTCGGCACCTTCTTCCAGGAGGTGCTCATGATCTCCGACGCGGTACGTCAGGTGCCCAAGAGCTACCAGAACCTCGGGGCCACCCTGGGCATGAGCCGGGGGCAGATCCTGCTGCGGATCGTCCTCCCGGCGGCGATGCCCCGGGTGTGGGACGCCCTGCGCGTCTGCCTCGGCTGGGCCTGGACCTGGCTCGTCGTCGCGGAGCTCGTGGCGGCCACCAGCGGCATGGGTTACCGCATCACTCAGGCGCAGCGCTTCCTCGCCACGGACGTGATCATCGGCTACGTGATCGTTCTGGGCGTCATCGGCCTCGTCTTCGACCAGATCATGCGCGCGATCGGCCGGCGCATGTTCCGCTACCTGAAAGGACGCTCATGAACTCCGCCGCCGCCGCCTCGCCGCGCACCGGGACCACCCCGTCCGTGGTGCACGTGGAGAACGTCACCAAACACTTCGGCGAGGTCACCGCCGTGCACGATGTCACGATCGATCTGCACCGTGAGGAGTTCGTCTCGGTCGTCGGCCGGTCGGGCTGTGGCAAGTCCACGCTGCTGTCGATGATCGCCGGGCTGGAGGAGGCCTCGGACGGCGTCATCGAGATCAACGGATCACCCATCACCGGGCCAGGCCGCGACCGAGGGGTCGTCTTCCAGTCGGCCACGCTGCTGCCCTGGCTGACCGTGCGCGACAACGTCCTGTTCGCGCTGCGCGGCGAGCCCGGGCTCGACCGCGGTCGGGCCCGCGAGATCGCCGACGAGCACCTCCACCTGGTGGGTCTCGAGGGCTTCGAGGACAAGTTCCCCAGCCAGCTCTCCGGCGGGATGCAGCAGCGTGTCGCCCTCGCCCGCTCCCTGTCGTACCGCCCGAAGGTGCTGCTGATGGACGAGCCGTTCGGCGCGCTTGACGCGCTGACCCGGCGCAGCATGCAGGAGCTGCTGACCCGTATCTGGGAGCAGCACAAGCTCACGGTCATGCTCATCACCCACGACATCGAGGAGGCCGTGTTCACCTCGGACCGGGTCGTGATCATGTCGTCGCATCCGGGCACCGTCAAGCGCGAGGTGCGCATCGACCTGCCGCGGCCGCGCGGCAAGGAGATCATCATGAGCGATCACTTCCGCGAGCTGTACGCCGACATCCTGAGCGAGTTCCAGTGACCGGCGGGGAGGAACCCACGACGGGCCGCGCGACCGGCACGGCCGAGGGCACCGGCGCGGGGGACGGCGCCGCGATGGCCTTCCGCTATCTCGACGAGCCGTCGCTCGTCGCCGCCGGCGCGCTGGACATGGCCGCCTGCATGGATGTGCTCGAGGAGACGTTCCGGCTGCTCGCCGCAGGCGACTGCGTGATGGCCGGGGAACTGGGCTCCTCGCACGGGCTGGAGATGGGATTCCCCGCCTCCAGCCCATTCCCTGGCATGCCTCTCGACGGCCCGGACCGACGGTTCGCGGCGATGCCCGCGTACGTGGGCGGCCGCTTCGACATGCTCGGGCTGAAGTGGTACGCCTCGAACGTGGCCAACCGGGCGAAGGGGCTGCCCCGCTCGATCCACATGATCGCACTGCACGACAAAGACACGGGCGTGCCCCGCTGCATCATGTCCGGCAACCTGGTGAGCGCCTTCCGCACCGCCGGGGTACTGGGCGTCGCTGCACGAGTGCTCGCCCCCGAGGAGGCCCGGGTGCTCGCGATCATCGGCCCCGGCGCCATCAACATCGCGGCGGCGGAGGCCTACCTCGTCGCCCGGCCCGGCATCGAGCGGATCATGGTGCGCGGCCGCTCGCAGGCGGGCGTCGAGCGTTTCTCCCGCGCCGTCGCCGAGCGACTGGGTGCGTCGCGGACGCCCCGGATCGTCCCCGTCGACTCGATCGAGGAGGCCGTGACCGACGCCGACATCGTCAGCGTGGCCATCTCCGGCGACGAGCCGCCCCTGCTGCCCACCCGGGCGCTGCGTCCCGGCGCGCTGGTGTGCCTGCCCGCCGACATCGCGCTTGACGAGGAGGCCTGGGGGCAGGTGACGATCGTCGACAGTGTGCGCCTGTACGAGCAGTGGATGCTCGAGATCCCCGCGCCGCGCGAGTCCATCCGCGATCTCTTCGGCGTGCAGCTCGTCGAGCGACGCGACCGCGGGGAGGCGGTGCATCCGGTCTCCTTGGGCGACGTGCTCACCGGCGGGGTGCGCCGAGCGGACGACGCGGTGGTGTTCTTCGGCACCGGCGGCCTGCCCGTCGAGGACGTGGCCTGGGCGACGGAGCTCTACCGTCGGGCCTGCGAGCTCGGGCTCGGGGTCACTCTTCCGGTCTGGGAGCACGCGGCCCTGCGCTGACCGCACCGGTTTCACGGATGGCCTGTGGAAGGCTGCGGACGGCCGTCCGGCGGGCTCGGTCTCCTCCGGTTGAGTGCGAGAAGACCTTCTTCGCGGGGGCCGGGTCCCGGCCGCCCCCACGAAGGCGCTGCGAAGGCGTTCAGACACGCGGGATGAGATCGGCGGCGCGCTCCGCGAGCAGCATGATCGTGATCACAGGGTTGATCGACGTGATCGTCGGGAACGCAGAGGCGTCAGCGACCCACAGACCGGTGGTGCCGCGCACCCGCAGCGATGAGTCGAGCACGCTGTCGGCATCGTCGTCGGCGCCGATCCGGCAGGTGCCGCAGGGATGGTAGACGGTCTGGTGCACCGCACGCTCGGCGGCCGAGAGGTCGGCGTCCGAGACGACATCGGGCCCGGGGAACACCTCGCGCACGATCTCGGCGGCGAACGGGTCGGCTCGGGCCACCTGACGGGCGTTGCGCACGCCCTGGACGAGCACCTGCTCGTCATGGCCGTCTGGGTCGGTAAAGTACCGGAAGTCGATCCGCAGCTCGGCGTCGGGGTCGGCCGAGTCGATCCACACGCGCCCGCGGCTGCGCGGGCGCGCCACGTTCGGGGCGACGCCGGCGATGTGCTCCGGCAGGGCGACGCCGGCGCGGAGGAGCTGCTCGACCCAGGGTTCGCGGGGGATGTGCGTGGCGACCTGCGGCACCGGCGGCAGGTCCGCCAGCGCGGGGTCGTCGGCGTGGTCGTCGCCCCACAGGTAGCCCGCGTCCCATCCGGTCGCGCTGGGCGCCTCGACCGGGCCGCGCGTCTCCCACACGACGATGCCCTCGGCGTGATCCTGCAGCCCCCGGCCCACGCCGTGCAGCGGCACGCGCACGGGCACACCGGCGGCGCGCAGCACGTCCGGGTCGCCGATGCCGGAGAGCATCAGCAGGCGCGGGGTCTCGAAGGCGCCGGCGGCGAGCACCGTGGTGCGGGCGCGGATGCACCACTCGGCCCCGTCCGCGTCGGCGATCACCGCGCCGGTGACCGTCGCGTCGGTCATGGTCAGTCGCAGCGCGCGGTGGCCGGTGAGCAGGGTGAGGTCGCCGCGCAGGCTCGCCCGGGTGAGCAGGTCTCGGTAGGCGTTCGAGCCGCTCGAGCGCTGGTTCGTCTCGGGGATGTACCCGATCTCGAAGAACCCGGCACCGGGCCGGTAGTCGTGGTCGTTCCACTCGATGACCCGCTCGAGGTCGAGGGCGGCGGTTGCGGCGTCGATCACCCGCGCGAGCCTCGGGTTCTGGTCTGTGGGCGGGATGACGGAGATCCGCGTGCGCAGCCGGCTCGCGTACGGCAGCAGGTCGTCCGGCCCCCAGCCGTCCGCGCCGCGGCGCTCCCACTCCAGCAGGTCGCCGCGGAACGGCAGCCACGAGATCATCGTGTTGGCCGTCGAGCAGCCGCCGAGGATGTGCAGACGGGTGTGGTCGATATGGCTGTTGCCACGTGTCTGGGGCACGCTGTGGTGCTGGACGGCGTACTCGCTGTCGACCATCTCGTCCCAGCGGCGGATCGTCTGGGCCCGGGGCTCGGCGGCGTCGTCCGGGCCCCATTCGACGAGCGCGACGCGGGGATGCCCGGGGCGGTCGGCCAGGCGGGCAGCGACGATGCAGCCGGCCGTCCCGCCGCCGATCACGAGGTGGTCGAACACCTCCGTGTCCGCAGCGGTCGTGATGGTGGTCATGCGCGGGTGTCCTCTCTGTCGTCGATGACGGTCAGCGCCATGAGCAGCGCCCCGTCGATCACGGCCCGTGTGCCGGCGGGGGTGATGGTCGCGTCGGCGAAGGCCGCCTGGTGGTTGACCGCCGGCAGCGAATCGATGCCGAGATACGGGTGGATCGCCCGGATGCGGCGGGAGACGTTGCCCATGTCGGTGGAGGCGGTGTTCATGCCGCCGGGACGACGCTCCTCGAGATCGAGGTCGCGGCCGGCCGCCCGCGCCTCGGCGGCGAAGTGGCGCAGCAGCCGCTCGTCGTTGCGGAACTCGCTGTATCTGGGGCTCGTCTCCTCGAATGTGAACCGGCATCCGGTGGCGAGCGCGCCCGCCTCGAAGCAGTGGATGACCCGGGGGAACAGCGCGTCGAGCTCCTCCAACGTGCGGGCGCGGACGTACCAGTGGCCCACGGCCGTCGCGGGGATGGCGTTCGGGGCCGTGCCGGCCTCCGTCACGACGCCATGCACCCGCACGCCGTCGGGCAACTGCTGGCGGAGCATCCCGATGGCGACCTGGGCGATGATCATCGCGTCGCTCGCGTTGACGCCCTCCTCCGGGTAGGCCGCCGCATGCGACTCGTGCCCGGTGAACCGCACGTCGAGATGGGCGACCGCGAGAGGCCTGGCCCAGCCCGCGTCGACGGGGCCGGGGTGGATCATCATGGCCAGCTCGAGCCCGTCGAACACGCCGGCGTCGAGCATCAGGATCTTGCCGCCGCCGCCCTCCTCGGCTGGCGCGCCGATGGCCTCGACGGTGATGCCGAGGTCGTCGGCGACCGTGGCGAGAGCGAGTGCCGCGCCGAGGCCGGCTGCGGCGATGATGTCGTGCCCGCAGGCGTGGCCGAGGCCGGGCAGGGCGTCGTATTCGAGGACGATCCCGACCCGCATCGGGCCGTGGCCCGCCGTGCCGACGAACGCGGTGGGCAGGCCGGCGACCCCGGTGGTGACGGCGAAGCCGCCGCGCTCGAGTTCCCGGACCAGCAGGGCCGCGGAGTCGTGTTCCTCCCATTTCGTCTCGGGGTGGGCGTACAGGGCGTCCCGCACGGCGACAAGCCGTGGGGAGAGGACGCGCACGGCGTCGCGCACCCGGTCGCGCAGGCTCTCGTGGGAGCACGGCGCCGTGTGGTCACTCATCGCCGGGCACCCCGTAGCTCGGTGCGGCCTCCGGGTGCACCGCACGCACGGCGTAGTCGTCACGCTGTGGCAGCCAGAGCTCGAGCAGCCGGCTAAGCTCGGCGATCGGCTCGTCGGCGTCGTCGACCCGCAGGTCGGTCAGCAGCCAGGGGCGGTCGGCGACGACCGCGAGGCCGGCGGAGCGCACGGGGCCGGCCTCACCGCCCCGGGCGAGGCCCGCGGCCAGGCCGGCGAGCAGGCGCTGCTCCAACTGCGGCGCGGTGCTGGCGAGGGCGGCGTCCACCATCGCCTGCGGCACCGTCGGGTCGGCGAGCATGTTGCCCGCGGCCACCGCGCCGGGACCCTGGGCGAAGGCGTGCGTGCCCAGCGTCCCCGTCCCCTCGAACACGGCCGAGCGGCCCTGCGCGTCGAGCACCGTGACCTGACGGTAGGCGATGTGCTCGTCATGCTCGGGCAGCCGGGCTGCGACCTCGTCGGGGGTGAGGCCCGCCTCGAGCAGGCCGAGAGCGAGCGGCCCGAGCCCGGGATTGGTCACGTTCTGCGAGGAGGCGGCGCCGACCCCGGCTCGCAGGTTGACGCAGCGGGCGGCGACGGCCGGGCTGGAGGAGCTGACGGCCATCCCCAGTCGCCCGGTGGCCGGATCGGTCAAGGCGAGTGAGAAGGTCATCAGGACTCCGCCGTGACCTCGTGGTCGTCCGCGGGGTCGCTGATCACCGCGGTCGCATCGATCTCCACAAGCCACTCGGGGCGGGCCAGGGCGGAGACGACGAGGCCGGTCGAGACGGGGAAGACCCCCTTCAGCCAGCGGCCCACGACCCGGTAGACCTCCTCGCGGTAGCGGATGTCAACCAGATAGATCGTGATCTTGACGATGTCCTCGAGCCGGCTGCCAGCCTCTTCGAGCAGCATCGCGATGTTCGACATCGCCTTCTCGGCCTGTCCGCGGGCGTCGCCGACGGCCACGTTTTCGCGGGTCTCCAGGTCCTGGCCGATCTGGCCGCGCAGCCAGACGACCCCGCCGGCGACGACGGCCTGGCAGAGGTCGTTGTCGAGGTGCTGCTCCGGGTAGGTGTCCTTCGTGTTGAAGGGACGGATGCGTGTGTGTGCGGTCATCGTGAAGCCACCCTCTCTGTGCTGGTGTTCGATGCGTCCGCGCCGGGTGTGGCGCGGTGGGCTGCGGGGTCGCTGTAGTGGACGTAGTTGCGCTGGATCATGATCTGGTCGGCGATGTACTTGGCGTCGTGCCACACACCCCAGATGAAGCTGGAGCCCTTGCCAGACAACCAGGGCAGGCCGAGGAAGTACACGCCGGGCTCGGCGGAGACGCCATGGTCGTGGACGGGGCGCCCCTGCTCGTCGAAGATGTCGAGGTGAATCCAGCTGTAGTCGACGTGGAAGCCGGTGGCCCAGATGATCGTCGTGACGCCCGCGGCGGCCAGGTCGAGCTGGTCGACGGGGTCGAGGACCTCGGCGGGCATCGACCCGAACGCGCGTGCCTCGGGCTCCTCCGGCAGGTCCATGCCGTTGCGCTCGATGAAGGCGTCCGCCTGGTCGAGCAGACGCAGGTATCCCGCGTCACCGCGTTCGATCGTCTCCAGCAGACCGGGCTCGAAGCGCACCGCGCCGTCCTCATACCCGCCGACCCGGCCGACGAGGTGGATGCCGCTGTCGGCGAGCTCGCGGAAGTCGATGGTGTGCCCGCCGTACGCGCCGCTGACCGCGAGCGCGGGATGCTGCACGTCGCGGCCCTTCGGTGCTGTCGGGTCCTCCCAGATGCCGAGCACGCCGAGCCACCAGCAGTAGTCGAGGCCGCGGTAGGTTCGGGGCATCCGCTCGTGATCGCTGACGGCGAGCCAGACGTCGCGCCCGGAACGGTGCAGTTCGTCGGCGATCTGCACGCCCGAGGAACCGGAGCCGACGACGAGCACGCCGCCGGCGGGGAGCTCGTCGGGGTTGCGGTAATCGCTCGAGTGCATCTGGTGCACGGGGGCGTTCGTCGGCACGATCGGGGGCACTGAGGGCACCTGGAAAGGGCCGGTCGCCGCGACGACGTATCTGGCGTCGACGGGGCCCTGCGTGGTCTCGACGTGGAAGCCCGGGCGGCCCTCGTCGCGCTCGACGGAGGTCACCTCGACGCCGCACACGATCGGCTCGTCGAACTTGCGGGCGTAGGCCTCGAAGTACTCGGCGACTCGCTCATGGGGGACGAACGAGTCGGGGTCGGCGTCGAGGTGTTCCATGCCGGGGAAGCGATCATGCCAGGCCGGTCCGTTCATGACCAGGGAGTCCCACCGCCCGGTGCGCCACCGCTCGGCGATGCGGCCCCGCTCGAGCACGAGGTGGGGCACGCCAGCCCTGGTGAGGTGTTCGCTCATCGCGACACCGGCTTGGCCGCCTCCGACGACGAGCACTTCCGTCTCCTGCTGAATCGACATTCCAACTCCGTTCCCGAGGTAAGCGCCGTTCCGGGGCAGGCCTCGGAACGGTGACGATGCGACGCGTCCGGCGTCGGCTGGGGCCAAATGTATGGGCGGGCTCGTCGCACAAGCAATTGACGACAGCTGCTGCAGCGCATCAGTTATCCAGATGTTGTCGACGATCGGCATCGGGGAAACACATCTGTAACGTGATCGGCACCATGCGGTCACACAACCCCGGAAAACCGCGCGTTCTGAACCCGTGGGCATCAGCATCACGCAAGCTGTGCATCATGGATGCAGATGCGCTTCAGGCGCGACCACGGCGAAACATGATGGCAACACCGCCCGCATACGATCCCTGGCAGGCAGGAGGCTCCATGGTCGTCACACCCGGCATCTCGATCGCGCAGCTGATCTACTTCGTGCACGCCGCGGAACAGGGCAGTATGACCGCGGCCGCCGACGAGCTGTTCGTCGCGCAGTCCGCCGTCTCGACGGCCATCGGCCAGCTCGAGGCCCGACTCGGCACGCAGCTGTTCATCCGACGACGGGCGAAGGGGCTCGAGCTGACCGCGGACGGTCAGGAGCTGCTAGTGCGCGCCCGGCACATCCTCACCTCGATCCGCGACGCCGTGGACTCGGTGAGCCCGGATGCCCTGAGCGGGGTGCTGAAGACCGCCTGTTTCAAGACCCTAGCCCCGTTCCACCTGCCGCCCATCTGGGCGCGGCTGGCCGGCCGGCACCCGCAGCTGCACGCGCAGGTGACCGAGCTCGACTGCCCGGAGACGCTGACGGCGCTCAAGGAACGGCGGATCGACGTCGCGCTCACCTACGACATCACGAGCGACCCGGCCGTGCATTATGAGGCGCTGCAGCAACGGCCGGCGTACATCGGCGTCTCGCCCGACCACCCGCTGGCGTCGCGGCCGATGATCTCGCTGCACGAGCTCGCCGACGAGCCGTTCATCCTGCTCAACCTGCCCGCCAGCCGGGAGTACTTCCTCAACGCGTTCGCCTCCAACGGGGTGACCCCGCGCATCGCCTTCGAGTTCGAGAGCTTCGAGACCGTGCGTGGAATGGTCGCCGGCGGGCACGGCTACACCATCCTCAACCAGGTGCCCTCCAACGAGCTGACCTACACAGGGCTGCCGATCGCCGCTGTGCCGATCATGGAGCCCGTGCGCGCCCTGCACGTGGTGCTCGCCTACCGCGCCGACGAGCCGATGACCGCGAAGGCCCGGGCATTTGCCGCCATCGCCCGCGAGGTCGTCACCGAGGGCGCGCACGAGACATCAGGGCGGCGCTGAGGGGGCGTTCGCCCAGTCCTGCTGACCAGCCGCGCCACCAGACCTCACACGGCAGGTGGCATGCCACGGTCTCGCACAGCTGAGCGTTGAGGGTTACACGTGGGCACGGCCGACGAGGCGACCGTTGACACCGCTCTCGCAGCGGATGCGCCTCGAACCACGACCGCATGCAGTGCGAGCCACACCGCCGCCGCGATGAGCATGCCGACGGCGAACCCGTTGATCGCGCCGTCGAGCCCGGCCAACAGCACGCCGATGATCAGCACGGCGAACTGCAGCAGGGTCTGGGCGATCCGCCCGACGAGCAGCAGACGAGTGGAGAACTGGCCACAAGCGACGAGGTAGAGGAAGTAGACGACGGTGTTCGCGAAGACGAAGGCCGCCGCGGAGCGTGTTGCGCGACGTCCCCCAGCATGCTCATCGGGAAGAGGCGCAGCAGATCGACGACCTGCAGGGCGAGACAGACGAGCCCGGACAGGAAGGCGCCGCCCAAAGGCAATTCGCATACAAGCCCGCAGGGCATCTCCTAATGAACACTTAAGAACATGACTGGCTGTAATTCTATAACAGTGACGACACCACGCGAGTACCATGACATCATGTCTAAGCCCCAAGACCTCGCCGTCATCATCACCGTGCATGCCGAAGGTCGCCTCATGACCCCGACCTTCCGCGCGCTCGCCCGGGCCCTGGCCACGGCCAGTGCTGACGGTGTGCACGCCGAGGTCGTGATCGTCGAGGACTGCGCCGATCAGGCGACTGAGGAGACGGTGTCAGCGCTGCTGGAACGTGGTGTGCTGCACAAGGCGGACCGTGTGCGGGTGCTCCCCGTCCGACACGGCGATCTCGGCCTCGCCCGAAACGCGGGCATCGCAGCCACCGACGCCGCATTCATCGGCGTGCTCGATGCGGACAACCTCCCCTCACGCAACTGGCTGACATCAGCATGGCAGCTGCTCCGTTCCCGCCACGGGCCGGCGATCATCCATCCCGAGACGATCATCACCTTCGACGGCCGCCGCGAGTGCTGGCCTCTGATGGCTTCCGGCTCGGAGGACTTCCATCCGGGCGCTCTGAACTGGGTGAACCCATGGGATGCCTTCTGCCTCGCGTCACGCGAAGTCTTCGAGCGCTTCCCCTACCCGGAATGCCGGCCGCAACAGGGGTTCGGCCCTGAGGACTGGGCTTGGAACTGCACGACGGTCGCCGCTGACGTTCCCCATCTCGTCGCCGAGGGCACGACCTTGTTTTACTGGGCTCGGGGCGGGTCGCTGGCGAGCGCACATGGCGACAGCTTGCTCCCCCGGAACGCACTGATGACCTCGACCGATGTCGCTACCAGCGAGATCGAGCGGCTTGATGCACTGCTCGCCCCGGCCGATCCGGCTCAGAACGTGCCGCTCACCCCCGCACGCCAGGCGCTGCAGCGAGCCCGCGAACGGTCGCGCCTCGTCGACCTGAGCTGGCGAAGCGCACGCTATCTCGCTCGTCCGGTCCGTGACCGGCTGCGTCGACGTGGAACGTCCCAGCCGGCCGGCCCTGATCCGCTTCCCGACGCCGTCGCCGCGGTGCCGCGCGACCAATGGGCCGAAGCGCATGAACTGCAGCCGCTCGTTCCCTATCCGTCGATGGAGAATCTGCGGTCGTACCACGTCTGGGGCACCGACTGGGACGCGTTCATGCTCCCCGACCGCAGAGCCTACTGGCGAGCCATCGCAACACTGCCCCAGCGGATCGATCTGCTGTACATCGTGCCTTGGATCGGCACCGGCGGCGCCGATCGGCTGGCCGTGCATTACATCACCGCGGCCCGCCGACTGCGCCCAGACGCCTCCATCGCGGTCATCACCACGGAGCCGACGCCGTCCACACGGCTCGATGCGCTCCCGGACGACGTGGTCGTCCATGAGCTCGGCCGGGATCTTCTGCTCCCCCAGTTTGCCACAAAGGTCATCGGGATGCTGCTCGCACAGCTGCGCCCCGGCACCCTGCACGTGATCAACTCGACTGTGGGATATGACGCCGTCGACCGTTTCGGGCGGCAGATCGCCGCTCACACGAGGATCTTCCTGTCGACCTACGTCATCGACCGCTTGGCGAACGGAGCGACGTGGTCGTTCCTGTACAACCGGTCACGGGACTTCTACACGCACGTCACCCGCGTGCTGACCGACAATCTCTCGTTCGTGCACCGCATGGTTGAGGAGACAGGCGCCCCTCGTGATGCATTCAACGTGCATCATCAGGCGGTGGCCGGCGCCCCGCACCAGCCACTACCCGACCGTTTCGATGCCAGTCGTCCCCTGCGGATGCTCTGGTGCGGCCGGCTCGATCATCAGAAGCGCCTGGACCGGCTCGCCGCACTGCTCGAGACGCTGCGAGCACGCTCGCTTCCAGTGACCCTCGACGTCTATGGGGAGCCGGTGATCGGCGACGCCGACGACCTGGAGCAGACCTGCGCCCGACTGACCCGGCTGGGAGCCGTGCTGCACCCGGCCTACCGAGGAGACCTTCGAGCTGTGTCGCCAGATCGATTCGATCTGCTGCTCATGACCTCCGACTGGGAAGGTGTGCCCAACACAATGCTCGAGGGCATGGCGAACGGGCTGGTCATCGTCGCCACCGCGGTCGGCGGGGTGATCGAGGTGCTCGACGAATCGACCGGCTATCCCGTGCCCATCGTGCAGGTCGAGAACGTGGTCAACGAGCGGGCGACCGTGGACGCGCTGGCCGAGGCCCTCGCACAGGTCATCGCTGATCCCGCCGATGCGCGCCGCCGCATCCGCACGGCCGCCGAGTTCGTCGCCGACCAGTTCTCTCCGCAGGCGTTCGAGGCCGCTCTGAAGGAGCTGCCCGGGTATCTTCCGGCGCACCTACCCGCACATATCGAGGCCGACGAGCACCCACTCACCTTCTTCACGGACAGGGCAACGCGTGCGCTGCTGCGTTCAGGCCGCCCGATCACCCTGCTGTACACCGGGTCGAACGGACACTCGAACTTCGGCGACATCCTCCAGAACAAGAACGTCCTCGGTTACTGGGACTCCCGAGATGACGCCCAGCCGGTGCTGCTGCTCCCCGCGTTCAGCGGCCGCGCAGGGCGTGCCGCCCGGCTGCGCGCCTGGTACACGCCGAACATCGTCTTTTTCGCGGAACGGTCTGCTGCGCCGGCGGCTCTGCGCGCGCTGGCGGACGACAGCACCGTGCAGCTCGACGAGTCTGATCTGGCGCGGGCCGACACGCCACTGCTGCATGTCGTCGGCGGCGGGTATCTCAATCGCATGTGGGGCGATTCGCATCTCTCCATCATCGAGGAGGCCTCCCGAGCCTGGCGCACTACCCGAGTGGTGATGTCCGGACTGCAGATCGACAGACACGGGGCTGCCGGCCTCCGCCGCTTGATCGATGACGGGCTGCCCGCGACCATGATCGGGTTCCGCGACCGCGCTTCTCTGGACGTGGCCCGCGAGCACGGGCTGGGGTCACTGGCCCGGTATACCTTCGACGACCTCACCGAGATGCTCCAGGACTGGTCTGGTGCCCGCGTTCCCCGGGCGCTTCCCGCCGCGCACGGCGTGCGCTACGCGGTGCACATGAACTCCTCGGGTTACGCCGGCGGCCCGGCAGCACTGTCGCGCTGGGGGGACGTGCTCGACCACATCGCCGCGCAGCAGCCCGACGAGGTGATCCTGCTGCACGCGTACGAGGACGCACGCGTTGAGGTCCAGGACACCTTGGACACGGCCGCCGCGCTCGGGGAGCGCTTTCCGTTCATCACCTTCCGAGTGATCAGCATCGCCAAGGCCGCACTCCGATCGACCCCCGGCGACGGCCTGCCCGAGGAGCTCACCGCCCTGCGTGGGCTCACCGCCGGTTTCAGCGCCAGCTACCACACCGCGCTGATGCTCACCTTCCTCGGTGTACCGGCCTATCTGGTCAACGCCTCCGATTATTTCGCGCAGAAGGCCAAGCTGTTCCAGCTGCCATCGATTGACGAATTCCTCAACCGCCCGGAGACCGCGCTCCCCGACCTCACCGCCGAGATCGACGCCCGCACCACGTGGATCGAGGACCTCAGTGGCCTTCGTCTCGACCGCTGACTGGCATAGATGGGACTTGGCAGAGCACTTCGCACTCGTCTGGTTCTCCTTGCAACAGATGCGCAGTCGCCTTGGACAGTGGCGGTAAGAACGTCCTCGCGGGCATGACCATGGGCTTGCAGAGATGAATCAGTCAGTGCCCTTCCGCGCCGTGCTCTTTCTCCCCCGCCTGCACCCGCTCAAGCCTCTCGACCTCCAGCCGCAACAGCGCCGCCTCCTCGGCGAGGCGACGAACACGTTCCTCGCTGCGCGACGCCTCCCACGAGAGGTGCACTGAGATCCCGGCGAGCAGCGCGAGGGTGATCGCGAAGAGCAGGTTGGCCGGCACCTGCACACCGACGACCTCGGATGCCCACCAGAGGATGCCGGGGAACAGCAGCAGCACGATCGTGGCGAGGGAGAGCACGATCCAGAGGATCGCGTACTTCTCCCTGAGCTGTCGATGGCGCACAAGCTGCACGATGCCGACAAAGGCGACGATGAAGAAGATCAGGGCAAGATATCTCATCGTGGCCTCGCCGTCTTGATGGGGACCCCGGTCACCGGGGAGCCGTCACGCGTGCGGATGAGTGCGAAGCTGAGGGCGATCGCCGAGCGCCCCAGCGACCAGGCCGCCGCGAAGGGAGAATGGCTCGGCTTACCACCCTTACGTTCACGCATCGCCACAGGCACCTGCGCCACCCGGCAGCCGGAACGAGCCGCAGCGACGAGCGAGTCGACGGTGTCACCCAAGTACTCTGCCGGGTACTGTCGCACGTACTGCTCAATGGCCCGGCGGTTCGCAGCACGGAACCCCGATGTGGCATCGGTGAGCCGCACACCAGTGACTCGACTGAGCACGCGAGCGAGCACCCACATGGCCCAGCGACGAGGCCCCCGGACCTCGTAGTCGCCGGCGTCAGCGAATCGCGCGCCGATCACGATGTCGACGTCGCCGGCGTCGAGCCGGTCGAGCAGCAGCGGAATCTGCGCCGGATCGTGCTGCCCATCGGCGTCGACCTGCACCGCCCGCTGGTACCCCATCCGCTGCGCGTATGTGAACCCCGCACGCATCGCCGCGCCGACACCCATGTTGAACGGCATGCGCAGCACCTGCACGCCGGCCTGCTCCGCGATCGCCGCGGTGTCATCACTCGACCCATCGTCGACAACGAGCACGTCGCAGACCGGGCCGTGCTCGCGCAGCTCAGCCAAGAACGCTCCGATCACCGCCGACTCGTTCCAGGCGGGCATGATCACCAGCGGGTTTGATCCCAATGCCGTCCTCTCGACCTCTCGGCAGCAACCGACGCTGCAGATTTTGCAAGGCTACGTACTCCCCCATGTCAGGTGCGGCCACGACAGCCATGCCCGCGATTGCTCGCACGCATGATTCTAGATGTCGGCTAGACTGAGCTGCTGCAGCAGCCGGGCTTTCATGCCCGCTTCACAAGACCGAAGGATGTGCGTTTTGTCCGCAGATCTCACCGCGGGCATGACCCGACCCGGACGGGGCCATGGCCTGCTCGATGTGTTCCACCGCCGCTATCTGCTGCGGCTGCTCGTGCGCAAAGACGTGCAGATCCGCTACCGCGGCTCCGTGCTCGGCTGGTTCTGGTCGTTCATCAAGCCCACCGCGCAGTTCATCGTCTACTACGTGGCAATGGGCCAGTTCCTGGGCCTCAACCGCGGCATGGAGAACTTTGCGATCTACCTGTTCTCGGGCCTCGTGCTGATCAACTTCTTCAACGAGTTCTTCGGCAACGGCACCCGGTCGCTCGTGGACAACGCGGCGCTGATCAAGAAGATCTACCTGCCGCGGGAGCTCTTCCCGGTCTCCTCCGGCTTCATCGCCCTGGTGAACTTCCTGCCGCAGGTCGTCGTGCTGCTCATCGTGTGTCTGTTCTTCGGGTGGCACCCGAACGCCAGCCAGCTGCTGGCGATCCTGCTGGCGATCATGATCGTCTTCGTGCTCGCCCTCGGGCTCGCCCTGCTGTTCGGCTCGATCGACGTGAGCTTGCGCGACGCCGAGAGCGTCGTCGAGATGATCCTGATGTTCACCACGTGGCTGTCGCCGGTGCTGTACAACCTGCCGCTCGTGCAGACGACGACCTCGCCGACCGTCTTCTTCACCTACCAGCTGAACCCCATCACCGCGGCGGTGAACCTCTTCCACTTCGGGTTCTGGGCTCCGACGCAGTCCGATGCCTCGCCGGAGCACATCGCCTCCTTCGTCGGCCCACATGTCATGCAGTACGCCGTCTACGGGCTCGCGATCTCGTTCGTGTTCCTGCTGATCGGCCAGCTCGTCTTCCGCCGTCTCGAGAAGAACTTCGCCCAGGACCTGTGATGTCGACGACCTCTCTCACTCAGCACCCCGCCTCCCGCCCCGCGATCGTCCTCGATCACGTGACCAAGGAGTTCCACCTGCGCCACACGCACTCCATGAAGGAGACGGCGATGGCGCGGATCAAGCACAAGCCGATCAGCGCTGATTTCCTTGCGCTCGACGACGTGTCGTTCACGATCGACGAGGGCGAGTCGGTGGCACTGCTCGGTCTCAACGGCTCGGGCAAGTCCACCTCGCTCAAGCTCGTCAGCGGTGTGCTGCTGCCCACGAAGGGGCAGGTGCTCACCCGTGGGCGCGTGGCCGGCCTCATCGAGGTCGGCGCCGGCTTCCATCCCGATCTCAGCGGCCGCGAGAACGTCTTCCTCAACGCCGCGATCCTCGGCATGAGCCGGGAGGAGACCGAGGCCCGGTTCGACGACATCGTCGCGTTCTCGGAGATCGGCCAGTTCATCGACACCGAGGTGAAGCACTACTCCTCGGGCATGTTCGTGCGCCTCGCCTTCGCCGTGGCGATCCACACGCAGATGGACACCCTGCTCGTCGACGAGGTGCTCTCCGTCGGCGACGAGCCGTTCCAGAAGAAGTGTTTCGCGAAGATCCAAGAGCTCCAGCAGCAGGGCAAGACACTCATGGTGGTGAGCCACGATCTCGAGACAGTGCAGCGCATCTGCCAGCGCGGCATCGTCATGTCGCATGGGCAGGTGGTGTTCGACGGCCCGATCGAGGGAGCGGTCGAGGTGCTCAGACAGGTCACCTTCGCCGATGTACCAGAAGACCACCCTCAGCACGATGCGATCGTCTGGCTCAGCCGCAAGGGGATAACCACCGGATGGGCGATGCCGGGTGGGACTCGAGAATTCCGCCCAGACAACCAGCTCTCGCGTGAAGCGATCGCCGCATTCCTTCAGCGTCTGGCGCAGAAGGGCTACGGGCGCATCCCGATTCAGGCTGACGAATCTGCGATCTCTTTCTCAGACGTCCCCGCTGAGGCTCCGTTCGAGTCCGCGATCCGATGGGCGGCTGCCCGCCTGCCGAGCGCCTTGAACGTGTCCAGCCGGTTCCGACCTCAGGCTCCGTTGACCAGGCAGGAATTCCGCGCCATTCTCCACGCCTTCGGCGGGCAGCGGGGCGACGCCGTCGCCCGTGCGCTCTTCCATGACGATGAACCGCATGTCACCCGCGCCGAGATGGCTGAGGCCTTCTACCGTTACGCAGGCTCGCCGCCCATCCGCTCTATCTGACCGCCGAACAACAGCCAGGCACAGGACCAGAGGCAGCCCTTTACACTGATGGTCATGCCCCCCGTCATACGTGTCCACCGGCCACTCGCCTTGATCGCCTCGCCCTTGGTCAGCGTGGCGCTGCTCGCGGGCTGCTCCGGTACGCCGGTACCGGAGAGTGATTCCGCTGCAGCGTCCAGCTCTTCGTCTCAGATGCACTCGAGTTCGTCTGAGGAGCATCCGGCGAGCAGCTCTGCGCAGCCCTCGACCGCCTGCGCGTGCGCTACGTGGTGATATCCGCCGGCCAGTTCGACGGGGGCGACCCGTCTGGGAACAGATTCGCAGGCGTGCACGCAGCGGCTGATGCAGGACGCTTCACCCCCCGTTCTCTCTGACGGCACGTCGACGCTCTACCGCATCGACCAGTGCGGCGGCGGGTTCGACTGACCATACTGCGGCTTCTAGACTGACGGTATGCCCATCCGACGCCCTCGTCACTCCCTGAGCTCCACCGCGACGCTGCTCGGCATTGCTGTCGCGCTGGCCGGCTGTGCCTCCGGGGATCCCGCTGCTCCGGACGATTCGGCCACGACGGCCGCACCATCCGCCTCACCTTCGGCCACGACCTCCACACCGGAGAGCGAGAGCGCTCCGCCCCCCGCCGATGCCGCTGCAAACGACCCCGGCGATGGCGTCGCCCGCGACACTCCGGATCCCACGCCCTCCGTGCCGGCCGACGACGGCCGACTGCAGGCGACGGTGATCATCACCCGATGGGGCGGCACCGACCCGTTCGAGGCCGGGGGGTTCGTGCAAGGCGTCGTCGAGGAGGGCGGCACCTGCACGCTCACGCTCACTCGCGGTGACATCCAGCTCCAGGCGACCGGCGCCGGGCAGGCTGGCCCCAGCGGCACCGACTGCGGCGACGGCCTCGCCATCAGCGACAGCCGGCTCACCGGTGACGGGTGGCGGCTCGTGCTCTCGTACTCCTCACAGGGGTATTCCGGCAGTTCCACTCCGCAGGAGGTCTCGATCTCATGACCGGCAGCATCCCCCGGCTGCTCGCACATCTGACCCGGCCGCTGGCGATCGTCGCCACGACACTGCTGGGCGCCATCGGCCTCGCCGCGATCCCCGCGGGTGATGTCTCGAAGGCTGAGGCCGCCAGCGGCTGGGACTTCGACGCCGGGTACATCATCAGCGACTCGAACTTCTACGACTCGAACAGCATGGACGCGAACAGCGTGCAGGCGTTCCTGAACGCCCACGTGCCGACCTGTCATCCGGAGTGGGACAACAACCCGAACGACATCACCTGTCTCAAGGACTACTGGACGCAGACGACGCAGAAGAGCGCGGACGCCTACTGCAGGGGCTACAACAGCGCCTGGCAGTCGGCGGCGCAGATCATCGACGGTGTGGCCCGCAGCTGCGGCATCAGCCAGAAGGTGCTGCTGGTGACTCTGCAGAAGGAGAACGCGCTCGTCGACCACGCCTTCCCCAGCTCCTGGCGGTACACGACGGCGATGGGCTACGGATGCCCCGACGGCGCCGCCTGCGACGCCCAGTACTTCGGCCTGTTCAACCAGATCTACAACGCGGCCCGCCAGTTCAGGGTCTACGCCGCACACCCGAGCTGGTACCGGTACCGTGCCGGGCAGAACAACTACATCCAGTGGAACCCGGATGCCGCCTGTGGCGGGTCCACCGTCTACATCCGCAACCAGGCCACCGCATCGCTGTACAACTACACACCGTACCAGCCGAACAATGCGGCGAAGGCCGCAGGGTACGGTCTTGGCGACGGATGCTCCAGCTACGGCAACCGCAATTTCTTCCTGTATTACAGCGACTGGTTCGGGAATCCGATAACGCCTCCTTCTCCTCTCGTGCAGGAGTCCGGGACAAATCGCGTGTTCTTCCTCAGCGCGGGCACGAAATATTACATCTCGACGATGGACGTCCTGTACGGATATCAGCGCTTCGGCCAGCTCACCCGTGTATCCTCGGAATATCTCACCAGTTTCGTTGACGGAACTACACTGCAGACCACTTTGATAAGGAATTCTGCCACCGGCGAGATCGCTTTCTTCTCACCCAGCGGCTGGCGCCACAATTTCACCACTTGTACCCAGATGGCAGACTTCGGCCTGCCATGCCAGGCGCCGAACGTCTCAGAGGCGATTTTCAAGTCCTTCCAACAGGGGGACGCGGTGGCCTCGGGCCTGGTTCGGACCTTCCATAATCCAGCCGTTTACAGCATCCAAAGCAAGGCACTGCATCACGTCGTGTCGAACGGAGCCTGGCAGCGTCTCAACCCCGATGCAGCAGCTGCACTCATGCTGCCCACACTGCCAGATCTCCCCTTAGGCGATCCAATCTTGGCCGATGGCGACATGGTGCGGACGTCCAACAGCCGTGATGTGTACTACTTCGCCAATGGACGACTTCGATACCTGAGCTCTCTCGAGACCGGGGTCGCCCTTGGTGCATCATCTCAGACGGTGCTGACCACGATATCTTTCGGAGATCTACCCATTGACCGCCAACCGGCCTCGCTCGCGGTGAGCTGCGATTCCACACCCTATCTGCTCACCGGTCATGAGCTCCACGCGATCGATGAGGGACAACTCGACGCGACACCTGTAACGCTGAGCACGTCCCAGTGCTCTCGGCTCAAAGTCGGTGCCGCCCTCGGCGGCCAGAGCATCCTCATCGGCACGGCTGGCAGCCCTGACCTGTATCTTCTCGATGCCGACGGCACCGCCCATCGGATCCTCACTTGGGACGCTGCCATCTCCGCAGCAGGAACAGCCACTCCCGTGACTGCGTGGGTGGACAAGAGCACTCCCGTCACGAAGATCTTCCGTATGGGGAGCCCGATCTACCCGGCGGTCTACCTTGCAAAGAATAATTCGGCCCCTGAGGTGTTCCTCGTCGATGATCAAGGATCCGCAGCGCACATCCCCTCGTTCAGCACGACGTCCTTGCTCGGGCTGGACGCCAGCTCGATTCTGCCTTTAGAAAACCGACAGCCGGTTCAAGACCTTGTCGGCTACAGCCCCCTGCTCAAATGCGACACAGAGGTCTACACACCCACAGCCTCAGGCCTGCTCAGGCTGCCGGCCGCCGGAGCCTCGCGCCTCCACGCCTTCTCCCTGTCGGCATCCGCCTGCGCGATGTTCTCCAGCAAGGTCCTGCCGTCCAGCACCCCTGCCATCCTCAAAGGGTCAGGGCCAGAGGTCTACCTGTACGCGAACGGGACCCTCACCTGGCTGAAGACGATGGCCGCAGTCAACGCCGCTGCGGGGAGTACGACGCCGCAGATTCTCAAGACTTCCGATGAGGTGCTGACTGCATTGCAGAGCTGAGCCGGACCAGAAACACCTAGTCTGCAGCCGTCGGCCGCACACTGACGCCTGTGGCATCGCCGCCGCGCTGCACGGAGAGTTCCCCTCCGTGGAATGCTTCACGGCCGCGACAGGTATTCCTTGAGCTTCTGGTCGGCGTTCTCGGGCTCGAAACCGGTGTTCTGGATTTTGGTGAGGTCGAGGGTGCTGTGGTGGGGGCGTGGGGCGATGCCGGTCTTGCCATGGTAGTAGTCGGTGGTGGTGGTGGGGGTGACGTCGTCGGGGTTGGCGCCGAGGGCGGCGTAGACGGTTTTGGCGATGTCGGCCCAGGAGTGTTCGGGGCCGGTGTTGGTGAGGTTGTAGGTGCCGTATGGGGCGTGGGTGTCGATGAGGTGGCGGATGCCGCGGGCGAGGGTGTCGGTGAAGGTGAGTCGGCCGATCTGGTCGGCGACGACGGTCGGGCGGATGCCGCGGCGGGCGAGGGAGGCCATGGTGGTCACGAAGTTGTGGCCGTCGCCGATGACCCAGCTGGTCCGGATGGTGTAGTGGGCGGGCAGGGTCGCGGTGATCTGGTCGCCGGCGGCTTTCGTCTGCCCGTACACGCCCAGGGGTGTGGGGGGTTCGGTCTCGTCGTGGATGGGGCGGGTGCCGTCGAAGACGTAGTCGCTGGAGATGTTCACGAGGGTGGCGCCGTGGTCACGGGCGAGGGTGGCGAGCTGGCGGATCGCGGTGACGTTGGTCTGCCAGGCGTTCCGGCGGCCGGTGGGGGCCTCGGCGCCGTCGACGTCGGTGTGGGCGGCGGCGTTGATGATCACGCCGACGTTCGACCAGTCGTAGTCGGTGGCGATGGTGGGGCTGGTCAGGTCGACGACGTCCCGGCCGAGAACCACAGCCTGGTCGCCGTAGACGGCGTGGAGGGCCCGGCCGAGCTGGCCGTTGCCGCCGAGGATCACAGTCTGCTTGGGTGTGACGGGGCGGGCGCCGGCTAGGAACGGGTGGTGGCGGTCCTTGTCGGACAGTTCCGCCTGTTCCAGTGGGATCGGCCACGGGATCGCGAGGGTCGGGTCGGCGAGGTTAACGAACGAGTACTGGTCGAGTTTGTCGGCGGACCAGTGGTCGTTGACCAGGTACGTGTAGGCGGTGTGGTCGGTGAGTGTCTGGAAGGCGTTGCCGACCCCGCGGGGCACGAAGATCGCCTGGTCGGGGCGGATCGTCTGGGTGTGCACGGCACCGAACGAGGGGCCTTCCCGCAGGTCCACCCAGGCACCGAAGATCGCCCCGGTCGCCACAGAGATGTACTTGTCCCACGGCTCGGCGTGGATGCCGCGGGTGACCCCGCGCTTCTCGTTGAAGGAGACGTTGTTCTGCACGGGCCCGAAGTCCGGCAGTCCCAAAGGCACCTGCTTCGCCCGCTGCCAGTTCTCCTTGAACCATCCCCGGTTGTCCCCGTGGACGGGCAGGTCGAAGACCACCAGCCCCGGGATCGCGGTCTCATGGGCGGCCAGCGGCCGCTCGTAGACGATGTCATCCATGCTGTCGGTCACTGTCCCGCCTTCGCGTACGTAGCCTCGACCTGGGCCTTGACCGGCTCCCACCAGTCTCGGTGAGCCGTGTACCAGTCGATCGTGGCCTTCAGACCCTCCCGGAAGTTCGTGTATCGGGGCTGCCAGCCGAGCTCCTCCTGCAACTTCGTGGAGTCGATTGCATACCGGCGGTCATGGCCGGGCCGGTCGTTGACATGCTCGAAGTCGTCCGGGTCACGCCCCATCAGCTCCAGGATCATGCGCACCACGGTCAGGTTGTTCTGTTCCCCGTCCGCGCCGATCAGGTACGTCTGCCCGATCCGGCCGTGCTCGAGGATCTCCACGACCGCGGAGGAATGGTCCTCCGTGTGGATCCAGTCCCGCACGTTCAACCCCGCCCCATACAGTTTCGGCCTGATGCCGGAGAGGACGTTCGTGATCTGTCGGGGGATGAACTTCTCCACATATTGGTACGGCCCGTAGTTGTTCGAGCAGTTCGAGATCGTCGCTTGGACGTTGAATGACCGCACCCACGCCCGCACCAGCAGGTCGCTGCCCGCCTTCGTCGACGAGTACGGCGATGACGGGTTGTATGGGGTGTGTTCTGTGAACCGGGCCGGGGCATCCAGCGCCAGATCCCCATACACCTCGTCCGTGGAGATGTGATGGAACCGCACCCCATGCCGACGCACCGCCTCCAACAGGGTGAACGTCCCCACCAGATTTGTGTCCACGAACGGCCGAGGGTCCCGCAGCGAGTTGTCATTGTGCGACTCCGCCGCGAAATGCACCACCGCATCCGCAGCGCCCACCACGCCATCCACCACATCCGCGTCCGCGACATCCCCACGCACGAACGCCACCCGGTCCTCCGGCAGACCAGCCAGATTTGCCAGATTTCCCGCATATGTCAGCTTGTCCAACACCGTCACATGCCACTGGGGCCTGACCCGTACTACATGCCGCACGAAATTCGACCCGATGAACCCCGCTCCACCGGTCACCACAAGCTCAGTCATGCCCACCAGTCTACCGGGCCACCCGCGTGCCCGAGGCTTCGCAGAGCGTCGGGCGTGCGCCGTGTGGGAGAATGGGTTGCATGCGTGGCATCATCCTCGCCGGGGGGACCGGCTCCAGACTGCATCCGATCACGTACGGCATCAGCAAGCAGCTCGTGCCCGTCTACGACAAGCCGATGATCTACTACCCCCTGTCCACCCTGATCCTTGCCGGGATAAGGGATATCCTCATCATCACCACTCCGCACGACCAGGAACAGTTCCGCCACCTGCTCGGCGACGGCTCCCAGTTCGGCATCGACCTCACCTACAAGGTCCAGCCCTCCCCGGACGGGCTCGCCCAGGCCTTCATCCTTGGCGCAGACCACATCGGTTCCGACAGCGTCGCCCTTGTTCTCGGCGACAACATCTTCTACGGTGCCGGGCTCGGCACCCAGCTGAAACGTTTCAACCACATCACCGGCGCCGCCGTGTTCGGCTACCAGGTCTCCGACCCCACCGCCTACGGCGTCGTCGAATTCGACCACACCGGCAAGGCCATCTCCCTTGAGGAGAAGCCCGTCCACCCGAAGAGCGACTATGCCGTCCCCGGCCTGTACTTCTATGACAACCAGGTCATCGACATCGCCAAGACCCTCAAGCCCTCACCCCGCGGGGAACTCGAGATCACCGACGTCAACCGCACTTACCTCGAACGAGGCCAGCTCCACGTCGAAGTCCTCCCCCGCGGCACCGCCTGGCTCGACACCGGCACCTTCGACAGTCTCAACGACGCCACCAACTTCATCCGCACCGTCCAGGCTCGGCAGGGGCTGTTCATCGGCTCCCCCGAAGAAACCGCCTGGCGGCAAGGATTCCTCACAGACGACGACCTCCGCCGCACCGCCGAACCACTCCGCAAAAGCGGATACGGCAAACGGCTACTCGAACTGCTCAGCAAGATTTGAAACCTGTCATGCCTGCAAAGAGCTCATACGTACACTTCTTCATCCCATATTACGGCTCTGTAGATTTTCTCCAGCAGACGGTGATGAGCGTGCTCAGGCAGCCCGGGGACTGGCGACTGACCATCGTCGACGACCAGAGCCCATATGGGGACATTCGCCCTTGGCTCGACCAGCTCGACAACAACAGGGTCACCTATCTGAGAAATGATGTGAATCTCGGCCTGGGGTCTAATTTCCAACGTTGCTTGACCCTGAGCACGGGTAAGTTCACCGTTTTCCTCGGTGATGACGATCGTCTCCTCCCCGGGTATGCTACAAGGCTGTGCGCCGCGGACGCCGCGCACCAGTTCGACGTCTACCAACCTGTTGTTCAGGTCATCGACAAGTCCGGAACTGCGACCACACCCCTGGCAGACCGCGTCAAGGCAGTGCTCCGCCCACATCGCGGAGTCCCCGGCATCCATAGTGGCGATCGGCTTGCGGCGAGTCTCATGAGCGGCAATTGGAGCTATTTCCCGTCGCTTGCATGGCGAACTGATGCCATCCAGCCGCTAGGCTTCGACACGGAAGCCCTCGTCACAATCGATCTCGATCTCTTGGTGAAGGTGCTCGTCCGCGGTGGGGCGATGTTCATTGACGGGGGTGCACCAACATTCCAATACCGCCGTCACGCTCGTTCTGTGTCATCTGCACAGGCAATAAATGGCCCGCGATTCACTGAGGAACAGCACTTCTTCGAGGCTCAAACCGCCATCTTCGAGGCCCTTGGCTGGCGACGGTCCGCACGTGCATCTCGACTGCACATCACCTCACGCCTGCATGCGATGCTGGCCCGCTTGCGCACTCATCTCATTCCCAAATCGACTCGCTGACCGATTTACTTGAGTCGACAACAGGCTTTCGCGTGGAACGCTTCGGCCGGACCGATCTTCCCTATTGGCTGACAGGGGAACGGCATCACCTGGAATTCTCAGAACTGTATCAGTATTCGCCCACAAACCTCCAAAATAAAACCCAGATTTCCAGCAGAGCAGCAGGCCGACTCCCATTGGAGGGGCTCTCCGCAAAGCAATTAGTCGCCTACATAGACAACGGTAAAGAACCATCTCGACTGTTGTGTGCAGACAGAAATACTCCGATCAACACGCCAGTCAAAGGGCCCAGCGTCAGAGCAATTATGGTCCTCGACCAGGGGTCAAACGGGATGAGAAGGCACCCGATTGTGCCGACCGCTCCTGCAGCCCAGACAAACAGGTAACCGCTCTGGCTCCCCCTAGCGAGCACCCATGCCCCAGTGAGAAACAACAGCGCCAGACTGATCGAGGCAAATGTCGCCCCGAACAGGATCCACCCGGTGGCCGCGTAAGCGTCTCCGAACAGCCAACGCAGCAGCAGCGGCCCAATCATGCCCGCCAACGCAGCCAGAAAGATGCCTCCCCCGATCACAGCCACCACGGTCTTGAGCACAATCTGAATGTCCAACCGTCGTTTCACGAGATACGCCACAATGGTGCTCTGAAAAGCAGTGAGCGGCATCATCAATGGTGCCCGAGTGAGCGTCACGACGAGAATGATCGTACCCAGTGTGCCCGCATCCGCTCCCAGGAGCATCCCTGAGAGCAGCGCCGGCATGCCTGTGGTCAATAGGCCGGTCACCAACGCGGCGGCACCGACCGTCAGGTACGACCGAAGCTGTCGCCGCCAGCTGCCCTCACCACGCACGGCCACTGTTGTCCTCACCCATCCGGTTGGAATTCCCACTACGAACCAGGCGAGGAATGGAACCATTGCATAGATTACCAGACTGAACAGATCACCACGGAGCAGGGACACAGCAGACAACAGGAACAGGGCCAGCCGAACCCCGGATTCGACAATAGTCACTGACGCATAAGAGGCGAGCCGATCAGTGCCGACCAGCGCTCCCGACAGAAGCATCTGTCCAGCGATGAAGAACACCATGAACGAGACAAACCAGATCGCCCCGTCAGCAAGCATGGCGTAACCCGGGACAACGAAGAGGACGACAACAACGTCCAGCCCCACGACGAGAGCCAGCAGCAGCACGGCCGGCATCGCATGGTCCCCCGGCTGTCGAGTACGCTGCAGCTCCGTCGTCGATCGCGCTGTCTCCTGTTGAACACCGTTCAGCGCTGCGACAGCCATATACAGAATCGCCCAGGCCGTGGCGAACTGCGAATACTCAGCGGGCTGAAGCAGTCGCGCAGCGAGCAATGTCACGACAAAGCCACTCGCGGCAGCGAACACTGTCGCCGATGCGACGCTGGCGACACCGGTGCCAGCGAGACCTGATCGTCGCGTGCTCACCTGCTCGAAGCGTCAGACGCCCCGGGAAGACGAGGATTGTCGATAGCGATGCTGCGAGCGAGTTCTGTGATAGCGACCTCCTGCATCTTGATCTTCCGGCGCAATGAGAATGAGACGCCGAGGAAGACCACTATGAGTCCATAGAGCAGCAGGTCGGTGCCGCGCCCGATGCCGAGCGATCTGGCCAGTTGGCTGATCCATGATGGGAACAGCACGGCCAGGGCCGCTCCAGCAAAAAGAAGCAGATAGACGATCTTGCGAATGGCCAGCCCACGCTGACCGGATATCGGCGCTATGAGGTACAGCGCGAGCAGCCCGAAGGCCACGATGAGAACGATCTTTATGAGAATCTGACTCATGGAATGTGCTCCTTCGATCAGCGCAGCCACAGATCGCCGAGGATGTTGACGGCGTTCCACACCGACTGCCCCTTCGCTCTGCTGTAGTCCGTATACCGGATGTGCACCGGCTCTTCTGCATACCGGAGATGTGCATGCGCGATCTGGGAGGTGATCTCCGACGCGTGCGCCATCCTATTCTGTGTGATGTGAATCTGCTGGGCCCCGTGCCGGCTGAAGGCGCGAAGACCATTATGCGCGTCCGTCAGACGGATGCCGGTGGTGAGGTTCTCGAATACGACAGCTGCTTTCAGAATCACGCGCTTCAATCTAGTCATATTCGTTTCATCATCAAGGAATCGACTGCCGAGCACCACGTCCAGATCATCGTCATCGAGTCTGCGGATCATGTGCTGCACATCCTCGGTGCGATGCTGTCCGTCAGAGTCAAAGGTGACGAAGAAACACGCCTGCGGATCATGCCCGAGCGCAAAGGTCAGACCGGTCTGCAGCGCCGCTCCCTGTCCCAGATTGATCGGGTGTCTCAGCACGACGGCTCCGGCGTCCAACGCGACGTCACCGGACCCATCGGAACTGCCATCATCGACACAGACGATGTGTGGAAATGTCTTGACCGCCTCGGCGATCACCTCCCCGACGACTGGCCCTTCGTTGTATAGAGGGACAATCAGCCACGTGAGTTCCTCGCGACTGCTCTTCCGCGTCATCTTTCCCTTCCGTTCCGTCAGTCCAGCCCGCAGGCGGTGATCTTCAACAGTCTTGCATCCCCATCCTGCTCGATCAGCCGGGTGTTGTTGGCCCCCCCATCTTCGAGGTCCGGACCGCTGGGAATCCCCACTGTGATCCTGTTGAAATCGAGGAGGTATCGGACATCCGAGTCCTGCAGTGCGGCGCAGAGCTGTGGCGTCGAAGATTCATCAATATGCTCACGGATGTACTGCTCTGCGTCGGTCTCCGTGTAGAAGAAGTGTTCAGGGGTGACCTCTCTGCCGGTCAAGGCATAGGCGAAGACGCCTCCACCGATCGGAATCACCATGACCCTGTCATCAGCCGGCACGTCACGGGTCAGGTCTTGAACGACTTCCATCTCCGAAGATCGGATCATGACCGAGCTGTCGAAAACCTGAAAGGACCAGTGCAGATGGTCGAGACCTGCTGACTGCGGCCAGACGATTCCGGGAATGACGATCATCACGGTCAGCGCACGAGCCGTGTGGGGGCCTCGCCATCCACCAAGCCGTTCAAGCATCGTGCTCATGCCAAATGCAGCCAGCAGCACCGCAGGCACAGCAAGCAGAGCAGCGATCCGGTTCGCATCCTGGTAGAAGACTCCGCCGAAGAGCAAGCGCAGGCGCGCCGATGGACTGCCCGCGACGATGACGAATGTCATGGCAGTCAATGCCCAAAGTACAACGACGAAGAGATCCCGGCGTCTGATCAGCAAGTATCCCCCAACCAGCATGAACGCAGAGACCACCGCAACGACGACTCCGCTCCCCTGCGCATTGGTGAGCACCTCCCCGATTGCGTGGGCGCTTGTCAGCCCAGATTCCAGATGAGCCTGCGTCGGGTCTGGCCGCACAGTGCGCCAGACCAAGAGCAAAGCCGACCACAACAGAACAACGGAAGCGATCATGCCCATTCGAGCAGCGCCCGACCACCAGTTCCAGTGGGCTTTTGCCTGAACCACTGCCTGTACCGATATTGCGATGACCATGGCAGCAATCTCAGCAAGCAGCGCGTTGGGGTGCGCAAGCCCCAACCCAGCCACTGCCACGGCGAGGATGATCAGGCTGCTGATCGTCGACTCGGCATCGAGTTGCGGCACGAGTCGCACCGCTCGGAGCCCGATGACCAAGCTGGCCGGCAGCACTGCCAGCCCCAGCAGATTCGGATACAACGATCCGAAGTAGAAGAAAAGGAACGGATAGCTCGGCATCGCAGCGGAGAGAACACCGGCGGCGAAACCCGCCCAGCCTTGCGCCGGCCAGAGAGCCCAGGCCAGGAAGGCCATGCCCAAAGGCCAGACGCCCCCGATGATCACTGTGTTCAGCGCGTTGGCCGCGAGTGGAACCGGAACACCTGTGGCCATCACAACCAGTGAGACCAGATCATGCCAGGCAGTCGGGTAGAAACCGCCATTCCCCGTCATCGACGAGACGGTCAATGCCGACCCGTCTCCGTGCTGCACGATGTACTGAACCGCGTTGAGATGGAAGGCAGTGTCGAAGGTCTGTTCGAAGGCCTCCGGGGCCGGCAGTGCCTGTAAGAAGAGGACAGCCAGCGTCACGCCACCGATGGCTGCTCCACACCATGCCCGCCTGAACCCTATGCCCGATGCTGACCACTGCCATTTCGGGGCTCGAGACACACGCAGCACGACGCCGAGAAGCACAGCACTGACGATGACAACAGCTCCGGCGGATGCCAGAGTCCACGATCCGCCGATCAATTGCAGCATCACGGCAGCGACGCCGACCACCGCAACGCTGATCACTGGAGGCACGGCAAGGAGTGCTCCCAATGGGGCTCGATGGTGGGCGATGAGCAGAGCGACCAGCCCTGGCACCCAAAAGAGCACCACCCCCACTACGACAGCTATGCTGAACGCCCACCAGTTGTCAGGCATCACGAGATCACCTTCTTCAACATTCTTCGGGCCGGTTCTTCGATGAAACGCCAGAGCAGGTATCCGGCGAGCGTGACCACGATCGGGATGAGCAGGAAGCCGATCTTCGCCGCGGGCTGATCAGGGCTGCATGTGCTCTTGTGGTATGTCTGCAGGTACCAGAGAATCTCGATGATCGGCATGTGCACCAAGTAAATGCTGTAGGAGATCTTTCCTCCGAGTTGTGCTGCCGGCAGCTCCATCAGTCTGGCGATCCACTCACGGTCGATGGACAGCGCCGTCAGGAGGAAGGGGAAGAGCACGATGACGATGTTGCCCCTGTCATGCTCCCCCAGACCGAGGCAGAAGCTGAGCCAGAGAAACGCGCCGACAAGCGAGATGCCGACAAATGCCCCACTCCAGCGCTTGGCCCATGTGCGGCCACGGATGCGAAGCATGAGGAAGAAGGCCATGTAGCCAGCACCGAACGAGCAGGCGATGCGCAGCACCCACATCCATGGAGCATACAGCCCTGATCGCATCGCCACGATCCCCAACGGCAGGATGAGCAGCAGTGTCCAAGCGGCTAACGTGCGAGCTCGTGCCTGACACACATGCCGATGCACGATCAACGCGAAGGCCGGAAACACCAGATAAGCCAGCATCTCCGCGGAGACTGTCCAAGCGGCTCCATTCCACGTGAGCCGATCACTGTTCGGCTCAGTCCAGAGCACGATCATCAACGCTTGCCGGAGAAAGCTCCCCCATGACAGGTCACGAGGAGCCACCGGATCGGCGATGTCTCTCCAGACGAAGCTCAGATGCCAGAAGGCGGTGAACAGCAGCATGAAGAAGTAAGCCGGCCAGATCCTAGCGAAGCGAGCCCAGTAGAACTTCCCAGTCGCCTTCCACGACCACCGCTGGCCAAGCCGCTCACTGTATGCGAGAGCTAGGACGAACCCGCTCAGCGCGAAGAACAGATCGACACCATACTCGCCGTAGGCAATCACGGGTTCCACCACACGATAAGCCACCGGGTATTCCTGCTGAAGATTACCCCGAATGTGGAAGAGCACCACCCAGATGGCAGCAAAGAACCGCAACCCGGTGAGCGAGTCTATACGCAGACGCCCAGCGTTCATGCTCCCAGCTCCGCGACTTCAGCGGAAGGAGTCGGGTAGTCGATCACCGGGTTGAACCGGACAGCCGCTAGAAGTTCCTTCGTCATCTGCACGCGGAGCCGCGGGTCCACCCCGCCTCGACGCATCTGACGCTCGACAGTGGCGCAGAACAGTAGGTATTCGGCTCGTCCCTCATGATGCAGGTGATATGAAGCCTCGTTGCGGATGCCGTGGCGGAACTTCCACGCATTGTGCTCATCGATCATGCCAAAGTTGACACCTTTGTTGCGCCCCATGTCATGGATCACCACACTGTCGAGAACCTGCACACCTGGACAGGTCCGAGAGATTCTCGTCGTGTATTCGGCATCGTCGAACCAGATGAAATACTCCTTGTACGGCAGCCCGTACATCTCCAGCACCCAGCGCGGGATCAGGACGGAGACAAACGAGCAGCGTTCGACGGTCACAACGTTCACCCCGAGTGCGAGTGCTCGCCCCCAGTCCCATGTGGGCACTGGATTGTTCATCTCACAGATGGTCCCATCGATGAATTTCACCATCGAACAGGCGAAGGGCACATTGGGGCCACTCACCTGAACAGCGGCCTGATACCCGGCTTCGAGCCGTTCGAGGGCTTCCGGCTCGGGGTAGCCATCATCATCCATGACCCAGACAAAGTCAGCGCCGAGCGCATACCCTCTGTTCATCCCCGCAGAGAATCCGCCCGCACCACCCGTGTTCACAGACAGATGCGTCACATCGATGCGGTCGAACGGCCCTTGGTATGCATCAAGGAATTCCCGAGTCCCGTCTGTAGAGGCGTTGTCGAGCAGAACCAAGGCATCGGGCCGTCTAGTCTGCCGTTCGAGAGCAGCGAGGACTTTCTTCAGCTTCTCGAGACGGTTGTACGTGACGACGACCGCGGCGACCTTCACGCCCATGAGTCGATCCTGCCTCTCATCCATTCCGTGGCCGACGGCCGCGCTGTGAACTGATCGATCAGACGTCGTTCCTCGCTCCACAGCTGGAGGCGAAGCGCCTCATCCGCAGCCAGGTTCTGGACTACCTGTGAGCCACTGCTGACCATGCGTGCTGTTCCACGTGGGAGCAGGCCCTCGGATGGAATGACCGTCCTCTGCGAGCCGACATCCGTGGAGAGCACCGGAACCCCGGCAGCAGTAGCTTCAAACGTGGTGAGGGTGATCCCCTCGTTTCGCGAGGTGATCACCAGCAGATCAGATTCACCGAGCGTGTCACGCACGGGCTGATCCGACCGACGCCATTCCAGAACAGAGGCGAGACCAAGGCGGGCGATCAACGCTGCCACGGTCTCATTCATCTCGCCGTCACCGTGCAGAATGAATCTGTAGCCTCTTGGGTTCTCCCTCATCAGCCTGCGAGCGAGAAGAAGGAAGGCATCCGGCCGTTTCTGCCGTGCAAGACGCCCAACGAAACTGACGACGAACGGTGCTGATGCCTCCCGCGGCTCAGGTGACCGGATGTCCTTCACAGTGAGGCCAGACAGAGGTGCCAGTACAACCTTTGCCGGATCGATGCGATTCGTCTTCGTCAGCCAGTCGCTGAGCTGCGGAGAGATCACGAGATGTTCATCGATGAATCGATCCTCATGCACTCCTGCAGCGGGGAAGCCACCCCCCGTGTACTCGATTATGTGCAGATTGTCGATGGCCTCCGCCTGCGGTCGAAAGCGCTTCAGCTGAGGGAGTCGATCATACAGCCACTGACTGTGATGCACGAGCACTCCGCGAAGGTCGAACGCCTCGATCAATGCTCGGAGTAGCGGTTCGTCACCCGCGCGCTCCTGACTAGGAAAGGTGAGCGGGAGCACCAGAGCGCCGTCCATCTCAGGCCGCGTGATCCATGGCTGCTGCGACTCATGGTCAGTGATGACGATGGGCAGCAGACCAGCCTGTTTAACCAGCTCGACCGTCTCGATTGCCCACCGCTCTGCACCGCCGGTCTGCAGCCAGTGCATGCCGACGATGACCGCTGGACGTGCACCACTCACCGGATCCCCGGGCGTGACGTCCTGAACCGGCCTCCGGATGCCCCGGGCCCGGGCTTCCTCCGAGGCCGTGAGTACACGCCGTGGAGGCACCTGCTCATGCAGATGGCGCAACCGCCATCGGGTCGTCTGCTCCCTGATCACGTCAAGGATCGCAGGAGCCGTGCGCTCAAGCTGATCGTAGACACGCTGCGGGAACCTCTCCTGCCATGCCCCGCGAACATCCGCATCTGTCGCTTCATCGGGGGTGAGCAGAATGAACCGCTGATTCGGATCCGGTGCCAGCTGATCACCGATGCAATAATGCGCGGGAAAAGCAGTCGTGTGAGGAGCGACTCCACGCGCATGGACGATACCCAAGCTTTCGGTGTCATCGACGAGAACACCATCCAAGGATGAGCCGTCCGTCAGCCGCGGGTACTGGTCTTTGCGACCGAGCCCGAATCGGTACTCCAACTCCCGGTCGGGGTTGAGCAGCGCATGATAGGACATGGCGGCGATCGCCAGACGACGCTGACGCTCCGTCAGCCGCTCGTTAAGCTTGTCCCATTCGTCCGGGCGGGAGAGCTCGAACAGATGCCCAATCGGCGAATATTCTTTCTGACTCATGCGAACCACCCGCGCACGACGTTGTCGAACCGGCTGAGGGCCGAGCCGATCGCCATGTGCATGTCCAGATACTTGTAGGTGCCAAGCCGGCCGCCGAAGAGCACGTTCGGCTCGGCCTCGGCGAGCTTGCGGTACCCCTCGAGCTTCTCGCGGTCTTCCGGCGTGTTCACCGGGTAGTACGGCTCGTCACCGCCGCCGGCGAAGCGCGAGTACTCGCGCATGATGAGCGTCTTCTCCGTCTGGTAGTCACGCTCGGGGTGGAAGTGCCGGAACTCGTGGATGCGGGTGAACGGCACGTCCTCATCCGAGTAGTTCATCACCGCGCAGCCCTGGAAGTCACCGGTGGGCTTGACTTCCTTCTCGAAGTCGAGCGTGCGCCAGGAGAGCGCGCCGAGCGTGTGATCGAAGTAGCGGTCGATCGGGCCGGTGTAGACGATCGGCACCTTCCCAGCCATCGCGGTCTTGTTCAGCGGCTGCGACTCGTCGAAGAAGTCGGTGTTCAGCCGCACCTCGATGTTCGGGTGATCGGCCATCCGCTCCAGCCACGGCGTGTACCCGTCGACCGGCAGGCCCTCGTGCGTGTCTTTGAAGTAGTGGTTGTCGTAGGTGTACCGCACGGGCAGCCGGGTGATGATCTCAGGGCTGAGCTTCGTCGGGGCCGTCTGCCACTGCTTGGCGGTGTAGCCCTTGATGAACGCCTCGTACAGCGGGCGGCCGATGAGCGAGATCGCCTTCTCCTCCAGGTTCTCCGGCTCTTTGCCGCCGAGCTCCTGCGCCTGCTCGGCGATCAGCGCACGGGCCTCGTCCGGGCCGTAGGCCGCACGGAAGAACTGGTTGACGGTGCCCAGGTTGATCGGCAGCGGGAACACCTCGCCGTTGTGTGTGGCGTAGACCCGGTGCTGGTAGTTCGTGAACGAGGTGAACTGGTTGACGTATTCCCACACCCGCTCGTTCGAGGTGTGGAACAGGTGCGCCCCGTATTTGTGGTACTCGATGCCGGTTTCGGGGTCGATCTCGCTGTACGCGTTGCCGCCGATGTGGCCGCGCCGCTCGATGATGGTGGCCTTGAGGCCGAGCTGGGTGGCCGCTCGCTCGGCGATGGTGAGGCCGAAGAAGCCGGAGCCGACGATGAGGAGATCAGTGTCTGCGTCTGTCACGATGGAGTCGTTGTCCTTTCCGATGGCGCGGAAGCCTGCGGCCGCCCAAGACCACGTCATGCTAGCCTACCCGGGCGAGGGCGCCGTCAACGCTGCTTGCCCTGCCCCCGAGAACCGATCAGAGAGGACGTGTGGCATGCACGGTCAGCGGCAGTCCTCGGTGGCTATCATCATCCGAACGAAGAACCGCCCATATTTCCTGGCCAGAGCCCTCGATGACGCCCAGCGCCAGAGCTACGCTGACTGGTCCGCCATAGTCGTCAATGATGGTGGCGAGCCTGCCCCGGTAGATGAGATCGTCGACGATCTTCCTCCTGACACACGAACCCGAGTTCAGGTTCTGCACCGACAAGAGAGCACAGGGATGGAGTCCGCTTCAAACGCGGGCATCCGAGCCTCGTCATCGACTTTTCTCGCAATCCACGACGACGATGACACATGGCACCCGGATTTCCTCAACCAGACGGTTCGATACCTCGAATCCTCCGATTCCAGAGCAGTGATGACCCGCACTGAGATCGTGCATGAGCATGTCGATGGGAACCAGATCATCGAGGATTCCCGTGAACTCTATGCCCCGGAGATCACAGAAATCGATGCCAGCCGCATGGCGATCTCCAATCAGGGCGTGCCCATTTCCTGCCTCTATCGACGCGATCTCCATGATGAGGTCGGGTTGTACGACGAATCGCTCCCCGTCGTCGGCGACTGGGATTTCTACCTCCGCGTACTGACCGTGACCACGATCGGTTTCATAGACGGGGAACCCCTTGCGTTCTACCATCAGCGTCCGAAAGGTTCCGCTGGCACAGCTGGAAACACCGTCAACGAATGGGCAGACCTGCACCAACAGATTGACAGACTCGTCCGAGAGCGACACTTTCTGGCTGACGTGCAGGCACGTGGCTGGGGCGACCGGCTGGTCCGAGCGAAGCTGTTCGAGCAGCAGGCTCAGAGTCTGCACGAGCACCTGCACAGTGCGACCATGGCAGTGCTCGCACGCCAGAACGAGATTGAGAAGAACCTGGACATCCGACTGGATCAGCTCAATCAGAACGTCCAGAAACTCGCCCAGCAGCTCTCAGCCCTTCAACAGGTCACTGAGGCGAATACACCCGGCCGTTTCCTCCGTCGCACACTTCATCAACTGTTTCCTTTCTCACGGGCACGCTGACAGCGCATCGAGGTGCCCCCGGCATGACTCGGTCATGCCTGAAAAGCCCACCTATCGCTACGACATCCAAGGACTGCGCGCCATCGCCGCACTGCTCGTGGCCGCTTACCACATCTGGTTCCACCGCGTCTCCGGTGCTGTCGACCTGTTCTTCTTCATCTCCGCCTATTTCATGACGGGCTCGCTGCTGCGCCGACTGCCCGGCGTACGCGTCCGCGAGGCCTGGGCACAGGTGCGACGCTTCTGGGGGGGGTGTCCCTATCGTTTAGTGACTCTTCGTACTTCAGGTGGGGGTGGTTGTGACACGCCGGTGAGGCTGGGGTCGGTGGTGTAGGGGGTCGGGGCCCTCAGGATCAGGAGTTACCACACTTCTGACGAGCAAGGACCCCGACCTGTGTCTGAGCCTACGGGCTGCGCGGCGCGCTGCCATCATGTTGATGAGTACTGCTCCAATTGTGATCTGTTGGTCGGCCTGGACGGGCTACACGTGATCGGCGTCGAGCGGGCCGGTGACGGTTCGCTGACGATCACGATGGAGTCGGCCCCTGGCGTGGTGGGCTGCCCGGGGTGTGGGGTGGTCGCGTCGAGTCATGGCCGGCGCACGGTCCGGCTGGTCGATGTGCCGTGCATGGGTCGGCCGGTCGTGCTGCGGTGGCGGGAACGGACCTGGGAGTGTGTCGAGCCTGCGTGCCCGGTCCACACGTTCACCGAGCAGGACGAGCGGGTCGCCGCGCCGCGGGCGATGCTCACCACCCGGGCGTGCTGGTGGGTGGTGCATCAGGTTCGTCGTGAGCACGCCAGTATCGCCGGTGCCGCTCGCCAACTCGGCGCGAGCTGGCGCACCGTGTGGGAATCGATCAAGCCGATCCTGGAGGCCGCCGCCGCGGACGAGGCCCGATTCGCCGGTGTGATCATCCTGGGTGTCGATGAGCATCTGTGGCATCACGTCAGCATCGCCAAGCGTGGCCCGAAAGAGTTGACCGGGATGGTCGATCTGACCCGTGACAAGCACGGACGCATCCGAGCTAGGTTACTGGACCTGGTCCCGGGCCGCTCCGGCACCGTGTACAAACAGTGGCTGAAAGAACGAGGTCAGCCGTTCCGTGCCCGCGTCGAGGTCGCGACGCTGGACCCGTTTCGTGGCTACAAGAACGCCATCGATGACCAACTGCAGGATGCGACCGCGGTCCTGGACGCCTTCCACGTAGTCAAACTCGGAACCCAGATGGTTGATGATGTCCGCCGCCGCGTCCAGCAAGACCCCCTCGGGCACCGTGGACGCAAAGACGACCCGCTGTACAAGATCCGCAACATCCTGCGCGCCGGGGCCGAGAACCTCACCAGCCGGCAACTCGCCCGACTCAATGCGGCGATCACCGCCGACGACCGCCACGACGAGGTATGGATCGCCTGGCAATGCGCGCAACGTGTCCGAGCCGTGTACCACGCCGACACCCCCGCCCAGGGCCGTGAGCTCGCCGAGAAGATCCTGGCCGGCTTCCCGACCTGCCCGATCCCCGAAGTCGCTCGCCTGGGCCGAACCCTGAAACAGTGGCGCGATGCGTTCCTGGGCTACTTCACCACCGGCGGCGCAAGCAACGGCGGAGCAGAGGCCGTCAACGGCCTGATCGAACTCCACCGCCGCATCGCCCGCGGCTTCCGCAACCTCGACAACTACCGACTAAGAATGCTCCTCATCGCCGGCGGACTCGACAGGGTCATCCCCACCTGAAGTACGAAGAGCCCGTTTGCCTCAGCACGTTTCGGCTGGGTCGTGTCCCTATCAGCAGTCACCCGGCACTCTGACACTCGGCGACAACACCCCCCGGATCATGACAACGACAGGGCAAGACAGTCATACCAAGGCCAGCAACCACCCCCAACCATCAGGGGCACCTAACACGGTAATGGGCAATCTGGCTCTTCGTAATGATCGGTGTAGTGGTGGTGTTGCTGTGAGGGGTTGAGTGCGGGGGGTGAGGGCCCCGCGAGAGAATCGGAGTGTCTAGATCTGACTCTCTGAGAGCAAGGCTTTCACTTGCACCACGCTATCTTCGACGTACCCGATCTGAATACTTTCGCCCGTCTCGACGAGCTCGGTCTGGAAGCCGTGGGCCAACGCGTGGATTCGTCTCGGGCGGTGATCGCCTGCCGCGTCGTTGACGCAGACGACTGGTGTCACGCTTGCGGCGGGCGTGGCGTTGCCCGGGACACGGTGGCCCGCCGGCTCGCGCATGTCCCGTTCGGACGGCGGCCCACGACGCTTCAGCTCCGGATCCGCCGCTACCGGTGTGCCGAGTGCGGGAAGCTCTGGCGGCAGGACACCGGGAAGGCGGCGGAGCCGAAGGCGAGGCTCTCCCGGGCAGGCGCGGTCTGGGCGTTGGAGGCCATCGTGTGCGAGTACCTCTCCGTCGCAGCGGTCGCCGCGAACCTCGGGGTGTCCTGGCACACCGCCAACCGGGCCATCACCGGCGAGGGCAGGCGCGTCCTGATCGACGACCCCCACCGTTTCGACGGGGTCACCGTGATCGGTGTCGACGAGCACGTCTGGCGACACACCCGGGCCGGAGACAAGTACGTGACCGTGATCATCGACCTCACCCCCGTCAGGAACCGGACCGGGCCCTCACGGCTGCTCGACATGGTCCCCGGCCGCTCGAAACAGGCGTTCAAGACCTGGCTCGCCGAACGCCCCGACGGCTGGAAGCAGCACGTCGAGGTCGTCGCGATGGACGGATTCACCGGGTTCAAGACCGCCGCCACCGAGGAGCTCCCGGACGCGACGACGGTGATGGACCCGTTCCACGTCGTCCACCTCGCCGCCGACGCCCTCGACCGCTGCCGGCAGCGCGTCCAGCAGACCACGACCGGGCATCGTGGCCGGGCCGGAGACCCGCTCTACACGGCCCGACGCACCCTGCACACCGGGGCCAGTCTGCTCACCGACCGGCAACGGGAACGGCTCATGATCCTGTTCACGAGCTCGGAGCACGTCGAGGTCGAGGCCACCTGGGGCATCTACCAGCGCATGCTCTGCGCCTACCGGGCCCCCGACCGAACCGCCGGCAGGACCGCGATGGAAACGCTCATCGAATCGGTCTCGAACGCGGTCCCCGCAGCCCTCACCGAACTCCGAACGCTCGGCCGCACCCTGAAACACCGGGCCGCTGACATCCTCGCCTACTTCGACCGCCCCCACACCTCCAACGGCCCCGCCGAGGCGATCAACGGGCGCCTCGAACACCTCCGCGGGATAGCCCTCGGGTTCAGAAACCTCACGAACTACACCACCCGAGCACTCCTCGAAACCGGAGGCTTCAAACCCCAACTACACCGATAGATGCGAAGAGCCGCATCATGCTCGGCTCACGCCGCATCTAGCGACGGATCGCGGTCGACATCGAAGACCAGATGCTGCGCCCGAAGGTCCCGACCCGGGAGACGGTCAGAACCCCGCGGAGCAAGCCGGCGGTGACAGTGAACGGCCCCGGTCAGGTCTGGTCATGGGACATCACCGACCTGCACGCGCCATAGCGCGGGGTCGTGATCAAGGCCTACAAGATCACCGACATCTTCTCCCGACGGAGCATCGGCTGACGAGTCGAGCACCGTGAGTCCGACCAGTCCGCCGTCGAGATGCTCGCCACCGCGATCGCCACCCACGGGCCCCGCAGGTCGTGCATGCCGACAACGGCTCCGCGATGACCTCGAACCTGCTGCGCGACCACCTCACCAGGCACGGCATCGAGCTCTCCCACAACAGGCCGTACGTCTCCGATGACAACCCGTTCTCCGAGCCTGGCTTCCGAACCATGAAGTACCGGCCCGGCTGTCCCAAGGCATTCACAGACCTGGACACCGCTCGCTCCTAGCTCGCCGGATACGTGACCTAGTACGACCACGGGCACAAGCACTCCGGCATTGCCCTGTTCAACGACGGCACCTGACACCAGACCTGGCAGACCCGCGAGACAGCCCTGCAACGATACTTCCAGACACACCCAAAACGCTTCTATACCCGACCGAGCACACCCACGCCCGCCCACGCCGTCGGAATCAACCTTGCCAAACGAAAGCCACAGAACACGAACACGTGGCTCCACACAGCTTAACAACGCGCGGAATGGCCGGAATGGTCTCAGACCTGTCACACGATCAAGCGGTACGGACAGCAGATCTCGGGATGCAAGCTCGATGCTCGTGCTGCCGATGACGTCACCGCACCGGCCGTCTTCGTCACCGGCAGCCCACACGTCGACGCCTGGACGCCTCTGCTCGGCGATCTGGCACAGCAGAACGGCTGGCGCATGCGCGCGATCGTCGACCCCGGATGCGACATGCACGCGGAGTCTGATGATCAGCCGGAACTCGCCGTGAACACCACCACCACGGCCGTCTGCGCCGCACAGAACCAGATCGCCCTAGACGAGATCCGCCGTGAACACCCTGACGTCGTGTTCACGACCGGCAACCGATTAGTCTCGGGCTAGCCGGACATCCAGCGGGACTCACGCTTCCTGACCCGTGTCGAGCAGCTGCGCGAGCTGGACGTGCCCGTCATCGCCCTGCGCGACAATCCGCGGTTCACAGTGGCGCCGAGCAGCTGCCTGGCACAGCTCTCGGCCACCCGCACCGGTGCTGAGCGCTGCGCGGTTCCCGTCGAGACGGTGCTGGACCCGAGATCATACGACTCGTTCTTCCCCATCCCCTTGGCCGAGGATCCCCAGCTCGTCACTATGGATCTCTCCGAGCAGTTCTGTCTGAACGGCCTGTGCCAGGCCGAGATCGGCGGCGTGGTCGTCTACCTCGACGCGAACCACCTACCCGCACCTATGTCGAGTCGATGGCCCCGGTCTTCGACGAGGCGTTCACTGCGGCGCTCGCCCAGACACAGACGGCGGCCACCACCGGCGCCGCACCTGATGGCGGCCAGCCCCGACAGACCAGCAGAGCGCACCCCCTGCCCCCATGCCTGACAGGACGAAGAAGGTCAGAGCACTGCCTGACATCGCTGAAAGTGCGCAGCCTGCGCCAGCGGCGTGCCGCAGCTCGTGTCTCCCGCTGGGAGGATGCGCTCCACCCCCTGCACGGTCGACGCGTCTTGCTCGTACGTCTCGGTGCCGACATCCTCGCGATCGGCGAGGACGTCGAGGTTGACGACATGCGCCCCGGTGAGCACTCCCATGCTCACGGTGAGCCCCCATGGGACAGCGATGGCATCCGCGGACGGCCGGAGCGCCTCCGCCTCGACGCGCTGCTCGTCGAGCGTGAACACGGCGGGCTGCGCGACCTGACCGCGGACATACCCCGCGCACTGGGCTCCGACGCCGGCGACGATCACCACGGCGATGGCAGCCGCCCACATCCCACGCCCAGCTGGAGCATCCACGTCGTCCGACGCATCTTGCTCATGACCGCCGCCCGCCCGGCTGATCGCCTCACCGAGCAGTGCGAGCACCGCGGTGAACACCACCGGGACGAAGGTGATGACCCCCAGCGCTGGATGGCGGATCCACAACGGCGTCGCGGTCGAGTTCACCCACCACAGCGGGTAGCTCAGCGCACCGATGAGCGCGGCGACGGCAACCGTGGCGCGCGGACCGAGCCGCACCAGACCGGAGCGGACACGCCGTCCGTCGTTTTGCGCACGGGATCGCGCCTTCCTCCAGGACAGCACGACGCCACTGCCGAGAACCAGCACTCCCAGTGCCGCCACGATCGCGGGGGGCAGGAACCACGCCTCGGCGAACAGCCGCAGCTTGTCGACTCGTGAGGTTCCGCTGTCGTAGCCGCGCAACACGAACGCGACCAGCCCACGCACATGCTCGTACCGGTAGCTCCACCAGCCGAGCGTGAGCAGCACCCAGAATTCGTAGAGAGCCGTGGGGATCATGGCCATAACCCCGGCATGGCTCACTCGGCCGAGGCGGGTTCGCATCGTGCCGCTCTGCAGCAGCACGGCGATCACGAGCCCGGGCACTGCGAGCAGGGTGACGAGCTTGGACTGCACGGCGAGCCCCACCAGCAGCCCGGCGAGTCCGGGTCGCCGGGGCAGCACGACCAGCGCCCAGACCAGCAGCGCAGCCGCCGGGAACTCGCCGAGGACGTCCGCCGGCCCCTGGATCGGCGACACCGTCAGCCAGGTGTCGAAGGTCAGCGGGACGAGTGCGGCGACGAGCCCGACCCAGCTGATGTCACCTCGCACACGTGAACTGTCCGCCCCCATGCTGGAGACCGGCCGACCCACGAAACCGGCATGCTGTATCCGGACCCCGAGCACGTACAGGCCCACGGCCAGCGCGAGCGCATACCCAGCGACCACCAGACGGCCGGAGAGCACGAGGTCGATGCCGAGCCAGTGCAGCAGGGCTGCGGGCAGCAGCACGACCGGCCCGGTCGAGATACGCGCATCGAACGGGGCGAGATGATTGCCGCTCAGTGCACCGTCGCTGGTGTAGCCGAGACCGTCGACGAGGTTGCGCACGACCGTGAGGTTGAACGCCTCGTCCTCCCAGAGCATGTGGACGAACACGCTCTGAAACAGCACCACCGCCCACACGCCGGCGACCAAGAGCGCGGCGAGGGTGCCTGTCAGTCTGCGAGTGCGAACCGGCATGGACGTCACCGCCTTCCTCACCGAGACACCGTGCGGAGCGAGGAGCACGTCCGAGCCGTGGATCCAGGCCGCAGCGACCACCGCCACAGCTCCCGCAGCGCGACGAGCACGAAAGCGAGCAGCCGAGGCGGCGGCAGCAGCGGGACGCGTCGTCCGCCCCACATCGAGCCCTGTGCCGTCGCTCCCCGACGGGGGATCGAGTGGACCGGCAGCGCGGCACGGGTGAGACCGCCGCGCACCTCGGCCAGCGAGAAGTGGACGTGCGGCACCACGGCATCCTCGGGGATGATCCCGAGCAGCGCACGCAGCGCCTGCGGTCGGTACACCCGCAGCGGCGTGTTCACATCCGGCACGCGGGCTCCGGCTGCGACGGCGATCACCAGACCGAGCGCCGCGGTCAGCATGCGTCGGTACCAGGGATCGGTGCGTCCGGTGCGGACACCATGGACAACGTCCACATCGGTTCGCTCGGCGAGTCGCAGGGCGCGCACGATGTCCTCCCCGAGGAACTGCCCGTCACCGTCGACAAAGACCAGCAGATCAGGATGCCGTGCGAGTCCCTCACGGTACGCGTTGAGCGCAGTGGGCCCATGGCCACAATTCCGCGTCGCGTGCACCACGCTGAACTCATGATGCGACCTCGCGTAGTCATCGAGCACCTCAGGCATGCTATCCGTCGAATGATCGTCGACGACGACGCAGGTCACCTCGTACCCTGCACCCTCGAGCGCACCGATCACCTCGTCCAAGAATCCGACGATGCCGTCCTGCTCGTTGTACGCCGGCATCACCAGCGCCACACGTCGGCCCACATGCACTCCTCATCTCAGGGAACGGAACAGCCCACCATGCCCGGGCCTCAGCACCCCAAGCCTACGTCTAGACTTGACCGGTCATGTCCCAGCAGTCCACCGTCTCCACGCGCCCGGCCTCGCCCCTGCGGCGGCTGCTCGCGACCTCGGGACGCTTCCTCGCCGTCGGCGCGCTCAGCAGCGTGATCGAGATCGGCTCGTTCAACGCGCTGCTCTGGCTGGGCTGGGGGGCCGTCTGGGCGAAGGTCGGCGCTACTGCGATCGCCACAGTCAACGCCTACTTCGGCAATCGGCAGTGGGCGTTCGGTTCCCGGGCGCACCGCGGGCGCACCGCCGAGCTGATGCTGTTCCTCGTGGCGAACGCGGCCTGCCTCGGCCTCGGCGTGGCGCTGGTCTGGGCGGGTGACGCGCTCGTGGCGCAGGCGACCGGCCAGCCGGCCGGGCCGCTCGTGATCAATCTCGTCAACATCCTGAGCATCGGGCTCACCACACTCGCGCGGTTCGTGCTCTACCACTGGGTCGTGTTCCCGGTCGGGCCGAAACCTGCGGTGGATGAGAAGACCACGACCGCCGCGTAGCCGACATGGTCTTCCCCGTCCGGGCAGGTCAGGGTGACGTTGCACAGATCGATCCTCGGTTGCTCTCGAGTGCGGTGAGGGGTCAGCATGGGTGACGGTTCGCAGGGCGGATGCGGCTCCTGCGAGCCCCAGCACGGCCATCGCCGCGGCCGGGACACGGTGGTCAGCGGGCTGACAACGAAGGGCAGTGCCCGGCCCGCGTGCGCGGCGATCTCTGACCGGAACGTCTCCAGCGCCGAGAGCGCCTGCAGCGGGGTGCGGGCCGCCGTGTGGGGCGCGGCGCCCACGGCATCCCGGTCGGGGTCGCCGGTGACGGCCAGGCGTCGGCTCGCCGGTGCCGCCGAGGGCGCGACTGGCCACCGCCCAGGCCGCCGGGGCCATGGTGATGACCGGTGTGTGGGCGTACCAGAGGTCGTCGCCGATCACGGCGACGGTGAACCTCGTGCCCGCGATGGCGACGGGGCCGACGGGGGCACGCTCGCCTGGCTCGGCGCGCTCACGCTGCTGTGGGCGGCGCTCGTGTGGCTGAGCCTCGAGGGGGCCTGCCTCGTGTTCCCGCCGATCAGCACCCGGCCGAGTCGACCTACCCCTCGTGGCTCGGCAGCAGCGCGGTGATCACCCGGATCACCAACCCGACCAGCAGCGCCGAGATGACCGTTCCCTCGCGCACCCCGACGAGGCCGTGCAGGATGGCCAGCGACAGCCCTGTGGCAAGGATGACGAGCGACACGTCGAAGGCGATCTTCAGCGCACTGAACTCTCGTCTGGTGCGCAGCGCGAGCGCTGCGACGAGCCCCTCACCCGGGTTCATGGCCAGGCCGGCCCGCACCTCGAGCACGATGCCCGCTGCGAGCACGACGCAGCCGATCAGCAGCACGACCAGACGCTGCCAGTACGCGCCCGGGTCGAGCCAGGTGAACAGCACCATCGAGACGTCGATGAACACACCGAACACGGTGCCCACCACGAGCTGCAGCCACTGGGCCGCGCCGAAGCGGCCTCGGAGCACCGGCCACTGCACGACGACGAGCAGCGCGTTGAACGCGATCATCACCTCGCCGTAGCTGAACGGCAGCGCGAGGCTGAGCACGTACGGCACCGCCGAGATCGGCGGAGTGCCCAGGTCACTTCGGGTGATGAGCACCACCCCCACGGTCATCACGAACAGGCCGACGATCAGCATGGCCACACGGGCGGGAAGCCGACGGGACTGGGCAGCGCTCACGAACACCTCGATGCGAAGACGAACCCGACCGGCACGGGGATCAGCGCGTCCGCGACCGGAGGGGAAAAGGAGAATGTAATGATTGTAGAACTTCTCAGGCGCTTATGGACGACCGCCCCACATCCCTGCGCACAGCCCCGACCACGTGCTCCCAGGCTGCAGCGCTGTTGACACTCTGGGAGACAATCTCATGCATATGAGACATTCTTTTCGCAGTCTGCCAGCCAGCACTGGGCACCTCACGCCCCCGGCAGCACCGGCATCGCGTCGAGCAACTCGGCCGTGTAGGCCTGCTCGGGCGCGCTGAAGACCCGCTCCGTGGGCCCCTGCTCGATCACCCGGCCCGCGTGCATCACGATGACCCGGTCGCACAGCGCGCGCACGACGCCCAGGTCGTGCGACACGAACACGAGGGTGAGTCCCTGCTCGGCGACGAGCTCGTCGAGCAGGTCGAGCACCGCCCCGCGCACGGTCACATCCAGCGCCGAGACGGCCTCGTCGGCGAGCAGCACGCGCGGTGCCACGGCGAGGGCACGGGCGATCGCGATGCGCTGCCGCTGGCCGCCGCTGAAGCGATGCGGATGCCGCCCGGCCGCGTCCTCGGGCAGGCCCACCCGGCGCAGCAGTGCGGCGACCCGCTGCCGCCGCTCGGCCCGGGGCAGCCTGGCTAGCCCCTCGGCGACGATGTCGCCGACGCGCATCTGCGGGTCGAGCGAGCCCATCGGATCCTGGAAGACGAGCTGCACGACACGGCGCAGCCAGCGCAGTGTCCGCTCGCTGCCGGCGACGGGGCGCCCGGTGACGGTCACCCGCCCGGCCGTGGGCCGGTCGAGCCCGGCGATGAGCCGCAGCAGGGTCGACTTGCCGCTGCCGGATTCCCCGACCACCCCGAGCCGCTCCCCCGGCCGCACGTCGAACGTCACGTCCGCGAGCGCCGGGGTCGCCGCGACGCGCGGCCACCCGCGCCGGTGCACCGGCCCGTAGACCATGGTGACTCCGTCCACCCGGATGATCGGCTCGACGGGATCGCAGGCGTGCACCGGGTGCGTCCCCGCGGTCTCCGCACGTATGCCGTCTGCGGCATGCACGCGGGGCAGCGGCCTGGCCTCGAGGCGCGCGGCCGCCAGCAGCCGCCGCGTGCAGGGATGCCCCGGCGCGCGGAAGACCCGACCGATCGGCCCCGCCTCGACGACGCGGCCGCGCTCCATGACGAGCACCCGCTCACACAACCCGGCGACGACCCCGAGATCGTGGGTGACGAACAGCAGGGACGTGTGCGCGTCGGCGACCTGCTCGCGCATCAGATCAAGCATCCGCCGCTGCACGGTCGTGTCGAGGGCGGTGGTCGGCTCGTCGGCGAGCAGCAGGTCGGGTGTGTTCGCCATCGCCATCGCGAGCACCACGCGCTGCCGCTGGCCGCCGCTGAGCTCGTGCGGCCAGGCCCGGGCGACCCGCTCCGGCAGCCCCATGCGGGCAAGCAGGTCGGCGACCCGCGTGCGGATGCCACGGCCACGCCCGCCGCACGCCTCGGCCACCTGGTCGCCCACCCGCATGAGCGGGTCGAGCGCGGTCATCGGCTCCTGGAACACCATGCCGAGCCGGCGACCGCGCAGCCGAGCCATCGCCCGGTCGTCGAGCGTGGCCAGGTCGATCCGCGTGGCCGCATCGCCCGGATCTGCGACACCCGAGGCACCCACGCCGGCCGCGCTGCCCGGAGCAGCCACGCCCGGGCCGTCCACACCACTCGCGGCGCCCGCGAGCTCGATCGTGCCCGCGCGCTCGAGCCCGTCGCCGAGCAGCCCCATGATCGACAGGCAGGTGAGCGACTTGCCCGACCCCGAGTCGCCGATCAGGCCCACCCGTTCCCCGCGGCGCAGGTCGAGGTCGATCCCGTCGACGAGCGTCCGCTCCCCGGCCCGCACGGTGAGCCCGCGTACCCGCAGCAGCACGTCGTCAGCATCCGCCGCCATCACGCCTCCTCCCGCGCGTCGAACCGGTCACGCAGCCCGTCGCCGAGCAGGGTGAGCCCGAGCACGGTCAGCCCGATCGCGAGCGCCGGCCACACCACGAGCAGCGGCTGCACGTAGATGGAGCCCTGCGACTCCTGCAGCAGCCGCCCCCAGGACGGCGCGGGCGCGGCGGTGCCGAGCCCCAGGTACGACAGCCCGGCCTCGGCGAGCACCGCCATCGCGAACCCGACGGTCGCCTGCACGGCGAGCCCGCCCCGGATGTTCGGCAGCACATGCCGCACCGCGGTGAACCACGCGCCGCGTCCTGAGGCGCGCGCGGCGAGCGCGTACTCCCGCGAGAGCACCTGACGGGCCCCGCTGCGGACGATGCGGGCCACGCCCGGCGCGGCCCCGATGCCGAGCGCGACGGTCGCGGTGACCGTTCCCCCGCCGTAGACGGCTGCGAGCACGATCGCCAGCAGCAGCGCCGGGAACGCCTGCGCCACATCGCTGGCCCGCATGAGCAGCGTGTCGACCCAGCGCACCCGCCACCAGTCGGCGGCGAGGGCGGCGAGCAGCCCGTACGGCAGACCGAGCGCGAACGAGATGGCCACGGCGCCGACCCCGACGAGCAGGGGCGGCCGGGCGCCCGCGAGCAGCTGGCTGGCGACGTCGTGACCGAGCGTGTCGGTGCCCAGCGGATGCGCCGCGCTCGGCCCCTGCAGCCGGTTGATCGCGTCCGTGGCGGTCGGGTCCATCGGCGTCCACACGAGCGAGAGCAGCACGGCGGCGACAGCCAGGCCGACGAGCACGGCGCCGACGATGAAGGGGACGCGTCCCGCACGCCGCCGCACCACCCGCGCGCTCATGCCCGCTCCCGCAGCCGGGGGTCGACGATCGCCTGCAGCACGTCGACGAGCAGGTTCACCAGCAGCACGAGCACCACGACGACGAGCACGATCGCCTGGATCATGGCCAGATCGCGGGTGCCGACCGCGCGCAGCAGCAGCGACCCGAGACCGGGGATGACGAACACCTGCTCGATGACGACCGCGCCGATGACGAGCGAGGCGAACTCGACGCCGCTGGCCGCGATGACGGGCACGAGCGCACTGCGCATCCCGTGCCGCCACATGGCCTGCCCCGCGGTCAGGCCGACCGCGCGGGCGGTGCGCAGGAAGTCCTCGTGCGCGACGTCGCGCACGGAGCCCCGCAGCCACCGGGCGAGCACAGAGCCGTGCACGAGCCCCAGTGCGAGGGCAGGCAGTGCGAGATGCGCGAGGAAGTCGCTCACGCCGTCCGCGGGGGCCGTCCACCCGCCGGCGGGCAGCCAGCCGAGACGCACCGCGAACACGATGACGAGCAGCAGCCCGGCCAGGAAGCTCGGCACCGAGATGCCGACCTGCGCGACGAGCCCGGCGACGACGCCCTCGGGGCGGTGGGGGCGCATCCCCGCGAGCGTGCCGAGCACCAGCGCGATCGCCCAGGCGACGAGCAGGCCCGCGAGGACGAGGATGAGCGTCACCTGCGCGGCGTCGAGCACCTGCGGGGCCACCGGCGTCTGCGTGGCGTACGAGGTGCCCAGATCTCCGTGCAGCAGCCCGCCGAGCCAGTCGCCGAGACGCACGAGCAGCGGGCGGTCGAGGCCGAGCTGCGCGCGCAGCCGGGCGACGTCGGCGTCGGAGGCATCGATGCCGAGCTGGGCGCGGGCGACGTCCCCGGGCAGCACGGCCAGCAGCAGGAAGGCGAGCACGGCGGCGGCGAGCGCGGAGAGCGCGAACGCGACGACGCGACGCACAATCCTCGTGAACATGACGGAAGTCTAGTGCGGGGCGGGCATGCGGAGGACGGGGCCGACCGCCCGATGGCCTTCACTCACGGCCGGCGGCGGCACACCGGAGCGGGCCGGCCTGGCATCCGCCCGACCAGCCCGTCACGCCCGCGCGCACGCTACTTGTGGAACGAGACCTGCGCGAACTCGTAGCCGGCCCCGTAGTAGTTCTCGGGCAGGCCCTCGGTGTTCTTCGCGATCACGACGTTCGGCACGTTGTACAGCCACACGGCAGCTGCGTCATCGATCAGCTTCGACTGGGCGGCCTTCATCGCGTCGGTCTTCTGCTGGTCGTCGGTCGTCGCCACGGCGTCGGCCAGGTCCTGGTCGACCTCGGCGTTCGAGTAGCTCCAGTAGTACTGGTCGTTGCCGAAGTTGAACATGTTGTGCGCCTCGACGTGCGCGACCACGGAGAGGTCGAAGTCCTGGTCGCCCATGGTCTTCTGCACCCACACCGCCGGGAACTCCTGCGTCTCCAGGTTCACGGTCACGCCGACCGCCTGCAGATCGCTCTGGATCACCTGCGCGGTCGCCAGCGCGTACGGCCGGTTCGGCACGGTGAAGGTGAGCGTGAGCCCCTCGGCACCCGCCTCGGCGAGCAGCTGCCGCGCCTGGTCCGGGTCGTAGGCGCCAGCCTCCTGCGCGGCCTGGTCGTCCGCGTCGTACCAGGCGTCACCGGGTGCGCTCGGGCCGTTGAGCACCGTACCGTGCCCGCTCGTGGCGGCGGCGAGCACCGCGTCCTTGTCGATCGCGTGTGTGATCGCCCGGCGCACCCGGACGTCCGCGAGCTGCGGGTTGCGCTTCTGGTTCATGGAGAGCACGGTCACCGTGGGCGTCGAGCCCTCCGAGACCGTGTACGCCGAGTCACCCTTGAACTGGTCGATCTGGTCGAACGCCTCGGCCGCGTACAGCGCGTTGAGCTGGCCGCTGCGCAGTGCGTTGGCGGCGGATGACGCGTCGGCGTAGTAGTAGAGGTCCAGCTCCGCTGACTGGGCCTTGTCGCCCCAGTAGTCGTCGTTGCGGTTCATCACCATGCGCGTGCCGGGATCGTACGAGCTGAATCGGAAGGGCCCGGTGCCGTTCGGATGCGTGGCCAGGTCGGCCACCGAGTCCGGCGCGATCATCACGCCGAGCACCGTCGACAGCCAGAACAGCAGCTCGCTGTCCGGCGTCTTCAGCACCACGTCGGCCTGCGTGGGCGAGACCACCTCGACGTGGTCGATCGCCGCGAGGTTCTTCGGCGTGTTCGCCGTCCACTGTGGCACCCGCTCCAGCGACGCCTTGACCACGTTCGCGTCGAACGGGGTGCCGTCGTGGAAGGTCACCCCCTCACGCAGCTGGAACGAGTAGCGCAGCCCGTCGTCGCTGATCGTCCAGTCCGTCGCGAGCAGCGGCTGGATCTCCCCTTGATCGTCGAGGCGCACGAGCCCCTCGTACACGTTGCCCACGAGCGCCTGGAACACCGCCGCCCCACCGGTCGTGGTGAAGTCCAGCCCCGAGGGCGCGGCGGAGAGGCCGATGTGCAGCGTGGAGTTCGTGGCCGCGGGCGCGGCCGTCTGCGAGCCCGCGCTGCAGGCGGTGAGCGAGACGGCGGCGATGACCGCGATGGCTCCAGCGACGAGTCGGCGCACGCCGCGGGCGACGCTGCCCGATCGACGTGCGCGACTGTGGCCGACGCTCGAGCCGACCGGTCGAGGCGAGTACTCCGGCCGGTGCGACAGCTTCAGAATCGACATGGTGCTCCTCTCTCTTCTGTTGAGCGAGTTCTGCTCATCCCACTCTAGGGCCTCGCGGGAGGCGATCCCACCACGGTCTCAGACAGGTGTAGACAAGTTCACTCCACCCCTCGGTGGACCGGCGACGGCGTCTCGGCGGACTGACAGCCGGTCCACGGTTCCGCTTCCGGCGTCCGAGGGGCAGAATGAGAACATGATCAGCGACGCCGCAGCACTCGCCGAGGCCCGCCGCCGTTTCCTCGCGGACCACGTCCCCGGCACGACGCCGACGCCGCCGACGGACGCGACCGTGCCATTGCCGATCATCGGCTCGTGGCAGCGCTCCGCCCACGCGGGCGTGGACGCGCACGGCAGCGCGAACCGCCACGTCACCATCACCAACGACACCCCGCTCAGCCGCTGCGCCCGCGACCCGATGCGCCAGCTCGTGCACGCGCTCGGCAGCCTCGACATCGGCGTCGTGCTCTCCGACGCGCACTCGCACGTGCTCGCCCGGGTCGACAGCGGACGCGACGCCGCGTCGCTGCTCAACGGCATCGATCTCGCCCCCGGCTTCGACTTCAGCGAGGGGTTCGTGGGCACGAACGGGGTCGGCACCGCCATCGAGACCCGCCGCCCGATCTTCGTCGCCGGCCCCGCGCACTTCCAAGAGCGCTTCCTCGACGTCGTCTGCGCAGGCGCCCCGATCATCCACCCGATCACCGGCCGTCTCGAGGGCGTCATCGACCTCACCTGCGGGCTGGCCGACGCGAGCCTGATGATGCAGACGATCGCGGTGCAGACGGCGCGCGCGATCGAGGCGGAGCTGCTGCAGGCGTCCTCGCCCGTGGAACGGCGGGTGTTCGAGGCGTTCGCCCGCGCCGACGCAGAGGCCGCGGGGCGCTCGCGCCGGCTCGTGCTCGCCGCCACCGGCATGATGGCCCTGCACAGCGGACGGGCCGGGCGCCTGCTCGACGAGCCGACTCGCCGCGACCTGTGCCACCGGGCGCGTGCGGCCACATGTGACGCCGACCAGGCGCGCTTCCGCTTCGAGGCGGCCGCGCGGGACGCCTCGGACGACACTGCCGCGGCACCCGACCGGATGCTGCTGGACGTCGCCGCCCGACGCATCGGCATGGGTGCCGACCGCGGCGTGCTCGTCGAGGCGACCGTGACCGGCGCCGCGCGCCCGGCGTCCGCCGGCCGCCCCGCCAGGGCGCCGACCGCTCGCACCGCGTCGCCCGTGGGCCCGGATGTCGTCGACGGCACCCCCCTCGGCCGCGGCAGCGTCTCGAGCGCCTGGCGTCTCGCCCGGCGCGAGCTCACCCAGAGCCTGCAGCGGGAGGAGGCGGCGCTGCTGCTCGGCGAGATCGGCGTGGGCAAAGTGTCACTGGTCAACGAGGTCGCGGCCGCACAGGGACTGCACGTCCACGTGCTCTCCCCTGAGCTCGTGCGCGAGGCCAGAGGCGTGCGCCGGGCGCTGGCCTCGTTCGCGCACACCGACCGCCCCATCGGCGACCCCGTGCTCGTGATGCGCAACGTGACCCTGCTCGACGACGCCGAACGCGCCGAGGTCACCCGATTCCTGCGCGCCCCGCGCGTGCACGGAGACCCGGTTCGCCTCGTGCTCACCGGCGAGGGCGGCGAGATCGACGAGGCGTCACCCCTCGCGCCGATGCTGCCGTTCATCGGCCGCACGGTCATCGTCCCGGCCCTCCGCCAGCGGCAGCGGGATCTGCCCGGCATCGTGGCGAGCCTGCTCGAGGCGCTGCAGCCGAGCGCCCACCGCGAGGTGTCCGTGTCCGCCCTGCGCACGATCGCCGCCGGGCACTGGCCGGGCAACATCCACCAGCTCACCGACGCGCTACGGTACGCACTCGCCCGCCGGCCCAGCGGGCCGATCCAGGTCGCCGATCTGCCCCCGCACGCGTTCAGCGCCGCGCTGCGACCGCTCACCACGCTCGAGCAGCAGGAGCGCTCCGCGATCATCACCACGCTGTACCGCACCCACGGCAACCGCACCGCGACCGCCCGGGCGCTCGGCCTCTCCCGCTCGACCCTCTATCGCAGGCTCGCGGAATACGGGCTGCGCGACTGACCGAGCCCCCGCACGGCCGCGCGCACCCGCCCCGCGAACGCCGTGAGGGCGTCATCGCTCGCATCGACCCGGGGACGCGCCGCGAGCAGCCGGGCCACCTCGCGTCCGCCCGCGTCCACGACGCCCGCGCCGGCCAGCTCGACCAGCACGACCCCGCCGGCGCGCACGGCCCGCCCCGCGGTCAGGTCGCCGTCGAATGGCTCGGCATCGGCCGGCACGCGCGAGCCGGGCTCGGCGAGGATGCACGCCATCGCCGCCTCGACCGCCGCGCCCCCGGCGATCCCCAGCGCGGCCGCCGGGCCGATCCGACCAGCGAGCACCCCCTCGACATGCCGCACGCACGTCCAGGTGCCGCCGGTCTCGAACCAGAGGGTGACCACCGCCCCGGTGTCCTCCACCAGCGCGCGCACCGCCCCGTCCGCCGCATCCCAGAACCCGCCCGGCACCCGACTGCGCAGCCGCGCCAGGGCGTCGATCTCGCCGCCGAGCGCCCAGCGGCCGTCCGCGTGTCGCTCGGCGAACCCCTCGACCGCGAGCGCGCGCAGCAGCCGTGCCGTGGTTGGCTCGGTGAGCCCGGTGCGCCGGGCGATCCAGGCGATGCGCCGGCCGTCCGCCTCGCCGTCGCCGGCCGCGAGCGCGCGCAGCACGAGCGCGACCCGGTGGACGCTGCGCGCGCCCGGCACGCCGACCTCGTCCGATTCCCTCACATGGTGGAGGATACCGTGTGTCAGCCTGCAACACCCCGACCGCGCCGCCCCACCCCGCTCCTCCCCCGCCGCTGAGACCATGAGAGATGGGTCGACGACCCGCCGGCGGCGATGACGCAGCCGGCACATCCCGCATCCACAGGAGGAATCATGAAGGGTCTTGTCTACGGCGGTCCTGGCGTTCGCGAGTGGAAAGAGGTGCCGGATCCGGTCATCGAGCAGCCCACGGACGTCATCGTGAAGATGACCGCCACCACGATCTGCGGCTCTGACCTGCACGTGCTCAAGGGTGACGTGCCGGAGACCCCGGCCGGCACCGTGCTCGGCCACGAGGGCGTCGGCGTCGTCACCGAGGTCGGCTCGGAGGTCGAGAACATCAAGGTCGGCGACAAGCTGCTGCTCAGCTGCATGACCACGTGTGGCCGCTGTGCGAACTGCCGCAAGGGCCTGCTCAGCCACTGCCTCGCACCCGAGGGCGCCTCGGGCGACGCGTGGGCGTTCGGTCACTACATCAACGGCACCCAGGCTGAGTATTGCCGCGTGCCGTACGCCGAGACCTCGTGCTACCGCATCCCCGAGGGCGTGGACGACCGCGACGCGATCCTGCTGAGCGACATCCTGCCCACCGGCTTCGAGATCGGCGTGCAGAACGGCCGGGTGAAGCCCGGTGACACCGTCGCGATCATCGGCGCCGGCCCCGTCGGCCTGTCGGCCGTCGCCACCGCCGGCCTGTACGGCCCGGCCAGGATCATCTCGGTCGACCTGGACGACAACCGCCTCGCCGAGGCGAAGAAGTTCGGCGCCACCGACGGCGTCAACTCCGGTGCCGTGGACGCGATCGACCAGATCAAGGCCCTCACCAACGACGGCGAGGGCGTCGACGTGGCCATCGAGGCCGTCGGCATCCCGCCGACGCTGCAGCTGGCCACCGAGATCGTGCGCCCCGGCGGCCATGTCGCCAACATCGGCGTGCACGGCAAGCCCGTCGAGATCGCCATGGAGAAGCTGTGGACGAAGAACATCGACATCACGATGGGTCTGGTGAACACCACCACCCTCGAGATGCTGCTCAACCTCGTCGCAGCGAAGAAGCTCGACGTGAGCGGCTTCGTGACCCACGAGTTCTCGTTCGACGAGTTCGAGAAGGCCTACGACGTGTTCGCCGACGCGAAGAACACCAAGGCGCTGAAGGTGTACGTGCACTGATCGCCTGACTCCTCCGCCGGCAGCGGCCGCGCTCCGGGCACTCCCCGGGCGCGGCCGCTGCCGGCAGCCGGCCGTCCCCATCCGGGCTGCACCCATCACCGAGTGTGCACAACAACGGCCTATCGGCCAGCCCAAAAGCAGTTCTTCTACACTCTCGACACGGGCAACCAGCACAACTGCACACTCAATGAATGGATGCCCCAGTCACCCCGCTGCCGACATGCGCCGAGATGCGCCGCGAGCCTCGGGCATCCCCCGAGGCCTACACTGATGTGCATGACCAAGCCCCCCATTCCGCGCCGACCAAGTCGGCAGCCTGCTGCGCCCCGCATCCGTTCATGAGGCCCGTGCCCGCTTCGAGCACGGCGAGATCGACGCCACCGCACTGCGGCACGTCGAAGACGAGGCGATCCTCCATGCGATCAGCCGCCAGGAGCAGGTCGGGCTGCACGCCGTAACCGACGGCGAGTTCCGCCGCGCCTTCTGGCACTTCGACTTCTTCGGCGGGCTCGACGGCGTCGAGATCGTCGCCGAAGACTCCGGCATGGCGTTCAAGGGCCTGGCGCCCAAGCCGCACGCCGTGCACATCACCGGCAAGGTCGGCTTTCCTGCCGACCACCCCATGCTCGAGCACTTCCGATTCGTGCGCGACCACGCGAGCGTGCTGGCCAAGCAGTGCATCCCGGCGCCCACGGTGATGCACTTCCGTCTCGCCCCCAAGAGCATCGACAGTGACATCTACCCCGACCGTGACGCCCTGTTCGCCGACCTCGCCCAGACCTGGCGCGACGCGATCGCGGCCTTCTACGCGGAGGGCTGCCGCTACCTGCAGTTCGACGACACGGCGTGGGCGTACCTGTGCTCCGAGACCGAGCGTCAGCGCGCCCGCGAGCGCGGCCTCGACACCGAGGGTCTGGCTGATGCGTACTCGGCGCTGCTCAACGAGATCCTGCGCGATAGGCCGGCCGACATGACCATCACAACGCACGTGTGCCGCGGCAACTTCCGCTCCACGTGGATCGCGTCGGGAGGCTACGAGCCGGTGGCGCGGCAGCTGCTCGGCGAGACGGGCTACGACGACTTCTTCCTCGAATACGACACCGAGCGCGCCGGAGGCTTCGAGCCGCTGCGCTTCCTGCCCCGCGGCGACCAGCGCGTGGTGCTGGGCCTCATCACCTCGAAGTCGGGCGCCCTCGAAGACCCAGAGGCCGTGCGGGCCCGTATCACCGAGGCTGCGCAGTTCGCGCCGATCGAGCAGCTGGCGCTGAGCCCCCAGTGCGGGTTCGCCTCCACTGAGGAGGGCAATGTGCTCACCGAGGCCCAGCAGTGGGCCAAGCTCGCCGAGATCGTGCGCATCGCCGACGAGGTGTGGCCCCGGGTCTGAGGTTGCGCGCTGGGCGCCGGGCTGAGGGTGCACCGCGTTCTGTGCGAGGATTCTGCACTCATTCTGGAGTTATTCATGCAGAAACAACACGCAAACCCGCCGGCTGTGGACGCGGCCCGGGGGCGCGTGAGCGCCGGGCCGTGGCCGTGTCGGTGGGTTTTGATACCCTTGCCGTGGCACATCACGCCACGGCTCGACCCACCCATGCCGGTCGCCGAACGCTCAGGGGGAGCAATGAATGACCAGTTCGCACCGAACAACGCCAATGGGGCGGCGGGCACGCCGGTGGATGCCCTGCTCGCGCAGGTCCGAGACCTCACCACGACTGCCGCACAGCTGCAGCAGATCGCGGCACACGCTCCCCAGCATCCTGAGCTGATCGCGCCGCTGCTGGCCCATCCCAACACCTATCCGCAGCTGGCGCAGTGGCTGCGGGGCCTGCAGCCGCAGAACGATCCCTCCGCCGCACGATACATCGGGCCCGCAGTCTCCGGCATCGGGGCGTCGGCGGCCACCACCATCGGGTTGGCCACCAGTCAGGCCTCCGGCACCGGCACCGCGGCAGGCACAGACCTCGCCGGGGCCCCGGGCGCAACGGCCACTCCCGCGTCCTCCCCGGTCTCCGGTGTCGCACCCGCCAGTGCGCCGGGCGCCCCCGTCTCTCCCGCCGACCCCTCGGCGATGTCTCAGACCTTCACGCCTGCCGCACACGTCGACCCCGCCGCAACGTCACAGGCATTCGGCGGCATACCTCCCGTCAACACAGCCGGTTCCGCCGCGCAGGCGGCGGCCGCGGCGGGCAGGGCGGGCGCCACGGTCGGCGCCAAGGCTGGCGGTCTCAGCGCCGGCAAGGTCATCGCCGGGCTCGTTGCCGTCGTGCTGGTCGCTGGCGGCGGCACGGCCGGCTACCTCACCCTGAACGGCGGCCTGCCCTGGGGCGGCGAGACCTCGGGCGACGCGGCGACCAGCCCACCCGTCGAGCCCTCCGAGACCGGCCCGGCCGCAGCATCCCTGAGCGATGACGAGCTGCTGGCGCTGCTGCAGACGGCGCCGGCCGGTCAGCTCGAGCGCGACTACATCTCGTCGATCGCCAGCGCCCTCGGCGGCTCGGCCACGGCGCCGTCGAACTACACCGGCTCCGTGCTCAGCGCCTCGTTCAACGGTCCACCGTCCGTGTGGTCAATGACGGCACGCTGATCACGGAGTCCGAGTTCCCCGGTCTGTCGTCGTACCAGGCGAAGCGCAGTCAGCAGCCGGCCATCCGCGACGTCGACGGCGACGGGGTGCGCGACATCGTGACCATCGTGACCAACCCGGTGCCCGAGGCAGGCGTCTCCTCCAACGGCTCGGCCGACGGCTTCTCGGCGCTCACCGTCTACACGCCCACCGACGACGGCTCTGCACTCACCGTGCGTGCGCAGCTGGCCGTCTACGACGAGGCCACCAGCATCTACGACCTCCAGGCGAGCGCCGACGCTGCGCTCGACGAGGCGTACCTCGCCGCCGGGGGCTCGCATACCGCCTCCTCGGTCTCGGGCTCCGGGTACACCGCGCTCTCGCTCTCCGAAGACGGCAGCGAGTTCACAGTGCGCCGCACGAACTACTGGGGCACCGACGGCGACACCGACCCCGATCAGGGCACCGACCTGGTGACCTACCGCATCGGCTTCAAGAGCGACGCGATCACCCTCGACGACGCGACGATCGAGCCGATCAGGGCGATGGCCTGGTCGTGACGCCGTGTGCCAGCGCGGCGGGCGCGCTCCCGGGGCCCGAGACCGCACGCTGAGGGCGCAGCCCCACCCGGGCGGCGCGTCGTCTCTGTGTCGAACATGCGCTTCAGCGCCCCGCAGAACCGCACGAACGACACCGAAGCTGACAGCTGCTGGGCGGCACCCGGCCAGCAGCGGGGCCGACCGCGCCGTGACGCACCTGTGGGTCGTGTCTGCACCCATCCCGCGTGTATCAATCAGTCTGACAAAGAGGGCATTCCGCGAGTATTCGTGTAGAAACCCCGCACAAACTTTCCGGCAGGATGCACCCCGCATTCTGCGTGTCGTTGATGCGGTTATGCGCCCCTCATTCCGACACCAACGACACCACACCTCGCGCCTCCACAGCGCCACCCGGGCCCAGCAGGTTCGGCGCGCCCGGCGCCTACTTCTTCTCGTCGTGCACGTTCGGCACCGCCCCGGCGACCAGCAGGGCGTTGCGAATCTCGTCGCCGAGCTGTGAGACGCCCTGCGGTGAGCCGGGCAGCAGCACCGTGGTGGCACCGTCTTTGCCCAGTGCGGTGAGCGTGTCGAAGTACTGCGTGAGCAGAATGAGGTTGATCACATCGGCCTCGCGGATGCCCTGCTCCTGCAGCTCGGCGATTGAGGCGTGCAGGCCATCGATGATCGCCTTGCGCTGATTGGCGATGCCCTCGCCCTGCAGTTGCTTCGCCTCCGCCTCGGCCCGAGCCTCGGTGACCACGCGGATGCGATCAGCCTCAGCGAGATCCTGGGCGGCGACCCGCTCCCGCTGGGCGGCGTTGATCTTGTTCATCGCCGCCTTCACCGAGGCATCTGGGTTCACGTCCGTTACCAGCGTCTTGACGATCTGGTAGCCGAAGCCACCCATCTCGCCGACGAGCGCCGCGCCGACCGTCTGTGCGATGTCGTCCTTTCGTTCGAACGCCTCATCGAGGGTGAGAGTCGGCACCGTCGCGCGCACCGCGTCGAACACGTAACTCTTGATCTGCGCCTCGGGATCCTCCAGCCGGTACCAGGCGTCGACCGCCCGCTCCGGGATCACCGCGTACTGCACCGAGACCAGCACGAGCACGAACACGTTGTCGCGGGTCTTCGTCTCGATCTGCAGGTCGAGCTGCTGGACGCGCAGGCTCACCGTGCCGGCCTTCTTCTCGATCAGCGGGATCTTCGCGTTCAGGCCCGGCCGGGCCACCCTGACGAACCGGCCGAACCGCTCGATGATCACGTTCGTCTGCTGCTGCACCGTGAACAGCGTGCCGAACAGCACGAGCACGATGAGGACGAGGAGGATGAGGAATCCGATCATGTGGGCAGTCTACGGGGCGGCGTCCGCCAGCTGTGGGTGTTTCACGTGAAACATCCCGGGGCCTTCCTGCGGCAGGCGTGATGGGGAGGACGCCCCACAGACCGCGCCGCAGGGTTGCATTACACTCGCCACAGGGGTCAACCGCAGCCCTTGATCTCACGAAGGGGAGCATGTGAGCACGCCGTTCCCGGGTCCGTCCGCCACTGCCGGATCGGGGCCACACCCATCCGTCGCGGACGCACTGCGGGCGCTGTCCAATCCGGCGCTGCCGCCGCAGACGCTGCAGCGCATCGCGACCGACCATGCCGCCGACCCGCGTGTGCGGGCGGCGCTGCACGCACATCCGCACATGTACCCGCAGCTCGGGGCCTGGCTGGCCGGGCTCGACGAGCAGTCCGACGACCATCACCACGCGGCCGCCGCGAGTGCGGCCGCCAGCGCCACCGCAGCGTTCGCGGCGAGCATGCCCGAGTCGACCGCTGCCGCACCGGATGCCGCCGGCATCAGCATGGCGACGCCGAGCGCCCTGCACCACACCGCCGCACACGCCGCACTCGCGCCCGCGATGCAGACAGCCCCGGTCACCGCGAAGTCCGGCATCGGGGCGCTGATCGCGAAGATCGCCGCCGGACTCGCCGGAGTGGCCCTGATCGGCGGCGGCGGATACTGGTTCTACGACCACGGCGGACTGGCCGGCCAGTCCCAGGGCGAGGGAGGGGTCGCCGCCGCTCCCACAGGCCAGGCGCAGGACACGCAGCCGGTGGTGAGCGATGGCCAGCTGCTCGAGCTGCTCAAGACCGCCCCGCTGGGGGATGCGGACAAGACCTACCTGCAGAATGCTCCGCTCTCCGCCACGGCGACCCCTCCGGCGGCGTTCACCGGCTCGCTGGCCAGTGTGCAGGACTTGTCTCCGGCATCCGACTCCGACACTGTCACCATCACCAATGACGGTCGTCTGCTGAACGCGGCACATTTCGCCCGCCTCGCCTACCCACACCTCCCCCTCGAACAGCAGCCCGTCGTCACCGACGTGGACGGCGACGGCACGAGAGATGTGGTCACGATCGTCACGAACCCAGTGGTGCACTACGAGGCGGACAGCATCGCCTTGTCCGAGGAGTACTCAGCGCTCACCGTGTACACCCCGAACGCCGAGGGCAGCGCGCTCACGGTGCGCAGCCAGATGCTCATCATGGACGCCAACGAGCTGTTCTCCGCGCAGAGCGACACGGGGTTCGCCGACGCCGCGCTCGACAGCGCTTACGCCGCCGGGGGCGGGATCCATGCCGACCGCACCGGCTACTACACCGCGATGAACCTGTCCCAGGACGGGAAGTCCCTCACGGTCCGTCGCGTCATCAGCACTGCAGACGACTCCACTGCCGGCGAGGGCGAGGAGGATGTCGTGTTCCCGGTGGTCTGGCAGAACGACAGGATCACCGTCGGCGCCGCGACGACGTTCACCGCGGTCGGTCCGGGCGGAGAATGACCACTGTTCGCCTTGACCGAGGGCGAGCGCGTTCGGCCTGGCTGAGGAATGCCTCTGACCATCCGGGCCGCAGGGGCTATGCTCACGCCATGACTGCTGAGCACAAGACCCCGATCACGTTCTACGGCGCGGGATGGTGCGGTGACTGCCGCAGGTCGAAGGCGCTGCTCGACCGCCTCGCCGTGCCCTACGAGTATGTCGACCTCGTCGCCGACCCGGATCGCGCCGAGGAGGCACACGCGCTCAGTGGACGGACGAACATCCCAGTGCTCGTCTTCTCCGATGGATCGCACCAGGTCGAGCCGACCGACGAGGAGCTCGAGACGCACCTGCGTGCACTCGGCCTGATCGACTGATCTGCCCCGGCGCACGCCCGCTGCACCCGGCGTCTGGCTTCCAGGGGGCACCGGAAGCGCCGGGGTGCGGGAGAACCGTGGTACTGAGAACGACGATGGGCGCCGGGCACACCGCCGAGCGCGCCATCCATCGTGGTGACACGCCTCAGCGGGGCCTGGTCCCGGTCGGCGCCACCGCTCACGGCGGCGCGATGGCCGCAAGAGCCTCTGCCCGTCGCCATGTCCCGCATGGCCGATGTTTCACGTGAAACAAGGATCGTCGGCGGTGTTCATGCGGCAGCCGAGCAAGCGCATCCGAGGGGGAGGGACCCACCATGCCGCACACGCCGTCGCCGGAGCAGCTGCTGGCGTGGGCGAGGGATCCGCGGCTGACTCCGACACAGCTGCAGCAGCTGGCCGCGTGGGTGCCGCAGCTGGCGCAGCTGGCGCCCGTCCTGCTCGCCCACCCCGCCATGTACCCGCAGCTGGCCGCCTGGCTCACCCAACAGCAGGCCACCACAGCCCAGGACACAGCCACGACAGCCACCCCGACCGCAGCCACCGGCATCGCCCCGACAGGAACGCCCGCACTGCTCGACCCCGACGATGACGAGACCGTGCTCACATCGGCCGTGTCCCGGACAATGGACCCTCACGAGGGGTCATCCGACTCCGTCACACCGACCGATCAGGCCACCCCACCCGACGATGACGACGATGACGACGATGAGACCGTGCTCACATCGGCCGTGCTGCCCGGGGTCGCCGCTGCCGGAGCCGCAGCCGCCGGAGCCGCAGCCACGGGGATCGGCCTGGCCGGCACCAGCGCCGCAGGCACAGCCGGAGCGAGCGCAGCATCAGCCACCGGGGCCGAGGCCGCAGGCCTCGCCGCTGCCGCACCCGCGGCAGCCGCGCACACCGGTGTGACCGCAGCATCCGCCACCGGCCTCGGCGCCAATCTCACCGGCACCAGCGCCGCAGGCACAGCATCCGCTGCCGGAGCCGGCAGCACCGGGGCCGCACACACCGCGGCCGCAGCCGGCGCCGCCAAGGCCGGCGGCCTCGGGCTCGGCGCGAAGCTCGGCATCGGCGCCGCAGCCGTCACCCTCGCCGCCGGCGGCGGCACCGCCGGCTACACCGCCTGGCACAACGCCCAGACGCCCGCCACCGAAACCACCCAGACCACACCATCCCACGCATCCTTGACCGAAGACGCCCTCCGACAACTCCTCAAAACCGCACCACTCACCGACAACGACATCAAGGTCACGTCTTATCGCAGCCATTCGAACATGGACCGTGTGACCACACCAAGGCATTTTTCCGACGGCCTCATCGACGTGACTTACCAGGACATGCAAGCCGCGTTGACCAACGATGGTCGCGACGAGTTCACTCCCATCGGTGACAGCAACCGAGCAACTCTCACGTCACAGGATCCATATCGGGCTCCAGTCGTCACCGATGTCAACGGTGATGGTGTCAATGACATCGTGTCCTTGGTCAATCTGGCGATATACCCTAGCGATGAATGGGGCTCCAGCTACACTGCTGTCACTGCATATACCCCGACATCTGACGGCCAGGCGCTGGAGGTGTTGGGACAGCTCATGCTCACCGATGGCTATGGCGACACCGTCGGTGGCCTCGCAAGCGACCCAGACTGGCCGGGATACAACAGCGCTCTTGACGATGCACTCAACACAACTACGGTGACCAAGCTGCAAGGCGAACAATACACGACGATGTACTGGGCGAAGACGCTCACCGTCGAAGACGATCAGATCAAGGTGGGATTGGCTTACCAACAGGTGCAATGGGAACCCGACTACGAACCCGGTGTATCCGCAACGCTCGCCTACCCCATCGTCTGGCAAGACGGTGTGCTCACCCTCGACACCCCGACGATCAGCGATCTTCAGACGAGGTGAACCTGCACCGAACACTGCTCGGCCATGCCGAGCGCCTCTGCCGAAATGAATGGTCACGGCCACCTTGATTGCGCTGTGAACGGCATAGCCGCACCGCATCCATTGCAACCGTTCACCGCCGAACAGAGTCATGGCGCAGATTCCTGGACACCACATCCAACCGTCCACCCTCGGCAATCTTGATGTAAAGCACACTGCATTGACCGGTATATGAGGGCTCGCCTACGCGATAGGCTCGCATCATGAACGCACACACGAAGAGCACCGACACCACCAGGAAGATGAAGAAGCGGCTCTCCCGCGGGCAGCGCGTCACCGTGACCGCGCTCACGGCTGCACAGCTCGCCCTCGCCGCCGCGGCCGCGACGGATCTCGCCCGCCGCCCGAGCAGCGACATCCGCGGGCCGAAGTTCCTCTGGTCCCTGGCCATCCCGATCAACTGGGTCGGCCCGATCGCCTACTTCACTCTCGGCCGAGTGAACCCACGGGAGCTGCCCCGGCTGAAGTGAACCCGACCTGCGGGTCCCCGGCATCCGCCGGAGCACGCGCCTGCCCCATCCCACGGCGCCGCCATGGGGAGATCGGCCCATGGTCGCTGCCGACACACGAGCGATAGAGTCGTGAGGTACGCTGGAACGTGACGGTACGTCACCGAGTTCAACCCACCAAGGACATGCGCCACCGACATGGACGGATGAATAGGGACAGGCCGTCCGGCCAGCCTCTATCTGGATGTTTCACGTGAAACATCCAGAGTCAGCCTGACGAGACCCGACCGGAGCGCAAGAGCAGAAGAGAGATCACCATGCCGAACACGCCGTCGCCGGAGCAGCTGCTGGCGTGGGCGAGGGATCCGCGGCTGACTCCGACACAGCTGCAGCAGCTGGCCGCGTGAGTGCCGCAGCTGCCGCAGCTGGCGCCCGTCCTGCTCGCCCACCCCGCCATGTACCCGCAGCTGGCCGCCTGGCTCACCCAACAGCAGGCCACCACAGCCCAGGGCACAGCCACGACAGCCACCCCGACCGCAGCCACCGGCATCGCCCCGACAGGAACGCCCGCACTGCTCGACCCCGACGATGACGAGACCGTGCTCACATCGGCCGTGTCCCGGACAATGGACCCTCACGAGGGGTCATCCGACTCCGTCACACCGACCGATCAGGCCACCCCACCCGACGATGACGACGATGACGACGATGAGACCGTGCTCACATCGGCCGTGCTGCCCGGGGTCGCCGCTGCCGGAGCCGCAGCCGCCGGAGCCGCAGCCACGGGGATCGGCCTGGCCGGCACCAGCGCCGCAGGCACAGCCGGAGCGAGCGCAGCATCAGCCACCGGGGCCGAGGCCGCAGGCCTCGCCGCTGCCGCACCCGCGGCAGCCGCGCACACCGGTGTGACCGCAGCATCCGCCACCGGCCTCGGCGCCAATCTCACCGGCACCAGCGCCGCAGGCACAGCATCCGCTGCCGGAGCCGGCAGCACCGGGGCCGCACACACCGCGGCCGCAGCCGGCGCCGCCAAGGCCGGCGGCCTCGGGCTCGGCGCGAAGCTCGGCATCGGCGCCGCAGCCGTCACCCTCGCCGCCGGCGGCGGCACCGCCGGCTACACCGCCTGGCACAACGCCCAGACGCCCGCCACCGAAACCACCCAGACCACACCACCCCACGCATCCTTGACCGAAGACGCCCTCCGACAACTCCTCAAAACCGCACCACTCACCGACAACGATCGCACGGTGCTCAGCGACGGCACCGATCTGTCGACGCCCAGCACGCTCAAGAACTTCACCGACGGCAAGGCCTACGCCGAGAACTGGACGTCGCCCACGCCCGATGCCAGCGGGTGGACGTATTATGCCGACGAGCAGCCGCGAGAACTGTCAATCGGCGTTGCGGTCCCCAACTACTACACCGGAGACACTTCCGCCGCGGGCACCGCACTGCCGCTGAGTGAGACCACCGCCGTGTTCGACATCAACGGCGACGGCGCCGACGACGTTCTCGCCTTCGTGACCGACACCAGCGTGCACGGCGGCACCGACTCCAACGGCATCTGGTATGCCGCACTCACCGCATACACGCCGACGGCAGACGGTTCCGCCCTCGAGGTGCTCGATCAGCTGGTGCTTGTGCAAGACAACGCGGCGACCACTGCATGGGCTGACGTGTACACCGGCATCTACCCGGAGAACAGCGACCACAGCATGTTCAACGGGTCCCAGTACCTCCGATATGCACTCGCCCGAGCGCAGACCGTCGACGGCTCGGCTCAGGCCACACTCTACCGGTACACGTACGGCCCCAACGACACCACCGGCGGCGACGTGACCTACCGCATCAGCTGGCGGAACGATACTCTCGCCCTCGGCGAGCTCGTAGCCGACAAGCAGCAGCACATCGACTGACCAGATCCCTGACCTGGGACCATGGCACCGAGATGGCCCGGGCCGCAGAGTTCACCATCACGACCGAGTGCCCCGAATACTTCTGCGACCCGCACTCGCCCTGGCAGCGCGGGCCCAGCGGAGACCTGAACGCACTCATCCGCGACGTCTCCCCCAAGGGCACCGACACCGCCGAGGCCGCCGGCCAACAGATCACTCAGATGCAGGACCTGCTGAACATAAGGCCCCGATTACGTTCTATGGCACGGGAGGGTGCGGCGGCTGCCGCAGGTCGACGGCGCGAGCGACATCCTCGCCTTCGTGACCGACACCAGCAGCAACACCGACACCGCCAACCCGGCTGGGTCGCGGTGAACGCCGTGTCCGCTGGAGGCCTGAGACGCCGGCCCGCGGTCCAGGCGCAGAATAGAAACCATGAGCACGCTCAAGACGACCACCGCATCCGCAAGCCCAGCGCCTGAGGGTGTGACGATCGGCACCCCGCTCTCCCCGCACGCCAAGCGGGCGATGCTGCTCGGTTCCGGCGAGCTCGGCAAGGAGGTCGTGATCGAGCTGCAGCGGCTCGGTGTCGAGACGATCGCCGTCGACCGCTACGAACACGCCCCGGCTCACCAGGTCGCCCACCGCGCGCATGTCATCGACATGCAGGACGGAGACGCGCTCCGTCAGGTGATCGAGGCGGAACGACCGGACCTCATCATCCCAGAGATCGAGGCGATCGCCACCGGCACGCTCGCCGAGCTCGAGGCGGAGCAGCCCTGGCCGGTGCGAGTCGTGCCCACGGCGCGGGCGACCGTGCTGACGATGGATCGCGAGGGCATCCGCCGCCTCGCCGCCGAGACGCTGGGGCTGCCCACGAGCCCGTACCGCTTCGTCGACTCCCTCGCCGAGCTCGAGGACGCGGTGACCGACCTGGGCCTGCCGGCGGTGATCAAACCGGTCATGTCGTCCTCCGGGCATGGCCAGTCCGTCATCCGCACGCGCAAGGACGTCGCCACGGCCTGGCAGGCCGCGCAGGCCGGGTCGCGGGGCCACGCCACAGCCGGCCACAGCATCCGCTGCATCATCGAGGGCTTCATCGACTTCGACGAGGAGATCACGCAGCTGACGGTGCGGCACGCGGGCGGCACCACCTTCCTCGATCCCGTGCACCACATCCAGGTCGACGGTGACTACGCCGAGTCGTGGCAGCATCCCGCTGGCGCCGAGGGAGCCGACGGCTCCTCGCCGCTCTCCCCCGCCGTGCTTACCCGAGCACGGGATATCGCCCGCACCATCACCGACGATCTCGGCGGCTGGGGGCTGTTCGGCGTCGAGCTGTTCGTGCGCGGCGACGAGGTCATCTTCAGCGAGGTCTCACCCAGACCGCACGACACTGGCCTGGTGACCCTCGTCAGCCAGGATCTCAGCGAGTTCGCCCTGCACGTGCGGGCCGTGCTCGGGCTGCCGGTGGCCGCGCCCGAGCGTTTCCCGGGCGCAGCGGCGAGCGTGCCGGTCAAGGTGCGTGGCACTGGCGTGCCGGTCTGCCGCGGCGTGGACGCGGCCCTCGCCGCCGCCCCGACCGCACAGTTGCGCCTGTTCGGCAAGCCGCGAGTGGACGGCGCCCGTCGCGTCGCCGTGGCCCTGGCTCGGGGCGCGGACGTCGCCGAGGCACGCGCACGAGCCCATGCCGTGGCCGATGCCCTGCACGTCGAACTCGTCTGACCCGGGCCGCACACCGGCCCCTCACGCGCATGTTTCACGTGAAACATGCGCCGTCCGCGGGGCATCGGACCGCCCTGCAGACCCCGACACGGGAACAGCAACGGCCATTCGGGAATCCTCCGTCATCGCCGGAGCAGGAGGTCGCGCAGGATCAGTCCGCGTAAGCGGTCTCCGCATGGAGCGCCTCATCCAGCCCTATCTGCTCCGTCTGCTCGTCCACACGGATGCCAATCGTCTTCTTGAGCGCCCAGGCGATCAGCGCGGTCATCCCGAAGGAGTACAGGCAGGTGGCCGCCACGGCGACAAGCTCTCGCCAGATGATCGAGGGCTCCCCGCCGAACAGCACGCCCGTGATCCCCGCCGGGGCTGCGGACGAGCCGATGAGCACCACGCAGATCGTGCCGGCGATGCCGCCGACGCCGTGCACCGCGAAAGCGTCGAGCGTCTCGTCGATGCCCCACTTCGTCTTCCACGTCACCGCCCAAGAGCCGATCATGCCGGCGAGCAGACCGACGATAAGCGCGCCGATCGCGGTGATGTCGCCGAACCTGCTGAGCGCCATCCATTCGGCGGCTTCACCGGCGTGCTGGATCGTCTCAGCGAGGGCTGTGGCCGGAGCTCGCCGTGCTCAGCGCCCAGGAGCAGGTTCGGGTCGGCGGTGCCGAGCTGTACGGCCATGAGCGGGTGCTGAGTGTCACCGAGGAGCCGGGACATGTGACCACCCCACCGGACGTGTCGTGTACGCCGACCGGCTGGTCGTCACGACGTGCTCCTGGACTGCGGAGCTGCATCCCGAGCCCGCCCATTACAGCGTGCGCCGGGAGGGCTTCACCGAGGGGCAAGGTGCCGATCATCGACCGCAGTCCCTCCGGCCCGCTCATCACGGTGACCGGGCTCTCCGGCCACGGCTTCAAGTTCGCCCCAGTCTTCGGAGAGCTCGCCGCCGAGCTGACGATGGGCGAGACCCCCGAGCTGTGGAGCCGCCGGTTCAGCATCGCGGGTCATCTCGACGCGGCCTGACCCGCTGCGCAGCGGCCCGCTCCGCCAGTGCGAGTGCTGCAGAGCGGGCCACCGCGCTGTCGGGCGCATAGCGAATGGAGAGCGGCGTCGTCGCGCCGGGGTCGACGATCCGCGCGTACCGCAGCGCCGCAGCGGTGATCCGGGTGAGGCTCTCGGGCACGATGCCGATGCCCTCGCCGCAGGCCACCTTGCCCAGGAAGTCCCCTTCGTCCGTGTAGTAGTGCACGATCGGGAACCTTGCGCCGCTGCGACGAATCACCGAGATGATCGCGTCATAGGCCACTGGGGCGACCTCGCGACGGAAGATCAGGAATCGGCTGCCGGCGAAGTGCGCGAGCGGCATGCTCTCAGGGGCCTTCGCGCTCCCGCCGGACGCCCGACGTGCCACGTACAGCGGCTCCAGCGGCAGCGGAATGAACCCCTCCCGTCGCTCCCCGCGAGTGCGCTGAAGCCCGACGTCCAGCTGCCCGTCGGCGAACCCCCGAGCCTGCTCGGCCTCGCTGGCCTGGCGGATGACGGGGCTCGTCCCGGGTTCCAGGGCGTCGATGAGCTCGGGCAGCAGCCCCATGAGAATGCTGGCCGCAGCTCCGATCCGCAGCGACCGCCGGGCCTGTCCCCGCCGGACGGATCAGATGTCGTTCGGTCCGAACGTGGCCACCCCGTAGCGTGTCGCGATCGACGTGTTCCACGTGCCCGTGAACACCTGCTTCGCCGTGGTCGCGTCGACCGAGTGCTCGTTGCCCGCGTCGAACGAGGCCGATCCAGCCCCGCATCCACTTGAGATGATCGCGTCGGCCCATTGCTCGTATGCCTTGTCGGCGTCGAGCGAGGCCTGCAGCGCCGTGCGCAGCTGGACCATCATCCGGTCCCCGTCCTCGATCCTGTCGACCGGGGCCGAGCTGATCGCCGCGAGCAGATCCTGCCGGTTCTGCGTCACGGTGCGCAGTGTGGCGCGGGCCTGCGAGAACTGGCCGGTCCGGCAGCTGCTGAAGACGTCGACCGCCGGCTGCAGGGTGGTCCGGGCGGCCTTCGAGCGCTCGAGCACGTCGACGATGTACTGCACCTGGCTCTGCGCGCTGCCCGAGGGACGCTGGGCGCCGAAGGCCCCGGAGCTCGCGCTGGCGTCGTCCTGCCCACGCTGCCAGGCCGAGGTCAGGCCCGTCTGCACCCGTTCGGAGGCGCCGTCGACGACGACGCTGCCCGGGTTGGCGAAGAAGCAGACGGAGGCGCCGTCGACAGCGCCGCAGACGCCATGACCGTTCTCGTCGTCGCTGGCGTGCACGTCGGCGGCGGTGCGATCGTCCCCGCCGAAGCCCTGCAGGCGCAGCATCGTGGGCGTGCCGTCGCGGTCACCGCAGACGAGCACCCAATCGTCGCCTTCCACACCCCAGCCGAGCGGCGAGGCGCCGACCGGGCATGAGGGCACGGTCTCCGGCGCCTGGGCGGAGTCGCCGAATCCGCTGCGCCCGTTGCCGCTGAACCAGCCCGCGCTGGTGGCCCACACCGTGCCGTCGTCCTCCCTCGGCTGCCAGGTCACCGTCGAGTCCCGCCAGTCGGTGCACACGTCACCGTCGTCGAGGGCGCCGCAGAATCGCGTCCACCCGTCGTTGACGCTGATCTGGTCGCCGGTGTGCGTGGTGCCGTCCGGCAGCTGCAGCTGCACGACCTGATCCTTCCCCGAGTCGTCCGAGCACACGCTGATCCAGCCGTCCTGCCAGCGCGACCAGGAGAGCAGCACCCGGCCGTCCGAACAGGCGGGCACTCCGGCCTGCTCGCTGGTCGTGGTGGACGCGGCACGTCCCCCGCCATCGGTGCCGAGCATCGTCACGCTCGCGGCACCGCCGGTGGCGAGCACCGCTCCGCCGGTGATCAGCGGGCTGGCACCTGATCCCGGATGGAGCTGCCAGAGATCCGAGCCGTCCGTCGCGCTGACCCCGGTGAGCGTGCCCCCGTTGTCCGGGTCCCACACGGGCACGACCTGGTCGAGCCCGGTCGGCACCACGGCATGGGTGCCCTGGCGTGACCACCGTGTCTCACCAGTGGCGGTGTCCGTGGCTCGGAGGGTGAGCGCCTGATCCTGTGAGAGCCGCAGGCCCAGTCGCTGGCTGGGGGCAAAGGGCGCAGAGGCCCCGTCGGCATCGGCTGACGACTGGACGTTGCTCAGGGCGTTGACGGTGAGCGGCGAGGTGGTGCCCGTGTACCCGAGCGCGTCCTCACCGGTAAGCCAGACCTGCCCGGTCCCCGCCGCGCGCAGCTCACCCGAGCCGAGTGAGAAGACCCCGAAGTCCTCGCCGAGCTCCACGAGCAGCGAGTCGCCGGCCTGGTCCACCGTGACAGCGGCGTCATCGGCGCCCTGGTCACCCGGCTGGCCCGGGCGCTCGGCCTGCCAGGCGATCGACCCATCGGCGTGAACCTCGGCGAGCAGGTACCCTGAGCTGCCATCCGAGCCCTGGCCCGTCACGACGATCGCGTCCCGCGAGGCGTCGACGTGAACGCCCTCGAGCAGCAGGCTGGCGCCGTCCTGGCCAAGCACATCACCGGCAGACTGCTGCGAGCGCACCTCGCCGGTCTCCGCGTCCAGCAGCACCAGTGAGTCTCCAGTGACGCAGCCGAACACCTCGCCCACCTGGGTGAGGCCACAGCCACCGAGCGCGGACGCGCCGTCGGTGGGCCACTGGTGCGACCACCGGTAGTCGCCGGTGGCGCGATCGAGGGCGACGACGCCGTGCGTCGCGGAACGGTCGTCTTCGTCGTTGTCATCGAGCGAGGTCGTGTAGTCGAGCAGGACGACATCGTCGCCGACACCCATGGCCATGGCGTTGGGCAGCAAGGGGTCGTCAATGGTACCCGGGACGAATCCCGCCGCGTCGATGTCAGGCAGGTCTGCGACGTTGACCGTCCAGCGCTGCTGTGGCTCCGTGGTGTAGGGATCCTCGGCCATGGGCAGTGCCCCGATCGCCTTGGTCGCGTCCTGGGCGATCGCGCTGGTGGCCGCTCTGTTGCGTCCAGACAGTGGGATCACCCCGGTGAGCACGAGTGCGACCCCTGTCACCACGGCGGTCGCCGCGGCGCCGGCGCCGATCAGCAGCCCTCGATGGGCGTGGAACCAGCCGTCGCGTGCGACCCCGGCGACGCCCATCGGCATGGTCGTCGGGGTATCCGGCACACCCCCGTTCCAGCCGGGTGGCGTGGTCGGCGCACCCCACGCGCCGGGGGTCTGCTGGGCGAGACCGGGCTGGGGAGCCCCCGGCTGAGGCGGCGCCGACGCGGCGAACCCATCCCACGAGAGCTGCGTGCCCCACGAGGGCTGCGGGATGACCTCGGGAACACCGGACACTCCACCCGCCCCGGCTGTGGACACCTCGCCGGCGGAGATCCCTCCGGTGATCCCAGCCGCTGTGGTCCCGACGCTTGGTCCCCCTGTCGACGTCGGCGCGGCGGGCAGCTGACGGATCCACTCCTTGAGCGGCTCGTCGACCCCCGGGTTGGCGAGGATATCCTTCCGCACGTCGGGATGGTCCACGGCGATACGGGCGAGCACGTCGCGATCGGCTCCCGGATGCCCCGCATAAGCACGCAGCTGCTGCAGCTCGTCGCTGTTCATGCGCCCCCTCCTGCTCGTACGCTCGACACCGGTCGGCGTCGACATCTGTTCCATCGTAGATTGCGCACTGGCGGATCCCGATGGGGCGAGACCCCCATGGCGGTGTTGTTTCACGTGAAACACCACTGCGCGGATACCCATCGCGATGCTCCGCCCCATACCTCGGCCCGACTCGCACGCCGACCAAACCGGCTGCGAACGGCGGCGTCCACCACACCCGTGATGCAGCAGAGGGCTAGACTCCGTGTCCAATGAAGCAGCAGACCCTCTCACGCAACCTGCAGAACCGCCATCTGCAACTGATCGCCATCGGCGGAGCCATCGGCACCGGCCTGTTCATGGGCAGCGGCAAGACGATCCATCTGGCCGGCCCATCCATCCTGCTCGTCTACGCGATCATCGGCGCGATGCTCTTCTTTGTGATGCGCGCACTCGGCGAGCTGCTGCTGTCAAACCTGGACTACCGATCGTTCGCGGACTTCTCGGGTGACCTGCTGGGCCCGTGGGCGTCATTCTTCACCGGCTGGACCTACTGGCTGTGCTGGATCGTCACCGGCATCGCCGATGTGGTGGCGATCACCGGCTACGCGCAGTTCTGGTTCCCGGACATCCCACTGTGGGTGCCGGCGATCCTGCTCATCGCACTGCTGCTCGCACTGAACCTGCCGACGGTGCGCAACTTCGGCGAGCTGGAGTTCTGGTTCGCTCTGATTAAGATCATCGCGATCAGCGCACTGGTGATCGTCGGCATCATCATGCTCGTCACCCACTACCGCTCGCCGGACGGCACGGTCGCCTCCGTCTCACATCTGTGGGACGCCGGCGGTTTCTTCCCGACCGGCTTCACCGGCTTCGTGGCCGGGTTCCAGATCGCGGTGTTCGCCTTCGTCGGCATCGAGCTCGTCGGCACCGCGGCCGCAGAGACCGAGAACCCCGAGCGGACGCTGCCGCGGGCGATCGACTCGATCCCCTGGCGGATCATCCTCTTCTACCTCGGATCCCTGTTCGTGATCCTGACGGTGAGCCCGTGGAACACCATCGATCCCGCCCAGTCCCCGTTCGTGAACATGTTCACGATGGCAGGCCTCGGCATCGCCGCACACGTGGTCAACTTCGTGGTGCTCACCTCGGCGGCCTCCTCGGCCAACAGCGGCATCTACTCCACGTCGCGGATGGTCTACGGCCTCGCGACGCAGGGTGAGGCGCCGTACTGGCTGAGCGCGCTGAGCCGCCGCCAGGTACCGCAGAATGCCCTGTTCTTCTCGGTGACCTTCCTGCTCGCCGGCATCGTGCTCCTGTACGCCGGCGACTCGGTGATGAACGCCTTCACCCTGGTCACCACGATCTCATCCGTGCTGTTCCTCTTCATCTGGTCGATGATCCTCATCAGCTACCTCGTGTACCGGCACCGGCGTCCCGAGCTGCACGAGCGCTCACACTTCCGTCTGCCGGGCGGCCGGGTGAGCGTCGTGGTCGTGTTCGTGTTCTTCGCCTTCCTCATCTGGGCGCTCGCCCAGGCGGAGGACACCCGCGCGGCGCTCATCATCACGCCGATCTGGTTCGTGCTGCTCGGGATCATCTACGCCTTCATGCGGCCGAGCATCCGGCGCAACGCACGCGAGCTGGCCGCCGAGGGCGTGGACATCACCCCGCACACCGCGCCGGCCGACGCGCGCCTCGACGACGGACGCACGCATCCCGACGACTGACGGAGTCGGTTTCGCGCCCCGCTGGGCCGCGACGTAAGATCAGGAGCGGATTCAAGAGCCATTCAGCGGCGGCACCACGTCGCCGATCGGACGCAAAGGAGCTCACATGGCCGCTAAGAAGGCTGACCTGTCCAGCATCGAACTTCCCGAGGAGTTCGCCGGCATCGACGTGCAGAAGCTGCAGGATGTCAGCGACGCGCTGCAGAAGGCCGCCGACGCCGCGCTGCTGGCCGCCGAGGCGGGCACGGAGCCCTCACAGTGGCGCCGCCTGTCGGTGTCGACGCTGACGTCGACCATCTCGCGCACCGCGATCGAGACGATCATGCGCGTGACGAACATCCACCCGAGCACCCTGCGCGCCGTGCTCGCCGCCGCCGCCGCGATCAACGCCGAGCAGGTCGCTCACAGCGCAGACAACGCCGAGCAGCAGGTCAAGGACGCCGTCGCCGCCTCCGAGGCCGCGATCAAGCAGCTCGAGGCGGCCATCGCCCACCTCGACGAGATCATCGCCAAGTGATCCCCGGGCGGCCGTGATCGGCCGCCGTCGGGCCTCCGGGAACGACGCCCGGACGCGATCCGTCAGCTGACGGCGCGTCCGGGCGTCGTCGTGTCCGGGTCCTCCGCCTCCGGCTGCTCGGCCCACCAAGCACGCAGGCGCCGAGTAGCCTCCGCCTCGCCGACCGGCCCCTCGTCGAGGCGCAGGTCGAGCAGGAACTGGTACGCGCGCCCCACGACCGGCCCCGGGCTGATGTCGAGCACCCGCATGATCGCCCGCCCGTCGAGCTCGGGCCGCACCGCCGCGAGCTCCTCCTGCTCGGCCAGGTACTCGATGCGCCACTCCAGCTCGTCATACGCGGAGCGCAGCCGGGCGGCCTTGCGCCGGTTGCGCGTGGTCATGTCAGCTCGGGTGAGCCGGTGCAGGCGGTCGAGCAGCGGGCCGGCGTCGCGCACATATCGACGCACCGCCGCATCCGACCACTCGTGCTCGCCGTACCCGAAGAAGCGCATGTGCAGCTCGATCAGCCGTGAAACCTGCTTGATCACGCCCTTGTCGAACCGCAGCGCGCGCAGCCGCTTCGTGGCCATCCGCGCGCCGACCAGGTCGTGGTTGTGGAACGTGACGACGCCGCCGGGCTCGAGCCGCCGCGTCCGCGGCTTGCCGATGTCGTGCAGCAGCGCGGCCAAGCGCAGCACGAGATCCGGCCCGCCCTCGCCCTCAAGGTCGATCGCCTGCCGCAGCACGGTCAGCGAGTGCTCGTAGACGTCCTTGTGGTGATGGTGCTCGTCCATCTCGAGCCGCAGCGCGGGCAGCTCGGGCAGCACATGCTCGGCGACGCCGGTGTCGACGAGCAGGCGCAGACCGGCGACGGGGTCCGGGGCCATGAGCAGCTTGATCAGCTCGTCGCGCACCCGCTCCGCCGAGACCATCTCGATCGTGGCCGCACGCTGGCGGGCCGCCGCGAAGGTCTCGGGGTCGACGGTGAACCCGAGCTGGGCGACGAAACGGGCCAGCCGCATGATCCGCAGCGGGTCGTCCTCGAACGACACGGACGCCGGCCCGGGGGTGCGCAGCACGCCCGCGAGCAGATCGGCCACCCCGCCGAACGGGTCGACGAGCGTGCGCTCGGGCAGTCGCACGGCGATCGCGTTGACCGTGAAGTCCCGGCGCCGCAGGTCGTCCTCCAGGTTGTCGCCGAACGCCACGGTCGGCTTGCGCGTACGGTGGTCGTACGAGTCGGCCCGGTAGGTGGTCACCTCCACCTGCTCGCCGTCGACCCGGGCGCCGACCGTGCCGAACGCCCGGCCGATGTCCCAGTGCGCCGTCGACAGGGGGCGCAGCAGGGCGAGCGAGGCGTCCGGCGACGCGCTCGTGGTGAAGTCGAGATCGACCCCGGCGCGCCCCAGCAACGCGTCGCGCACGGATCCGCCCACGAGCGCGAGCTCCTGCCCGCCGGCGGCGAACGCCCGGCCCAGTCGCTGGATGGTCGGGGAGTCGAGCATCGCGTGCAGGGCACGCATGGCCTCGCGGATGTCGCTGGGAGAGTCTGTCATGGCCTGACAATCTTCCCACAGCCGGCGCCGGCCGGACGCCGCGAACCACCCCGGTAGAGTGGTGGCACCGATGCGAAGGATCCACATGCGCCCTGCCCTCTCCGGCCTGTCAGGCCGGCGTGGTGCCCGACGCATCCGCGCGGGCCTGGTCGCCCTGCTGCTCGCGGCGCCCTGGCCGCTCGCCGGGGCGGCCGCCGCGGACGTCGCGCCGGCCGCGCAGGCCGTCTCACCGGCCGTCACTGCGGCGTCGGCCGCCGCCCGCGTGTCGGCGCGCGACGTGCAGATCGCGCTGACGGACGTCCCCGACCACCTCGACGCCTCGACCGATCTCTCCCTGCACGCCACCGTGACCAACGCCTCCGCCGAGGCGCTGACCGGGGTGACCGTCGAGTTCTCCATCGGCGACCGGCTGATGACGACGACCGGGCAGATCCGCGACTGGTTCGACGCGAACGATGCGGCGCCCTCGCGCACCGTAACCATCGCGACTCGGATGATCGACCGGGTGGACCCCGGAGCGACGGCCACGCTCGACGTGACAGTGGCCGCGAAGCGCCTGCCGACCTGGAGCTTCACCGACGACCGCGGCGTGCTCGGCCTGGGCGCCAGGCTGACCTCCGCGGCCAGCGACACCGTCTGGCTGCCCTCCACGACCGCCTGGAACGTCACCGCCGACGAGCTGCGCCCGCTCGACCTGATCGCCCCCATCACCGGCCCCGCCGAGGCCGACCAGTTCTATGACGCCGACGAGCTACAGCGGATGGTCTCGGCCGGCGGCACGCTCAGCAGCCAGCTGGACGCACTGGATGGCCTCGACGTCGAGCTCGCCGTCGACCCGAAGATCGTCCACAGCATCGACGCGCTCGGCGACCGGGCCACGGCCGACATGCGCGCCTGGCTGCAGCGCCTGGACCGGTTCACCACCACGCCCCTGCTGTGGGGTGACGCGGACGCGAACGCCCTCGCCGCCGCGGGGGTGACCTCGATCGACGACGCGCTGCTCGGCGGGAACGCCGACGCAGACACGCCCCTCGTGCTGGGCTCCTGCGACCGCGGGCTCGGTCAGGCGGCGCGGGAGCTCCTCACCGGCGACCGGCCGATCGTCATCGCCACCGACGAGGTCGCCGACGACTCCGCCGACGTGCAGCTGCACCGCATCGGCGACACCCCCGTCATCGGCGCGAACCACAACCTCCAGAACGCCTTCCAGACCGCGCTGACCGACGCGGACACCACGTCGTCGACCTCGACCGCCCGGATCACGGCCATGGCCACCGCGCTCGGGCTCTCCACACAGTCGTTCAGCGGGGTGACGAGCGTGCTGCCCCGCAGCTGGTCGGAGCAGGCGCAGCTGCTCGGCGACGTCCTGCACTCCCTGGGCGGCACCGTGCGCCTGCAGTCCGGCGTGGACATCCTCGACAACGTCGCCGACGCCCCGCAGACGACCATCACCGCCGAACGGACGCAGGGCGCGGACGACGAGCTCGCCCCGCTGTCGGCCGTGGCCACGGCCCGTTCCGACGCGGAGCTGCTGGCCTCGATCTCCGCCGACCCGCAGCGGGTGCGCGACGGCTATCTGGAGCGGATCGGCTCGCTGTCCAGCCAGGGGCTCGAGCACGACGACGACTGGGCGAGCGCAGTGCAGGCGACCACGGACGACGCCACGACCCAGCTGGCGAAGGTCGCCATCACCTCCACCACGAACGTCACGCTCGTCAGCGGCAGCTCGCAGATCCCCGTGGCCGTGCGCAACGACACCAGCCAGCCGGTGACGGTGCAGGTGCGGGTCGCCCCGTCGAGCGGCCGCGTGGTCACCGACTCCCCCGTGCCGCTCACCATCGACGCGCACACCTCCGCGACCGCGCAGGTACCGGTGCGGGCGATCGCCAACGGCAGCGTCACCCTGAACATCAGCATCACCAACGACACAGGCGACCGGATCGGCGAGATCGTCGCCCGCCCCATGGACGTGCAGGCCCAGTGGGAGAGCATCGGCCTGGCGATCGCCACCGGGGCCGTGGCCCTGCTGTTCGGCTTCGGAGTGTTCCGCAGCGTGATGCGCGCCCACCGGGAGCGGCGCAGCCGGCTCGCGGGCGCCGCGCTGCCGGCCGGCACCGGACGCGGGCGTGCGCCCGCCGGCGAGCGCACGCCGCCGCCCCACGCCGACATCGAGCCAGCCGACGCGGCCGGGCAGGGAGCGGACGGCCGCGGGCCGGGCGCCGGAGAGGAGACGGACCGGTGAGCGCATCCTCGTCGTCGGTGGGACGCAGCTCGCTGATCATGGCGGCCGGCACCGCCGTCTCGCGCGTGCTCGGCTTCGTGCGGACGTTCCTCATCGCCGCCTCGATCGGCGTAAGCACGACCGCGTCGAACGCGTACATGACCGGCAACCAGATCCCCTCGCTGCTGTACCAGCTGACCGCCGGCGGCGTGCTCACGGCGGTGCTGGTGCCGCAGATCGTGCAGTCAACGCGGGATCCGGACGGCGGGCGCGGCTACATCAACCGGATCATGACCCTCGTGCTCACCGGGCTGCTCATCGTGACCGCGGTGCTCATGGTGGCCTCGCCCGTGATCACCCGGGCGTTCACGGGCGGCTGGTCGGGCGAGAACCTCGCCCTCGCGACGGCCTTCACCTACTGGTGCATGCCGCAGGTGCTCTTCTACGGCATGTACGCGCTGCTCGGCGGCATCTACAACGCCCGCCGCGTGTTCGGCCCGTACACCTGGGCGCCGGTGCTCAACAACGTGATCTCGATCGCCGGGTTCGTCGCGTTCATCGCGCTGTTCGGCGCCGATCCAGACGGCCACACGGCGGTGGCCGACTGGACGCCCGGGATGATCGCGACGCTCGGTCTGTCGGCGACGCTCGGCGTGGCCGCGCAGGCGCTGATCATGTTCGCCTGGTGGCATCGGTCTGACCTCCGCTATCGGCCGGACTTCCACTGGCGGCACACCGGGCTGCGTCCGACGTTCGTCGCCGCGGGGTGGATCCTCGGCATGGTCGTGCTGGACTGGGTGCACTCGTTCGTCAAGACGGTCGTCGCCAACTCCACCGAGCCCTACCGCACACCCGGTGACACCACGCTCATGGGGCTGACGAGCTTCGAGACGGCCAGCCTGCTGCAGCTGGTGCCGCACGGGATCATCGCCGTGTCGATCGCGACGGTGTACTTCACCCGTTTCAGCGAGCACGCCGCCGAGCATGACCGGCCCGCGCTCATCGCCGATCTCTCGGCGAGCCTGCGGCACACGGGCGCGGTCACGGTGTTCGCCGCGGCGCTGATGACCGTGGCCGCCCTGCCCATCGCCCGGGTGTTCTCCACCGACGACCTCGCCCAGACCGTCGCGTTCGGCCGGATGCTCACCGTGCTCATGCCGTTCCTCGTCGTCGTGAGCGCGAACCTGTTCGCGATCCGCGCGTTCTACGCGATGAACGACACCCGCACGCCGTTCCTCGTCGCGGCGGTGCGCATGGTACTCGTGCTGCCCCTGTACTGGGCGGCGACGCAGGCGGATCCACACTGGGTCGTCTTCGCCGAGGTGCTCGTCTCCAGCACGGCGATCACGTTCGACACCGTGGTCATGTTCGCCGTGCTGCGCCGTCGACTCGGCGGCATCGACGGCCACCGCATCCTGCGCGCACACGCCCGGATGACCGTCGCGGCCCTCGTCGCCGCCACCGCGGGCGTCACCGTCCTGTGGGCGCTGGGCGGGTTCACCGACGGGCTCGCCGTGTCGACGAGGCTCGCCGCGATCGCCACCTGCGTGGTGCTCGCCGCCGTGATGGGCGTCGTCTACCTGGTGATGACCCGCGTGCTGCATGTGGACGAGATGCGCACGCTGCTGCGTCCCCTCGTCGGGCTGGCCGGCCGGCTCCGGCGTCACTGACCACCCGTCGCGACGCCGCCGTCCCGGTGTCGCCGCGGGTCGCGCCGGGAATGCTCCCGCGGGTCGCCCTGTTGCACTCTCTGGCACCGCCGTCTCGAGATCCGTAGGCTTGAGGCGCACGCAGACCGCGCATCCCCGGCATCGAGCCGGCATGCGGCGACGAGAAGACACAGGAGATTCCATGACCGTCCAGGACGTCGTCATCATCGGCTCCGGCCCCGCGGGCTGGACCGCCGCGATCTACACTGCCCGCGCCGGGCTGCATCCGACGGTGATCGCGAGCTCGGTCGAGGCCGGCGGCGAGCTGATGAAGACGACCGAGGTGGAGAACTTCCCGGGCTTCCCCGAGGGGATCATGGGCCCCGACCTCATGGCCCGCATGCAGCAGCAGGCGGAGCGCTTCGGCGCCGAGGTCGTCTACGACGACGTCACCGGGGTCGACCTGCTCGGCGAGGTGAAGACCGTGCGCACGGGGCTGGGGAAGACCTTCGAGAGCCGCACCGTCATCCTCGCCACCGGGTCCGCCTACCGCCGGCTGGGGCTGGAGGACGAGGACCGCCTGAGCGGCCACGGCGTCTCCTGGTGTGCCACCTGCGACGGCTTCTTCTTCCGCGATCGCGTGATCGGCGTCGTCGGTGGCGGCGACTCAGCGCTCGAGGAGGCGACGTTCCTCAGCCGGTTCGCCTCGAAGGTGTACCTGATCCATCGGCGCGACGAGCTGCGCGCGTCGCGCATCATGCAGCAGCGCGCGCTGGCGGACGAGAAGATCGTCCCCGTCTGGAACAGCCAGGTCGTCGCCCTGAACGGCGACACCGCGCTGGAGTCGGTCGAGCTGGAGGACACGGTCACCGGCGAGCGCCGCACGCTCGAGCTGGAGGGGCTGTTCATCGCGATCGGCAACGACCCGCGCACCGATCTGTTCGCCGATCAGATCGACCTGACCGCGCAGGGCACCGTCGCCCTCGACGGGCGCAGCTCGCGCACGTCCGCGCCCGGGGTGTTCGCCTGCGGCGACGTGACCGACCCTTCGTACCGGCAGGCGATCACCGCGGCCGGGTCCGGCTGTGTGGCCGCCCTCGACGCCGAGCGGCATCTGGCCGCCCTCGCCGACGCGGCAGAGGCCGAGCCCTCGGCCGCCGCGAACGCCTGACCCCGCCGCGCATCACGACCTGACGGCCGCCCGGCCGCCGCAGACTGTAAGGAGCAGATCATGACCGTCATCAACGTCAACGAGTCGAACTTCACCCAGTTCGTCATCGACTCGCCCGTGCCCGTGCTCGTGGACTTCTGGGCCGAGTGGTGCGGCCCGTGCCGCATGATGGGCCCGGTGCTCGAGGAGTACGCGGCCGAGCACGAGGGCGACATCGTCATCGCAAAGCTCAACGTCGACCAGAACCCGGCCCTCGCCGGCCAGTACCGCATCACGTCGATCCCGGCGATGAAGCTGTTCAAGGGCGGCGAGGTCGTCAAGGAGGTCATCGGCGCCCGCCCGAAGGCCCAGCTCGAGCGGGATCTCGCCGGATTCGTCGGCTGACCGACCGGCACGCCGGGAGCCTCTGTCACCGGTTCGCCTCCGGGTCTATGCTGGGGGGAAACCTGACTGGAGGTACAACGGTGTCCGCTTCACAGTCCCCCGCGCAGACCGGCACGCAGCAGTCCATCCGCCTCGATCCGTGGCTCGATCGCTATGCCGATCGCACCGCGGGTCTCAGCGCATCGGAGGTGCGCGCCCTCTTCGCCGTGGCGAGCAGGCCCGAGGTCGTCTCCCTCGCCGGCGGCATGCCGTTCGTCTCCGCCCTGCCGCAGGAGATGCTGCAGGACGCGGCCCGCATCGCGACGACGACCCGGCGCGGCGAGGCCCTCCAGTACGGCTCCGGCCAGGGCATCCCCTACTTCCGCGAGCAGATCTGCGAGATCATGAGCCTCGAGGGCATCCACGCGCACCCGGACGATGTCGTGGTCACCACGGGGTCGCAGCAGGCGGTCGACCTGGTCTCCCAGATCTTCCTGAACCCGGGTGACGTGGTGCTCGCCGAGGGGCCGAGCTACGTCGGCTCGCTCGGCATCTTCCGTTCGTATCAGGCCGAGACCGTGCACGTGCCGATGGACGACGACGGACTCATCCCGCAGGCGCTGCGCGAGACGATCGCCCGCCTCGAGGCGGCGGGTCGGCCGATCAAGTTCCTGTACACGATCCCCGACTTCCACAACCCGGCGGGCGTGACGATGACGATGGAGCGCCGCCGCGAGGTGCTCGACATCTGCCATCGGCATCACATCCTCGTGCTCGAGGACAACCCCTACGGGCTGCTCTGGTTCGACCGGGTGCCGCCGGAGGCGATCCGCTCCCTCGACAGCGAGGGGGTCATCTACCTCGGCTCGTTCTCGAAGATCTTCGCCCCAGGCTTCCGCATCGGCTACGTGCTGGCCCCGCACGCCATCCGCGAGAAGATCGTGCTCGCCAACGAGTCGGCCGTGCTCTCGCCGACCACGTTCGGGCAGATCATGATCTCCGAGTACCTCGACCACAACGACTGGCGCGGGCAGATCGACACCTTCCGCGGCCTGTACCGGGATCGGCGGGACGCGATGATCAACGCGCTCGACGAGCAGCTGCCGACGCTGCCGAAGACGCATCCCAACGGCGGGTTCTACGTCTGGCTGGGCCTGCCCGAGGGGTTCGACTCCAAGGAGATGCTGCCGCTCGCCGTCCACGAGCTGGTCGCCTACACCCCCGGCACCGCGTTCTACGCGGACGGCACCGGTCAGGACCACATCCGCCTGTCGTTCTGCTACCCCACCCCCGAGGAGATCGGCGTGGGCATCCAGCGACTGGCGAAGGTCATCCACCGTGAGCAGGATCTGCTCGACACGTTCGGCACCTCCCCACGGCCTGCCGTCGACACGCAGCACGCGGTGTCGACCCCGCCGCCGGACACGCTCTGACCGCATCCATCCGGCGGTCGGCGCGTGGCCCACGCCGCCCGCAGAACCCGCGACCTCGAGAAAGCCAGGACATGACCGCATCATCCGAACCGCTGCACGTGCTCGTCCTCGCCGGGGGCATCTCGCACGAGCGGGACGTCTCGGTGCGCGGTGGCGCCCGTCTCGCCGAGGCGATCCGGCACGCGGGCGCCCAGGCGACCGTGCTGGAGCCGAACGCGACGCTGTTCGACGCGATCACGTCCGCGGCGCCCGACGTCATCTGGCCGGTGCTTCACGGGGCCAGCGGTGAGGACGGGGCCCTGCGCGACGTGCTGGAGCTGACCGGCATCCCCTACGTCGGCAGCGACCCGGAGGCCGCCCGGCTCGCCTGGGACAAGTCGACGGCGAAGACCCTCGCCCGACGGGCGGGTGTGGCGACCCCCGATGCCGCCGTGTTTCCCCGCGAGACGTTCAGCGAACTGGACGCGACGAGCGTGCTGGGCGCCCTGGCCGAGCGGCTGGGCCTGCCCCTGGTGCTCAAGCCCGTCAAGGGCGGCTCGGCCCAGGGCGTCTCGATCATCACCGAGCTCGACGCCCTGCCGCGCGCGCTCGTCGACGCCTACAGCTACTCCGACGGGCTCGTCGTCGAGCGGCACATCGAAGGCACCGAGGTCGCTGTCACGATCGTGGACACGGGCGACGGACCGCAGGCGCTGCCGATCGTGGAGATCAGCCCGGTGCGCGGCCGCTACACGTACGAGGCGCGGTACACCGCCGGCGAGACCGACTTCTACGTGCCGGCCCGGCTGGCGGACGACATGGCCGCCTCCGTCGCTCAGGCCGCGGTGACCGTGCATCAGACGCTCGGGATGCGAGAGTTCAGCCGCATCGACTTCATCGTCGACGCGGAGGGCGTGCCCTGGTTCATCGACGCGAACGTCATGCCCGGCGTGACGGAGACATCCCTCGCCCCGCTCGCGATCCACGGCACCGGCCGTGACGAGGGCGAGGTCTACCTGGACATCGCCCGCGCCGCGATCGCCCGAGGCTGATCCGCCCCGCCTCCGCATCACCGCCGCGGCTCGCGCCGCGGGAGCCCCCACCACATCCCAGGGTGCGCTGTTCACCGCACGCCGCCGGCTCCACCATGCTGGCGGCATCCACCACGCCGGCGGCGCTGACGCATCCCGTCAGGGCACTCGTCAGTGCTCGCCGAACCCCTTGACACCCATCAGGCCGACGATGCGGTTGAGGTCGGCGACCGTGGCGAAGTCGATCGTGATCGACCCCTTCCGCTTCGACAGCCGCACCCGCACGCTCGTGTCGAGCCGCTCCTCGATGCGCTCCTCGACCTCGTGCAGCTGCTCCTGCACCCGCCCGGCGCGCGCCTGCGCGTGACGCTGCCGCTGGGGCTGCGCGGCGAGCCGCTCGGTCTCGCGCACGCTCAGCCCCTCACGCACGACGCGATCGGCCAGCCGGTCGAGGTCGTGCGTCTTCGCCACCGCGAGCAGGGCGCGGGCGTGTCCGGCGGTGAGCACCCCGGCGGCGACCTTGCGCTGCACGCCCTCCGGCAGCTTCAGCAGACGCAGGGTGTTCGCCACCTGCGGACGCGAACGGCCGATCCGCTCGGCGAGCTGCTCCTGCGTGATGCCGAAATCCTGCATGAGCTGCTGGTAGGCGCTCGCCTCCTCCAGCGGGTTGAGGTTCGCCCGGTGCAGATTCTCGAGCAGCGCGTCGCGGAGCATGTCCTCATCGGCCGTGTCGCGGATGAGCGCGGGGATGCGATCGAGCCGGGCCGCCTTCGCGGCGCGCAGGCGCCGCTCGCCCATGATGAGCTCGTATCCGCCGGCCTCGCGGCGACGCACCACGATCGGCTGCAGCACCCCGAACTCGCGCACCGAGTGGGTGAGCTCGTCGAGCGCCGCCTGATCGAACTCATGGCGCGGCTGCACGGGGTTCGGCACGATCTCGGCGGGGTCGAGCTCGACGAGGGTGAGCCCCGGCACCTCGGCGAGCTCCGACTGTGCGGCCGCGACGTCAGCACCCGCCTCCGCCACCGCCGTCATGCGCTCACCGGCGGCGCCCGACGCAGCGGGACGCGCCGCGCCGCTCCTGCGCCCGACGGCCGGTGTCGTGGACGCCTGACCCGCCACATCCTGCGTCGGCGCGGCCGCCTCGGCAGGCCTCACCCGTCGAGTCGACCGGCGGAAGCGGCCCTCCGGATCCCGGTGTGCGGCCGCCATCTCGCGCGCGGCGCGGGCCGCGGAGCGGCTCGGCCGGGCGTCGTCGGCTTCGGCGTCGGCACCGGCGAAGAACACGTCCACCGGTCGCCGTCCGGCGCGCGCGGGCGCCGTCGAGTCCGTGCCGGACCCAGTCGGCTGCGCGTCCGTCGGCTGTGCATCCGCCTGTGCGTCCGCGGCCTCCCGCTCGCGCTCGATGCGATCGGCCCGGGTCGGGATCAGCGAGCTGATCCCCCGGCCGAGGCCACCTCGTCTACCGGACATGCTGCTCCTCTCGCAGGCTGAGCTCGGACGCCGCCTCCATGTAACTGAGCGCGCCCTTGCCGCCGGGGTCGTACGCGATGACGCTCTGCCCGTAGCTCGGCGCCTCGGAGATCCGCACGGTGCGCGGGATCATGGTCTGGAGCGTCTCGCGGCCGAAGTGCTCGCGCACCTCGCGGGCGACCTCCTCGGACAGCCTGGTGCGTCCGTCGTACATCGTCAGCAGGATCGCGCTCAGCCGCAGGTCGGGATTGAGCTCGTCGTTGACGAGCAGGATGTTCTTCAGCAGCTGGCTGAGCCCCTCGAGTGCGTAGTACTCACACTGGATCGGGATGAGCACCTCCTGCGCGGCGACGAACGCGTTGACCGTGAGCAGACCGAGACTCGGCGGGCAGTCGATGAGCACGAAGTCGATGCGATCGTCGCGCTCGTCCTGCAGCAGCCGGTCGATCGCCTGCCACAACCGATACTCGCGCGAGGGCAGCGTGACGAGCTCGATCTCGGCGCCGGCCAGATCGATGCTCGATGGCGCGCACAGCAGCCTGGGGTCCTCCCCGCTCGGCACGATGACCTGGTCGAGGGTGTGCTCGCCGATGAGCACCTCGTAGATGCCCGGGCCCCCTTCGCGGATGTTCACACCCAGCGCGCTGGAGGCGTTGCCCTGCGGGTCGAGATCGATGACGAGCACGCGCATCCCGCCGCGGGCGAGCGCGGCGCCGAGATTCACAGCGGTGGTCGTCTTGCCGACGCCGCCCTTCTGGTTCGTGACGCTGATCACCCGCGTGTGCTCGGGGCGCCGGAACTCGAGGCTCTCGGCCGCTTTGCGCCGCTCGGAGAGCCGCGCCAGCTCACGTGCCAGCGGGGTCGAGTCGTCGAATTCCACGCGAACGTCACCCTCACTCGTCGTCTTGGATCGCCAGCGTCGGTCGACGCCTGACCTCAGTGTAGTGCGACCCGCCGACGCGTCGACGGCCGGATGCGCCGCCGGACACCGACCCCGCGAGATCGCGACCGAGCGGCGATGTTTCACGTGAAACACCGGGCGGCGAGGTCGTCGGAGCGCTGCTGCCGACACTGTTCCATCAGGGGCGAAGCCTTTCCAAGGCGACATCCCGAGCGGGCGGCCGTGCAGCCGACGACTCAACAGCCGCTTGGCTCAGTAACCGCCCTCGACCGCGCCGTCGAGCTCGGTCTGGTCGCCCTCGACGGTGCCATCCGGAGTCATGCCCACCGGCGCCTGTCGCGGCCAGCCCAGGCCGACCGGAGTGGTCCGCTCGCCGGGCAGCGGCTCCTGTTGCTCCGGGGCCAGTCCACCGAGCCCGTCGGCGACCTCGCCGGAGACCTCCGGCACCGTCCGATCGCGTCCCTGCACCACCGTGACCTCCGTTCCCGCGGCTCCGATCACCGCTCCTCCGCCGGCACCCGCGCCGTCACCACCGTGGTCGGCTCCGCGAGCCAGCCCTCGCCGAGACGGCGCACCCGGACGTCCTGCAGCCGGTGCCGCCGGATCGCCTTGGCCGCCGCCTCGATCTCGCGCTCGGCGGAGCGGCCCTTCATCAGCACGAGCTCGCCGCCGGGCCGCAGCAGCGGCGCCGTCCAGCCGATGAGCGTCTTGAGCGCGCTGACCGCCCGGGCCGTTACCACATCGACGAGGATCTCGTCGGCCACGTCCTGGGCCCGGGCGCGCACCACGCGGACGTTGTCAAGACCGAGCCGGGCGCTCTCGTCCTCGAGCCAGGCGCAGCGCCGCTCCATCGGCTCGATGAGCGTGAACTCCGCCCGGGGCATGACGCAGGCGAGGACGAGGCCGGGCAGTCCCGCCCCGCTGCCCACGTCGGCCACGCGGGCGTCCGGGGCGATCGCCTCGCTCACCACGGCGCAGTTGAGCAGATGCCGCGTCCACAGCCGCTCGTACTCCCGGGGGCCGAGCAGTCCCAGCCGCTCGCCATGCTCGTGCAGATCCTCGGCCAGCCGGACGAGGCGGTCACGGGCGGCGCCGAAACGCTCGCGCACCACCGCGGGCTCCGGTTCGAGCGGCCCGACCGCGTTCGCCGGCCGTCGCGGCGACTCCTCGGCCATGGTCAGCGCGCCTCCTCCGGCTCGCCGGCCTCGGCATCCGCGTCCGCAGGCGCGTTACTGTGGGAGAGAACGACATGGCGACCATGTCCCTCGCCCTCGGAGTTGCTGCCCAGCCCCGCCTCGCGGGCGAAGTCGTGCACGAGCTTGCGCTCGTAGGATGACATGGGCGCCAGGGCGACCCGGGCGTCCCCCGCCTGCAGACGCTCGGCGGCGTCGGCGACCAGGTCGCGCAGCTCCTGCTCGCGCTGCTCACGCGACCCCTGGACGTCGAGGACGAGCCGGCTGTACTCGCCGGTGCGTCGCTGCACGGCGAGCCGGGTCAGCTCCTGCAGCGCGGCCACGACGGGCTGCCGGGCGAGGACGCCCAGGTTCGCCTCCTCGTCATCGCTGTGCACGGAGACATAGGCGCGTCCGTCGCGCACCTCGATGTCGATGTCGCCGTCGAGGTCGGCGATGTCGAGCAGCTCCTCGATGTAGTCGGCCGCCGCATCACCCTCGATGTCGAGCGTCGTGCGCTCCGGCTCGTCGTGCTGGTCGTCGATCGGCTCGTCGCTCATCGTGTGCCCTTTCCGCCACGCTTCTGGCTCTGCCGCTTCGCGCGGCTCTTCCCCACCGGCTGCTGACGCTGCCCCTGCGGGTGCCCCTCGTGCCGGTCGAGCTCCTGCTGCTCCTTCTCGTCCAGCCGCCCCTTCGCGGCCAGCCGGCGCTGCCGGTCATAATAGGCCTTGCTGCCCGGGGTGGGCATGCGCCGGATGACGATCGCCTGCTGCACCATCGTCCAGATGTTCGAGGTGAACCAGTAGACGAGCAGGCCGATCGGGAAGGCGACGCCCGAGAAGATCATGATGAACGGCATGCCGTACATGAGCATCTTCTGCTGCTTGAACATCGGGGCGGCCTTGGCCTCCTCGGAGATGTTCTTGCCCATCATCTGCATGCTCGTGAAGAGCTGCGAGGAGACCATGAAGACGACGAGCACGGCGGCGAGCAGCACGACCTGCCATTCGGTCGGCTGGGCGTTGAGCGCGTTCATGAATGTCGTCGAGAGCTTCGCGCCGAAGATCGAGCTGTCACGGAAGCTCTCGGCGAGCCCCTCGTCGACGAGGCCGACACCCGCCTTGCCCGTGGCGGCGTCGTGGATCACGGAGTAGAGGGCGAAGAAGACCGGCAGCTGCACGAGCATCGGCAGGCACCCGGCCATCGGGTTCGTGCCGGCCTCCTTGTAGAGCGCCATCTGCTCCTGGGCCATGGCCTGGCGGGAGAGCTGGTCGGTCTTGCCCTTGTACTTCTGCTGGATCGCCCGCATCTTCGGGGCGAGCTCCATCGAGGCCCGGGAGGACTTGATCTGCTTGACGAACAGCGGGATGAGGGCGGCACGCACGACGAGCACGAGGCCGATGATCGACAGCGTCCACGCCCAGCCGGACGAGGGGGCCATGCCGACGACTGACGTCCACAGCCAGTGCCAGGCGACCAGAATCAGCTCGATGACCCATTTGATGGGCCACAGGATGCTGCCGATGAGATCCACGTCTCTCCTTCGTCCGGGGGTTCAGCAGGCGTCGTGCGCGCGGTGGCGGTGTGGCTCGGGCACCGGGTCGACACCACCGGCGTTGAAGGGCTGGCAGCGCAGCAGCCGCCACACGGTCAGGCCGGTGCCGACGACGAAGCCACGTCTCTCGTACGCCTCCTGAGCATAGGCCGAGCAGGTGGGATAGAAGCGGCAGACGTCGCCGTACAGCGGAGAGATGAAACGTCGATACCCGCGCAGCAGCAGCACCATCAGCCGCCGGGGGGCGAGCCACAGCCAGCGCCCCAGTGTGCACAGCGGGTTCGAGCAGGAGGTCAGGGCCGCGGTCATGCGCGCTCCGATCCCCCGACGAGACGATCGATCGCCCGGTGGACCTCGGCGCGGAGCGTCTGATGGTCGGCGCCGGCGGCGCCGGGCTTCGCCCGCAGCACGATGAGCAGGCCACACGGATGCTCCGCGAGCACCTCGCGGGCGATCTCGCGCAGCCGGCGCTTGACGCGATTGCGCACCGTGGCCTTGCCGACGGCGCGGCTCGTGATGCAGCCGACCCGACTGGTCGCGTCCGGCTCGATCGCCAGCGCATGGACGACCAGGTGCCGGGTGCCGCGACGCCTGCCCTGACGGCTCACCCGGGAGTAGTCGAGCGCGGAGGTCAGTCGATGCGCGCGATCAAGCATCCGCTGCTACGCGGCGAGCTCGGAGCGCCCCTTGCGACGACGGGCGGAGAGGATGGAGCGGCCGGCGCGCGTGCTCATGCGGGCGCGGAAGCCGTGCTTCTTGGCGCGACGACGGTTGTTGGGCTGAAACGTTCTCTTGGTCATGATCTCTCCGAAGGGGTGAAAAAGGCATGCCGGTATGACTGGCAACTGGCGATCGAGCCTACCCCGAACGCACCATGTCGGTCAAACCGGGCAGCGGACGACCATACATCCTCTCCGATCCAGCCGTGGATGCCGGCATGGACACGCCGACCGCCGGGGAACTCGGATTTGCAGACCCGTCCCGGCGGCGCTAGCGTGGCACAAGCGACTCATGGGGAGTGGCTTCCCAGCTGGTTATACACATGTTGAAACCATTGTGTACAACCCTGTGGAAAAGACGGAGGTCCGGGGAGTGGTGCATGCCGCAGATCGATGCGACGGTCGACCCGGCGGGCTTCTGGAGCGCCATGGCCCAGGCGCTGGCCGGTGACCCCGACGTCACCGGCCAGCTCTCCGGATTCATCGGGCTGATCCATCCCAAGGGCGCCATCGGCGACACCATCCTGCTCGAGGTGCCTGACGAGCTCGCCCGCGAGATGATCGAGCATCGGGCCCGGGATGCGATGGCGCGCGCGCTGGTCGCCGTGCAGCCCGAGCACCAGGACATCACGAACTTCGCCGTCATCGTCAACGCGGCGCTGCGCGACCTCGTGCAGAAGTCCCCCCAGCCGAGGCGCGCACCCAGCCAGCACGCGCTCGACCGCGCCGCCGAGCCCGTCGAGTCAACGGCGGCCGCGCATCCCGCGGCCGCGCAGCAGCGCATCGACCCGGCCACCGTGACCCCGCCGGCCGCGCCGGCGCGTCCGCACCAGCCGACCGCGGTCGGCGGCAGTCGCCTCAACCCGAAGTACACCTTCGACAGCTTCGTCATCGGCGCCTCGAACCGGTTCGCGCACGCCGCCGCCTTCGCCGTCGCGGAGACCCCTGCGAAGGCGTACAACCCGCTGTTCATCTACGGCGAGTCCGGGCTCGGCAAGACGCATCTGCTGCACGCGATCGGGCACTACGCGATCAGCCTGTTCCCCGGCATCCGGGTGCTGTACGTCAGTTCCGAGGAGTTCACGAACGACTTCATCAACTCGATCCAGCGCAACGAGGCGGCCGAGTTCCAGTCGCGCTACCGCGACATCGACATCCTGCTCATCGACGACATCCAGTTCCTGCAGGGCAAGGACTCCACACAGGAGGCCTTCTTCCACACGTTCAACAACCTGCACGACCACAACAAGCAGCTGGTGATCACGAGCGACTTGCCGCCGAAGCAGCTGACCGGGTTCCAGGAGCGGATGACCTCGCGGTTCGAGTGGGGGCTCACCACCGACGTGCAGGCGCCCGACCTCGAGACCCGCATCGCGATCCTCCGCCGCAAGGCCGAGAACGAGCAGATGGACGTGCCCGACGAGATCCTGGAGCTCATCGCCAGCCGGGTCTCGTCGAACATCCGCGAGTTGGAGGGAACACTGCTGCGCGTGATCGCCTACGCGAGCATCGAGCAGAAGCCGATCGACTTCGCCCTGGCGCAGACCGCGCTGAAGGACATGATCACGCTCGCCGACGACAACCACGTCGATCCGAAGACGATCATCGAGACGACCGCGAACTACTTCTCGCTGAGCGTGAAGGACATCGTCGGCACCTCCCGGTCGCAGCAGATCGCGCTGGCCCGGCAGATCGCCATGTACATCTGCCGCGAGCTGACGAGCCTGTCGCTGCCGAAGATCGGCCAGCTGTTCGGCAACCGCGATCACACCACGGTGATGTACGCCAACAACAAGATCTCGCGGCTCATGCAGGAGAAGCGGGCGATCTACAACCAGGTCAACGACATCTCCACCGCGGTGAAGCAGGCGCACCGGTAGGGACGATCCCGTCCCGAGCCGCCCCCCGACCAGGAATGCGCCGGGGCACTCGCGCACCGCCACGAGGGCGCCCCCTCTGGCATATCTCCAGTCGCGGCGACGAGATCTGGCGCGTGTCTGGTCGCCCGGTCAGCGGCGTCATCCAGCACACGATCCCGTGCACACGACACGTCCCGAGACCTCTCGATCCATCCACATCCTCATCCACACCCTGTGCACAGAACTACACGGGTGTGCTTCTCGTGGAACAGCGTTATCCACGGGTTTCTCCACACCCTGTGGATAACGCTTTCCCCAGGGTTTGCCATCCACAGTTCCACAGTGTTGTCCACAGGTCCTGTGGATAACCACCCTTTTCTGGGGATAAAACACCCCTTCGTGTGCACAATCCACAGGACTGGACGCCGCCCACGACAGCTCTCCACATCCCCATCCACAAGCTGTGCACAAACTACACACGTGTCGTTCCGCACCAGCATGCGGATCCCGCCGTTCATGCACCGATTGCACAGCCGTTGTTATTACCTGAGAGCATCACAAAGGGATCTCGAACTTCACGAACCTCTGCTCCGCCATCGGTCGGGACCCCGCCCGACATCGCATGACCGTGCCCTCTCCGTCGGCCCTGCGCTGCCGACGCACCCGGCCTTCGCCGGTGTCCGAGGAATGTGCGAAGATGTACCCTGCGCTGCTCCTAGCAGGTCCGCCCACGATGACGTGCGCAACACGCCGCTCCCGCATGGTCGCCACCCGATCCGCTCCGTCGGACCGCTCTGCCGACTGATCCGAGGCATGACGAGGGATCGCGGGGAGACGATCCGGTCACCCGGTGACGACGTCCACCGACGTGGCCGGCGGGAAGCGCGCCCGGCGCCCTGCACGGGCTGCCGGAACCGAGAGCAGAGATGGGAAGAGGGCATCAGTGAAACTCCAGATCAACCGTGACCTGCTCGCCGAGGCCGTGTCGTTCGCGGTCAAGCTGCTGCCGCAGCGGACGACGCTGCCGATCCTGAGCGGCATCCTGCTCGAGGCGCATGACGGTGATCTGCACCTGGCCACGTTCGACTACGAGGTCTCCTCGCAGACGGCCGTCGCCGCGGACATCGAGAGCGAGGGCAGCGTCCTGGTCTCGGGCCGGCTGCTCGCCGAGATCGCGGCGAAACTGCCCGACGACGACGTCACTCTCTCGCTCGAGGAGGGGCGGCTGCTCGTCATCAGCGGCTCCGCACGGTTCGAGCTGTACACGATGCCGCTCGAGGAGTACCCGACCCTCCCCCAGATCACGGAGTGGGTGGGCACCGTCGACGGCGAGCGGTTCGCGGACGCCGTGGCCCAGGTCGCCGTGGCCGCCTCCCGTGATGACGTCACCCCCGTCATCACCGGCGTGGAGATCGAGATCACCGCCGGCGAGCTCACCTTCCTCGCCACCGACCGGTACCGGGTAGCGGTGCGCGGCATCGAGTGGGAGAACACCGGCGAGACCACCGGTGAGGCGCTCGTGCCGGCCCGCACGCTCAGCGAGATCGCCAAGACGTTCGCCCACCAGGGGAACGTGCGCGTCGCGCTCGTGAAGAACGACGATCGCGAGCTCATCGCCTTCAGCGCGAACCGCCGCACCGTCACCTCGCTGCTCATCAAGGGCAACTACCCGCCCGTCCGCCGCCTGTTCCCGCAGAGCGTCGAGAACCACGCGGTGGTCAACACCGCCGAGCTCATCGACGCGGTGCGCCGCGTCTCGCTCGTGCTCGACCGCGAGAGCCCGCTGCGGTTCACCTTCAACCTCGACGGCGTGACCCTCGAGGCGATCGGCAGCGACCAGGCCCAGGCCCGCGAGCAGGTCGAGGCGTTCCTGACCGGTGACGAGGTCGTCATCTCGATGAAGCCGCAGTTCCTCATCGACGGGCTGCACTCCACCCGCTGCGAGTTCGCCCGGCTGGCGTTCACCCGCACCGACAACCCGCACAAACCGGGGCCGGTGCTCATCACCGGGCAGACCAGCCGCGACGCCGTCGAGGCCGGCGCCTTCAAATACCTGCTGCAGCCGAACCTCCTGCTGCGCTGAGCCGGGGCACCCGTGTACGTGCAGCGGCTGGAGGTGCGCGACTTCCGCAACTACACGCATGCCGTCCTCGAGCTCGGGCCGCGCATCCAGGTGTTCGCCGGGCGCAACGGCCAGGGCAAGACGAACCTCGTCGAGGCGGTGCGGTATCTGTCCGTGTTCGGCTCGCACCGCGTGCCCACCACGGTGCCGCTCATCCGGGCCGGATGCGACCAGGCGATCGTGCGGGCGACGGTGCTGCACGAGGGGCGGCAGCTGCAGCTCGACGCGCAGCTGAACCGGGACGCGCCCAATCGCGTCCGCGTGGGCCGCGCCCCGCGTCGGGTCGCCGAGGCCGCCGGCCAGCTCGCCACCGTGCTGTTCGCGCCTGAGGACCTCGCCTTGGTGCGCGGGGGGCCGGAGACCCGGCGGCGGATGCTCGACGAGCTCGCGGTGGCCATGCGCCCCCGCCTCGCCGAGACGATCAGCGGCTACGACCGGGTGTTGCGGCAGCGCAACACGCTGCTGAAGAGCGCCCGGGCCTCGCGGGTCGGCACCGGCGGCCTCGGCACCCTCGACGTGTGGGACGAGCAGCTCGTCGACCTGGGCACGGCGATCCTGCGGCAGCGGGTCGCGCTCGTCGGCTCGATCGCCGGTCCGCTGGCCCGTCTCTACGACCTGATCGCCGACACTGACGCCGGGGCGACGGCCGAGCTGCGCACGAACACGGTCGCCGCGCTCGCCGGGGCCGGGGACGCGTCCGCCGTGCGCGCCGAGTTCGCCGACCGGCTGCGCGAGGCCCGGCCCCGCGATCTCGAGCGCGGCGTCACCTCGGTCGGCCCGCACCGCGACGATCTGCTGCTCGCGATCGACGGGCTGCCCGCCCGGGAGTACGCGAGCCACGGCGAGGGGTGGTCGCTGGCGCTGGCCCTGCGCCTGGCCGGCGCCGAGGCGTTGCGGGCCGTGTCGCCCGCCGGCGACCCCGTGCTCATCCTCGACGACGTGTTCGCCGAGCTGGACGCGGCCCGGCGGGGCCGGCTGATCGGGCTCGCCTCCGGCTACGAGCAGGTGCTCGTCACCGCCGCCGTGCTCGAGGACGTGCCGCGCTTCGCCGACCGGCCGACTGCCGTGGTGCACGTCGACCGCGGCCGGCTCAGCGGCGACGGGGTGATCGTCGGCGGCGGGGCGGAGGCCGTGGATGGCTGAGATCCGCGACGAGGCGTCGCTCGTCTACCTGCGGATGCGCCGCGTGTTCGGCGGCCGGCGCCGGCGCGCCCGGCAGGGCGACGGCTCACCCTCGGACGAGCCGTTCGCGCCGGGCCGCGATCCGCACGGCATCGGCCAGGTGATGGGCCGGCTGGTGCGCGAGCGGGGCTGGGAGCCGACGCTGGAGAAGGCCCGGCTCGCGGTCGACTGGCGTCTGGTCGTCGGCGACGACATCGCCGCGCGCACGAGCGCCCGGCTCAACGGCACGGTGGTCGAGGTGCGTTGTCAGTCGACCGCCTGGGCGGCGAACCTGCGCCTGATGAAGAGTCGTCTGCTCGGCCGGATCGCCGAGCTGCTGCCCGAGGTGGAGGTCACCGACATGCGCTTCATCGGGCCGGACGCGCCGTCGTGGCGCCGCGGCATCCGGTCGGTGCCCGGTCGCGGCCCTCGCGACACCTACGGGTAGCGGAGGCGGAATCGCCGTCACCGGCCGTCACACGCCGTCTCGGCCGTGTGGAGGGCGTCCGGAGTGAATCCACGCGAGTGCCCGGTGAATGGCTGAGAGGGCCGGAATCGCGCCGGAGAGGGCTGCAAGCTGCTAGAATGGGCAGGCTTGACCGGTGCTCTCCACAGCCGGTCGCATCGACGAATCAGGAGCGGCACAGCGCGATGACCCCAGAGCAGCATTCCTACGATGCCAGCGACATCACCGTCCTCGAGGGGCTCGAGGCGGTGCGGAAGCGGCCCGGCATGTACATCGGCTCGACCGGGCCGCGCGGGCTGCACCACCTGGTCTACGAGGTCGTCGACAACGGCGTGGACGAGGCGCTGGCCGGCTATGCGACGCACATCGAGGTGACGTTGCTGCCGGGCGACGGCGTGCGGGTCGTCGACGATGGCCGCGGCATCCCCGTCGCGGAGCATCCCACCGAGCACCGCTCGACGCTCGAGGTCGTCATGACGGTGCTGCACGCCGGCGGCAAGTTCGGCGGCGGCGGTTACTCGGTCTCCGGTGGCCTGCACGGCGTCGGCATCTCCGTGGTCAACGCGCTCTCCACCCGGGTCGACACCGTGGTGCGGCGCGACGGCCACGTCTGGCGGCAGTCGTTCCATGACGGCGGGGCCCCGATCGCCCCGATCGAGATGGGCGAGGCGACCGACGAGACGGGCACCTCGCAGACCTTCTGGCCGGACCCGGAGATCTTCGAGACGACCCGCTTCGACTTCGAGACGCTGCGGCAGCGGTTCCAGCAGGTCGCCTTCCTCAACAAGGGGCTGACGATCACGCTCACCGACGAGCGCGGCGAGGAGCCGGTGAGCGTGCGCTACCGGTACGACCGGGGGCTGACCGACTACGTCGAGTTCCTCAACGCCGCGAAGAAGGCCGAGGTCATCAACGACCCGATCATCGACTTCGAGGCCGAGGACGCCGAGCGCGGCATGTCGCTCGAGGTCGCCATGCAGTGGACCACCGGGTACACGGAGAGCGTGCACACGTACGCGAACACGATCAACACGTACGAGGGCGGCACGCACGAGGAGGGCTTCCGCGCGGCGCTGACCTCGCTGATCAACCGGTACGGGCGCGACAAGGGCATCCTCAAGGACAAGGACGACAACCTCACCGGCGACGACGTGCGCGAGGGGCTCACCGCGGTCATCTCGATCAAGCTCGCCGAGCCCCAGTTCGAGGGGCAGACCAAGACGAAGCTCGGCAACACCGAGGCCAAGGCGTTCGTGCAGAAGGTCACCGGTGAGCAGCTGACCGACTGGTTCGACCGCAACCCGCAGCAGGCGAAGGACATCATCCGCAAGGGGATGCAGGCCTCCCAGGCGCGGGTCGCCGCCCGCAAGGCCCGCGAGGCGACCCGGCGCAAGAGCGTGCTGGAGTCCGGCGGCATGCCGGGCAAGCTCAAGGACTGCTCGTCGAAGCACGCCGAGATCTGCGAGATCTTCCTGGTCGAGGGCGACTCGGCCGGCGGCTCGGCCGTGCAGGGGCGCAACCCGGAGACGCAGGCGATCCTGCCGCTGCGCGGCAAGATCCTCAACGTCGAGAAGGCCCGGCTCGACCGGGCGCTGCAGAACAACGAGATCCAGGCGATGATTACCGCGTTCGGCGCGGGCATCGGCGAGGAGTTCGACTACGACAAGCTGCGCTACCACAAGATCGTGGTGATGAGCGATGCGGACGTCGACGGTGCGCACATCGCGACGCTGCTGCTGACGTTCTTCTTCCGCTACATGCGACCGCTCATCGAGCACGGCAACGTGTTCCTGGCCCAGCCGCCGCTGTACCGACTGAAGTGGAGCGACCGTGACCACGAGTTCGCCTACTCCGACGAGGAGCGCGACGAGCTGCTCGCCGCCGGGCGGGCCGCCGGGCACCGGCTGCCGAAGGACGCCGGCATCCAGCGCTACAAGGGCCTCGGCGAGATGAACTACGAGGAGCTGTGGGAGACCACGATGAACCCGGAGACGCGCACGCTGCTGCAGGTGCGGCTCGATGACGCGGCGAAGGCCGACGAGGTGTTCTCGGTGCTGATGGGCGAGGACGTCGACGCCCGGCGCACGTTCATCCAGACGAACGCCAAGGACGTGCGCTTCCTGGACATCTGACGCGCCGGCCGCGGCGATGACCGCGGCGGCGCCCACGACATCCGCCACAGGCAGCCGGAACAGGAGACAAGAGGACGATGGCAGACGACATGACCGAGACCCCGCACAATCACGGGAGGATCTCGCCGGTCGATCTCAACACCGAGATGCAGAAGTCGTATCTCGACTACGCGATGAGCGTGATCGTGGGACGGGCGCTGCCGGACGTGCGCGACGGGCTCAAGCCGGTGCACCGCCGGGTCATCTACGGCATGTTCGACGGCGGGTACCGCCCTGACAAGGGGTTCAACAAGTGCTCGCGCGTCGTCGGCGAGGTCATGGGCCAGTACCACCCGCACGGCGACTCGGCCATCTACGACACCCTCGTGCGCCTCGTGCAGCCGTGGAGCATGCGCTACCCGCTCGCGCTCGGCCAGGGCAACTTCGGCTCCCCGGGCAATGACCCCGCCGCCGCGCCCCGGTACACCGAGACGAAGATGGCGCCGCTCGCGCTCGAGCTCGTGCGCGACATCGACGAGGAAACCGTCGACTTCGAGGACAACTACGACGGCAAGACCCAGGAGCCGACCGTGCTGCCGAGCCGGTTCCCGAACCTGCTCGTCAACGGCTCGGTCGGCATCGCCGTCGGCATGGCCACGAACATCCCGCCGCACAATCTCCGCGAGGTCGCCGACGGCGTGCAGTGGGCGCTCGCACACCCGGACGCCACCCGCGAGGAGCTGCAGGACGCGCTGATCGAGCGGATCAAGGGCCCGGACTTCCCCACCGGCGCGCTGATCCTCGGCCGCAGGGGCATCGAGCAGGCGTACCGTACCGGGCGCGGCTCGATCACGATGCGCGCCGTGGTGAGCATCGAGGAGATCCACAACCGCACCTGTCTGGTGATCACCGAGCTGCCCTACCAGGTCAACCCCGACAACCTCGCGATCAAGATCGCCGAGCTCGTCAAGGACGGCCGGGTGAGCGGCATCGCCGACATCCGCGACGAGACCTCGGGCCGCACCGGCCAGCGCCTAGTCATCGTGCTCAAGCGCGACGCCGTGGCGAAGGTCGTGCTCAACAACCTGTACAAGCACACGCAGCTGCAGGACAACTTCGGCGCGAACATGATCGCCCTGGTGGACGGCGTGCCCCGCACGCTCTCCATCGACCAGTTCATCTCGCTGTGGATCGATCACCAGATCGACGTCATCGTGCGCCGCACCCGCTTCCGACTGCGCAAGGCCGAGGAGCGCGCCCACATTCTCGAGGGGTATCTGAAGGCGCTCGACGCGCTCGACGAGGTCATCGCCCTCATCCGCTCCTCGCGCACCGTCGACGACGCGCGCGAGGGCCTGAAGACGCTGCTGGCCATCGACGACCTGCAGGCGCGGGCCATCCTGAACATGCAGCTGCGCCAGCTGGCCGCCCTCGAGCGGCAGAAGATCACCGATGAGTACACCGAGCTGCAGGAGCGCATCGGCGAGTACCACGAGATCCTCGCCAGCCCTGTCCGGCAGCGCGAGATCGTCGGCGAGGAGCTCGGCGAGATCGTCGACCGGTACGGCGACGAGCGGCGCACCACCATCGAGTACGGCTATGACGGCGACATGTCGGTCGAGGATCTCATCCCCGAGGAGCAGGTCGTCGTCACCATGACCCGCGGCGGCTACATCAAGCGCACGAAGGTCGACAGCTACCGCTCGCAGCACCGCGGTGGCAAGGGGATCAAGGGCGCCCAGCTGCGCGCGGACGACGTCGTCGAGCACCTGTTCGTGACCACCACCCACCATTGGCTGTTGTTCTTCACGAATACCGGGCGGGTTTACCGGGCCAAGACGTATGAGGTGCCGGAGGCCGGCCGCGACTCGAAGGGTCAGCACGTGGCGAACCTGCTCGCCCTGGCCCCGGACGAGACGATCGCGCAGGTGATCGACATCTCCGGCTACGATCAGGCGCGCTACCTCGTGCTCGCCACGCGGCGCGGACTCGTCAAGAAGACCCGCCTGGACGCGTACGACTCGCCTCGCTCGGCTGGGCTCATCGCGGTGAACCTGCGCGAGGGCGACGAGCTCGTCTCGGCGATGCTCGCCGATCCCGGCGACGACATCATCCTCGTGTCGCGGCAGGGGCTCAGCCTGCGCTTCACCGCCGACGACGACACGCTGCGCCCGATGGGTCGCGACACGTCCGGGGTGAAGGGCATGACGTTCCGCGAGGGCGACGCCCTGCTGTCGGCGAGCGTCATCCCCGCCGGGGTCGACCCGAGCGACCAGTTCGTGTTCGTCGTCACCCAGGGCGGGTACGCCAAGCGCACCGCGGTCGACCAGTACCGGGTGCAGGGCCGTGGTGGCAAGGGCATCAAGGTGGCCAAGCTCAACGACGACCGCGGCGAGCTCGCCGGAGCGCTCATCGTGTCGGAGCACGACGAGGTGCTCGTGGTGCTCGCCGGAGGCAAGGTCATCCGCTCCGCGGTCGATGAGGTGCCCGCCAAGGGGCGCGATACGATGGGAGTCGTCTTCGCCCGAGTCGAGGGGCGTGACCGCGTCATCTCCGTGGCGCGCAACGAGGAGCGCGCACTCGACGAGGCGGACGTGGGGGAGACGGCCGACGTGGTGCGGGATGACGCGGCCGACGCGTCCGCCCCGGCGCAGCAGTGAGAGGAACCAGGAAGATGAACAGCATCGCCCCCATGTCGGGGTCCACGGCGAACCGGCCGGCGCAGGGCCGTCGGCTCGTGCACCTGCGACTCGTCGCGGTGAACGTGTGGTCGGCTTTCAAGGTCTCGTTCCTGGTCTCGATCGCCCTGGCGATCGTGGGCCTCGTGCTGGCCCTGCTCACCTGGCTGTTCGTGTCGCAGCTCGGCCTGTTCCAGCCGATCAACGACCTGCTGTCGACGACGAGCAGCGACGGCGCCGAGAACGTCGCGCGCATCTTCAGCTTCGGCCGGGTGATGGGGCTGTCAGTGCTCGCAGGCATCGTCACCATCATCTTCGGCACGCTGTTCGGCGGGCTGTGCGCGGTGATCTACAATGCCATCGCGCGCATCGTCGGCGGTCTGAAGCTCACGTTCAGCAACGTGCGGTGAGGGCGGTCGTGCCCCCGTGGCGTGATTTGCCTGCGGCGCCAGACCTGTTGTAAACTCATCTGGTGCTGTGAAACGGGCCTATAGCTCAGGTGGTTAGAGCGCTTCGCTGATAACGAAGAGGTCCCTGGTTCAAGTCCAGGTAGGCCCACCAGTTCCGGTCGGATCCCGCGTGAACGTGGTTCTCGATCCCGCCGGCGATGAGCATCCCGCCTCCTCCGTCGTGTCCGGAGGAAGCGCGAGGAAACTCGAGCCGCGGTCACTCGGCTCGGGCACGGGGCCTTAGCTCAATTGGTAGAGCGCCTGCTTTGCAAGCAGGAGGTCAGGGGTTCGATTCCCCTAGGCTCCACGATCCCCAGGGGCAGCCGAATCCCCTGACCGAGTGTTCCCTCCTGTCGTGACGGTGAAAGGCTCCACGAGGTGGAGGGGTGCGCCCTTTAAAGATCGACCCTAGACCTGCGCCTTGGTGGAGAGAACGACCTTGCGGCTGCCGAAGGCGGCAGTGACCTCCACGATGCCACCGAGGGCCTCGTCGACGGGGCGCTTGGCGCGCACGTCGCTCCAAGCGGTGGTCGTCGTCCTGACGCTCATCTCATTCCTCCCCCGTTCGTCAGCCCCTCATCGAACCGGTCATCGGCGATCGGGGTGTTCACGCCGTGCCACTGCCTCCATCTGCCTGCCCTGTCTCCTGCGATGGGCGGGATGGCGCGGGGCTTCGGATCGAACGCGAACAGAATCCTGATCTCGCTGCGCCCCGCCGATCTTGGACGCAGCTCCTTCATGTCGTGATGGCGAGAACCTCTGATCCGATCCGCTGTCGGTCGCCCGTGCGTGGGCCCTTCGGTCTCCAGCCGGGTGATCGCGGCAGCGACCAGGTCGTACGTCTCGTCATCCAGTCCCAGACCCCACGACTGCACGTCTTCCCCGAACCGCACCTTCTCAGACACGTCGCCGACACAGACCAGGGATGATGTCGACTCAGGCCTGTGTCTGTCGCGGTTGCCACGGCGTCTCATGTGGCATCCAGACTGGAGGATCGTGCAACTCGCACGCGCGCCCGCGCTCGGTCGTCTCCAGCCGCACACGCGAACGGCGGGCCACGAGGCGTCTGCCCCGTGACCCGCCGTCATGGCGCCGTCAGCGGCCGCCCGTCAGCGATGTCGGGGCGGCCGCGTCTGACTCACTTCTCGTCGAGGCCCTTGCCCGACGGCGAGACCAGGATCTTCACCGCGGTCTCGTTGTGGTTGATCAGCGTGTCGAAGCCCTCGTCGACGAGGTGCTCGAGCGCGATCTTCTTGGTGATGAACGGCTTGAGGTCGACCTTGCCGCTCTCGACCAGAGCGATCGTCTTGGGGTGCGTGTTGACGTAGCCGATCGTGCCGCGCACGTCGAGCTCCTTCATCACGAGCTTGTGCATGTCGAACTGGGCCTTCCTGCCCCAGATCGACACGACCACGATCACGCCGGTCGGGCGCACCGCGTCCATCAGCGTGTCGAACACGACCTGCACGCTCGTGCACTCGAAGGCGACGTCGGCGCCCTTGCCGTCTGTGCGCTTGCGCACCTCCTCCACCACGTCGACCTCGGCCGGGTTGAACGCCTCGTCGACGACGCCGGCATCGAGGGCCTTCTGCCGGCGCAGCGGGCTGAGCTCGGAGATGTAGACCTTCAGACCGAGGGCGTGCAGCACGGTGGCGGTGAGCAGGCCGATCGGGCCGGCGCCGCCGACCAGGGCGGTCTGGCCCTCCTTCGCGCCCGAGCGCTCGACCGCGTGGTAGGCGACCGACAGCGGCTCGATGAGCGCGGCCTCGTCCAGCGGCAGCTTCGAGTCGATCTTGTGCACCCAGCGACGGCGCACGACGATGTTCTCCGACAGGCCGCCGCCGCGTCCGGCCAGACCGATGAAGTTCATGTCCTTCGAGAGGTGGTAGTCCTTGCTCTCCGGGCCGGTGTACACGTCGTCGCCGACGATGTATGGCTCGACGACGACGTGGTCGCCGACCTTCAGGTCGTCGACGCCCTCGCCGACCTCGCTGATCACGCCCGAGAACTCATGGCCGAGCGTGACCGGGCTCTCCTCGCCCGAGATCGGATGCGGATGCCCCTTCGGCGGGCAGAAGATCGGCCCGTCCAGGTACTCGTGCAGGTCGGTGCCGCAGATGCCGCACCAGGCCACGTCGATGCGCACCGTGCCGGGCTCGAGCTTCTGCTCGGGGATGTCCTCGATGCGGATGTCGTGGTTGTCGTAATAGCGTGCTGCCTTCAACTGAGCCTCCTTGTCGCCCATTCTCAGTGATCGGCGGGACACCGCCCGATGGCCGTGCCCGTCGCCCCGGACGTCGGCTCGCTCGGCGAATCTGCTCGTCTGCGGACGGTGACATCCGGGTTCACGATCGAGTGTAGGCAGGGGCGTCTCGGAACAGAACGGGCATCCGGGGGCGGAACGTGACAGCGCCGCGGGAATGTGTCGAAATGGGACACTCCCGCGGCGCTGTGGTCCGACCGTGTCGGGTGACACGGTCGGCGTGCGTCGATCAGCGTGCGTCGATCTCGTCGTCCAGACCGATCCAGTGCTCGTCGGCCAGGGTCAGCGAGCGGGCGACGGTGACCCCGATGGCGATCGCGGCGACCCCGGCCACGCCGATCAGCGTCCACCGCAGCACATGCCGCTTGCGGCGACGCGGCACCGGCAGCCGCTCGGCGATGGTGTCGGTCGCGGCCCGGGCGGCGTCCTTCGCCGTCGATCGTGCCGTGTCGCGCGCCTGGCGGGCCACCGCACCGGCTCGGCTCACCCCGTCGGCGACGACCTGCGACGCCTGACGCGCCACGTCGCCGCCCCGGGCGCCGTCCAGCACGGAGCGGGCCTGTGCGACCGCGGCGCTCGCCGCGGGCAGCACGTCGGAGACGAGGCGCTCCCGTGCCGCCTGCGTGGCCTCGCCGGCCTTCTCTGCCCCCTTCTGCGCCAGCGGGCGCACGGTCGAGTCGGTGAACCGCTCGACCTCGTCCAGTGCGCGATCCAGCCGTGAGCGCAGCTGGCCGATGCCCTGTGCGACCCCGTCGACGACGGTGTCGGTGACGCTCTCGGCCGCTTCGCGGCCCTTCTTCGCAGCCCTGTCTGCCATGGTGTGACCTCCTCGCTCTCATTGTGCCATCCGCTCGTCGGCGCCGAGCACGAGTGTGGGAGAATCGGGGCATGACTCAGCAGACCCATACCGCGACCATCCACACGAACCACGGCGACATCGTCGTGAACCTCTTCGGGTTCCACGCGCCGAAGACCGTCGAGAACTTCGTCGGCCTCGCCACGGGCGAGCGGGAGTGGAAGGATCCGGCCACCGGCGAGCAGAAGAGCACGCCGCTGTACGAGAACGTGGTGTTCCACCGGGTCATCCCCGGTTTCATGATCCAGGGTGGCGACCCGATCGGCACCGGCACCGGCGGTCCCGGCTACGTCTTCGACGACGAGATCCACCCCGAGCTGCAGTTCGACCGCCCCTACCTGCTCGCCATGGCGAACGCCGGCAGGCGCATGGGGCACGGCACCAACGGCTCGCAATTCTTCATCACAGTCGACGCCACGCCGTGGCTGAACGGCCACCACACGATCTTCGGCGAGGTCGCCGATGACGCCTCGCGCAAGGTCGTCGACGAGATCGCCGCCGTGCCGACCCAGGGCGCCGACCGTCCCGTGGACGACGTGGTCATCACCGGCATCGACGTCGCGAAGGCCTGACGTGGCCGCACTCGCACAGCGGGTGCGCCGGGCGTTCGCGCGCCCCGGCGCACCCGTCGTCAGCTACACGCTGATCATCCTCTGCGTGGCCGCCTACCTGCTGCAGCTGGCGTGGCCCGGCTTCACCGCGCTGATGGAGCTCGACAGCGTCGCGATCGGCGGAGTGTTCCTGTCCGGGCCGGCCGCAGCGTTCTCCGGGCTCGTGCCGTTCGAGCCCTGGCGCATCCTCACCTACGGGTTCGTCCACTCGACCGCGAGCCTGATCCCCTGGCACCTGCTGCTGAACATGTACACCCTGTGGATCTTCGGGGTGATGCTCGAGCCGATGATCGGCCGGGGACGCTTCCTCACCCTGTATCTGTTCGGTCTCGTCGGCGGCGCGCTGGGTGCGTACATCCTGGCGCCCGGCTACGCGGTCGTGGGCGCCTCGGGCGCGCTGTTCGCGATGATGGCCGCGCTGCTGATCATCCAGCGGAGCATGGGCGGGCAGACCACCCAGCTGCTCGTGCTCGTGGCCATCAACTTCATCTACGGACTGTTCGCCGGCGGGGTCTCCTGGCAGACGCACCTGGGCGGCCTGGTGACGGGCGCGCTGGTGGGGCTCATCCTCGCCGAGACGCGGAGATCGAGGGATCGTCGCGCGATGATCGGCTACTTCGTGCTGCTCGGGGCGGTGATGGCCGTATTGTTCTGGATCACTCCGCAGGTGGTCTGGGTGCGGGCGTTCGGCTGAGACGCCGCGGCGTTCGACCGGGGCCCGGGCCTTCCTGCGGTGCGGGGTGGCTTGGCGGCCGTATGCAGGCCGTGGCAGCCCTGGGGTGGCCGTGCCCGGCCTGGCGACGTGGGCTGCGGCGCTCGCCCGGATGTGTGGGAAAGCCGTTGTGCGTGGACGCGCTCGTGCATCGGCTCGGTGCCTCAGAGGGCGCTGGTCTGACTCAGGAGCGCCAGCGGGTGGTCATCAGGAAGCCGGCCATGAGGATGCCGAAGCCGACCAGGATGTTCCAGTTACCGATCGAGGGGATCGGCCAGTGCTTGTCGAAGCTAATATAGAAGACGATGATCCAGAGCAGGCCGATGATCATCAGCCCGAACATCACGATCTTGAACCAGAGCGCGTTCGGCTTCGGGGTCTGATGGCCGTGGGGCGCGACGGAGTCGGCCCGACCGTCGGAGTTCTGCTTCGCGTTCTTGGTCACGGACACTCAGTGTACCCCACACGTTGTGGGCCGGAGGAGGACCGATCCACGTGAACGGTGACGAGCGCCGCGTGCCCACCCGTCGCGAGCTGCGCGCGCGCGAGGCGGAGCCCGCCAGGCGTCCGCGCGGGGGTCGGCCGGACGCCGGGCGCATCGCCCCGTGGCGTGTGGTCGTGGGGGTGATCGGCGAGCTCATGCTCACCGCCGGCGTGCTCGTGCTGCTGTTCATCGGCTGGAAGCTCTGGGTCAATGACGCGAGCGTCGACCGACAGCAGGAGCAGGCGGCCGGAGAGCTCGCCCAGCAGTGGGCGGACCAGACCGGCGACGGGAGCACCGAGAGCACCGCGGAGCCCGACGACCCCTCCGTCACGCCACAGGGACACGACCAGTTCGGCGTCATGTACGTCCAGCGCCTCGGCGACACCTGGCAGCGCCCGATCGCGCGCGGCGTCGAGAAGAAAGAGGTGCTCGACAAGATGGGGCTCGGCTGGTACCCGACCACGCAGCTGCAGGGGCAGGTGGGCAACTTCGCCGTGGCCGGTCACAGAGGCGGCTACGGCGCGAGCCTGCGCTATGTCGACAGCCTGACCGTGGGCGACCACATCGTGGTCGAGACCGCGGACGGCTGGTATGACTATCGCTACCGCAACAGCGAGTACGTCATGGACAGCGCGGTCGACGTGCTCGACCCCGTCCCCCGGCAGACGACCGCCCCGGACGCCCGGCTGCTGACCCTCACCACCTGCAACCCCTACCCCTTCACCAACGGCGAGCGGCTCATCTCGTACGCCGTGCTCGACCGCTTCACCCCGCGCGCCGCGGGACGACCCGCGGTGCTCGACTATCTGCAGTAGAGGACACACATGTACGCACTGATCTGGCGCATCCTCCCCGGCCCCTGGCCCGTGAAGACGCTCGAGGCGCTCGCCCTGCTCACCGGGGTGCTCGCGCTGCTCAACTGGGTGGTGTTCCCCTGGGTCAACACCCTCGTCGACACCGGGGAGGTGACGGTCGGCTGATGAGCGAGATCCTGGTCATCGACAACTACGACAGCTTCGTCTACACGATCGTCGGGTACCTGCGCCAGCTGGGCGCGCACACGACCGTCGTGCGCAACGACGCCCTCGATGCCGCCGGGCTCGACCGAGCGATCGCCGCCGTGGACGGCCTGCTCGTCTCCCCCGGCCCGGGCGCGCCCTGCGACGCCGGGATCAGCCAGCAGGCGATCCGGCGTGCCGCCGAGCGCGAGCTGCCCATGCTCGGCGTGTGTCTGGGCCACCAGGCGCTCGCGGAGGTCTTCGGCGGCCGTGTGGACCGCGCCGAGCGGCTCATGCACGGCCGCCTGAGCACCATCGTCCACGAGCCGGACGTGCCGCTGTTCGCCGGGGTGCCGGAGCGCTTTCGAGCCACCAGATACCACTCGCTCGCGGTCATGGACGGCACGGTGCCCGACGAGCTCGAGGTCACCGCCCGCACCGACGACGGCGTGATCATGGCCCTGCAGCACCGCGAGCTGCCGCTGTGGGGCGTGCAGTACCATCCCGAGTCGGTGCTCACCGAGCACGGCCACCGGCAGCTGGGCAACTGGCTCGAGCGCACCGGCCAGCGGGGCGCTGCGGAGCGCGCCGCGCGGCTGAGCCCGATGATCGCCGCCCGCGACGCCTGACCTCGGGCGGGCGTGCGGCGGTCATCCTCATCCAGCCACCGCACGCCACCTGCCCGTGGACGGCGTGGGCACCTCCTGATCCCTGATCGGTCAGCCGTGTCGTCGGTCGCCGGTGCGCGTCACTGCCCGGTCGACGGGGCCTCCGAGGCCGGTGCGGAGGACGGCGTCGGCGTCGGCGTCGGCCTGGCGCACTTGGACGCGTCGGCCATGTAGTAGTACAGGATGATCTTGGTGTTGTCGTTCGCCGCGAACTCCGTGCCGGGGGTCGGTTTCGTGTACTGCACGGTGTAGCCGCCGGACGCCTGGCAACGCGGCACGGCCTGCGCCCGGGACGAGAGACCGGCCTGCCGCAGCTCTTCGATGGCGTCGTTGATCGGCTTGCCCACGAGATCGTCGGGCACGACGACACGGCCATTCGAGATGACCAGCGAGATCGACGTGCCGGTGCGCACCTCGCTCTGGGCGACCGGGTCGCTCGAGATCACGTGGTCGAGGGCGACATCGCCGTTGATCTGCCGGGTCGTGCCGCCCACGGTGAGGCCCGCGTCCTCGATCTTCTGCCGGGCGTCATCCTCGGTGAGCCCGGACACGTCCGGCACGTTCACCGTCGGGGCGCCGCTGGAGATCCTGACCGTCACGGTGGACCCGACGTCGGCGAGCTCGCCGGCCGGCGGGTCGGTCTCGATGACCCGGCCCGGGGTGACGTCGCTGTTGGCCTCCTCGACCTTCGTGGCGTTCAGACCGCGATCCTGCAGCTGCTGCTCGGCGGTCTCGTACGTTGCGCCGGAGAGGTTCGGCACCGCGACTTGGGCGGCGGAGGGGCCGGAGAACCGCGGCTGCAGCAGGGCCAGCCACAGCACCGCGATGAGGCCGAGCACCCCGATGCCGATGACGATGCCCCAGATCGTGCCCACACCGCCACGGTGCAGCTCGCGGTTGATGAGCCGGGAGGACGGGTCGTCGTCGTCCGGGTCCAGGTCGAGCGCGTCGTCGATGGGCGAGTCGTCGAGGATGACGGTGCTCGCGGCGTCGAAGGTGGGGCCCTGCGACGGCAGACCCCGGGCGAGCCGGTCGACGTCGGCGCGAAAGTCCTCGGCGGTCTGATACCGTCGCGCGGGATCCTTCGCCAGCGCGGAGAGGATCACCCGGTCGTCGTCGGCGTGGAGGTCGTCGTTCAGGCTGCTCGGCGTCGGCGGGGTCGCATTGACATGCTGGTAGGCGATCGAGGCGGGGCTGTCGCCCTTGAACGGCACCCGACCGACGAGCATCTCATAGAGGATCACGCCCACGCTGTACAGGTCGGAGCGACCGTCCACCCGCTCGCCGCGAGCCTGCTCGGGGGCGAAGTACAGCGCCGTGCCGACCACTGAGCCGGTCTGGGCGACGGTGCCCTCGCTCTCGCTGATCGCCCGCGCCACGCCGAAGTCCATGACCTTCGCGTCGCCCGTCGGGGTGATCATGATGTTGCCCGGCTTGATGTCTCGGTGGATGATGCCCGCACGGTGCGAGTACTCGAGGGCCCGCAGGATCTGATCGGTGATCCGCAGCGCGTCGGCGCGCGGGATGGGCCCCCGGGCCAGACGCTCCTTGAGGCTCTCACCCTCCACGTACTCCATGACGAGGAAGGGGACCTCCTGCGGGCGGGCGTTCGGGCCGCCCGCGATGAGATCCTGACCGGCATCGTAGGTGCGCACGATGTACGGGCTGATCATCCGCGCCGCAGCGGTGGTCTCGTTGTGGAAGCGCTTCTGGAACACCGGGTCGTCGGCGAGCTGGGGGCGCAGCAGCTTGATCGCCACGGTGCGGCCCAGTCGGGTATCCGTGCCCAGATACACGTCGCCCATGCCCCCGTGCCCGATGAGCCGGCCGACGCGATAGCGTCCGCTCAGCAGCGGCTGTTCGCTCATACACCCCACCTGTGATAGTCCTCAGGCGATTCTACCGGCAAAGCGGGCCGGAACACCTGAATGGACGCGGAATGCCCTGCGCGAGGGCGTGGCCAAGGACCCTGGAGGCATGGGGCCGGACGGGCGTGGACTGACCTCATGGCTGGATGATGGGGCGGTGGGATGACGGATCGGGCCCGCTGATCCGGGGACGGGCCAGCGAACCCGATCCTGTGCCGAGGCGCCGGGACAGGATCCGGTCAGGCGTGCGGGGAGGTCGCCGGCGGAGTCGTCGTCTTCGTCGGTGTCGGTGTCGGTGTCGTGTACTCGTAATAGGTCACCTGCACCGACTGCCCGGGCTGGAAGGTGCCTGAGTCATGCGAGATGACCTTGCCGTCCAGCGAGCTGTCGGTCGTGGCCTGGGTGGCGGGGTTGACCGACAGACCCTCGGCGTTCAGCTGGGAGCGCACGGCCTGGTAGTCCTGGCCGACGTACTCGCCGGACGAGATCGTCACGGTCTTCTGCGTGGGCGTCGGCGTGGCCGTCTGCGTGCGCGTGGGCGTCGGCGAGTGCGTCGTCGCGGTCGGGGAGGGCTCGGCCGTCTCCTCCTCGAAGGACGGCGAGGGCGAGGGGCTCTGGCTCGCGTTGCCGCCGCTGCTCATGAGGGCCCAGATGCTGCCGCCGGCGACGAGCACGAGCAGCAGGATCAGCGAGACCAGCGGCCACGTCCATCGGCTGCGTTTCTTCTTCTTGGACGCGGCGCTTTTTCCCGCCTCCTTGGCCGGGGTCCCGGTCGACGTGCTCGACAGCAGCGGCTGGCCGTTCTGCGTGCCGATGATCGCAGTGGCCGGCTGCGTGGCGTCAGGCTGGGTGCCGATGAGCGCGGTCGGGGTCTCCGCGGCGTCCGGGATCTGCCCCGCCGGGGCGATCTGCGGCACGTCACGGGCGGCCGCGGCGATGTCGCCGCGGCGCAGCGCCTCGGCGGCCCGGGCCAGATGCGTGGCCGACTGGGGGCGGTCCGCCGGGTTCTTGGCGATGCAGCTCATCACGAGCCGGTCGACCGCAGGCGGCACCGTGGAGGGCAGCGGCGGCGGGGTCTCGTTGATCTGGGCCATCGCGATGGCGACCTGGCTCTCGCCGGTGAACGGCCGTCGCCCGGCCAGGCACTCGTAGGCGACGATGCCGAGCGAGTAGATGTCGGTGGCCGGCGACGCCGGATGCCCGCTCGCCTGCTCGGGAGAGAGGTACTGCACGGTGCCCATGACCTGGCCGGTCGCGGTCAGCGGCACCTGGTCGGCCAGACGCGCGATGCCGAAGTCGGTGATCTTCACCCGGTGGTCGGGGGTGATGAGCAGGTTGCCGGGCTTCACGTCGCGGTGGACGAGGCCGACCTTGTGCGCCGCGGCCAGTGCATGGGCCGTCTGCGCGACGATGTCGAGCACCTCGTCGACCGGCAGCACGCGCTGCTGCTCGAGGAGGTTCGACAGCGGCTCGCCTGGCACGAGCTCCATGACGAGGTAGGCGCTGCCCTTCTCCTCGCCGTAGTCGTACACGCTCGCGATGCCCTCGTGGTTGACGAGGGCCGCATGCCGCGCCTCGGCGCGGAACCGCTCGAGGAACCCGGGATCGCCCATGTACTCGTCTTTGAGGATCTTGATGGCGACGTCACGGCCGATGACGTCGTCATAGGCCTTCCACACCTCGCCCATCCCGCCGACCGCGATACGGCTCACCAGCTGATACCGGCCGCCATACGTGAGGCCTTCCGTGGGTCTCATCTGTCCAACACCGCCTTCATGATCTTCCGGGCCATGGGAGCCGCGACCTTGTTCGAGCCCTCCGAGTTGTTGTAGGTCCCGCCGTTCTCCACCACGACGGCGACCGCGACCTGCGGGTCGTCAGCCGGCGCGAAGCCGGTGAACCACAGGTCGTACTGGGACTCCTTCGTCGTCTCGGCGGTGCCCGTCTTCCCCGCGACATCCACCCCGTCTATTCTTGCACCTGAGATCTCGCCCGAGGACACATCGTTCACCATCATCTCGGTGAGGGTCTGGGCGGTCTGCGTCGAGAACGCCTGGCCGAGCGTCGTCGTCTGGAACGACTGCGTCGTGGTGAGACCCCGATCGCGCACCGAGTCGACCAGCCCGGGCTGCAGCCTCGTGCCGCCGTTGGCGATCGTCGCCGAGATCGACGCGACTTGCAGCGGGGTCACCCGCACGTCGTACTGCCCGAAGCTCGCCAGCTGCAGCTGGGCGGTGCTCATGCCCGTCGGGTAATGGCTCTGGGTGACGTCCAGCGGGATCTCGAGATCCTGGTCGAAGCCGAGCGCGCTGGCGACCGCGCCGATCTTGTCCTCCCCCAGCTCCGCGCCGAGCTCGGCGAAGGGGATGTTGCACGAGTACTGGAGCGCCGTCTTCAGCGTCGTCGTGGAGCCTCCGCCCCCGCAGGAGCCCATGGTCACATTGTGGATCTGGGTGTTCGTGCCGGTCAGCGTCAGGGCGCTCGGGTTCGCGAAGCGGCTCTCCGGCGAGTACCCGTTCTCGAGGGCGGCCGCGGCCACCACGAGCTTGAACGTCGAGCCGGGTGGGTACGTGTCGCCGGCGGTCGCGCGGTTGACGAGGGGCTCATCGGCGTCGGCGGAGAGGGCGTTCCATGCCTGGGTCGCGCTGTCGGTGTCGTTGCCGGCCAGTGCGGTCGCGTCATATGACGGCTTCGAGACCATGGCGAGGATGCGCCCCGTCTTCGGCTCGATGGCCACGGCCGCGCCGATGCGGTCGCCGAGGGCGTCCCACGCCGCCTGCTGCACCTCGGGGTCGATGGTGAGGGTCACGTCCGACCCGCTCGGGGTGACGCCGTTGATGCGGTCGACGAGCTGGTCGAACGTCTGCCCCCGGGACGTGCCGGTCAGCGTGAGGTTCTCGCTGGCCTCGATGCCCGTCGGGGCGAGCACGTGCGAGTAGTAGCCGGTCACCGCGGAGTACATCTCGCCGCCCGGGTAGACACGCGTGTACCGGTAGGCGTTGTCGACCGGGTCGGAGCGGGCGATGACCTGCCCGCCGGCGACGATGCTGCCGCGCTGGATCTGGTACCCGTCGAGGATGGCCCGGGAGTTGCGGGCGTCGCCGTTGATCCGCTCGCCGAACAGCACCTGGATCAGGCTCGTCGAGCAGAACAGGGCGAGGAAGAGCAGGAACACGACGATCGTCACCCGCCGCAGTCGTGCCGTCATGCGCGTGCCCCCTCTCGATCCGTGGCCCGGGCTGCGGGCGCGGGCGACGGCCCGCCGAGCGCGCCGAAGCGGTCGGCCTGCGCGCGGATCGAGTCGGTGATCCGCAGCAGCAGCGCCATGATCACCCAGTTCGCCAGCAGACTCGACCCGCCGGCGGCGAGGAACGGCGTGGGCAGGCCGGTCAGCGGGATCACCCGGGTCACCCCGCCGACGACGATGAACACCTGCAGAGCGAGCACGAACGACAGCCCCGTGGCCAGCAGCCGGCCGAACTCGTCGCTCGCAGTGTAGCCGATGCGCAGACCGCGGCTGATGAGCAGCAGGTACAGGCACAGGATCGCGAACACCCCGACCAGGCCGATCTCCTCGCCGATGCTCGTGAAGATGTAGTCGGAGCGCGACAGCGGGGTCAGCTGCGGGTAGCCGCGCCCCCATCCGGTGCCGAACAGGCCGCCGTGCGCCTGGCCGAACAGGCCCTGCACGAGCTGGTAGCTGCCGCCGTTCGCGTTGTACACGTCGTCGTCGAACGGGTCGAGCCAGGCGTGGATGCGGCCCTGCACGAGCGGGATCATCGCGTACGCGGCCGCGCCGCCCGCGGCGAACATGACCAGGCCGATGGCCACCCAGCTGGCGAGCCCCGTGGAGACGTACAGCATCACGAGGAACAGGCCGAAGTACAGCAGCGACGTGCCGAGATCCTTCTGCACCACGAGCACGGCCATGGCCATCGCCCACACCACGACGATCGGGCCGAAGTCCTTCGGCCGCGGGAACGTCATGCCGAGGAACCGCCGCCCGGCCGCGCTGATCGTGTCGCCGCGGGCGACGAGATAGCCTGCGAAGAAGATCGCCATGGTGATCTTCGCGTACTCGCTCGGCTGGAACGTGATCGGACCGAGCCGCACCCACAGCGAGGCGTTCGTGCCCAGCGCGGTGCCGATCCCCGGGATCATCGGCAGCACGAGCAGCACGACGCTGGCGGCCATGAACACGTACGTGTACCGCTGCAGCACGCGGTGGTTGCGCAGGAACCACACGACCGCGGCCGCGGCGAGCACTGAGAGGATCGCCCAGAGCGCCTGCCTGAGGGCGGGCGTGCCGACCCCGGTGGTCTCCGAGCTCAGATCGATGCGGTGGATCGCGATCAGCCCGATGCTGTTGAGCGTCGCGGCCACCGGCACGATGATCGGATCGGCCTTCGACGCCCGGGCGCGCAGCACCACGTGCAGCACGAGCACCGCGATCCAGAACAGCGTGCCGATGAGGAACGGCCCCGCGGAGAGCGCGCCGGCGACGCCCAGCTGCACGGCGGCCAGCCCGGTCGCCGAGACGAGGGCGCCCAGCAGGATCAGGCCCAGCTCGATGGCGCGCAGATTCCGGTCGGCCAGCCGCAGGCCGCGCTCGCGGCGGCTCATCGCGTCCCCGCCTCGCCTGCGGCCTGCGGCGAGGCGGAGCCGGCACCGACATGGTCGTCGGCCCCGGGATCCGTCCCGGCGCCCTCGCCGCTCGCCGAGGGCTGCGGGGACGGCGTCGCGGCGTCGTCCCGGGCATGCTGGCTGCTCAGCTCGGCCAGTCGGCTCGTGGCGGTGTCGAGCGACGAGAACGGCACCGTCTGGCGCACCTGCTGCTGGGTGAGCTCGTCGAGGTCGCTCATCGGCACCTGCGGCAGGCGGGGGTCGTCGATCGGCTCGCTCAGTCGGAACGGGCCGATCTGCTGGTGCACGCCCTGGTAGATGACCGCGTAGCCGCCATCCTCGCCGATGTAGTACTGCGACTGAGTCCAGCGCCAGCCGAGCCAGCCGCCCACGGTGAGGCCGGCGACGACGAGCACGGCGATCACGGCCAGGGCCACGCGACGCACGACCGTGCGCCGGTGGACGTCGGCGATCAGCTCGTCAAGGTACTCGTCGGCCTGCGACTCGAACTGGGTCGGCTCCAGCCGCCGCGGCTTCAGGTGGCTCGCCGCCTCGCGCAGGGCGTGCAGGCTCTGCGCCTTCTGGGTGCGCGCGCGGTCGATGTGGTCGAAGCGCACCTCGCGCGCCGCGGCGCCGACGATGACCGGATGCCCCGGGGTGCCGTGCGGGGTCGCGTCGGGGTCCGCGTCCGGCTCCACCAGCACGACCGTGCAGTTGTCCGGGGCGCCGTTGCGCAGTGCGAGCTCGACGAGGTGCGCGCAGGTGAGATCCGCGCTCTCGCCGCGGGCGAGGGTGCGCTCGATCAGCTCGTCGCCGACCGGGCCGCTCAACCCGTCGGAGCAGATGAGCAGCCGGTCGCCCGGCAGCACCGGCTGCACCGAGATATCGATGTCCGGGTTCGTCTCGATGTCGCCGAGCACCCGCATGATCACAGAGCGGCGCGGATGGACGAGCGCCTCCTCCGGGGTGAGCCTGCCGGCGTCGACGAGCCGCTGCACGAAGGTGTGATCCTTCGTGAGGTGCTCGAGGCGTCCGTCGCGGAACCGGTAGACGCGCGAGTCGCCGATGTGGGCGATGACGATCTGATCGCCGACGGAGAGGAAGCCCGAGAAGGTCGTGCCCATCCCGGTCAGCTCCGGGTAGTCGGCGACCGTCTCGGAGAGCATGTCGTTGGCGCGGTGCAGCGCGTCGCCGATCGCCTTGGCCGCCTCGTCGACGTCGTCGAAGCGCCGGTCGAGGTCGACGAGCGACTGGATGGTGAGCGCCGAGGCGATGTCGCCGCCGGCGTGCCCGCCCATGCCGTCGGCCACGGCGAACAGGTACTGGCCGGCGATGGCCGAGTCCTGGTTGTCGCGCCGGACCTTGCCGACGTGACTCAATGCGGTCGCCCTGAGCACGGTCATCGGTCAGCCTCGCAGCTCCATGACAGTGGTGCCGATCGTGATCGGCACGCCCACGGCCACCGGCGTGGGGCGCGAGATGCGGCGCCCGGCCACGGTGGTGCCGTTCGTCGAGCCGAGATCCTCGACGACCCAGGTCGCCCCCCGGCGGGTGAGCCGGGCATGCTGCGACGAGGTGTAGTCGTCGCGCAGCACGACCGTGCAGTCCGCGCTGCGGCCGAGCGTGATCATGTCCTGCGCGAGGGTCAGCTGGCGGCCCCGGGCCGGGCCCTCGAGGAAGACGAGATGGCGAGCGGCGGTCGCATCCGATCGCGCCGCGCGACGGCCCGTGGACTGCGGCGCCGGGGCCGCGACGGGTGCCGCGGCCGCGCCGGCGGCCGACCGATGCATCCGCTTGACCTTCGGGCCGAACAGATCGGAGCGGATCGCCCACATCACGGCGAGCACGAACAGCCAGAGCAGCACGAGGAAGACCGCGCTGACGATGAGGTACAGCAGCTCGCCGCTCATCTCACCCCACCGCCTTCGGGGCGAGCAGGTACCGCACCGGCGTCGCGCCGATGACGAGGTCGAGCGGCCCGGTCAGCTCGAGCAGGGTGATGCGCTCGCCGCCGACCTTCGTGCCGTTCGTGGAGCCGAGATCGCGCAGCACGACGTTGTCGCCGTCGCGGGTGATGCTCGCGTGCCGCTTCGACACGGCCGAGTCGGCGATGGTGATGTCGCAGTCATGGCTGCGACCGATCGTCGTCACGCCCTGGCGGAGCGGATGCACGCGCCCCTGCACCTCGAGTGCGGGCACGAGGGTGACGTCGCCGGCGCTCATCCTGCTGTCGACCTCCAGCATCCCCACGGTCAGCGAGTCGTCGGGCACGATGGTCACGGTCACCGGGCCGGGGAACTGGTAGCGCTGCTGATGGGCGTAGGCCCGCAGGTCGCGCACGAACTGGTCGACGAGCGCGGAGCCGTCGGGCGCGAGGCGCTCGAAGTCGGCGCGGCTGACACGCACGGTGAGGCGATCGGGCACCAGGATCGCGTCACGCGAGAGCACCCGCGTGTTCGCGTCGAGCTCGCCCTTCAGCGCGGAGAAGATCTCCAGCGGCTGCAGGCGAGAGCGGAACGTCTTCGCGAACACGCCGTTGACGGCGCGCTCGAGTCCCCGTTCCACGTTGTCGAGTAGTCCCACTCGTCTCCTCGTCCAGGCCCGGGCGCTCCCCGGGTGTCGGTGCCCCCTGTCCCGACATGGTACCCGGTGCGGCTCGACGCGGGTCTGTGAGGGAGGACTCGGGGCGGGGTGGGTGTGACGGGTGCGCTGCGGTGGGGCGCGTGCGTTCCGCGGTGGCGGAGGTGTGTCGGGCTGCGGGTCGTGCGGTGGGCTGCGGGTCGTGTGCTGGATCACCGGTTGTGCGGTGGTCGGACGATCATGCTAATCTGTTGCAGTGCCGTCGCGCGGCAGTCAGGTGCGACGCATGCCCGAGTGGCGGAATTGGCAGACGCGCTAGCTTCAGGTGCTAGTGATCGCAAGGTCGTGGGGGTTCAAGTCCCCCCTCGGGCACCACGCCAGACCCCCGGAATCGCAACGTTTCCGGGGGTCTTCTCATGCAGGTGGAGGTCTTCTCCTGCAGCCGGACGGGGCAGGGCCCGAACTCTGGTCGAAGCGTCTGAGCGCAGCCGGCTGATCGGTGGAGCGCAGCCAACCAGTCACTCGGGCCGGACGCCTGGTGTGCCTCGCTCTCACCGGGCGCCGCTGATCGTCCGGTGTGCCTCGCTCTCACCGGGCGCCACCGGCCGCCCGGTGCGCGGAGCCACTCCGCCGCATCACTCAGCGGAACTGGACCGCGGGTGCTGCGTCGACGTCCTGCGCTGCTCGAGCACGATGCGATGCCGGGCACTGTGGTGCGGGTGGAGCGGTCTCGCGCTCGGGACGGCCGGACTGGCAGCAGCCGATCCGAGTCGCATCCCGAGCGGCTCACCGCCGTCGGAGCACGATGGTGAGGATGCCGAAGGCGATCACCGCCAGCGAGCTGAGCAGCAGGAGCACCAGACCGAAGCCGACCGAGGCCGTGCCGAAACCGCTGGTGGAGCTGGTCACGTCCCCGATCTTCGACATGGCCACGAAGGCCACGAGTGTGCCCAGCGTCCCACCGCCGATGTCGATGCCGCCCGCGGCAGCCGCGGTCCGGCCCGATGAGTTGCGTCTGCGAGTGGCGCGACCCGGCACCAGGCCCGTGGCCTCGTCGCTCACGCGGCTCGGGACATCCTCGCGCCGCTCTCGGGATCGAACACGTGCACCCGGGCCGGATCGAGCCGAACCGGCACGACGTCACCGGTCGCAGGATGCCGCCGGCCGTCCACGCGCACGGCCAGCCTGGCGGGGGAGGCCTCGCCGCCATCCTCGTGCCCGGTCGCATGCCGCCAGCCGGTCACCCGGTCGTCATCGACGATCTCCCCGTAGAGGAACGCCTCGGCGCCGAGCACCTCGACCGACCGCACGACGAGGCGGGCGTCGGCCTCGCCGGCGGAGACGACCGAGACGTCCTCGGGGCGCACGCCGATGAGCAGCCGCCCGGCCGATGCGTCCGACCTCGACAGGCCGGCTGCCGCACCCCGCCCAGGCTGCCCGGCCGACGGGCCCGGTCGTGCTGGAGCGGTCGGCACCGGGCCGTCCGTCGGCCCGGTCAGCGGGCGGTCGGTCAGCAGGGGGCGCCCGTCGCGGGCGGGCACCTCGATGAGCGACATCGCCGGTGACCCGATGAACCCGGCGACGAACGCGTTGACCGGCGCGTCGTAGAGCGCGACAGGAGAGGCGAGCTGCTGCAGCTCGCCATCACGCAGCACCGCGACCCGGTCGCCCATCGTCATCGCCTCGGTCTGGTCGTGGGTGACGTACACCGTGGTCACGCCGAGCTCGCGGGTGAGCCGCGAGATCTCCGCCCGGGTCTGCACACGCAGCCGGGCGTCGAGATTCGACAGCGGCTCGTCCATGAGGAACACGCGCGGCTCGCGCACGATGGCCCGGCCCATCGCCACACGCTGTCGCTGACCGCCGCTGAGCGCCCTCGGCCGGCGATCGAGCAGGTCAACCAGATCGAGCATCTCCGCCGCCCGGCGCACCCGGCGCTCGCGATCGACGCGGTTCACCCCGGCGAGCCGCAGCGCGAACCCCATGTTCTCGGCGACGGTCATGTGCGGGTACAGCGCGTAGTTCTGGAAGACCATGGCGATGTCGCGATCCTTCGGCGCGACGTCGGTGACGTCGTCACCGTCGATGCGGATGCTGCCTGCGGTCGCCTGCTCCAGCCCGGCCAGCAGCCGCAGCGTGGTCGACTTGCCGCATCCGGAGGGGCCGACGAGCACGAGGAACTCGCCGTCCGGGACGTCGAGGCAGAGGTCCGAGACCGAGGGGCGCTCGGCACCGGGGTAGACGCAGGTGACGTGGTCGAACTGGACCGTGGACATGACTCTCCATTCCGATATGGGCATATGGGCGCGATGCGGACGCGCAGGATGACGTCCGGCGCCGCGGGGGCATCCGCCGACCGTAGTGAGCGCGGACGAGCGGAGGGTGAACGCGAGGTGACGGCGAGTGCTCTCTCGGTGAACACGGGGGACGAGCGGGTGAACGCGATTGAACGGATGGCGAAGGCTCGGTGAAAGCGGTCGATCCGGCATCGCCGGACTCCTACTCTTTCGGCGTGCCGGGCGGCTCGGGAGCCCGGCGCGACATCCCCCATCGAAGGAGTTCCGTGAGCATCATCAGCGCGCCCAGTGCGCGATCCGGGCGGGGCACGCCCCCGGCCGCCTCCCCCGACGTCCCCCGGCGACGGCATCGTCGCAGGGGTCGCGACATCGCCCTGTTCCTGCTGCTCGCCGGGCCGAACATCGCCCTCCTCGCCGTGTTCGTCTACCGGCCGCTGCTGCAAAGCCTGCAGTACTCCCTGCTGCAGTGGAACGTCGGCTCCCCGATCGCCCGCTTCGTCGGCGCGGGCAACTACCTCGCCTGGCTGACCGATCCCTCGACACCGCGGGTGCTGCTGACCACAGCCGTCTTCACCGTGTGCACGGTCGCCGGCGGCATGGCGCTGGGACTGTGGCTCGCGCTCGTCCTCGACCGGCGCCTGCCGGGCCACACGATCGTGCGCACCGTGAGCTTCGCGCCGTACGTCCTCTCGGGTGTCGCCGTGGGGCTGCTGTGGCTGTTCATCTTCGACCCCCGATACGGTGTGCTCGCGGCCCTGCTGAACGCGATCGGCCTGCCCTCGCCGGACTGGTACAACAGCCAGCCCTGGCCGCTCGTGATGCTCATCATCGTCTACATCTGGAAGAACGTCGGCTACGTCGCGCTGATCTACCTGGCCGGGCTGCAGGCCGTGCCACACGAGGTCCGCGAGGCCGCCGCACTCGACGGCGCTACCCGGGGGCAGACGACCCGGCGCGTGATCATCCCGCTGCTCGGGCATACCACGTTCTTCCTGAGCATCACGACCCTGCTGAGCTCCCTGCAGTCCTTCGACCTGATCCAGGCGATGACGCGAGGCGGGCCGGTGGGCTCGACGACCACCCTGATGTACGAGATCTATCAGGTCGGCTTCGTGGACGGCCGTGCCGGCTACGCCTCCGCCGTGGCCACCGTGCTGTTCGCCATCCTGCTGGCGATCACGATCGTCCAGCTCATCGTCATGGAACGGAAAGTGAATCTCTGATGAGCGTGCCCTCGATCACCGGTGTGGCCACGGTGGAGCGAGTCGCGGAGGCCCGCGGCCCACGACGCGGCCGACTCGTCCATCTCGATCTCGGCGCCTTGCTCACGATGCTGCTGGCCGGCGTCGTCATGGTCTTCCCGCTGCTGTGGATGATCGTGTCGAGCTTCAAGCAGCAGGACGAGATCTTCACGATCCCGCTGCAGTGGCTGCCGCATCAGATCCAGTTCGAGAACTACGCGGAGGTGGCGCAGACACTGCCGATCGGGCGGCTGTTCCTCAACAGCGCGATCGTCACCGTGATCGGCGCCGGGGTCAAGGTGCTGCTCGGGCTGACCACGGCCTATGCCCTGGTGTTCATCGACTTCCCGTTCAAACGGGTGATCTTCGTCGTGGTCCTCGCGGCGCTCATGGTGCCCCAGCAGATCACGATCATCCCCAACTACACCCTGGTGTCGTCCCTCGGCTGGGTGAACAGCTATCAGGGCATCATCATGCCGGGGCTGGCCAGCGCGTTCGGCACGTTCCTGTTCCGGCAGCACTTCCTCACCCTTCCACGATCGGTGCTCGAGTCGGCCGAGGTGGACGGCGCCGGCCACTGGCGGCGGCTGTGGGGCTTCGTCGTGCCGATGTCGGCGCCGACCATCGTCGCCGTGGCCCTCGTGGCGATCGTCACCGAGTGGAACGAGTACCTCTGGCCGCTGCTGATCATCGACAAGCCGGACATGATGACCCTGCCCGTCGGGCTCACCCTGCTGCAGAACGTCGACGGCTCGAACAACTGGGGCGTCATCCTCGCCGCGACAGTCCTGGTCACCCTGCCAGTGCTCGCGGTGTTCCTGCTCATGCAGAAGCGTCTCGTCGCCGGACTGACCGCCGGAGCAGTCAAGGGGTGATCCGTGCTCGCATCCTCCCGGCTATGTCGGAAGCCAGGTGCCGCGCCGCCGCAGCCATGCCGTCCTTCAGACCCACATCCATCAGCATCACATCCACCACGTCGATCGCATCCGCGATCCAGCACATCAATCACGAGATGAACCAGCACAAGGAGAACCGCATGTCATCCGCATTCATCAGCAGCCGCACGATCAGTCGACGCAGCGTCCTCGCCGCCGGCGTGCTCGGCGCACTCGGACTCGGCCTGGCCGCCTGCTCCGGGCCCTCGGTTGGCGGCTCGAGCGCCGCGCAGACCGACACCACGGACTGGTCCGGGGTCACCCCGGCTGACCACATCACTTGGTGGAGCAACCACCCGGGCAAGTCCCAGGACATCGAGAATGAGCTGATCCGGCGGTTCCAGGAGCAGCACCCGGACATCTCCGTCGAACTCGTGACCGCGGGCAAGGACTACGACGAGGTCGCCGCGAAGTTCCAGGCCGCCGCCTCCAGCGACAGCGTGCCCGACCTCGTCGGCGCGAGTGACGTGTGGTGGTTCCGGTACCACCTCAACGGGCAGATCCTGCCGCTCGACAACGTGCTCGCCCAGATCGGCACGGACCTCGACGACTACAACAGCACGCTGCTCGGGGATTACCAGTATGACGGCCAGCAGTGGGCCATGCCCTATGCCCGCTCGACGCCTCTGTTCTATTACAACAAGAGCGCGTGGGAGGCCGCAGGGCTGCCCGATCGCGGCCCCGAGACCTGGGACGAGTTCGAGGAATGGGCGCCGAAGCTCAACAGCGTCAGCCAGAGCGGCAAGGCGCTTGCACTCGGCAAGGGCACCTCCTGGGCCGCCTGGTGGTTCCTGAACATCATGTGGGGGCAGGGCGGCCGGTACTCCGATGAGTTCGACCTCTCGCCACTCACCGGTGACGAGACCGTCGCCGCGGGAGAGTACCTGCGGCGGATGATCCACGAGCAGGGCTATGCGGCCATCGCCACCGATCAGGACGTCGACTTCGGCGCCGGTGCGTTCCCATGCACGCTCAGCTCGACCGGATCGCTGGCCGGCATCCTCAAGAGCGCGAGCTTCGAGGTCGGCACCGCCTTCCTGCCGGACGGCCCTCAGGGTGGGGGTGTGCCCACCGGCGGCACCGGGATGGCCATCCCCTCGGGGAGCACCCCGGAGCGGCAGCTGGCCGCCGCGATGTTCCTCAGTTTCATCACCGAGCCCGACAACACGGCGCTGTTCTCCGCCGGAACCGGGTACATCCCCGTGCGTACGTCGGCTGTGGACAGCGATGCCATGCAGCAGGTGATCGCGAAGACCCCGCAGGCGCGCACGGCGATCGATCAGCTCGCGCAGAAGAGCCGAACGCAGGACTGGGCTCGGGTGTTCATCCCCGGCGGTGACAAGATCCTCACAGAGGGGATCGAGCAGATCATGGTCAACGGCACGGCCGCGGCGGATGCCTTCAGCGGCATCGAACCGCAGCTTCAGCAGGCCTACGACGAGAACGTCAAACCGTACCTGAACGACTGAGTGAGGGTGATGATCCGGCACACGCACAGGAGAGCGGAGATGGACCGATGACGCATCCCATCGCCTGGGGCGGCACGCGCCCCACGGTCATCGCGCATCGCGGGGCCTCGAGCGAGGCCCCGGAGAACACGCTGGCCGCGTTCGACGCCGCGGTGGAGGCCGCTGAGGACACCGCCGAGACGCAGGACCCGAGGCGGCCCGTCTGGATCGAGCTCGATCTGCAGCCGACCGCCGACGGCGAGGTCGTCGTCATCCACGACGACCGGCTCGATCGCACCACCGACGGACACGGCCTCGTGCGCGCCCATACGCTCGCCGAGCTGCAGCGGCTTGACGCCGGCGGCTGGTTCGACGGCCGGCGCGCAGCAGGAGCTGCACGGGCATATGCCGGTGAGCGCATACCTTCGCTCGATGATCTGATCGACTGGATCGTGGCGCATCCGGTCGTCCGCGTGCTCGTGGAATACAAGGGCGAGTGGGCGCCGGCGGACATCACGCGCACGGTCGCCGCATTCGAGGCGGCCGGCGTGCTCGACCGTCTGGTGCTGCAGAGCTTCCAGCCGGGCACCGTTGACGCCCTGCGCCTTCGCGCGGGGGATCGGCCGCGCGGGCTGCTGATCGACATGACCCGCCGGTACCCGGAGGTGGAGCTCGCCCGCCTGCTCGACGTCTCGGCCGTCAACCCGGGCTGGCGTCGCGTGGTCGGTGAGACGGCGGACGCCGGACTCGTCCCCGCCGTGCACGATCGCCTCGGCGCCCGGGTCGCCGTGTGGACCCCTGACGAGCCGGCACTGTGGGATGCGCTCGTCGCGGTCGGGGTCGACGCGATCATCACGAATCGGCCGCGGGAACTCAGGTCTCATCTGGGGTAGGTGACCTGGTGCAGTCAGGGCTCGTGCGTGCGGAGTCTGTCGTGTCTGCTGAAGATCGGGGCGATCAGGTCATCGCTGGGCGTGCGCGGGGAGCCTGACGGAAGCGGGGCGGTGGCGGCTGGGCAGACGAACGCTGGCCTCGAGTCGCGTATCTGGCAGCGCGTTCTCGGACATTGCACGGTGGCGGGTCGCTGACGGTCTGTTCTGTATTGTCTTGCAGACCCTTCACACGGCGGGTGCCTGCGCTCGGATCTGGCGGATGCCTGTGCTCGTGCCCTGCCGTCGCCCCGCCGCCCTCGACGCTCGTCCCGTCGTCCGTCTCGCTGCCGTACGGCCTGCGGTCACGCGCCACGCTGGTGCTCGCCCCGACGCCTGTCCTGCAGTGGACTCCGCTGCTCGCCTCGCTGATTGTCCTGGGGCTTGTCTCGACTCGTGTCTTCCCGCTCGCCCCGCCGCTCGCCCCGCAGGCGCTCGGGCAGATGCACCTCGACGCCGCCACCGGGGAACATGTCAGGCCGCAGCGGCTCGATGAGCTCCCCGGCGGACACCTCGAGCGCCGCGGCAATGCGGATGAGGGAGTGAACGTTCATCATCTGCCGGCCGGCCTCGTAGGAGCGGATGTTCGCTGAGTCGATGCCGCACGCTGCGGCGAGGCGATCCTGCGTCCACTCGCGCCGCAGGCGGGCGGCCCGGATCCTGGTGCCGAGCACGCGGGCGGCTTCTGAAGGTACACGGGCCATGCATTCAGCGTCCTGACACCCGGGTGCGGGCACCAGTGTATTAGTGCCGGGTACTAGTACACTGTCAGACATGCGTGCCCACAATGACGCTGAGGCGGGGGAGTCGCTCGTCCGCTCGCGGCAGCGAGTCATCGAGCATGGGGAGGTCTTCACCCCACGCTGGCTGGTGCGCGACATGGTCGATCTCGTCGTGGACGAGGCGACGCGGGCCGACGCGCGGTTTCTCGAGCCGGCTTGTGGGTCGGGCAACTTCCTGGTCGAGGTGCTGGAGCGGCGGCTGGACGCCATGCGCGGCCGCTACCGGTGCAGCCCCTTCGAGCACCGGCACGCCTCGCTGCTCGGGCTGATGTGCCTGTACGGGATCGAGCTGCTGCCCGACAACGTGGCGGAGTGTCGGGCCAATCTGCTTGACGTGTTCCGTGCGGGGCTGGGGTTGGGCCCTGACGACGAGTGGGCACGCGCGGCCCGAACCGTGCTCGCGGCAAACATCGTGCAGGGCGACGCACTGAAGATGCAGACGGTCGACGGCCGGCCCATCGAGTTCGCCGAGTGGGCGTATCTGGGCCGCGGAAAGTTTCAGCGCCGCGACTTCGCCTACAAGGACCTCACCCAGCGCTCGCTGGCGGGCGGAACCCTCTTCGATCAGTTCGACGAAGACGAGCTGTTCGCCCCGGTGCGCTCACACCCGGTGATGACGGTGGGTGATCTCGCCGCGATGGGCGAGGAACGCTCGGTCACGGCACCGGTCACGGCGTCCGACAGGACATCACCAGCGTGTACCTCAGCGACGGCGGCAGAGAGCGGGAGATGAGCATCGCTCAGGGGGAGGGGCGGAAGCGAGTGGACGACCGCCACGGCCAGAGCGGAAAGGTCACCTTCTCGCTGGGCGGGCACAATCCCGACGTACTCACATGCATTGCGAACCTGTCGAACGACGAGGTGTTCACGCCGCCCGTGTTCGCCGGCGAGATGCTCGACACGCTGGCCGACGCCTGGGCCGAGGCGCATGACGGCCGCAGCATCTGGAGCGATGCGACGGTCACCTTTCTCGACCCGTTCACCAAGTCGGGGGTGTTTCTGCGCGAGATCACCAAACGGCTGGTGGACGGCCTGGCCGAGCAGATGCCCGATCTGCAGCAGCGCGTGAATCACATCCTCACCCGGCAGGTGTTCGGCATCGGCATCACCCAGCTGACCGCGCTGCTCGCCCGGCGCAGCGTCTACTGCTCGAAGAACGCCACCGGTGAGCACTCGATCGCCACCGGGTTCGACCGCCCGTGGGGCAACATCTGGTACGAGCGCACCGAGCACACCTGGGTCAACCGCAAGCGGGTGCGCCAGGCGAACCCGCTCACCGGCGACGACGAGGTCGTGGAGCAGGTCGGCACGGGCAGATGCAAGTACTGCGGTGCATCCGAGGCCGAGTACTCGCGCGACGAGGTGCTCGAGACCCACGCCTATGCCTTCATCCACACCGACGACATCTCGTCGCGGCTCGCAGAGATCTTTGGAGTGAATGTGCACTTTGATGTGATCATCGGGAATCCGCCGTATCAGTTGAGCGATGGCGGCTTCGGCACGAGCGCCGCACCGATCTACGACAAGTTCATTGAACAGGCGCAGAGGCTGCATCCGAGATTCCTCACCATGGTCGTTCCCGCGCGCTGGTATTCGGGCGGCAAAGGGCTCGCCGCGTTCCGTTCCGCCATGCTGCACGATCGTCAGATCGTCGAGCTGCATGACTTCCCCGACAGTCGCGACTGCTTTCCCGAGGTGGATGTCGCCGGCGGCATCTGCTACTTCCTCTGGGAGCGCGGGGCCGATCGAGACTGCACGGTGGTGACACACACCGGCACGCACACATCCAGCTCCGTGCGCCCTCTTCTGGAACAGGGCGCAGACATCTTCATCCGTCAGAATGAGGCACTGAGCATTCTGCGCAAGATCAGTGCGGTGGATGGGGCTCACCGCCAGGATGGATCTCTCACGTTGGAGCCTGACAGGAGGTTCAGCGCACTGGTCAGTGCGAGAAAGCCCTTCGGGCTTGCAAGTAATTTCAGAGGAGCTATGACCGAAACCGCTCCGAACGACGTCATGGTTGTGCAGAACGGTGGTACCAGTTGGGCGAACAGATCCGAGATTTCCGCGGGCCGTGATCTCATCGACCGATGGAAGGTCTTGATTTCCTATACCTCCAGTGAACATGCGGGTCAGGCCGACAAGAATGGCCAGAAACGAGTACTTTCGCGAGTCGAGGTGCTCCCACCAGGTACAGCAACAACCGAGACATATCTGATAGCCGGATCGTTCGAAAGCCGAACACAGGCAGATATCCTGGTTCAATATCTGAAGACCAAGTTTGTCCGTTTTTTAGTCTCTCAACTCGTCACGACGCAGCACGTTACTCGTGGATCGTTCGCCTTCGTGCCCATCCAGGACTTCACCCGCCCCTGGACCGACGCCGATCTCTACGCCAAGTACCACCTCACCGAGGATGAGATCGCGTTCATCGAGAGCATGATTCGCCCGATGGAGCTTGACGACAATGCCTGAACAAACCGTCGACCAGCTGCTACCCGCAAAACCCGACGCGCATCCGCGCATCTACGCCTGGTCGTCGAACGAGGTGGCCGAGCGGTGGCGCGACTGCCTGAAGATCGGGCAGACCACGCGCGACGTGAACACCCGCATCCGCGAGTCGCAGGGGCAGGCCCGCGTGAACTACACGCTCGAGCTCGACGAATCCGCCGTGCGCGACGACGGCAGCAACATCACCGACACCGAGGTGCGACGGCGCCTGAACGAGAAGGGGTTTGCAACCGTCGCGTATGAGTCGAGCCGCGAATGGGTGCGCTGCGACGTCACCGCGGTGCGCACCGTGATCGCCGAGCTGCGCACCGGGCAGCACTTCAGCGGCACACATCACGCCACATTCCCCATGCGCGATGAGCAGCGCGACGCGGTCGAGCAGACGATCGAATATTTCAATTCAGTGTGGGCGCAAGACGACGATGCGGTGCCGGAGTTCCTCTGGAACGCCAAGATGCGCTTCGGCAAGACGTTCACCACCTATCAGCTCGCCAAACGCATGCGCGCCCGACGCGTGCTCGTCGTCACGTTCAAGCCCGCGGTGGAGGACTCCTGGCGCGACGATCTGCAGTCACATGTCGACTTCGACGGCTGGCAGTTTGTCTCGCGCGAAACCGGAGGCGACCCGACGACGGTCGACCCCGAGCGTCCACTCGTGTATTTCGGGTCGTTCCAAGACCTGTTGGGGCGCGACAAAGCCGGCAACTTCAAGCCCCGCCACGCCTGGCTGCACGAGGTGATGTGGGATCTCGTGGTGTTCGACGAATACCACTTCGGCGCCTGGCGCGACACCGCGAAGGAGCTGTTCGAGGGTGAGGACGACATCACCCGGCGCAAGGCCGAGAACGAGGAGTTCACGAAAGACCACGCCACCTTCGCCGACGAGCTCGAGGTCAACGACCGCAGCGAAGACGACTTCGTGCCCATCGCCGCACGGTCGTATCTGTACCTCTCGGGCACGCCGTTCAAAGCCCTGGCCACCGGGCGCTTCATCGAGGAGCAGATCTTCAACTGGACCTACACCGACGAGCAGCGGGCGAAGGCGCACTTCACCGCAGAGGACCCCGACAAGCCGAACCCGTATGCCCCGCTGCCCGAGATGCGGCTGTTGACCTATCGCATGCCCGATGAGCTGATCGCGATCGCCAGCCAGGGCGAGTTCGACGAGTTCGATCTCAACACCTTCTTCGAGGCCACCGGTGAAGGCGACGCAGCCAGGTTCGTGCATGAAGACGACGTGCAGAAGTGGCTCGACATCGTGCGCGGCGGCTACGCGCCGACCCAGATCGACGACCTGAAGCGCGGGTCGCGCCCGCCGTTCCCCTACTCCGACGCACGGCTGCTGCCCTATCTGCAGCACTCGCTGTGGCTGCTGCCGAAGCGGGCATCCTGCGCGGCGATGAAGAATCTGCTCGAGGCCCGGCACAACACGTTCTGGCACGACTACACCGTGGTCAACGTGTCGGCTCCCGAGGTGGGCGTCGGGCTCGACGCGCTGCCGCCGGTGCGCGAGGCGATCGGCAACGGCTTCGACACCAAGACCATCACGCTCACCGTGGGCAAGCTGACCACGGGCGTCACCGTGCCGCAATGGTCGTCGATTCTGATGCTGCGCAATCTCAAGGCGCCCGAGACGTATTTCCAAGCTGCCTTCCGCGTGCAGTCGCCGTGGGTCATCCGCAACCCCGATGGGGATGACCCGAGCGCGCTCGAGATTCTGAAGCCGGTCTGCTTCGTGTTCGATTTCGCGCCCACCCGGGCGCTGCGGCAGATCAGCGAGTACGGCATCGGACTCGACCCCAAGGCGCACAACCCCGAACACGCGGTGGAGGAGCTCGTGAGCTTTCTACCGGTGCTCGCCTACGACGGGTCGAACATGGTGCCGGTCAACGCCGGCGAGATTCTCGACTGGGCGATGTCGGGCACCTCGGCCACCCTGCTGGCGCGCAAGTGGGAGTCGGCGATTCTGGTCAACGTCGACAACCAGACACTCAAGAACATCATGAACAACCAGGCCGCGATGGATGCCATCATGCGCATCGAGGGATTCCGCGCGCTCGGCTCGGAGGTGTTCGAGACCGTGGTCAACAAGAGCGAGGCGATCAGCGAGACCAAGAAGACGAAGGGCGACGACCTCGATCGCCCCGAGAAGAAGAAGCTCACCGATGAGGAGAAAGAGGTCAAGTCGAAGCGCAAACAGATTCAGGAGAAGCTGATCAAGTTCGCCACGCGCATTCCGGCGTTCATGTATCTGACCGACTACCGCGAGCAGCGCCTCGACGACGTGATCACGAAGATCGAGCCCGATCTGTTCCAGGCGGTCACCGGTCTCACGGTGAAGGACTTCGAGCTGCTCGTCTCACTGGGCGTGTTCAACTCCACGCACATGAATCAGGCGGTGTTCGCCTTCCGCCGCTACGAGGACGCCTCATTGTCATACACGGGCATCGACTCGCAGCACGGCCAAAGGGAAATCGGTCTGTACAACACCGTGGTGGGCGTGGACGCGACCATGCCGGACTCGGCCGAGGTCGACGCCGCCGGACTCCGCGTCAGCGACATGCCGGTCGTGGCGAGCGGGCGTGACTGAGCAGCAGGGACCGTACCTGAGCGGGCGAGTCTGACTCTGTCGTGACTTGTACGAGCCGGGGACGGCTCGCCTCGCCCGATCGCCGGCGGATGAGACCGGGGTCGTGGCGGCCGTGCGGCGAGGTGGCGCCGCTGTCGCGTGCACGGTCGGTTGAGGTCGGTGTGGTGGTGCCGAGGCTGCGTGCCCGCTGTGGTCGCACACTTCCGCTGTGGGCACCTCACTCCAGCGGCGGCATCGGCTTCCAGGCGCGGTCGCGGTAAATGCGGCGTGCCCCGCGCATCCCGCGCACCAGCGCTCGCGTTCCGCTGCGGAACGAGTGGTCGACGGTCGCGATGCGGATGAGCTCCTTGGCGAGAGTGAGCGCGGTGCCGAGGCCGAACACGAACCGGTTGTAGTCGCCGTGCAGGCGGAAGTACCGGGCCATGTAGCCGCGATTGCGCATGATGTGGAACCGCACCATGTCGCTCGTGCCGTTGAGCTTGCGGGGGCCGAGGTCGAGGCGGCGGATCTCGCGGGTGCGGCGCAGGATGAACGTGTCGACCAGGGCGCACCGCGTCACCGTCGAGGCGAGGTAGCCGTAGACGGTGTCGTCCCAGTAGATGAAGAACCGGGGGTCGGGCAGCCCGATGCGGCGCACGACATCGCGGTGGAAGAGCCCGCCCTCGAAGCAGACCGTGTTCATCGGCAGCCAGCCATCGGCGCCGAAATCGTCCTTCGCCACGGGGTTCGGGATGCCGAGGGGCACGTTGAAATCGAACTGCCAGTAGAACGGCGACCCATCGAAGTTGTAGCGGCGGCCCTGGATGACCTGGAACCGCTTCGTCCACGGCAGCAGTCGGTCGATCGCCGGCGGCAGCACGGCCACGTCGTCGTCCATCAGCCACAGCCACTCGGCGCCGAGATCGTACGCGATGCGCACGCCGGCGCTGAAGCCGCCCGAGCCGCCCGTGTTCTCCTCCTGCGGGGCGTGGACGAGCCGGTCGCGTCCGTCGGCGCGGCGCCCGAGCCGCTCGCGGAACGACTCGATGACCTCGCCGGTGTCGTCCTCGGAGTGGTTGTCGACGACCACGACCCAGGACGGCGGGGTCTGCAGGCGGGTGATGCTGTCGAGCAGCACGCGCAGCAGCTGTGACCGCTTGTACGTGACGACGACGATCGCCACGTCGAGCGCGGGGTCACCGGTCGCATCGCCCAGCGCCGGCGCGGCGTCAGAGGACGCGTTCGGCTCGGGCTGGGTCACGTGCTGCGGTTCGGTCAACGCTCGGCTTCCATCGAGGGTGTGTGTGCGGTGGGCCTGGGATTCGAACCCAGGGAGAGTCGCCCCTCACTTGTTTTCAAGACAAGCTCCTTCGGCCGCTCGGACAGCCCACCTTGTCGCCGGCGTGCGGCGACCAGAGCATTCTACCGTGGCCGCTGCATGTCGGGTGCCTCGTCGCGGATGCGAAGGCGGCCCGCTCACCGCCCGCCGGCGAGCACGAGGTCGATCGCCTCGGCCACGCCGTCCTCAGCGAGCGTGCCGACCACGCGGTTCCCGACCGCCTGCACCTCGGGCAGGGCGTGACCCATCGCGCAGCCCAGACCCTCATCCGCTGCCCAGGCGAGCATCTCGCGGTCGTTGAGCCCGTCGCCGACGACGGCGACGCGGCTGCGAGGGATGCCGAGGCGGCGGCGCACCTTCTCCAGCGCGCTGGCCTTGTTCACCCCGTACGGGGCGATGTCGAGCCACGCCGACCAGCCCACCGCGTAGCTCACCTCGTGCAGGCCGATGCCGCGGATGATCCGCTTGAACTCGTCGGTGTCGCGGCCCGGGGAGAACGCGACGATGCGGGTGACGGGCCGCGCCCGCAGCTCGTCGATCGTGGCGAGGCGGGCCGGGGCGCCGAACGTGCCCGCGGTGAACGGGCGCGAGAACCGCCAGCCCTGGTCGGCGTCCTCGACCGCGTACCGGGCCTCGGGCAGGGCGGGCAGGATCGCGTCGATGACCGGGGCCGGGTCGAACAGGGTCATGTCCACGACCCGCCACCCGCCCACGGCGTCGGCGGGCAGCCCGCGCTCGGGCGTCATGTCGCACACCACCGCCCCGTTGGAGCACACGCTGTAGCGGGAGGTGAGGCCGAGCTCGCGCCAGACGCCCTCGATACCCTGGATCGGTCGGCCGCTGGCGATCATGATGACGTGGCCGGCGGCCTGCGCGCGGTCGATCGCGGCCTGCACGGCGGCGCTCGCGCGGTTGTCCTGGTCGACGGTCGTGCCGTCCAGGTCGAGGGCGATCAGCCAGCGTCCGTCGTCGCGCACGGCGGGCAGCGGGATCGCGCTCGTCTGCGGGAACGGCCCCTTGCCGGGCGCCCGCCAGGGGAGCGCGTTGCCGACCATGGTCACCTCCGTTCGTTCTCCCGGCCGCGGCGTGGACCGCACCCGGTCAGTCCTCCGGCGTGATCGCCTCGAGCCCGCCCAGGTAGGGGCGCAGCGCGTCGGGCACCACGACCGAGCCGTCGGCCTGCTGGTGGTTCTCGAGGATCGCGACGAGCCAGCGGGTGGTCGCGAGCGTGCCGTTGAGGGTCGCCACCGGCGTGGTGGGGCCGCCCGGCTCGGGCCGGTAGCGGATGCCGAGGCGGCGGGCCTGGAACGTCGTCGTGTTCGACGTGCTGGTCAGCTCCCGGTAGCAGCCCTGGGTGGGGATCCACGCCTCGGTGTCGAACTTCTGCGCGGCGGACGAGCCCAGGTCGCCGGCGGCGGTGTTGATCACCCGGTAGGGCACCTCGATCTTCGCGAGCATCTCCTCTTCCCAGGCGAGCAGCCGCTGGTGCTCGGCCGCCGCGTCCTCGGGAGTGGTGTACACGTACATCTCGAGCTTGTCGAACTGGTGCACGCGCAGGATGCCGCGGGTGTCGCGTCCGCTCGCGCCGGCCTCGCGCCGGTAGCACGTCGACCAGCCGGCGAACCGCTGCGGGCCCTTCGACAGGTCGATGATCTCGCCGGCGTGGTAGCCGGCCAGGGCGACCTCGCTGGTGCCCACGAGGTACTGGTCGTCGGCGGGCAGATAGTAGATCTCGTCGGCGTGCGAGTCGAGGAACCCGGTGCCGCGCATGATCTCCGGGTTGACGAGCGTCGGGGTGATCATCGGCGTGAAGCCGTTGGCGACGGCCTGGTCCAGGGCCATCGTCAGCAGCGCCAGCTGCAGGCGGGCGCCCCAGCCGGTCAGGTAGTAGAAGCGGGTGCCTGACACCTTCGCACCGCGCTCGAGGTCGAACAGGTGCAGCCGCTCGCCGAGCGCGACATGATCCTGCGGCTCGAAGTCGAAGGTCGTGCGCTCGCCGACCTCGCGCAGCACCTCGTAGTCGTCCTCGCCGCCCTCGGGCACGCCCGCAAGCACGAGATTGGGGATGCCGCGCAGCGCGGCCTGGAACGTCTCGTCCGCATCGCGCGCTGCCGCCTCGGCCTGCTTCACCCGCTCGGCGAGCTCGCGCACCTGTGAGACGAGCGCCGCCTTCTCGTCCTTCGCCGCCTTCGCGACCCGGCGCCCGAACGCCTTCTGCTCGGCGCGCAGCGTCTCGAAGGCGGTGAGGGCCTCACGTCGGGCGGTGTCGGCCTCGAGCGCCCGGTCCACGGCCGACTCGTCGGCCTGGCGGGCGCGCTGGCTGGCGCGGAGGCGTTCGGGATGGGCTCGCAGCAGTTCGACATCGATCACGCCCTCCAGCCTAGCCGCCCCGGTGACGGGGGAGCGGCCGGGCCGGGGCCTCGCCGGGAGCCCGGCTGCCCTCGGCCCCTCCGATACAGTGGACGCATGATCCGCGTCCGCCGCCATCGCCCCCGCGCCGCGGTCGTGTTCAACCCGGCGAAGATCGACCGGTCGCGGCTCAACCGGGTCGTCGAGCGGGAGGCGGAGCGGGCCGGATGGGGATCGACGATCTGGCTCGAGACCGACCCGGACGACGCCGGGCTCGCGGCCGCGCGGCGTGCGCTCGACGAGGGCGCGCGGATGCTCGTCGTCGCCGGCGGGGACGGCACGGTGCGCGCGGTGGCCGAGGCAGCCGCCGACTCCGGCGTGCCGATCGCGCTCGTCCCCGTGGGCACGGGCAACGTGCTCGCCCGCAATCTGCACCTGCCGCTCAGCGGCGTCGAGACGGCGGTGCGCATCGCCTTCACCGGTCGGTCGCGGCCGATCGACGTGGGTCAGGCGCGTATCCGCCGGGCCGACGGCGCCGACGAGACGCGCGTGTTCATGGTGATGGCGGGCCTCGGGCTCGACGCGGCGATCATGGTGAGCACGAACAGCCGGTTCAAGCGCCTGTTCGGCTGGGTCGCCTATGTCACCGGGGCGCTGCGCGCGGTCAACCGGTTCCAGCGGTTCCGGGCGGCGATCACCGTCGACGGCGAGGCGGGCGCGCGCACCCGCTCGCACACCGTGATGGTGTGCAACTGCGGCCAGCTGCCGGGCGGCCTGCTGCTCGTGCCCGACGCCCGGGTCGACGACGGCGGGCTCGACATGCTCGCGATCTCGCCGCGGCGGGCGATCGACTGGCTCGGCCTGTGGCACCGCATCATGGTCGAACACCGGCTGAGCCGGTCGCGGGCGGGGCAGCGGCTCGTCGAGCTCGGCGGCACCCGCCGGCTGGCCACGCTGTCGCACGCGACCGGGGCGAGTGTCGACGTGCGCGTCGAACGGCCCGTGGCCTGCGAGCTCGACGGGGACGTCTTCGGCGAGGCCGTCGCGTTGCGCACCCGCGTGCTCCCCGGCGCGCTCCTCGTTCGCATGCCCCAAGAGGCATGAGTCACGGATAGTCGGGGGCGTCCGGCAGGCTGAACGCGGCCTCGAGCGTGTGCACGTCATGCTCGTGCATCCACGTGGCCAGGTCGACGCCCACATACCGGTAGTGCCAGGTCTCCTCCATGAAGCCCGTGACATGCTCCTGGCCGGCCTCGTAGCGCTGCACGAACCCGAACCGCCAGGCGTTGCCGGCCAGCCACTCGCCCAGCGGGCTCGAGCCGAACTGGTTGCACACGCTGCAGGACGCGTCCGGCTGCTGCAGGTCGCACGACAGACCCGTCTGGTGCTCGCTGTGGCCCGGGCGGGAGGAATAGGTGTCGGCGGCCGCCTGACCGTCCCGCCGCGCGTAGGCGGCGTACAGGCTCTGCTGCCGCTCGTACGAGCGGTACCCGCTCACGATCGTGATGCCCTGACCCGACTCGTCGCGTGCGGTCTGGTCCATGCGATGCAGGGCCTCGGCGGCCTCGGCGCGCATCTGGTCGCCGCCGGGGTTCGACGTGACGTCGACGGTCACCAGATCGCCGGGCGCCCAGTCCACCGGCTGCAGCGGCCGGACCTTGTTCACCACGACCCAGATCGACGCCGGGTCGTCGATCGACCGGGTGTTCAGGTCGATCGCCCCGGGCGAGGGCGTCGGGGCGTCATCGTCCTCGGGCGCGGCCGGGGTCATCAGCCCGGGGGCCGGGGTCGCCGACGGCGTCGCCGCCTCGTCGCGGGCGTCGGTGATCATCACGGTCGAGGTCGGCACGATGACCGCGGCCAGCAGGGCGACGGCCGCGGTCGCGGTGAGCACCGCGCGCGCCGGCTCGCGCAGCCGCTGGCGCGGCGAGCGACGGGACGGACGCCACAGCAGCCGCCCGACGATCGGCGGGCGTGGCGCGGACGTCTGGCGCAGCCGGGCGCGAGCGGGGCGCCGGCGCCCGGGACGCCTCCTCGGCCACCTCACCGCAGCAGGGCCTCCACCCACCGCCGGGCCGCCTCGTGGTCGGCGTTGCCCTGCCCTGGCTGCACCGACGCGGCCCGCCCGTTCGCCCGGGGGTACGAGCCGAGGAACACGACCCGCGGGCTGAACCGGTACACGCCGCGCAGCGCCTCGGCGACCCGGGCGTCGCACACGTGCCCCTCGAGATCGATCGAGAACCGGTAGCGGCCCAGCTCGTCGCCGATCGGCCGCGACTCGATGCGGGTCATGTTGATGCCGCGGGTGCTGAACTGCTCCAGCAGCCGCAGCAGCGCGCCCGCCTCGTCCACGGGCAGCTCGACGATCAGGCTCGTCTTGTCGGCGCCGGTCGGCTCCGGCACCCCGTGATCGGGGCCGAGCAGCACGAAGCGGGTGACGGCGTTCGCGTTGTCGCCGATGCCTCGGGCGAGCACCTCGAGCCCGTAGTGGTCGAGCACCCGCTCCCCGGCGATCGCCGCGTCGATCGTCTCGTCGTGCAGCGCGCTCGCGGCGGCTGCGGCGTTGGACGGCGCGGGCACGAACTGGTGGCCGGGCACGTGCTCGGCGAGCCAGCCGCGGCACTGCGGGTACGACATCGGGTGGGTGGCGATGCGGCGCACATCGGCGAGCCGGACGCCCGGGCGGGCGAGCAGGTGGAAGGTGATCGGCACCGTGCGCTCCCCGCGGATGCGCACCCCGGTCATCGTCGCCAGCGCGTCGAGCGTGGCCGTGACCCCGCCCTCCACGGAGTTCTCGATCGGGATCACCGCGCGGTCCGAGCGGCCCTGCGCCACGTCGTCGATCGCCTGCACGATCGAGGCGACCGGGCGCCATTCGCCGGCGTGATCCGGGTCGAAGCCGCGCAGCGCGTCCTCGGTGAAGGTGCCGGCCGGCCCCAGGTAGCTGTAGACCATGCTCGTCTCCGCTGCGCCCATCGAACCCTCGTCTCGCCGATCCCCGCTGGCCATCTCGCCAGACCGCCCATTCTAGGCCGGTAGACTCCGAGGCGTGTCCTCCCCAGTCTCCCGCCGCATCCGCTCCCGTCGTGGCGCCCCGTCCGCCCGCAGAGACCGCGCCGTCGCCGGTCGCCGGGCGGCCCGCCAGCTCGTCGCGGCCGTGACGGCGCTCGCGGCCGCCGCGGGGCTCGCCGGCTGCACCACGCCCACCGCGCCGCAGACGGAGGACGGCACGCTCGCGGTGCGCGTCGCCGCCGGTCTCGAGCTGCCCCAGGCCGTGCTCGACCGCTTCCATGACGAGACGGGGGTGACCGTCACGGTCGACGACAGCGCGACCGCCGACGAGCTCTCGCAGCAGGTCCATGACGCCGACACCGATCTCGTCATCGGCGTGAACACCGCCTCCGGCGCCGACCTCTCCGGCGGCGCGGGCCTCGTCTCGTACGTCTCACCCCGGGCGGGGGACGGCGCGGGCGACTTCGCCCTCGACGGTGGCGACCGCCTCACCGCGCTCTCGTACGACGTGGTGTGCGTGGCCGCGGACGACGCGGCGCTCGCCGCCCGGGGCGAGACGGCCCCCACATCGCTCACGGAGGCGCTCGACCGCTCCGCCGAGCTTGTCGCGCCGGATCCCGCCGCCGCCGACGCCGGGCGGGCCCTGCTCGCGATGGCTGACCACGCTGCGGCCGACCAGACCGCGCTCGACGCCGCGCTCGACCGGCTCGACCAGGCCGTCCTGACCGACACGGCCGAGGAGGCGACCGCCCGCTGGGCCGCCGCCGACGCCGCGACGCCGCTCGTCGCCGCCAGCGCGCCGGCCCTGCTCGCCGACAGCGGGCTCGCCCCGGTCGTCGCCGGCACGACCAGCCTCGTCACCGGCAGCTGCGTCGAGGTGGTCGACTACGCCGGCATCGTCGCCCGGTCGCCGCACGTCAACGAGGCCCGCAAGCTCATCGACCTGCTGCTCGCCGACGACGTGCAGGGCGAGCTCGCCACCGCCTGGCACCGGCTGCCCGTGCAGCGGGCGGCGACGGTGCCGGAGACCAGCGCGCCGATCCTCGACGACTACGCCCGCCTCGACTCGAGCGCCGACCTCGGCGTCCTCGCAGCGCGCATGCCCACCCTCGTCGACGCCTGGCGCGCGCGGGACTGACCTGGTCCGGACGCGTCTCGGGGACGTGCGTCGGCGGCCTGGTCGCTCCGCGGCGCCGCGAGGCGGACGTGACCGAGGCGTCCTCGGTGGCTTCTGTGCGTGCGCTGTCAGCGCCACCTCCCCCGCGCGCCGATGCGCACGACCCGGCTAGGGTCTGAGACGTGCTTGACTGGGTGCCGGATGTGAATCTCGTCGACGGGACGCTCGTGTCGATGCTGCGCGTCATCGCGCTCGGCGGGCCCGTGGCTCTGCTCGTGGCGATGGTGCTGCCCGACTGGCGCTCCCGGGCCGCGTGGCGCCGGGTGCTCGTCGTGCTCGGCGCCGGTGTGGCGTCCGGCGCGCTCGGGCTGCTGGTCGCGTGGCTCGTGTCGGACGTCCTCGACGTGTTCGGCGTGAGCATCGGCTGGGTGGCCATGCGCCGGGTGGCGCTCGCCCTGGGCGAGATCGGCCTGCTCGTCGTCGCCGCGATCGTCACCCGGCGCTGGCGCCGCTGGCTGGCGATCGTGCTCGCCGCTGTCGCGCTGCTGTTCGGCGCAGTGCAGGTCAACGGGGCGTTCGGCCAGTACCCGACGCTGCGGCTCGCCCTCGGGCTGCCGCGCTACCAGACGATCGACGCGAGTCTGCTGCGTGGCGCCGATGAGTCCCTCGACGTCTGGCTGGCGCAGGATCACGGAACGACGCCCGGGCAGGGCGTGGTCGCATCCGTCGACATCCCGGCCACGGTCTCCGGGTTCCCCGCCCGCACCGCCGACGTCTACCTGCCCCCGGCCGCGCTCGGCGACACCGTTCCGGCGCTGCCGGTGATCGTCGCACTGGCAGGGCAGCCCGGCTCGCCGGACGACATGTTCGTCGCCGGCGGGCTCGCGGCGACCCTCGACGCATACGCCGCCGCGCACGACGGCGTGGCGCCCATCGTCGTGGTACCCGACCAGCTCGGCGACCCCTACGCGAACCCCATGTGCGTCGACACCGCGCAGTACGGGGCGTCCAAGACCTACCTGACACAGGACGTGCCGGCTTGGATCCTGGCGAACCTGCCCGTCAGCGCCGACCGCACGCAGTGGGCGCTCGGCGGCTTCTCGCAAGGGGCGACCTGCACGATGCAGCTCGGGCCACAGCAGGACGACCGCTACGCGTCACTGTTCGCGATCTCCAGCGAGCTGGAGCCCACGAACGGCACGGAGCAGCAGATGATCGACCAGTGGTTCGGCGGCGACCGCGAGGCGTACGAGCGCGAGACGCCGCTGCGCACCCTCGCCGACGACGCGCCGTCCGGCCAGTACGTCGTGCTCGCGGCGGGGAGCACGGACGCCGAGGCGCTGCGGAACATCGACGCGTTCACCCCGGTGGCCGAGCAGTCCGGGCGCACCGTCGACCGGCTGATCTCCGACGGCACCGGCCACGACTGGTACACCGTGCGCCGGGTGCTGCCGGTGATCGTCGACCGGCTCGGCGTGCGCCTCGGTCTCGACGACCAGGCCACGGCCATCACGCAGTGGAACGGTGTGGAGGAGGGGCGATGAGCGACGAGACGGCGCGGCTCGCGGAGCCGGGACACGGCGGTGCTCGCCGCGGCGGTCCAGCACGCGACGAGGCGACCGTTGGGCACGTGCGGCGCGTCGACGAGCCGCGCGGACGGGCGGGTGACGGTGACCCGTCCCGTCCCTCGCTGCCGGCCCGGCTGGGGGGCGACGCCAGGCGCTGGCTGCGCGGACACCCGCTCACCGTCGCCATCGTCGCCCTGATCCTGCTCGCCAACGTCGTGCTGCGCGTCGTCGACGCCCTCGCCGGGCTGGACCTCGTCGCGCGGCTGGCGACCCTCCGGATCGACGCGCTCGGCCCGCTGTGGCCGCTGCGGGTGCCGGCGACGCTCGTCGTCGACCAGCGCGTGGTCGCGGTGGTCGTGCACGCCCTCGCCGCCCTCGTCGTGCTCGGGGTCACTGAGACCGTGCTCGGCTGGCGACGGGCACTGGTCGCCCTGCTCGTCACCGGCACGGTCGGCGTCGGCGTCGGCGTCGGTGTCGTGAGCCTCGGGATGCACCTGAACGAGCTGTGGGCGCTCGGCGCCGCCGACGAGCTCGCCGCCCCCGTCGCCGTGCCCCTCGCCGGGGCGCTGTTCGCCGCCTCCGGGCTCATGGGCGTGTTCTGGCGGCACCGCGTGCGCGCGATCGGCTACGCCGCGGCGGTGGCCCTGCTGCTGTTCGACGCGGCGCCCGTGGACCTGTACGTGCTGCTCGCCGCGGTGACCGGGCACGCGCTCGGCGCGATCTGGGGCCGGCGCCGCGGCGTCCCGCTGGTGACCCCGCGCAGCTCGCATCGCGAGGCGCGCGTGCTGCTCGCCTCGCTCGTGGCGATCCTCGCGGTCGGCCCGGTGCTCACGGTGTTCTCGCCGGTGAGCCTCGGGCCCCTGACCCCGCTCGGACTGCTGCTGACCGACACGACGGCGAATCCGGCCCGGCTGCAGCGCTGCCTGGACGCCGCGCAGCAGTCGAGTGTGGCCGCCGGCTGCCTCCACCAGTTCACGCTCGGCCGGGTCGGCAGCGTCGGCGGGGTCGCCGTCACCGTGCTGCCGACGCTGCTGATGCTGGTCGCGGCATACGGCATCCTGCGTGGACGCCGCGCCGCCGCCTGGCTCGCGATCGCCGTGAACGCAGGGCTGTCGGCGCTCTCCATGTGGTACTTCCTGATCGGCCCGTATCTCGTCGGCGATCTGGACCTGCCGCGCCACCATCGGGCCGCCGAGCTGACCCTCACGCTCGCCGCGTCGGCCCTCGCGCCGCTCGTCGTCGCCGGCCTGCTCGTTGCGGGCCGCCGCCACCTGCAGCTGCTCGCCTCGCGTCGCCGCGTGCGCGCGGTCACGGTGACGTTCCTTGGGACGCTGCTGGGTGCGTCCGCGCTGTATGTCGCCGTAGGCACATGGCATCCCTCGGGGTTCAGCCCCGAGCCCACGCCGCTCGCCGTGCTCGCCGACCTGCCCGAGCGGCTCGTCCCCGCGGGGTTCCTCGGCCTCACCGCCCCCGGGTTCCTGCCGGTCGACCCGCTGGCCGGCGTGGTCTACCACTGGATCGGGCCGGTGGTCTGGGCCGTCGCGATCGGCTGCGCTATCGCGCTGCTGCAGGTCGTGCCGCCGCGATCGGAACGGGCGGCCCGGGGACGGGCCGACCGGTTGTTGAGCCTGGGCGGCGAGTCGTTGTCGTTCATGGCGACCTGGCCGGGGAACACCTGGTGGTTCTCGGCCTCGGGGTGCAGCGCCATCGCGTACCGGGTGTCACACGGCATCGCCCTGACGCTCGGCGAGCCCTTCGGCGACCCGGCCGAGGCCGACCGGGCCACGCTCGAGTTCGTCCGGTTCTGCGATGATCGGGCGCTCACCCCGGTCTTCTACAGTGTCCACGACCGCTGTCGCGACCTGCTCGTCGCCCGCGGCTGGCGCTCGCAGCCGGTCGGGCTTGAGTCGGTCATCGACCCCCGCGCCTGGGCGACGCGCGGGAAGAAGTGGCAGGACGTGCGCACCGCGATCAATCGGGCCGCCCGCGAGGGGATCACCGACCGGCTGACGACCTTCCCGGACTGCTCGCTGGCCGTGCAGCTGCAGATCGAGGCGATCAGCGAGGAGTGGGTGGGCGACAAGGCCCTGCCCGAGATGGGGTTCACACTCGGCGGCGTCGATCAGCTGCGCGACCGGCGGGTGCGACTGCTGCTCGCCGAGGACGCGGACGGACAGGTCGTCGCCGCGACGAGCTGGCTGCCCACCTGCCGAGACGGCCGGGTCGTCGGCTGGACGCTCGACTTCATGCGCCGACATCCGGAGAGTCCGAACGGGATCATGGAGTTCCTCATCGCGCGCATGGCCGAGCGGCTGCGCGACGAGGGCGAGGCCGAGTTCATGAGCCTGTCGGCTGCGCCTCTGGCCGGGCTCGATCCGGACGACCCGGCCCCGCTGACCCGGCTGCTCACCGTCCTCTCCACCGTCCTCGAGCCGCTGTACGGCTTCCACTCGCTGTTCCTGTTCAAGCGGAAGTTCCAGCCGACCGAACGCGAGATCCACGTCGTCTACCCGGACGCGTCCGTGCTGACGGCCGCCGGGCTCGCGGTCGCACATGCGTACGTGCCTGACATGCGCCTCGACCAGCTGGTCAATACGATCCGGCGCGTGGAGGTGCCGAGCCGGTAGCGTGGGGCCTCCACAGGACGACTCCTCGTGAGCCGCACGGGGGAGCGTCGTCCTCGACGGAGAGGAGGAGGCCATGGGCTTTCTCGGATTCCTGCTGCTTGGCCTCGTCGCCGGGGCCATCGCCAAGGCCATCCTGCCCGGAGAACAGGGCGGGGGATGGATCGCGACCCTGATCCTCGGGGTCGTCGGCGCTGTCGTCGGAGGCTGGATCGGCAGCCTGCTGTTCGGTGTTGGCGTCGACCACTTCTTCTCGCTCGGCTCCTGGGCGCTCGCGATCGGCGGGTCGGTCATCGTGCTGCTGGTGTGGGGAGCCATCACCAAGAGCCGGTCGTGAGCCGGAGGCCGGGCGAGCGGTCAGAGTCATCCGGTGGTGTCGCCGGAGGACGCCGATCGCGACCGCGCTGACCCGTCGGCCGCATGAGACGACGGAGGGCCCCGTCCATGACGGACGGGGCCCTCCGTGACCGATCAGCCGCGACGGTCAGTCGCGAGCCGATCAGCCGATCAGAACGAGCCGTCGATGTCGGTGACGACAACGACCTTCTCGTTGACGAACTCCTTGATGCCCAAGTCGATGAGCTCGTGGCCGTAGCCCGAGTTCTTCACCCCGCCGAAGGGGATGTCGGCCTTCACGCCGGTGGGCTGGTTGATGTACACCATGCCGGTGTCGAGCCGGCGGGCGACCTGCTGCGCATGGTTGACGTCGCGGCTGAACACCGAGCCGCCCAGGCCGAACGGCGAGTCGTTGGCGATGCGGATCGCGTCCTCCTCGTCCTTCGCCCGGTACAGCTGGGTGACGGGGCCGAAGAACTCGGTGTGGAAGGCGGCGGAGTCCTCGCTGATGTCGGTGAGGATCGTCGGCTGGAAGAACGCGCCCTGACCCGGCACCGCGGTGGCGAGGGTCTCGGCCTTTGCGCCGTCGGCGACGGCCTGCTCAACCTGTGCCTTCAGGTCGTCGGCGGCCTTCTGCGACGACAGCGGGGCCAGCGTGCTCCTCGGATCCATCGGATCGCCGGCGACGAGCTTCGCGACACCCTCGCGGTACCGGGCCACGAACCGGTCGTAGACGGAGTCGACGACGATCAGGCGCTTCGACGAGACGCACACCTGCCCGCCGTTCCAGTGCCGGCCGAAGACGGCCCAGTCGGCGGCCTTCTCCACGTCGGCGTCATCGAGCACGATGAACGCGTCGGCGCCGCCGAGCTCGAGCGTGCTCTTCTTCAGGTGCTTCGCGGCCAGCGAGGCGATGATCGAGCCGGCGGCCTCGGAACCGGTGAGGGCCACGCCGCGCACGCGCGGGTCGGCGATCACGCGCTCGGTCTGGGAGTGCGGCAGGAACAGGTTCGTCAGCAGGCCCTTGGGCGCGCCGGCCCGATCGAACAGGTCGACCATCGCCAGCGCCGACTGGGGCACGTTCGAGGCGTGCTTGAGCACGATCACGTTGCCGGCGGTCACCTGCGGGGCGGTGATGCGGATCACCTGGTAGTACGGGAAGTTCCACGGCTCGACGGCGAAGATCACGCCGAGCGGGTCGTTGACGAGCTGCACGTCGGTGTCGCCGAACCCCTGGGCCGGCAGGAAGCGCGGCTTGAGCGTCTCGGCGCCGAAGCGTACGTAGTAGTCGAGCATCTGGGCGCACAGCTCGACCTCGCCCTCGGCCTCGGCGATGAGCTTGCCCATCTCGAGGGTGAGGATCTCGGCGTACTCGCGCTTGTTCTCACGCAGGATGCGGGCGGCGTTGGCGAGGATCCCCGCGCGGTGCTCGAAACTCGTCTCGCGCCAGGCGAGGAACGTCTCGTGCGCCTGCGCGAGTGCGGTCTCGATCTCCGACTCGGTCGCGTCGGGGAATGTCCTGACGACCTCGCCGGTGAACGGGTTGGTGGTTGCGTATGCCATGTCCTCTTCTTTCTCGATGCGGCGCGCTGGGCGCCGGGGCATCAGCGATCACCGGGACGTGACCCGGTGGACGCTGCGGACGCACGGCGCGGTCCTCGGTTCGCTGCGGCGTCGGGGGATGCCGTCGCGTGGCGGTGACGTGCCGAGGACTGCTCGCCGACGGATGTCGGATACCACATCATAGGGCGCGCCGCCCGCCTCGGGCCAGAGGGGAGGCCAGGGTCACGGCGCCGGCCCGGCCGCTGCCGGGGGCGGCCACGGCTAGACTGCGGGTCGTGAACGACAGCATCACCTCAGCCCGGCCCGATCCATTCGACCGGCCTGCCTCTTCCGGCCAGCTCGGCCAGCCCGGCCAGCCTGACCGGCCCACCCCGGCCGCCCACCCCGATCAGCGGCACGGCGAGTTCAAGATCCCCGGTGGCAAGCTCGTCGTGGTGGATCTCACCGACGCGGACGGCGTCATCCGCGACTTCCGCCTCTCCGGCGACTTCTTCCTCGAGCCCGACACGACCCTCGACGCGATCAACGGCGCGGTCGAGGGCCTGCCCACCGACGCGTCCGCGGACGCGATCGGCCGGCGCATCGAGGCCGCCCTGCCCGTCGACGCGCACCTCGTCGGCGTGACCGTCCCGGGTATCGCGACGGCCATCCGGCGGGCACTCACCCGGGCGACGACCTGGCGGGATCATCCCTGGCGGCTCGTGCGCACCGAGCCGCTGCCGCCGCGCGTGCACCTCGCCCTCGACCAGGTGCTCACCGAGGCGGTCGCCCGGGGCGAGACCCCGCCGACGCTGCGCATCTGGAACTGGACCGAGCCCGCGGTCGTCATCGGGTCGTTCCAGTCGGTGCGCAACGAGGTCGACCTCGAGGCCGCGGCCCGGTTCGACATCCCCGTGGTGCGGCGCATCTCCGGCGGCGGCGCGATGTTCATGGAGGGCGGTAATGTCGTCACCTACTCGCTGTACCTGCCCGACAGCCTCGTCGCCGGCCTGAGCTTCGAGGAGTCGTACGCGTTCCTGGACGCGTGGACGGTCGCGGCCCTGCGCGAGCTCGGCATCGACGCCTGGTACAAGCCGCTCAACGACATCACCTCGGCGGGCGGCAAGATCGGCGGGGCGGCGCAGAAGCGCATCCGCGGCGGCGTGCTGCACCACGTGACGATGAGCTACGACATCGACGCCGACCGCATGGTCCAGGTGCTGCGCATCGGCCGTGAGAAGATCAGCGACAAGGGCATCGCCTCGGCGAGGAAGCGGGTCGACCCGCTCAAAGCGCAGACCGGCCTGAGCCGTGAGCAGATCATCGAGCACATGTGCGAGGTGTTCGAGCGCGAGCACGGCCTGACGCAGGGCGCGCTCGAGCCCGCGCTGCTCGACCGGGCCCGCGCGCTCGCCGACACGAAGTTCGCCGGCGACGACTGGCTGTACCGGGTGCCGTAGGCCTGCGGTGCCGCAGGCCGGAGACGGCGGCCCCGCGGTTCTGCGCGGCGGATGCGGGGCCTGTGCGGCGGTCTTGAACGCTCCGGCGGATGCGGCCCGCGGTGCCGGGACCGCTCCGGACCGCTCCGAGCCGCGGGCCCCTGCCCCCGCTCCGATCAGTCCGCCAGCAGCACGAGCTCGTCGAGCGGCAGCCGCTCGCGCGGGGCGGTCTCCCGCTCGCGCGTGCCCGCGTCGAGCTGCGCGGGGTCGCCGGGCACGCCGATGACCGTCACGGTCACCGCGTGCAGGCCGGCGAGCTCTCCGGCGCCGAGGCCGAACTCCGAGTCGAGCGCGTCCGGGTCGATGCCCGAGATCTGGTGGCTCGCGACGTCCGACGCCTGCAGCTGCAGCACCAGGCTCTGCACGGCGAGCCCCAGGTCGTACAGCGCCAGCGGGGCCTTCCGGCCATCGGCCTCGATCACCGCGACGTTCAGCACGAGCGCGGCGGCATCCCGTGCCCACCCCTGGTTGAAGGGGATCAGGTGCGCGAGGATCCGATCGAACACGTGCCCGCCCCGGCGGCCGACGATGAACCGCCACGGCTGCGAGTTGTACGCGGACGGGGCGAGCCGGGCCGCCTCGAGGCCGGCGGCGAGCGTCGCATCCGACACCGTCGCGTCCGAGAACGCGCGCGGACTCCACCTTCCGGCGATCAGGTCGATCACCGGCTCGCTCGTCGGCACCCGCCGCGCTCCCGCGTCCACCGTCTGCTGCTCGCTCATGCCCGCTCCTCGCTCCCGTCCCGCCAGTCCTTGCCCACATCGACCCAGCCGGCCGCGCCGCTCAGCACCTCCAGATCCGGCAGGGTGAGCCCGATCGCGCTGTTCGCGCTGCCACACGCCGGCCACACCACGTCGAAGCGGCGCAGTGACTCGTCGAGCCACACGGTCGCGCTCGCGGGGTTCGCGAACGGGCACACGCCGCCGATGCGGTGACCGGTGAGCGGCTCGACGTCGTCCGGGGGCAGCATGTGCGGCTTGAAGCCGAATCGGCGTTTGACCGCACCGCTGGCCAGCCGCGCGTCGCCGGCCAGGACGACCAGCAGGGCCCGGGGCGGCTCGCCCTCGGCGACCGATTCGTCGGCGATGGCGATCGTCTTCGCGATGCGGGCGGGCTCGGTGCCGATCGCGTGGGCGGCCTCGGAGACCGTCGCGCTCGACTCGTCGAAGACCCGGATGTCGCTGTCGCGGTGCGCCTGGCGCAGCTCGGCGCGCACGGCCTCGAGAGACATGTGGATGCTCCTCGCTCGGTGGGAAGGATGTCCTCCGGCCGCTCGCACCGCGGATCGTCCGGGGGTAACCCCCCTGATCCCTGGGCGGTCGCCCTCCGGCCGCTCGCACCGCGGGTCGTCCGGAACTGCTCCAGTCTAGGTCGCGCGACTCGGCCGACGCGCCGGATGACACTCCATGACGATGCGACGCCGCCGAGCCCCGCGAAGCCGAACCTGCGGATCCGCGGGCCCCGGACGTGTCGGCCTCGCATCCGTGCCACCCGGCCGTAGAGTGGGCGCGGCACGCGGCACGCGTGCGCGGCGATCGAGAGGGCGACTGGTCATGAGCCGACGACGCGACGAGCTGCTGGCCAGCGGCGGCGCCGCCGCATTGACCGAGAGCCGCGGCATCGTGCTGCCCATCGTCGTCGTGGCCACCACGATCCTGCTCGCCCTGCTCGCCTGGGTGGGCTGGGGCCCGCTGCCGGTGCAGTCGGCGCAGCTGACCGCCGGGGCCGCGGACGCGTCCGCCGATGCGACCGGGGATGCCGACCCGGCCGGTGCCGCCACGGACGCCGCCGGTGGCGCCGGGGACCTGGCCGCGACGGCCGTGGCCGCCACCGCTGACACCGCGACGGCTGACACCACGGCCGAGACGGACGCCGCGCTCGCCTGGCCCTCGACGGGCGCCTCCGCCTTCACCCTGCGCACCGTCGGCGACGTGCCCGACGCGGAGCGGGTGGAGCGCACCGTGACCCACGGCGACCAGCAGGCCTGCTCGATCGCGAGCGTGACGAAGCTCGTGACGGTGCTGCGCGTGCTCGACCGCCTGCCGCTCGCGGCGGGCGAGGAGGGGCCGACGATCACGCTCACGCAGGCGGACGCCGACCTCGAGCAGAGCTACATCGCCCAGAACGGGTCGACGATGCCGGTGACGGTCGGGCAGACGCTCACCGAGCGCCAGCTGCTCGAGCTCATCCTGCTGCGCTCGAGCAACAACCACACGGTCACGTTCGTCAACTGGGGGTTCGGCAGCGTCGACGAGTACCTCGCGAGCACCCCGGCCTGGCTCGCGGAGCACGGCCTCGACGGCATGACGATCGCCGACCCCACCGGCATCGACGAGAACAACCGGGCCACCCCGCAGCAGATCGTGCACCTCGGCGAGCTCGCCCTCGCGAACCCGGCCGTGCGCGAGATCGCCGCCCTGCAGATGGCGGACGTGCCGGGCATCGGGCAGATCACCAACCACAACACGCTCGTCGGCCACGACGGTGTGGACGGGCTGAAGACCGGCAGCCTCGCCACCGTGTTCAACCTCGCCTGGTCGGCGCACTTCGACGTCGACGGGGTCGCCTTCGAGCTCGTGGGCGCCTCGCTCGGCAGCACCAACGGGCACAGCACGCTGCAGCCCGAGGTGGGGCGGCTGATCGCGTCGATCAAGGCCGCGATCAGCGGTGCGGACGTCACGGTCGCGGGGGCGAGCGCGGGCACGCTCACCACGGAGTGGGGCGCGACGAGCGAGGTGCGCGCCGCGGCCACGGTGCACGTGCTCACCTGGCGGGGCACCCCGGTGACCACCGCCTTCGTCGGCGGGTCGGTCGACGCTGATGCCGACGCCGGCGCGCAGGTCGGCACCGCGAGTGTCCTCGTCGCCGGGCAGCAGGTCGGCACCGCGCCGCTGCTGCTCGCCGAGGCCATCCCCGACCCCGGTCTCGCCTGGCGGGCGACGCACGTCGATCAGCTCGTCGCGCCGACCTGGGCGCTCGTCACCGGCCGCACCGGCGCCTGAGCCGCCCCGGACTCACCAGATGCGCACGCGCTCCTCGGGGGCGAGCCACAGCCGGTCGCCCGGGGTGGTGCCGAACACCGTGTGGAAGACGTCCAGATCGCGCACCACCTGATTGGCGCGCAGGTCATTGGGCGCGTGCGGGTCGATCGTCAGCAGCCGCACCGCCTCGGCCTCGCGGCGCTTCTCGGCCCAGATGTGCGCCCAGGCGAGGAAGAACCGCTCGGGACCGGTGAGCCCGTCGATGACCGGTGCGGCCGCGGCGACCGCGGCGACGACGTCCGCCGCCCGCTCGGGGTCGGCGCTGCCGGCGGGGTCGACGCCGAGTGAGATCGCGTACGCCTGCCACGCGATCGACAGCCCGGAGAGATCGGCGATGTTCTCGCCCAGGGTCAGCCGGCCGTTGACCCGGTGCCCCGGGGCGTCGAGCGGCTCGAGCGCGCTGTACTGGGCGACGAGCGCCGCGGTGAGCCGGTCGAAGGCGGCCCGGTCGGCGTCCGTCCACCAGTCGTGCAGCCGGCCCTCGCCGTCGTACTTCGACCCCTGGTCGTCGAAGCCGTGGCTGATCTCGTGCCCGATCACCGCGCCGATGCCCCCGTAGTTCGCCGCGTCGTCGGCGCCAGCGTCGAAGAACGGCGGCTGCAGGATCGCCGCGGGGAACACGATCTCGTTGAATCCCGGGTTGTAGTAGGCGTTGACCGTCTGCGGGGTCATGAACCACTCGTCGCGGTCGATCGGCCGGCCGATCTTGCCGAGCTCGCGGGCCTGCTCGAAGCGGCCGATCGCCCGCACGTTCCCCAGCAGGTCGTCGCGCGAGATCTCGAGCGCCGAGTAGTCGCGCCACCGCACCGGGTAGCCGATCTTCGGGGTGAACCGGTCGAGCTTCGCCAGCGCGAGCCGGCGCGTGTCCTCCCCGAGCCACGCGAGCGACCGGATCGACCCGCGGTAGGCCGCGATGAGGTTGGCGACCAGCTCGTCCATGCGCCGCTTCGCCTCGGGTGGGAAGTGCCGGGCGACGTAGGCGCGGCCGACCGCCTCGCCGAGCCCGCCCTCCACGAGCGAGACGCCGCGCTTCCACCGCGGCCGCTGCTGCGGGGTGCCGCTGAGCACGCGGCCGTGGAAGTCGAAGCTCGCCGCCACGAACGCCTGCGACAGGTACGGTGCCGCGGCGCGGATCACGTTCGCCGCCAGCCACGACCGCCAGGCGGGCAGGCGATCCTCGGTCAGCAGCGCGGCGAGCCCCGAGATCGCCGAGGGCTGGGCGACGACCACCTCGGCGAGCACGCGCGACGCGACGCCCGCGGCGGCCAGGTAGGCATCCCAGTCGATCCCCGGGGTGAGCTCGCGCAGCTGGTCGAGCGTGCGCAGGTTGTAGGTGCGCTCGATCTCGCGGCTGGCGACGACGTCCCAGTGCGCCCGGGCGATCTCCGTCTCCAGCGCGAGCACGGCGGCGGCCCGCTCGGCGGGGGACGCGCCGGTGCCGTCCGCCTCGCCGGTCACCCCGGCCAGCTCGAACAGTGTGGTGAGGAACCCGACGTAGCGCTCGCGGACCGGCGCGAACTGCTCCTCGCGGTAGTACGACTCGTCGGGCAGGCCGATGCCGCCCTGCAGCAGGAACGGCACGTAGCGGTCCGGGCTGCCGGGATCGTTGTCCACGTACAGGCCGAAGAACCCGCTCGCCCCGCGCTCCTCCGCGCGGCCGACCGCGACCACGAGCTCGGGGATCGTGCGCGGCGCCAGCGCGGCGGCCACGTCCTCGGCGATGGGGGTCGCGCCGAGCCGCTCGGCGCGACCCTCGTCCATGAAGCTCGCGTACAGGTCGCCGATGCGGTCGGCGTCCGGATCGGCGGGGGCGTCCGGGTCTGCTGGCGCGCGCAGCCCCGCGTCCTCCTCGACGATCTCGCGGATCGCCCGCTCGGCCTCCTCGGCCAGCAGCAGGAACGCGCCGTAACGGGAGCGGTCCTCGGGGATCTCCGTGCGCGCCAGCCAGCGGCCGTCGACGTGGCGGTAGAGATCGTCCTGCGGTCGAACCGCGGGATCGAGGTCGGCGACGGGGATGCCGGAGGCGAGCGGCTGCTCGCGCGCGGCGTCGAATGCGGCGGGATCGGTTGCGTGGGAATCGGCCATGCCGACAGCCTAGCCGCGCCCGCCGACGCGGCCGGGACGCCCTCGACCGAGTCGGCGGCGCCGCCTACCATGAGGGTATGAGCACCACACCGCACGCCTGTGATCCGTACGCCGCGCTGCCGCAGCTGCCCGCGTTCATCCTCACCAGCGACGACATCGTCGACGGCCGGCGGCTCTCGCCCGCCCAGGTCGGGGTGCGCGTCGGCGGTGAGGGGCGCTCCCCGCAGCTGAGCTGGTCGGGGTTCCCGGCCGGCACCGAGAGCTTCGCGGTGACCGTCTTCGACCCCGACGCGCCGACCGCCAGCGGCTTCTGGCACTGGGCCGTGTGTGACATCCCCGCCGCCGTCACCTCGCTGCCCGCCGGCGCCGGAAACGCGGACGGCCCGGGGCTGCCCGCCGGGGCGCAGGCGCTCGTCAACGACTCGCTGAGCCGCGACTTCCTCGGCGCCGCCCCGCCGGTCGGCCACCACGAGCACCGCTACATGGTCGTGGTCCACGCGGTGGACGTGCCGAGCCTCGGCCTGCCGGCGAACGCGACGCCGGCGAACCTCGGTTTCCTGCTCTTCCAGCACGCCATCGCTCGCGCGCGCCTGGTCGGCACGTACCAGCGCTGACCCGGTGCCCGCGGCTCACCCGGCCCGGCTCGACCGCGCCGAGCGGCGGCGGCTCAACCGCGAGGTCACCCGGCTCGCGGTGCCCTCGCTCGTCGCGCTCGTCGCCGAGCCGCTGTTCCTGACCGTCGACGCGGCCCTGGTCGGGCACCTCGGCGCCGTCCCCCTGGCCGGACTCGGCGTCGCCAGCACGGTGCTGCAGACGTTCATCGGGCTGATGATCTTCCTCGCGTACGCGACCACCCCGCTCGTGGCCCTCGAGCTCGGGCGCGGCCGCCCCCGCGCGGCGCTCGCCGCCGGGGTCGACGGGCTGTGGCTGGCCGCGGGCATCGGCGTCGTGGTCGCCGCCGTCGGCTGGCTCGTCGCCCGTCCGCTCGTCGGCTGGCTCGCGTCGGATCCCACGGTGGCCGCCCAGGCTGACGCGTACCTGCGCGTCTCGCTCGTCGGCGCCCCCGCCATGCTCGTCGTGCTCGCCGCGACCGGCGCGTTGCGCGGGCTGCAGGACACCCGCCTGCCGATGCTCGTCATGGTCGCCGGGTTCGGCGTGAACATCGCGCTCAACGCCCTGTTCCTGTATGGGCTGCACACCGGCATCGCGGGCTCCGCGCTCGGCACGGTCATCGCGCAGACGGCGATGGCGGCCGTCCTCGTCGCCGTGCTCGTGACGCGGGCCCGGCGGGCGGGCGCGCCGCTGCGTCCCCGGCTGGCCGGCGTCGGCCGGGCCGCGCGGGACGGCGGCTGGCTGTTCCTGCGCACGCTCGCGCTGCGCGTCGGGCTGCTCGCCTCGGTGTGGCTGGCCGGACGTTTCGGAGCCGTCGAGCTCGCCGGCTACCAGGTGCTGTTCACCCTGTTCACGATGGTCGGGATGCTCTTCGACGCGCTGGCCGTCGCCGCCCAGGCGCTCATCGGCCGCGACCTCGGCCGCGGCGACGTCGCGCACGTGCAGGCCGTGCGCCGCAGGCTGGAGCGCATCGGGGTCGTGATCGGCGTGCTCGCGGGCGTGGCCCTCGCCGCGGGCGCACCGTGGCTCGGCCGCGTGTTCACCAGCGACCCCGTCCTGTTGCAGGAGCTGCCCGCCGGGCTGCTCGCGGTCGCCGCGGGGATGCCGCTGGCCGGCTTCGTCTTCGTGCTCGACGGCGTGCTCATGGGCGTGCGGGACTCGCGCTACCTCGCGATGGCGAGCCTGCTGAATCTGGTGACGATCGCCCCCTGGAGCTGGCTGGTGGTCGCCGTGGCGGTGCCGGCGGGGCCCCCGGCGTGGGCGGCGCTCGTGATCGCCTGGGCGGGGTTCGGGCTCGTCATCATGGGCACCCGCGGGCTCACGCTGGGGCTGCGGGTGCGTCGCGGGGACGCCTGGGTCGCCCACGCCCTCGACGGCGTCGCGTCCGACGCGGCGGGACCATCGGGCCGGTGAGGCCGCCGAGGCGACGGATCGCGCGGGAGCATCCCGCCCGGCGGAGCCGGGCAACGGTCCAGCCTCCGCCGGAGAGCAGCGATCTCCCGGGCGGGGAACGTCCCACCGGACCGCGTCGCGGGTGACGTGATCACGAGCCGGGGCGAGGTCCGTCGCTAGAAGAGCCGCTCGTCGGCGTCGTCGACGCCGCGCATCGCCTCGTAGTCGAGCACGAGGCAGCGGATGCCGCGATCCTCGGCCAGCGTGCGCGCCTGCGGCCTGATCTCCTGCGCGGCGAACACGCCGTGCACCGGGGCGAGCAGGGGGTCGCGGTTGAGCAGCTCCAGGTACCGGGTGAGCTGCTCGACGCCGTCGATGTCGCCGCGGCGCTTCAGCTCGACGGCGATGTGGTCGCCGTTGCCGTCGCGGGCCATGATGTCCACCGGGCCGATCGCGGTGGCGTACTCGCGGCGCACGAGCCGGCAGTCCGGGCCGAGCAGCTCGATCTGGTCGGCGAGCAGCTCCTGCAGGTGGGCCTCCACGCCGTCCTTGACGAGCCCCGAGTCGTCGCCGAGCTCGCGGGCCATCTCGTCGACGATCTCGTGGATCGAGATGACCAGGGTGTCCGGAGTCTTCCGGCTGCGCACCCGCCACAGCTCGGTCACGCCGGCGGCGCGCTGGTCGTCGTCCGGCTCGGCCACGGTCAGCGAGCAGGGTGGCATCATCCAGTTGAGCGGCTTGTAGGAGCCGCCGTCGGCGTGCACGAGCACCGACCCGTCGGCCTTGAGCATGATCAGACGGGTGCCGAGGGGCAGATGGGCGGTGAGTCGGCCGGTGTAGTCGACCGTGCAGCGGGCGATGACGAGACGCACATCGGGGATTGTAGCCGGGGAGTCGGCGGGGCGCTGGCCAGGATCGCGCCAGCGGGCCGGGGACAGCCACGACTCGCCATGCTCTGGCGCTCTCGTGGTCGTCCGCGATGCGGGTAGCGCGTTCGTGATCGGCGCCTCCGCTGTCCGTGTCCCGGTGGTGCGCGGCTCGGCTGCGCACCACCGCGGCACGACCGCACAGGCGCACGTTGTAGAGTGAGATCTCCGAGCCGTCCAGCGCCCGGCGACCGTCCTGTCGCCATGGCTGATGTCGAAGGGGGCATGATGCCGCAGTCGCGCCGTGAGCGACGTGAGGCCGAGCGACGCGCGCAGGCCGCGCGAGCGCGCGCCCGTTCCGTCGGCGGGTCGCGTCTGACCGCGGTCGCCCGGCATGGCGCGCTCGGCTCGCCCGGCGGCGGGCCGAAGGGGCTGCTGAAGTGGGTGGCGCTCGTGATGGCGATGGTGATCGTCGGCGGCGTCTCCCTGGCTGGCATGCTCGTGTGGTCGGTCAAGAAGGACATCGACTACTTCACCTTCCCCGACGAGGACGGCCAGGAGCAGATCGCCTCGGTGGACGGGGCCGTCAACTTCCTGCTCATCGGGTCGGACACCCGCAAGGATCAGGGCGACGGGTTCACGGCGTCGGACAAGGACACCGACCTCGCCGACGTGATCATGCTGCTGCACATCTCCGCCGATCACAGGACGGCCATGGCGGTGAGCTTCCCGCGCGACACCATGGTGTCGATGCCCAGCTGCCCGAAGACCGACGGCAGCGGCGGCTCCTACCCGGCCCAGTCGCGCGTCCAGATCAACTCGACGATCACCTATGGCGGGCCGAGCTGCACCGCGTTGACGGTCGAGAAGCTCACCGGCGTCGACATCGGGTTCGTCGGCAAGATCGACTTCAAGGGCGTCATCGAGATGTCGAACGCGATCGGCGGTGTGCCCGTGTGCGTCACGAAGGACATCGACGACGACGACTCCGGCCTGCACCTCACCGCTGGCGAGCACACCATCCAGGGCTCGGACGCCCTGGCCTTCCTGCGCAACCGGCACGGCGTCGGCGACGGCAGCGACCTCGGTCGCATCAGCTCCCAGCAGGTCTATCTCTCGTCGCTCGTGCGGAAGATCAAGTCGGAGGGCACGCTGACGAACCCCGTGCGGCTGTACGACCTCGCCTCCGCCGCCGCACGGAACATGCAGTTCTCCTCGAACCTCGAGGACACCGGCACTCTGGTTTCCCTCGGCGCCACTGCCGCGGGCATCGAGCTGTCGGACGTCTCGTTCGTGCAGGCCCCGGTCAAGGAGGATTCGATCGATCCCAACCGGGTCGTGCTCGACCAGACGCTCGCCCAGCCTCTCTTCCAGGCGATCGCCTCGGGCGAGGGCGTGCGCCTGAACGACAACACCGAGACCGGTGTGGGCTCCACCACGGTCGGCGAGGCTGAGGAGGACGGCACGACCGCGTCCCCGGAGGCCTCGGCGAGCGCGTCCGCGGCGCCGTCCGCGTCGACGTCGGCCGGGGCGAGCGCCTCGCCCTCCGCCTCGGACGGGGTGACCGTGCTGCCCGAGGGGATCGTCGGGCAGACAGCCCGCGACGAGACCTGCGCGGTCGCGAATGGCGGCTGAGCCGTCGGCGTGGCGGCGGGTGCGCATCCGCTATAGTGGCATGGTGCCTCCGTGCGGGGCGCCTTGGAGACGTCGCATAGTCTGGTCGAGTGCACCACCCTGCTAAGGTGGAGTCCCGGGTTTCCGGGACCGAGGGTTCAAATCCCTCCGTCTCCGCAGAGGATCGATGGCCTCGCTTCCACGTGCCCACGCGGAAGCGGGGCCATCGTCGTCCCGGTGTCATCCCTCGGCGCCCACGTCCTGCCCGCACTCCTCGCGGATGACGTGGTCGAGGGCGCCGGTGCCCGCGGCGCTGTCGGCGGGACGGATCGCTGCCCCCGGCGAGCGCGTCCGATCGGCCGGGCAGGATAGTCTGGGTGCGGATTCCGCAGGGGGAGAGGGCGATCGTGACATCCGGAGAGACCACTGACGTGCGGGTCGCCGCGGCGCTGGCGACCGATGTCGGCCTGAAGCGACGGCTCAACGAGGACAGCGGCGTGGCCGAGTTCCCGGTCTTCGCCGTCGCCGACGGCATGGGCGGCCATGACTCCGGCGAGATTGCCAGCGCGATCGTGGTCGAGGAGCTGCGGACGCTGGTCGGACCCGTGCCGGCGCGCGCCGACCGGGTGGCGGCCGCCCTCGACCGAGCGCAGCGCCGGGTGGCCGAGCTCGGCGCCGCGCGCCCGCACGGCGCCGGGTCGACCGTGTCCGGCGTCGCCCTGGTCGAGGCGGACGGCGCACCGCACTGGCTCGTGTTCAACGTGGGCGACTCGCGCGTGTACCGGTCGCGCGGCGGGTCGCTCGTCCAGTGGACGCGGGACCACTCGCTGCTGCAGCAGTGGCTTGACCAGGGGGCGATCACGCCTGAGCAGGCCGCGGTGAGCCGGCGGGGCAACGAGATCACCAGGGCCGTCGGGTCCGAGGACTCCGTGCCCGACTACTTCCTCGCCCCCGTCGTCAACGGCGAGCGACTGCTGGTGTGCACCGACGGGCTGCACGGGCTGGTCGGCCCGGAGGCGCTGCGGGCCTCGCTCGTGATGGGCGGCACCCCGCACAGCACCTCCGCCGCGCTCGTCGAGCGGGCGCTGGACGCCGGCGGCCGGGACAACGTGACCGTCATCGTCGTGGACGTCGTCGCCGGCGGGGCGCCGTCGGATCCCGGGGATGCCTCGTGGAGTCTGTCATCGGCCGCCGTGGGCGTCGAGGCGGAGTCCGCGCCGATCGCCGCACCGGTCGCCGGTGCGGCCGGACGGCCCATGGCGGCGTCGGGGGACGCCCCGGACGAGACCGCCTTCGTCCCCCTGCGCCGGCGTCGACGGGTGGATGACGACACCCACGTCGTCCAGCGGGCCCCTGGCGAGGCGGAGGCCGGGTGCGAGGAGACGGAGACGACCCGGGCCGACGAGGCGACCAGGCTCCTCCACGGTCGGGGCGGCCGAGGACGACATGCCTCGCCCGCCGGCCGGGAGCCGGCCGTGGACGTCGCCGACGAGGCGACCCGGCTCGTCTCCCGCGGGCGTCGGCGAGCCGACCAGGAGCCCACGGAGGACACGGTGCCGATCGCCGTCGTGCGGGGACGGACGCGCGAACGCTGAGCGCGTCACACGCCGTTCACGCGGCTGTGGCATGCTGGGTGCTTTAGAATGCTCACAGCCGTGTCTCGCCGACGTATGCGGGCCGGCGGTCAGAGCTGTCGGGAGGGGGGGCCATGGCCAGGCGACTGCCGTCGACGCCGCCGACGCTGCCGGGCTTCACCCCCGTGCGGCCCCTGGGCACCGGCGGGTTCGCCGACGTGTTCCTCTACGAGCAGGACATGCCCCGTCGCCCCGTGGCGGTGAAGGTGCTGCTCGCCGACGTGGTCGACGACGACGTCGTGCGCATGTTCAACGCCGAGGCCGACATCATGGCCCGGCTCAGCTCGCATCCCTCGATCCTCACCGTCCACCAGGCGAGCATCGCGCCGGACGGTCGGCCGTATCTCGTCATGGAGTACTGCCCCACGGGCGTCTCGCCCGCCTACCGCGACCAGATCCTGCCGCTGCAGACGGTGCTCGACATCGGCGTGCGCGTGGGGTGCGCACTCGAGACCGTGCATCGTGCCGGCGTGCTGCACCGTGACATCAAGCCCTCGAACATCCTCTTCACCTCCTTCGGCACGCCCGTGCTGGCCGACTTCGGCATCGCCACCTCGCTCTCCGGCCGGCACGCCACCGACCTGTTCGCCATGTCGGTGCCCTGGAGCGCCCCCGAGGTGGTCGGCGAGCGCACCCAGGGCACCGTCGCCACGGAGGTCTACTCGCTCGGCGCCACGATCTACACGCTGCTCGATGGGCACTCCCCGTTCGAGATCCCCGGGTCGGGGCGCAACGGCACGGCCGAGCTCAAGCGGCGCATCCTCCGCGGGCGCGTCACGCCGGCGCGGCGCGAGGACGTCCCGCCCCAGCTGACGCAGACGCTGCTGCGCGCGATGTCCGTCGACCCGCAGTCGAGGCAGCCGACCGCGCTCGACCTCGCCCGGCAGCTCCAGGGCGTCCAGGCGCAGCTCGGGCTGCCCGCCACGCCGCTCGAGGTCGCCTCGTCCGACTGGGCCGGGGCCGGCGCGGTGCTCGGCTTCGACGACGCCCGGCTGCGGGGGCCGATGCGGGCGCAGGTGCCGGTCGCGTCATCCCGCCGGCGGCAGGGCATGAGCGTGCAGCAGCTGGCCACCGAGGCCGAGGTCGCGGAGTCCGACGCCCCGCGGCACGGCGGACGTTGGCTGTGGGCTGCGGCGACGGCGGCGCTCGTGGCGCTCGCGATCATCGTGACGCTGGTGGTGGTGCGCGCATGAGGACGGCAGGGGAGGTGGACTGCTGATGCGGCTGCGGGGGGATGATCTGGCCGGGCTGCTGCACCGGCGCTGGATGCGGTGGGCTGCGGTGGGGCTCGTCGCGGTGCTCGCACTGACGGGCATCCTCGTGTGGCGCGGCGTGCCGACGCAGCAGACCGAGCTGGAGCAGACGTCGGTCTGGTCGATCAACAGCCGCGGTCCGCTCTACGGGCGGGTCGACACGGACATCACCGAGCTCGCCCAGGTCCACTCCGGCGACCCGAGCGCATTCCGCATCAGCACCGTGCTCCAGGACGGCTCGTCGGTCGTGCTGCTCAGCGACCAGCAGCGGATGAAGGTCGTCGACCCGGGCGATCCGCAGGATGTCGAGGACGCCAAGGACGCGACCTCCGCGCCGCTGGACGCGGACGCGGTCGTCCCCTCCGGCCCGTATGTCGCCTTCCTCAACCGGCGCACCGGCGCGCTCGGCGCGATCGCCGTGTCGGATCTCGCCGCGGGCGGCTCCCCGACCGCGATCAACGAGCGCGACGGTGACGTGACGGAGCGGTTCGTCGCCGCGGCGGTGACCGCGCAGGGCGTGCTGTACGGGCTGAGCGACCGCGGTGAGATCGTCACCTGGGACGTCGCGCAGGGCGAGCAGCGCTCGCGGAAGGGCACCGACGCCCCCACGGACGGCGACAGCGACGACCTGACGGTGTTCGGCGACCACTGGGCGCTGCTGCAGCACGGCGGCGACACGTCGACGCTGTGGGTCGACGGGCAGCGGACGGAGGTCTCGCTGGATGCGAACGCCCGGCTGGCCCGCGCCGACGCCGACGCCGACGAGCTCGCGGTCGCCGACGGCTCCGGGCTCCACCTGGTCGACGCGAGGGGCGCCGAGACCGGGTCGGTGGACGCGACCGGCACCGCCGCGGCGCCGGTGTGGCGTGACGGCTGCCTGCACGCGGCCTGGGGCGCCTCCGGGGCGATGTCCGTCTCCGACTGCGGCGGCGACGCGCAGTCGCTCGAGTTCCCCTCCGCCTCGGCGGTCTCCGGCTCGAGCCCCATCTTCCGGGTCAACGGTGATGGATTCGTGCTCAACGACGGCGCCTCGGGGCTCGTCTGGGAGCTCGACGGCGACACCTGGCGACTGGTGCCGTCGTCGACGAGCTGGCAGCGCGAGGACGACCAGCGGGAGACGACCGACACCAAGCAGGACCAGAACGCGAAGCAGAACGAGTGCCCGACCCCGGCGATCGGGGCGAGCGCCGAGTTCGGCGTGCGCCCGGGGCAGCTCGCCACGGTGCCGGTGCTCGTCGGCGCGCTCGACCCGAACCCGCAGGACACGATCACGATCGTGTCGAGCGCGGACAGCCCAAAGTGGTCCTCCGGCGGTTTCGGCACGCTCGCCGCGGTCAACGACGACCAGGCGGTGTCGCTCCAGCCGGACGTCTCCAGCGGGTCCGGCACGATCTCCTACGTCATCACCGACGGCTCCGACTGCCGGGTGACCGGCGAGGCGCAGGTCTCGGTGCATCCCGAGGACGTCAACGCGGCCCCCGAGTACCGTGCGGTCAACGACCGGTCGCTGGCCGACCTGCAGGTCGCCCCGGGCGGCTCGCTCCGGTTCAACGGGCTTGACGGCTGGGTCGACCCCGACGGCGACCCGCTCTACGTCACCGGGGCGACGGCCACCGCGGGGACGGCGGCGGCGACCCCGCAGGGCATGGTCGCCTACAAGGCCGACGAGGACCAGGCCGCCGGCCGGGTCACCGTCACCGTCGAGGTCTCCGACGGCCGCGGGGGCACCACGAGGCGGGACATCGGCATCACGGTGACCGACTCGCCCCTGTTGAAGGCGCGGTCGTTCGCGCGCACGGTCACCGTCGGCTCCTCGCCCGCGATTGACCTGAGCGAGTACATCAGCGGCGTCGCCGGCGGCGGGGTGGAGAACACCCGCGTCGACCTGGCCCGGGCCACTGTCGACGGCGATCTGCAGTCGCGCATCGCGGTGCGGCCGAGCATCGACTCGCTGTCGGTGAGCGTCACCCCCGTCGAGGCCGGGGTCTATCCGATCACCTACGAGGTGCGCTCCGGGGCCAGCACGGCGACCGGCACCCTGCTCGTGACGGCCACCGCCGATGACACCCGGCTGAGCACCCCGCCGATCACGGTGTTCCTGCGGCCGGACGAGGACGTGACCGTCGATCCGCTCGCCCCGGTGAGCAACCCGAGCGGATCGGTGCTGATGGTCGGCGACGGGCAGGAGTACCAGCTGGACGACTCCCGCTCCTCGCTCAGCGCGTCCGCCGTCGGCGGCAGCGAGCTGCGCGTCACCGGGCGCACGCCGGACGGCTCGCCCGGCCGCATCGGCACGTTCACCTACGCGGTCACGGACGGGTCGCAGACGGTCACCGGGCTGGCGACCGTGTTTCAGATCGACGACGCGGTCTCGGCGAAGCCGGTCGCGGTCGCCGACCAGGTGACCGTGCGCGCCGGGGGCCAGGTCGACATCCCCGTGCTCGACAACGATGTGGCGCCCGCCGGGGGCACGCTTATGCTCGACCCGCGGCAGACGACCGACGACCTGCCCGGCCTCGCGTTCCCCTCCGGCTCGTCGCTGCGCTACCTCGCGACGACCGAGCCGGGCAGCTACACGCTCACGTATCGCACCTACGTCTCCGGGCATCCCGGGCAGGGCTCGCTCGGCCGGGTCACCGTGCGCGTCACCGCCGACGACGGCAACCAGGCGCCGGAGGCGACGAACATCGACGCCCGCGTGCAAGCGCACAGCAGCACGATGATCTCCGTGCCCGGCTACGGCGTCGACCCGGACGGCGATGACGTGAGCGTCGTCTCTGTCACCCAGCCGGACGCGAACGGTTCGGCGCAGGTGCTCTCCGACGGGCGCATCGAGGTCGCGAGCACCGCCGACGGCGGACCGATCTCCTTCGACTACACCGTCGCCGACGCCCGCGGGGCGACCTCCACCGCCACCGTGCGCGTGGGGGTGATCACGGACGCGACGCTCGCCCCGGTCGCGTACAACGACTACGTCGAGGCGACGCCGGGCGCCGAGTCCGTCGCCGTCGACCCGACGCTCAATGACACCCGGGTGGGCGACGAGAGCCTCGAGGTCGAGTCCGTCGACCAGGTCGTCTCGAGCCTCGCGGCCGACGGCGCCGCGGGCACGCCGGCGGACGTGGACGGGAACACGGTCACGCTGCACCCCTCGGCCGCGGTCGGCAGGACGGTCTACCAGTACGCGGTGCGCAGCGCCGGCGGCAGCACCGCCGTGGGCAGCATCGTGCTCAACGTCACGAACGACGCCCTGCCGCAGTACCCGCAGCTGGTCGACACGCAGATCGGCGCGGACGACATCGACGGCGACGACTACAGCGCCGACGTCGTCTCGGACAGGCTCATCTGGTCGGGGTTGGGGAAGGTCGACGTCGCGCTGTGGGGCGACCAGGACGGCGTCTCCCTCGACGGCGACACCGTCAGCGGGACGCTCGGCGACAGCCGGCGGATCATCCCGATCTCCGCGACGGCCGAGGACGCGCAGGGCCAGACCGACCCGCCGCGCACCTGGGCGTTCGTGCGCGTGCCGAAGAAGGACACGATCCGGCCGCAGCTGAAGGACCCGGCGAAGACCTATGAGGTGCACGAGAACGAGTCGGTGACGGTCGATCTCGCCGACGAGATCGGCCAGCTGAGCGGGCGCACCCTGCAGGTGAACGCGGCGAAGGCCTCCGGCTCCCGCCCCGAGGCCTCCTGCACGGTGAGCGGCACCAGCGTCACCTACGCCGCCGGCGGCGACTCGACGAGCGAGCGAGACAGCTGCGGCGTCGAGGTGCAGTGGGCCGGTGACGACGGCACGAGGTCGACGGTGTCACTGCCGATGCGCATCGTCCTGGACGATCCGCCGCCGGTGATCCGCTCGGCCCAGATCGCCGTGGTCGACCCGGCCGAGACCGGCGAGGCGAACCTCGCCGACAGCGTCGACTGGACGGGCGACAAGGGCACGCTCGGCTACGAGTGCGGCCAGGCCACCGGCGCAAAGGGTGTCACGGTCGCCTGTTCCGGCGGGCAGGTCAGCATCATGGTCGCCCCGGACGCGCAGCAGGGCTCGGTGGCCTCGTTCGACGTGCGGATCACCTCCCCGTCGTTCACCCCGGTGCCGCAGGCGCGGATGACGGTGCAGGTCGGCATGCTGGCGCCCGCGACGCTCGACCCGGCCGGGCTCTCGCTCGGGCTCTCGGAGGGCTCCGGCTCCGGATCGGTCGACGCGCTCGGCCCCAACGGCTCGGTCTCGAGGTACACGCCGGTGAAGCTCACCGAGGTGAGCTTCTCGGACGCGGGCGTGAGCGGGTCCGTGAACGGCTCGAGCATCCAGGTGCAGGTCGCCCAGGGCACCCAGGGCGGGGTCAAGTCGGGCACCTACACGCTCGAGGACGCCCAGGGCAACACCGGCCACGGCCGCATCGAGGTCGACTACCGGGCGCTGCCGAACAAGCCGGCACGGGTCGCCCTCTCGTCGGTCGGCGACGGCACGGTGACCTTAGCCATCGAGCAGAGCGAGACGCTGAGCTCCCCGGCGGTCACGGGCTTCCACGTCACGTGGGAGGGTGGCTCACAGGACTGCGGCCTGGGCGCCTGCACGATCTCGGGGCTGAAGAACTTCGACCACAAGACCTTCGTCGTCGCCGCGGTCAACGACGTCGGCCAGTCTCGCGACACGGTCTCGGTCGAGGGATGGGCGTACCGGAAGCCGGGCGGGGCGCCGCGGCTGGACTGGAGGCCCTCGGCGGCCGGGGAGGTCACGGTCACCGTGACGAATCCGGACACCGACGGCGTCTCCGGGATCGTCCTCGACGGACCCGGCGGCGCAAGGACGCTTGCGGCCTCCGGTGGCGAGGAGGCGTTCGACGTGGCCGGCGGCTCCTCCGCACAGATCACCGCGACCTCGACCGGGCAGGAGAAGCCCGCCGTCGACAATGTGAGCGCCCGCGACACGGCGGTGTCGCAGGTCACGGTCGAGGGCGTCGAGGCCCCGGTGATCTCCGAGGTGAGCGCGCAGGCCAGCGGGTCGGACGCGGTCACCGGGTCGGCGACCATCACCGCCAGGGGAGGTGACGTCCGATACGGGTGGGCGCTCGATGGCGAGGCGTGCTCCGCGGCGGAGACCCTCGTCGACGGATCGGTCACCGTGACGAGGCAGGCGGCGTCCAACATCGGGCACACCCTCACCCTGTGCGCCGCGGCCGGTCTGCCCGACGGCCAGACACCCGAGTGGGCGCAGGGCGTTTCGAGTCCGAGTCCATCAGTCACCCCCATCGCGTTCCCGGGCGATGACGGCGGGGTTGCCTACCACATCGACCCCTCGACCGGATCGGTCTCGCTGACCGGAGGCTCGCATGAGGATTTCACCGCCGAGCTCGTGACCGGCTCCGGCCCGACGCGGGGCTCTCACGAGGTGAGCTACCGGTGGAGGTTCACGGACGGGACGGTGGACCAGACGACTCATCAGGCCGGCCCCTCGGGCACTCCAGCGTACGTGCCCGAGGTCGGGTCGGGCTGGAACGCCACGGAGGTCACCCATGCCTTCGCGGACTCGAACGCCTGGGCGTACACGCTTCCCACCCTGTCGGTCGAGGCGGACTCCGACGACTACGAGACCTCGATCAGATACTGTGCCGATGGCACTGAGGCCTGCCATGACGTGCCCTCGGGGCAGAGCTCGGTCAGCCTCCCCGATGCGGACGAGAGGTACACGTTCACCTGGACGGTCCGCTTCACCGGTGACCTCGCGGGGCTTCCGGATCGGACGTTCACGAAGACCGTGATCACGCAGAAGCATGCAGAGACCCCCGAGACGCCGGAGTCCACTCCGGGCACGACCACCTCCGGCGGGTGAGCCTCGCCGCGGCGGCCGCACCCCGCCGCCTGACGAGCACGACCATCATCGAACAGGAGAGAGCATGAGCAGCAGCATCACCGCCGAGCAGTCGGCGTGGTTCGGCGAGACCTTCGGCCGCCTCGTCAGCAACGTCGAGCAGGCCATCGTGGGCAAGCGGCACGTCATCGAGCTCGCCTTCGCGACCCTGCTCACCCGCGGGCACCTGCTGCTCGAGGACGTGCCCGGCACCGGCAAGACGGCCCTGGCCCGGGCGATCTCGCGCACCGTCCGGGGCACCTCGTCGCGCATCCAGTTCACCCCGGACCTGCTGCCTGGTGACATCACCGGCATCAGCATCTACGACCAGAAGCGCGGGGAGTTCTCCTTCCACGAGGGGCCGGTCTTCGCGAACATCGTGCTCGCCGACGAGATCAACCGCGCCTCGCCGAAGACCCAGTCGGCGCTGCTGGAGGTCATGGAGGAGCAGCAGGTGACCGTCGACGGCGTCACCCATCGCATGCCGAGCCCGTTCATGGTCATCGCCACGCAGAACCCCGTCGAGCAGGCCGGCACCTACCGCCTGCCCGAGGCGCAGCTCGACCGCTTCCTCGTCAAGATGTCGCTCGGCTACCCGGACGCGGCATCGACCCGCCGCATCCTCGAGGGCCAGGCGGTCGGCACCGAGGCGATCGCCGAGCTCATCCTGCCCCAGGCCGTCGGCGAGATGATCGCCCTCGCCCGCCTGGTCACCATCGAGCCGGCCATCGTCGACTACATCACCCGGCTCGTCGAGGCCACCCGCGACGCGGCCCAGACCAGGCTCGGCGCCTCCGTGCGCGGCGCGATCGCGCTCGCGAACATCTCGCGCACCTGGGCGATCGCGCACGGGCGCCCCTATGTCATCCCGGATGATGTGAAGGCCATGGCCGTCCCGGTGCTCGCCCACCGGCTCATCCTCGACCCCGAGGCCGAGTTCGACGGCGTCACCCCGGAGTCCGTGATCGGGCAGATCCTGCTCGACACCGCCCCGCCCACCCAGGGGGCCGTGGCCTGATGCCCGTCGACCCCACCACCCGCACGTCGACGAGCGCGTCGACCGGCACCGCCACGCGCACCGAGACGATCACGAGCTTCACCCACGGCGGCGCTACCCGGCGCGCCGGGGCCCGCCTCGCGATCATCGGCTCGCGCACCTGGCGCAGGCTGCGTCGGCGCGCCCGGCGGATGCGCGGGTGGCTGGGCGAGACGGTCACCCCCGCCGGCTGGATCGCCGTGGCCGCCGCGCTGCTCGGCGTCGTGCTCGGCCTCTCGCTCGCGATCGTCGAGTGGCTCGCCGTCGGCCTCGCCGCGTTCGTGCTGCTGCTGATCGGCGGGCTCTTCCTGCTCGGTGGCAACGCCTACGAAGTGGACCTCGGCGTCCTGGCGGACCATGTGGTCGCCGGTGAGGAGGTCGCCGGGGACATCACGGTGCGCAACGCCTCCCGCCACCCGGTGTTGCCCGGCCGGCTCGAGATCCCGATCGGGGCCGCGGTCGCCGACACCCTGGTGCCCTTGCTCGCCCCGGGGGCCGTGCACCGGGAGCGCCTGCTCATCCCGGCGCAGCGGCGTGGCATCATCGACGTCGGCCCGGTCCGCTCGGTGCGGGAGGACCCCATCGGCCTGCTGCACCGCGACATCATCTGGGCGAAGCGGCACACCCTCTACGTGCACCCGCGCACCGTGGGGCTGCCCACGACGGCCACCGGTCTCACCCGCGATCTCGAGGGCATCCCCTCGAGGGTGCTCGTCGACGACGACATCTCCTTCCACGCGATCCGCGAGTACGTGCCCGGCGATTCGCCGCGCAACATCCACTGGAAGTCGACGGCGAAGACCGGTGCGCTCATGGTGCGCCAGTACGAGGAGACCCGGCGCTCGCGGGTGGGCGTGCTGCTGAGCCTCGCCGCCGAGGAGTACGCGGAGGACGACGAGTTCGAGCTCGCCGTGAGCGCCGCCGCCTCGATCGGCGTGCGGCTCGTGCGCGACCGCCGAGAGCCGCAGGTCGTCGTCAGCGGCGAGGTGCCCGAGGGTGCCCGACGGGTGGTCCGCGCGGTCCGCCGTCTCGCCACGGCGACACCCGTGCTGCTGCTCGACGACTTCAGCGGCGTCGACCGCACCCCGCTGATGATGGGTCTCGCTGAGATCACCGCGCTGACCGCGCGCCAGCTGCCCGACCTATCGCTCGTGTTCGTCGTCTGCGGATCGGTGCCGACCCTGCGCGATCTGCGCGAGGCCACCCGGCGGCTCGACCCCGGCACGACGGTCGTCGTGGTGTGCGCCGATCCGACCGCCCGCCCCGGCGTGCGGCGCGTCGACGACGTGCTCGTGCTCACCCTCGGCGCGATCGACGACCTGCGCCATCTGATGTCTCGGGTGGTGCAGGCATGACCCGCGGCGCTGAACCCCTCGCCGGCCTCCGGCGCACCGTGACGACGATCGTCGTGGTCGCGCTGGTCGGGGCCGTGACCGTCCTTGGCGCCTGGCCCGTCCACGCCCGCCCCGGCGTCCTGCTCGCCGGCGGCGCCGCGCTGGTGACCGGGCTGCTCGCTGGGATGACGATCGTGCGCGCCCGCCTGCGTGCCCTGCCCGCCGTGGGGCTCGCCCTCGCCGGTTACCTGGTCGTCGGCCTGCTCGCCGCTGTGCCCGACGCGTGGACGGCGCTGCCCGGCTCCCTGCTCGGCGGCATGCTGGACGTCGTGGTCGCGCCTGTCACCGGGTGGAAGGACCTGCTCACCCTCACCCTGCCCGCCGGCGACGGGCAGGGCGTGCAGCTGCCGGTGTTCATCGTCGTGTACACGAGCACCCTGCTCGCGCTTGTGTTCGCGCTGCGGACGCCCCGCCTGTGGGGCCTGGCGCCCGCCGTGCTCGCGCTCGCGGCGCTGTTCCCCACCGTGTTCGGCCCCCGCACGGTCTCCGACGGCCCACGGGTGCTGGGGATGACGCTGCCGGCGCCGCTGCCGGTGGTCGCGGGGCTCGTGCAGCTGGCCCTGCTGATCGGCTGGACCGTCTCCCGGTCCCGGTCCCGCCGCGTCGCCGCGCGCATCACGGCGACCGAGACGGCCGTGCCCACCGACCGCGGTCGCGCCCTGGCCACGCGCACCCGCCGGCTGGGGCTCGCGGCGGCCATGGTCGTCCTCGCGGTCGTCGTCGCGGGGCTCGCCACGGCCCCGCTCGTCGGCGACCGGCAGCGCGTCGTCGGGCGCACCGTCGTGCAGCCGGAGACGCGCACGCCGCCGCTGACCAGCCCGCTGTCCTCGTTCCGACGGAACTTCACCGCGGACGAGCTGCACCGCACACTGCTCACGGTCAGCGGCGACGCCCCGCAGCGGCTGCGCCTCGCGGCGCTGGGCCAGTATGACGGCGAGGCTTTCCGCACCGCCGACCCGGAGCGCCCCGATGACACCTCGACCGCGTTCGCCCGGGTGCCCTATCGGGCGCCGACCGCGGGCGGCACGACGCACACGATGACCGTCACCGTCGACGGGTACAGCGGTGCCTGGCTGCCGCTGGCCGAGCAGGTCAGCGAGGTCGACTTCCAGGGCGGCGACCGTCGTGCGCTCGCCCAGGGGCTCTATCTGAACACGGATCTGCAGGCGGGGGTGGAGCTCGCCGCCCGCGGCGACGCGCAGGGACTCGCCGCAGGCGACGCGTACACGGTCACCTGGGTCGATGCCGAGGCGGAGGTCTCCGACGACGCAGGGCCGGGCACCGGCTCGCTCGACGGCGTGGACGCGGAGAGCATGCCCGAGCTCAATCAGTGGGTCACCCAGCAGCGGCAGGGCGGGGCGACCGTCGGCGAGGTGCGCCGGCTGGCCCGGCTCATCATCCAGCGCAGCTACCTGGGGCACAGCAAGGACGACCCGGGCACCGGCGATGACTCGTGGCTGCCGAAGGGCTACCAGTTCCGCGCCAGCGACGCCGGCCACGGCCGCGGCCGCATCGACGGACTGTTCGGCAGCATGCTCGATAACCGCTACCTCGACTGCTCCGACACGGTGACACAGTGCGCGGCGACGGTCGGCGACCAGGAGCAGTATGCGACCGCGACGGCGCTGATGGCGCGCGTCGTCGGCTTCCCCTCCCGAGCCGTCTACGGTGCCCGGGTGGGCGACGACGGCACGGTCACCGGCGGGGACATGACGGCCTGGGCCGAGATCCTCACGTCGGACGGCACCTGGGTGGCCATCGACACGGAGCCGCGCACCGACAACCGCTTCGTCGAGAACCCGGATCAGAACGCCTACAAGCGCTACAGTCCGACGACGGCGCAGCAGAACGCGCAGCAGGTGCCGCCGCCGGACAAGGACCCCTCCGGAGGGGTCGGCGGCGGTGAGACGGACGACGCGAACCGGGTCTGGGCGACCGTGCTGCACGTCGCCGGCGTGGTCGGTCGCACGGTCTTCTGGATCGCGCTGGTCACCCTGCCGGTTTGGGGCGTGCTGCTGTACAAGGCCCTGCGCTGGCGTCGGCGGTGTCGTCACGGCACGCCGGACGAGCGACTGCTCGCCGGCTGGATGGAGTACGTCGACCGGGTCGTCGACGCCGGCGGCGACGTCGGGCGGACACGGACGCGGCTGGAGGTCGCCGCGCCGCTCGGTGCCGGGGCCACCCGTCTCGCGCAGCTCGCCGACTGGGCCGCGTTCGCCGGGGTGGAGATCGGCGAGGCCCAGACCAGGGAGTACTGGGGGCTCGTGGACGCCGAGCGGCGGCGGCTGTTCGAGGGGCGCACCCGGGCACAGCGCTGGCGGGCGCGGCTGTCGCTGCGATCTGCAACAGGTTATGTTAGACGCATGCGCGAGCGTGCGCAGATTCCCCGGCGGTTCCGCCTGGGGTCGGGAAGAGGAAGAACACGATGACCTATTCACCCCAGGGCGGCTGGTCCGCCGGCGGCCAGGGACGCACGCCCGCCGAGGAGGCGGCGGATCCGAGCACCACGCCGGAGCGGATGCGTGAGCTCGTCCAGATCGACCCTCTGGTCACCTCGACCCTGCTGGCCAATCCCAGGATCGACGAGCCGCTGCGCGAGTGGCTGCTGAGCCCCGGGTTCCAGAGCGCGCTGCAGCAGTACGCGCAGACGTCTCAGGGGCAGGGCGCCTCAGCGCAGGCGGCGCAGGATCCGTATGCTGCTCAGCCGGGGTATGGCCAGCAGGCGGGGTATGGCCAGCAGGGCTGGGGGCAGTCGGTGCAGGATCCGTACGCGCAGCAGGGCTACCCGCAGGCGGGGTATGGCCAGCAGGGCTGGGGGCAGTCGGTGCAGGATCCGTACGCGCAGCAGGGCTACCCGCAGGCGGGGTATGGCCAGCAGGGCAGGGGACAGTCGGTGCAGGATCCGTACGCGCAGCAGGGGTATGCCCAGCCCGCACCTGCGGAGCAGGCGTCGCAGCTGATCTCGTCGGTCCCGGGGTTCAGTGATCCGACCCCCGGACCCGCGCCCGCGGAGGTCGTGCCGGCACCCGCTCCCGCCGACGCTGATGACGACCGGACGGTGCTCAACGTGCCGGTGGAGAACGAGGACGACGCCGAGAAGACCGTGCTCGTGCGCTGGGGGCACCGGCCGGTCACCCGGCTGCGTCTCGAGTCCGGTGACAGCGTCGAGCTGACCGAGGATGCCGCCGTGCTCGGCCGCAACCCCCGGGGGGTGCAGGCGCGCGGCACCCAGGTAGTGCGCATCCCCGATGCGCAGAAGACGATCTCGAAGACGCACGCGCGGCTGGAATGGGACGCCGAGGCGAGCACCTGGATGATCACCGATCTGGAGTCGACGAACGGCGTCACCCTCGGCGAGGCGAGCTCCGAGGCAGAGATCTCACCCAACGTGGCCACGCCGATCGATGGGCCGTTCGCGCTCGGGCTGTACCGGCTGACCCTGGAGGTCGACCGCTGATACGGGGCCGCCGGCTCTCCATGACCCGGTGGCTCCGTGCGGTTCGGCGGCGTGATTTGCGCGGAATGCGGATGCGGCGTATAGTCATCTTCTGTCTTTGAGACATGCGCCCGTAGCTCAGCTGGATAGAGCGTCTGACTACGGATCAGAAGGCCGGGGGTTCGAATCCCTTCGGGCGCACGATAGAGCGAGAGGCCCCGGCTGCTGCAGCCGGGGCCTCTCGCGTCTGCAGGGGGCTGCGAGGCAGGGCGTCGGCGTGAGGAGCGTGCGGGCATGACCGGGACGACGGACGACGCGGCGCATCCCGCCTGCCCGCTCACCCCGGATGACATCGCCCGCATCGTCACGCTGCTGCAGGCCGCCGTCCGCCGGCTGCGCGAGGCCGGCGTGCCGGACGAAGCCCTGGCCCGGTACGAGCCGGAGCGCCGCCGTTGGATGCTCCGCCGAGGCCCGCGCCTCGTCCCGGTGACCCGGGTCTGGCGCGTCGGGGCCCTGCTGGCCGACGCCGCGGGGAACGCCTGGCTCGTCGGCGACGCCGTGCGCGTCGTGGAACCGCCTCGACCCCGCAACACCGCGGTGGCCATCGAGCGGCGGCGGCGGATGCAGGAGCTCGCCTGGCAGGGCCCCTTCCCGCGCGGTGACGTCGTCGACTTCGACGCGGTGCCCGTCCCGCTGCGCCCCGGGCACGGGGAGACCGAGGCGAACCCCTTCTGCGTCGTCGACGGGGAGCTCATGATCCGCTGGGACCCCCGAGACGCGGGCACCGCCCTGCGGCCGCTCGAGGGCTATCTCGTCGAGCAGACGGCCCTGCGCATCGACCCCTTCGCCTGACGTCGCGGCCACCGCTCCCGCTCAGACGTGCTGGCGACGCAGACGCGCCCACGCCCACACCAGCGAGGCCACGCCCATCCCCGTCGCGATGCCGAGGCTCTGCCACCACCGCTGCAGGTCCTGCTCCCACAGCGGATCCGTCTCCGGCAGGCTCGCCGCGACCGCGGCCCGCTCCTGCTCGTCGGCGATGGTGAGCAGCTGGGGCAGATCGATGCTGATCGCGCCCATGGCCATCGTCCACCGGGTCGGCACCGCACGGGAGACCGCGTCGAGCGCGGCGCTGTCGGCGAGCGGGACGAGCCCGCCGTTCATCACCAGCTGGACGAGGAAGACCACGATGATCACGGGCATCACCTGGCTCTGCGAGCCCACCAGCGCGGAGAGCAGCAGCCCGAGCATGAGGCTCACCGTGATCGTGACGCCCAGGGCGATGACGAGCTCGACGCGCTCGCCGAGCCCGAGGACGCCCGGGCCGGTCGGCGGCGGCTTCACCACGCCCGCCATGAGCACGATGACGATCGCGCCCAGCCAGCCGAGCACCCCGTAGACGACGACCTTCGAGGCCAGGTACGCCGTGGTGGAGAGGCTCACGGCGCGCTCGCGCAGGAAGATCGTGCGCTCGCTGACCAGATCGCGGATCGTCATGGCGATGCCGAGGAACGACGCGCCGATGACGAGCAGGGTGAGCACGAGCTGGGGCTCGGTCGCGTTCTTCGCACCCTGCACCTGGGTGAGCCCGACGTCCCCGGGCACCACGATCGGCAGCAGCCCCACGAGGAACGGCACGGCGAGCAGGAACAGGCTGTACCCGCGGTCGGCGCGCAGCAGGGCGACCTGCCGGCGGATCAGCGTGAGCGTCTGCCGCAGCCCGCGCCCGTGGGCGCGCGGCTCGCGGGTCTCCGTCGCGGGCGGGCTGCCGTGCCGCAGCGCGGGCGCGTGCCGCCGCCAGCGCTCGCGGCACTCCTCCGGATGGTCCTTGAGCCGGTCGAAGATCCGGGACCAGTCGGCGGTGTCGAAGAAGCGCGCCGCCTGCGCCGGTGAGCCGATGAACGCGGGCGCTCCGCCCGGCACCAGCACGACGATCTGGTCGCACATGTCCAGACAGGCCACGGAGTGGGTGATCACGAGCACCGTGCGGCCGCCGTCGGCCAGCTCGCGGAACTCCTGCATCAGCTGCCGGTCGAGCGCCGGGTCGAGCCCCGAGGTGGGCTCGTCGAGGATCAGCAGCGAGGGCTCGGTGAGCAGCTCCATGGCCACGGACGCCCGCTTGCGCTGTCCGCCGGAGAGCCGGTCGATGCGGGTGTCCAGATGCGCGCGGAGGTCCAGCTGGTCGACGGCGCGGTCGATCTGCCGCTGGCGCTCCTCGGCGGTGACGTCGCCGTCCAGTCGCAGCCGGGCCGCATAGGCGAGCGCCTGGCGCAGGCGGAGCCGACGGTGGATCACGTCGTCCTGCGGGACGAGCCCGATGCGTCGCTTGGCGATCGCGTACTGGCGGTGGACGTCGAAGCCGTCGAAGGAGACGCGCCCCGCAGAAACCCGGGTCAGCCCGGACAGGGCGCGGGCCAGCGTGGACTTGCCCGCGCCGGAGGGGCCGATCACGGCGGTGAGGGAGCCGCGGGGCGCGGAGAAGTCCACGTCATCGAGCAGCCGGCGGCCGCCGCGGATGGTGAAGCCGATGTGCTCGACCTCGAGTCCGGGGCGGCCCGGGTACATCTCGCTCGCCGGGATCATCCGCTCGCTGCTGACCGTGAAGTCGCTCGTGCCGACGGTCAGCAGATCCCCCTGATGCAGGGGCGCGCGGTCGACCGGGATGCCGTTGAGGTACACCGGGTCGCCGCCGAGGCGCTGTACCTCCGGTGCGGTGCCGGCGCCGACGTGGACGCGTGCGTGGGTCAGCGAGGTGAACAGGTCGGGCACCTGCACCTGGCAGGCCGGGCTGCGCCCGATGAGCAGATCCGCGCACGTCGCGGCGGGCGCGGCCGGGCGTGGCGGCGGCCCGGGACGGCGTTGCTGGGCCGCCGGTCGGGGTGGGCGCGCCATGGCCGCCGGCGCCGGCATCCGCGGGGCGCCGGCGGGGGCGGACGTGCCGTGCGCCGCTGCCGGCACGGGTGGCAGCCCGCCGGGCGTGGCCGCCGAGCGCGTCACGCGCAGCTCGACGGGCACGCCTTGGTCGGGGTCGCCCAGCCGGATCACGGTGTCATGGGTGACGGGCAGGTGGGAGATGCGCCGGCCGTCGACGAAGGAGCCGTTGCTCGAGGCGAGATCCTCGACGTACCAGCCGTCGCGGTGCGAGACGAGCAGGTGGCGGCGTGAGACGAGCGGCCCGCGGACGACGAGCCCGGCCTCGCCGCCCCGCCCGAGGACGAGCCAGGCGCCGGGGGAGAGCCGCACCGTGCGCCCCGCGCAGGTCACCGTGATGACGTCCGGATCCATGCTCCCCCTCGTTCCGCCCCGGCATGATTCCTCGATCCTAGTCGAGTCGCGCGGGCCGTCCCGGCAGATCGGCGCGAGGGCGGGCCCGGCGTCGTCAGCGGGAGGGCAGGCCCAGCGCCGTCAGCGCCTCGCGCAGCCGCTCGCGGCCGTGCAGGTCGTGGTAGTCGCGGAAGTGGTCGGTGATGTAGGCCACCCAGTCGAAGTCGCGGCCGTAGGCGGCGAAGAAGGCGTTCGTCCGTGTGGCGAACGCGTCGAGCTCGGGCAGCATCCGCGCATCGTCGTACCGCTCGTGATGCACGACCATCGCCGGGGCGGGCCGCGGGCGGATCCTCGCCCGGTCCGTGGGGCTCGGCCAGCCGAGGGTCATCCCGAACGCGACGGCCGCGTTCGGCGGCAGGCCGAGCGAGGCGGCGGTCTCCTCGGGGTGGTTGCGGGCACCGCCGATGTAGGTGATGCCGAGGCCCAGCGACTCGGCGGCCACGGCGGCGTTCTGCGCGGCGAGCGCGGCGTCGACGAAGCCGACGAGCGTGGCCTCCAGCAGCTCCGTGGCCGCGGCGGGCACGCCGGCGCGATCGGCGAGCAGGTGGAAGCGGTGCAGGTCGACGACCCAGAACAGCAGGACGGGGGCCTTGTCGATGAAGGTCTGGTCGCCGATGAGCGGCTTGAGCTCCTCCTTGTGGGCCTGGTCGCGCACCACGATGACGCTCCACGACGTCTGGTTCGAGCTCGTGGACGCCGCCTGCGCGGCGGTGAGGATCGCGCGCAGCTCGTCTTCGGTCACGGGGCGGTCGCTGAAGCGACGCACCGAGCGGTGGCGCAGCTGATGCAGGATGGTCGGGGTCACGGCGTCGAACGGGGTGACGTCGTCTGTGCCGTAGCGGGTGCGCAGCGCGGCGACGAGCTCGTCGCGGGTCGGCTGGGGTGGTGCGGGAGGGATCGCGTCGGTCATGCGGCCATGCTAGCGGAGGCCGTGCACGTGGCGGCCGGGCGGGCGACCCGCCCGTGCTCGCGGACGGCCCGGGCGATGCGGCGTGCGGCCTCGACGAGGATCGGCCGGGGCGGTGCCGAGGCCGGACTCGGCGATGAACAGCCCCGGGGCGTCGGGATGCTGGCCCCAGCATCGGCCTCCTGCGGCGCGGAGGCGGCCGACGGTGATCGCGTCCCAGCGGGCGACCTGCCGGGGGAGATGGTGTGCGTGGGTGCGGGAGACATGCGGATGGTTCCTCGAGGAGTGATGCAGGGGAAGAGGGGCGCATCGTCGGGTCTCAGGAGGAGTGGTCGCCGGCCGTGGCCTGAGCCAGCCGCCCCAGGGGAAGAGGGCGGCCGGCCCGCACTCCGAGGAGTGCTGCGCCACAGCAGGCGACGTGCGTCTCCGCACGTCCCGGTGCCGCAGAGGCACCGGGCGACCACAACGATACGCGTCGGCGTCGCGGGCCGGCAAGGCGCCGGCCCGCGGGTCAGGCCGTGCGGACGATGACGTCGGTGCGGCGGTCGAACCGGTAGCCGATGCCGCGGACGGTGCGGATGATGTCCTGGAAGTCGCCGAGCTTCGCGCGCAGGCGGCGCACGTGCACGTCGATGGTGCGCTCGCCGGGGGTGCCCTCCTGGTCTGGGTCCCACAGCTCGGCGAGCAGGTCGTGCCGGTGCACGGTCTCGCCCGCGTGCTCGACGAGGTGGCCGAGCAGGCGGAACTCCTTGTAGGTGAGCGAAACCTCCTCGCCGTCGACGAGCACGTGCTGGCGGCCGAAATCGATCACCACGCCGTGGCGGGCCTGTCGGGGGGAGGCGATGCGCTGCACGGCGGGGTCGTGCAGCGCCACGCGGGTCACGTCGAGGTCGCGGCCGCCGGCGCCGCGCGGGGCGATGGCGAGCGTGGCGTGGGTGCGGATGCCGGGGACGAGCTCCTCGGCGGTGCGCCTCAGGGCGGCGACGAGCTGCTGCAGGCTGACGCCGGCCTGCGCGGCGCCGACCTCGTCGAGGCCGACGTACAGGGCGAACCCGCGCGCCTCGACACGGTCGTCGTGGGTGGCGACGGACTCAGTATCCACGGGACGGATCCGGCTGTGGGCGGGACGGGCGGTGCGGGCGATGCGAGTGGTGGTGATGGTGGTCATGAGCGTGCTCTCCTAGGACTGTGCTGCTGCGATGGCGCACGAGTCGCTCCGGCATCCGCGTGACGGGCGCAGGGGTGCGCGAGGTCACGGTGACCTGATGGATCTGATGGAAGAGGAGGCCGGGCATTCGTCGTGCGGTGATCCGCCGGGGATCGGGGACGAAGGCGGTCAGCGGCACATTCGGCACGCTCCACCCGCGCAGCACATCATCGAGGCGACCGCCGGGGTCACCTCGAGTGATGTCAGAGCTGCGTGGGTACGAGTGATCATGTGGGAGATTGTGCCCGATCACGCCGCGCGCGTCAAGCACGTCCTCGCGGGCCGCTCGGCATGGCGGCCTCGCGGGGCGCCGGGGCCCTGTCCCGGGGTGATCACGACGGGGGTCGCGGCGGGTCGGCCGCCGCGACCGGGGCGTCGAGGCGGGGCGACCGGACGCCGAGGCGGGCGGGCTCGTGCGGGCCGCGCCCGCGCGTCTCCCTGCGGTACGATGCATGACCGTGGCGCGGTCCGCGCGCCGGGAACGAGAGGGAACCGTGAGCCTGCCAGTGTCTCCCGTCTTCGAGGAGTGGATGCGCGCGGCGATCACCGAGGCCCATCGGGCTGACGCGACCGGCGACGTGCCCGTCGGCGCGCTCGTGCTCGACGCGCTGGGCAACGTCGTCTCGGCCGCGTGCAACGAGCGCGAGGCCCGGCAGGATCCCACGGCGCACGCCGAGCTGCTCGCCATCCGCCGTGCCGCGAGGGCCTGGCACAGCTGGCAGCTGCCGAACACGACGCTCGTGGTCACCCTGGAGCCCTGCGCGATGTGCGCCGGGGCGATCCTCGCCGCGCGCATCCCGCGGGTGATCTTCGGCGCGTGGGACGAGAAGGCCGGCGCGGTCGGGTCGGTGCACGATCTGCTGCGCGACCGCCGGATGAACCACCAGGTCGAGGTGGTCGGCGGCGTGCTCGCCGAGGCGTGCGCCGAGCCGCTGCAGCGCTTCTTCGCCGAGCGGCGCTGACCTGACGGGAGCCCCGTCCATCCAGTTCGTCGCCGGGGGCGGGGACGGCCCGGCCGGTCCCCCGCGGTCGGCCATCGCCGCCCGGTCGCCCGCGATTGCCCTGATGGGCTGCACTCGCCCGTGACGGGAATCGACGCCCGGACGCCCGCCGGATGCGCGGAACGGGTAGCCTGAATGGTGGCGGAGGCATGCCAGGCCCCGCATGACCGTTCGTTCGAGGAGGCAGGCCAGAATGACCAAGAAGATCGTGATCGGTGTCGACGGATCCGAGCCAGCCCGCGCAGCACTGCGCTGGGGTGTGGGCTTCGCCGAGCGGACGAAGTCCGACGTCGAGCTGTTCTACGTGATCGACCTGACGCCGTTCAGCGACACCCCCGTGTTCGAGAGCGAGGCGCTCGCGGAGGGGCAGAAGATGCTCGACCAGGAGCTCGCGTACGCGAAGAGCATCGCCCCGGGCGTCACGTTCACCACCAACCTCGCCCCCGGCACCCCGACCGCCGTGTTCGAGGACGAGTCGAAGGGCGCCGAGCTCGTCGTCGTCGGCACCCACAAGGGCAGCAAGCTGCCGAACGTCATCTTCGGGTCGAAGCCGATCCGCCTTGCCGCATCCGCACACTCCCCGGTGGCCGTCGTGCCGACCTATGATCTCGGCGAGCGGCATGACGTCGTGGTCGCCGTCGACGGCAGCGAGACGGCCAACAAGGCGCTCGACTACGCGGCGCGCGCGGCCGCGCTGCTCGGCGAGAGGCTGCGCATCGTCGCCGCGTGGACGATCCCGGCCCTGCCGGCGACCGACGTCGCCTGGAGCGCCCAGATCATCGAGGAGGTGCGCAACGAGACGCGCGCCGTGTTGCAGGGCGCCAAGGAGCTCGCGGCCAAAACCGAGCCGGGCATCGAGATCGAGACCCAGCTGGTCGAGGCCGAGCCCGTGCGCGGCATCGTCGAGGCGGCGAAGGACGCCGCGCTGCTCGTGGTCGGCAACCGTGGCCGCAAGGGTCTGACCCGGCTGTTCCTCGGCTCGGTCAGCCATGGCGTGCTCAACAACATCCCGGCGCCGGTGATCATCATCCGCGCCGACGAGCAGGCCGGGCTCTGAGCCGGAGCCAGCCCTCTCCTGACGGACGCCGCAACGCGTCCGCCTGACCGCTGTGAGGCCGTCGTGCGATCCCGCCGACGGCCTCGCGGCGTCTCGAGCGCGCTGCCACGGCGCGCAGGGCTCGCTTGGCCGCGTGCTGTCCGCATGTGAGGGATAGGCGGGCTGAACGCGCGCCGCGGTGCGAGCGGAGCGCTCCGCCGGATGCGGGCCGGGCCGTGGTGGCGGGGCGCCGCCGTGATGCTCGCCCCTCCACTGCGAGGGGCGCCGGCGGGCGACGACGCTGGACAGTAAACCCCCGGGGGTATATCATCGGGGCATGAGCACACGACAGATCACCCTGGCGAACCTCGAGGAGGTCGTCACCGGCAACGACATCGTCCTGCTGGATTTCTGGGCCGCCTGGTGCATGCCCTGCCGGATGTTCGGCCCGGTGTTCGAGGCCGCCTCCGAGCAGCACCCGGACATCGTCTTCGGCAAGGTCGACACCGAGACCGAGCAGCAACTCGCGGCGATGTTCCAGGTCTCCTCGATTCCCACGCTGATCGTCTTCCGCGAGGGCATCCCCGTCTTCGGCCAGCCCGGCGCGCTCGTCGGCGAGCAGCTCGAACAGCTGATCACCGCCGTGCAGGCGCTCGACATGGACGAGGTGCGGGCCGACATCGAGCAGCACCGCGCCGAGCAGGCGGCGAAGGCCGAGGGCGCCGAGGCACAGGCCTGATCCCGGCACCGCTGACCGGAACCACGGACACCGAGCACAGACAGAGAGAAGGGGAGACCCACATGAGGATCGTCGTCGTCGGCGGAGTCGCCGGAGGGATGAGCTGCGCGGCTCGCGCCCGTCGCCTGGACGAGCAGGCCGAGATCATCGTCCTCGAGCGGGGCGAGTACGTCTCGTTCGCCAATTGCGGCCTGCCGTATCACGTCGGCGGCGAGGTGCCGCGCTCCGCGTCGCTGCTCGTGCAGACGCCGAAGACGCTGCGCGAGTCGCTCGACCTGGACGTGCGCGTGCGGCATGACGTCATCGGCCTCGACGCCGCGGGGCGGACGGTCACCGTCCGCACCCCCGAGGGCGAGGAGCGCATCGCGTACGACCGGCTCGTGCTCTCGCCCGGGGCGAAGGCGTTCGTGCCGCCCATGCCGGGCATCGACTCGCCCCGCGCGCACACGCTGCGCACGGTGGACGACGCGGTCGCCCTGCGGGCCATGGTCGACCAAGGCGCCCGGCGCGCGGTCGTCCTCGGCGGCGGGTTCATCGGCCTCGAGGCGGCCGAGTCGCTCGCCGTGCGCGGTCTGGAGGTCAGCGTCGTCGAGCTCGCCCCGCACATCCTCTCGCCGCTCGAGCAGGAGAGCGCGGCGATCATCGCCGACGAGCTGCGCCGGGCCGGCGTGCACATCCACGAGGGCGTCGCCGCCGAGCGCGTCGAGCCGGGCGCGGACCACGACGTGGTCGTGCTCGCCGACGGCACGACCATCGACGCCGACCTAATCGTGCTCTCGGTCGGCGTGCGCCCCGACACCGCGGTGTTCGAGGCCGCCGGGGTGACGTGCGAGCGCGGTGCGATCGTCACCGACGAGCACGGGCGCACGAACCTGCCCGACGTGTGGGCGGTCGGTGACGCCGTGCTGTCGACCGACGCGGTCACCGGCGCCCGGCGGCCCGTGGCCCTGGCCGGGCCGGCCAGCCGCGCCGGCCGCGCCGTCGCCGACGACATCCTCGCGCCGGAGCGTGCCCGGCCCATCCCGACCGCCGTCGGCACGGCGATCGTGCGGGTCGGCTCGCAGGCGGCCGGGATGACCGGGGCGAACCGGCGGGCGCTGGACGCCGCTGGCATCGCGTACCACACGATCCACCTGCATCCGTCGTCGCACGTCAGCTGGTTCCCGGGTGCGGAGGAGGTGCACCTCATCGTGCACTTCGCGCAGGACGACGGCCGCATCCTCGGCGCGCAGGCGGTCGGCCGCGACGGCGCCGACAAGCGCGTCGACGTGCTCGCGACCGCGATCCGTGCGGGACTCGGCATCGCCGACCTGATCGATCTCGACCTCGCCTACGCCCCGCCGTTCGGTGCGGCGAAGGATCCGATCACGATGGCCGGCATGATGGGCGAGAACGTGCTCGACGGCACGCTGCGCCTCTGGTACGCGCAGGATCTCGACCGGGTGCTGGCCGAGGCGCTCGTGCTCGACGTGCGCCGCGAGGACGAGTGGGTCACCGGGCACGTGCCCGGTGCGCTGCACATCCCGCACACCGAGCTGCGCGGACGCCTCGACGAGGTGCGCGCCGCGGCGGCGGGGCGTCCGGTTCGCGTGCTGTGCGAGTCAGGGGTGCGCTCGTACATCGCCCATCGCGTGCTCGACCAGGCCGGATTCGACTCGGCGAGCCTGTCGGGTGGGATGATCACTCTGCGGCTCGTGCTCGGCGAGCGCGCCGACGACCTGCTGGTCACCGGCGCGGACGCCGGCGAGCGCGCATCCCAGCCGGTGGCCTGAACCACCCCGTCGATCGAGAGGAGTCAAGGACATGACGAAGAGTCCCCAGAACCCGCAGCGCCACATCCTCAACCGGCTGCGCCGCGCGCGCGGCCAGCTCGACGCGGTGGTCGCCGCCGTGGAGCGGGGCGGGTCGTGCCGTGACGTCGTCACGCAGCTCGCCGCGGTGTCCAGCGCCCTCGATCGCGCCGGCTACGCCATCATCGCTAGCGCGATGAAGGACTGCCTCGTTAGCTCGACCGACCGGGAGGGGTCGGCCGAGGAGGGCGAGGGCGTGCGCTCCTCGAGCGGGCTGCGGCTCGGTGAGGACGAGCTGACCGCCGAGGAGCTGGAGAAGCTGTTCATGATGCTCGCCTGAGCTCATGGATGCGGGGCCGCGGGAGGCACGGCTCCGGTTGGAGGGACGGCCGGTGACCCGGCCGTCGACTGAGGAAATGGGAGAACGACCATGTGCTATGCAGTGACCTGCCCGAAGTGCGGCAAGACGACGTGGGCCGGGTGCGGCCAGCATGTCGACCAGGTGATGCGCAACGTGCCGCCGGCACAGCGCTGCACCTGCGAGGAGAACGCGCCGAAGGGCACCAGTGCCGAGAGCGGCCTCTTCTCGAAGCTCTTCGGGCGCTGACACAGACCACTGGCGCGGCTCCGTGGGGGCGGATCGCACCAGTCTGGGGGAACACGAGGGCCGGGCGTATGCCCGGCCCTCGTCGTGTGCGCGTGAGCGTGCGTGAGCTGTGCGTGTGCGTGAGGGTCGACCATGATCGCGCCAGGGAGCCATGGCCCAGCCACCGATGCGCCACGACGCGGCGCTCCAGTGGCTGTGTGTGTCGGGCTGGCGCAGACGTGGTCGTGCCGTGTCGGGCTCGGGGCCGAGCCGCACCGCTCGGTCGTCCGATGCGTGCTCAGTGGGCCGCGGATTCGTCCTCCGCCGCCCGATCGATGTCCGGCTCGACGAACATGAGCGTCACGATCGGCGCGGCCTCGCGCACCCGCTGCTCGAGGGCGTCGATGATCCCCGCCACGTCGCAGGCCGTTCGCTGCGGGGCCACGGCGATCTTCATGGCGACGAGCAGCTCGTCCGGCCCCAGGTACAGCGTGCGCATGTGGATGATGCGATCCACGCCCTCCCCGTCGAGCGCGGCCTGACGGATGCGCTCCAGCCCGGCGGTGGAGGCGCCCTCGCCGATGAGCAGGCTGCGGGTCTCGGCCCCGAGCAGCAGGGCGACCGCGATGAGCAGCACGCCGATGGCGACGGTGCCGAGGCCGTCCCAGACCCCGTTGCCGGTGACCACGGTCAGCACCACGCCGAGCAGGGCGAAGGCGAGCCCGCACAGCGCCGCGGTGTCCTCGAGCAGCACCACCGGCAGCTCGGGGGCCTTCGCTCGGCGCACGAACGCGATGATGCCGGCGCCGCCGCGGGCGGGGCGCGACTCCTTCAGTGCGGTGCGCAGTGACAGCGCCTCCATCACCATCGAGACGAGCAGCACCGCGACCGGCAGCCACCAGCTCTCCATCGGATGGGGCTTCGCGATCTTGCCGATGCCCTCGTACACGGCGAACAGGCCGCCGAGGCTGAACAGCACGATCGACACGACGAAGGCCGACACGTACCGCTCGCGGCCGAAGCCGAACGGATGCTCGGGTGTGGGGGCGCGTCTGGCGCCGCGGCCGCCGATGAGCAGCAGGATCTGGTTGCCGGTGTCGGCCAGCGAGTGCACCGACTCGGCGAGCATCGACGTCGACTGCGAGAGCAGGTAGGCGATGAATTTCGTCACCGCGATGCCCAGGTTCGCGAGCATCGCCGCGATGATCGCCGTGGTGCCGGAGTGGCCGTGCTCGCCGGACGGCGCGGCGGTCGCGGCCGGCGCCTCGGTGGACGGCGCCTCGGCCGGGCACGGGGACGCGTCGCTCGCGCGTCGGGACGGTTCGGGTGCGTCTGCTGAGGTGCTCACCAGCTCATCCTATGGCCCACCGCGGGCCGCCCCGCCCGGCGGCGCCCCGATTGTAGACTGCTGGTCATGACCGACGCCACCACCGCATCCGCATCCACCACCCCGATCACCGGCCTGCCCGCCCTCGCCTTCCTCGGCGTCGGGTCGATGAACGGCGCGATCCTCGACGGGGTCATCGCCTCCGGGCTGCCGGTCGCGGACGGGGCCGAGGGTGGCATCCGCACGACGAACCGCTCTGCGGCGCGGGCCGACGCGATCGCGGCCCGGCATCCCGGCGTGCGGGCGCTGGCGGGCGAGCGCGACCCCGAGGCGAACCGGCACGCGGTGGCGGGTGCCGGGATCGTCCTGCTCGGCGTCAAGCCGTACCAGGTGGCGGACGTGCTCGCACAGGTCCGTGACGTGCTCGCCCCGGGGACGATCGTGGTGAGTATCGCGTCGGGCGTGACCATCGCGTCCATCGCCGCCGCGCTGCCGGAGGGGACGGCCGTGCTGCGCGTGATGCCGAACACACCCGCCAGCGTCGGCGCCGGGGTCACCGGGCTCGCCGCAGGTCCGGGCGTCACCGGCGCGCAGCGGGCGCTCGTGCACGCGCTGTTCGACACGGTGGGGGTCGTCGTCGAACTCGACGAGGCGCGCATCGACGAGCTCTCGGCGGTGTCGGGATCGGGGCCGGCGTATCTGTTCGCGTTCGTCGAGGAGCTCGAGCAGGCCGCACAGCGCATCGGGTTCAGCGCCGAGGACGCGCGGGTGCTCGCCGACCAGACGGTCATCGGTGCGGCGCGGCTGCTCGCCGAGAGCGGGCGGACGGCCGAGGAACTGCGCACCGCGGTGACGAGCCCCGGCGGCACCACGCAGGAGGCGCTCGCCGTGCTCGCCCGCGGTGGACGCGTCGAGAACATGACCGAGGCGCTGCAGGCGGCCGTCGACCGCGCCCACGAGATGGCGCGCGAGAACGCCTGAGCCGGCGCGGGGCCTGGCACGGGTCTGCCGGAACCGGGCCGTCTGACACGGGTCTGCCGTCTGCTGGCGGGTCCGCGCCCCGCGGGCAGGCCGACGCGGAGGGGCCCGCTACCGGTCGAGGCTCGCGAACCGCTCGATGTCGCCGACGTGGCCGGAGACGATGACCAGGTCGTGGTTCGTGATCACGGTCTCCTCGGTGGCGTAGGTGAACTCCTTGCCCGGCGACTTCACACCGACCACGGTCACCCGGTACTTGGTGCGCACGACCGAGCGCCCCAGCGGCTTGTCGCGGATCACCTTCGGCGGGTAGAGCTTCGCGATCGCGTAGTCGTCGTCGAACTGGATGAAGTCGAGCAGCCGCCCGCTGACCAGGTGCGCCACGCGGGTGCCCGCCTGCGCCTCCGGGTAGACGACGTGGTTGGCGCCGATGCGGGCGAGGATCTTGCCGTGTGATTGCGTCGACGCCTTCGCCCAGATCTGCGGCACCTTGAGATCGACGAGGTTCGCGGTGATGAGCACGCTCGCCTCGAGGTTGCCCACCGCGACAACGACGATCTGGAACTCGCCGATGCCGATCTGGCGCAGCGCCTCGGGGTTGCGGGCGTCAGCCTCGATCGTGTGGGTGACCCGGTCAGCCCACTTCTGCACGAGCGCCGGGTTCGTGTCGACGGCGAGCACCTCGCGGTCCAGCCGGTTCAGCTGCCCGGCGGTGGCGGCGCCGAAGCGCCCGAGCCCGATGACCGCCACCGGGGCGTCGACGGGGATCCTCTCAACCAACGATCGGCCTCTCTTCCGGATGCTTGAACAGCTGGCGGTTCGGCGATGACGCGATCGCGGCCGCCAACGTCACTGTACCAACGCGTCCGGCCCACATCGTCGCCGAGAGCACGAGCATCCCGACGGTGGGCAGCTCGGCGGTCACCCCGGTGGACAGGCCGCAGGTGGCGAACGCGCTGATCACGTCGAACAGCACGTCGTCGACGGGCTGATCGGTGAACGGCAGGATGACGAGCGTGGCGGTCAGCACGATCGACACGCCCCACAGCACGATGCTCACCGCGACGCGCAGCACGTCGTGCGGGATGCGCCGGTCAAACGCCTGGATCTCGGTCTGGCCGCGGGCCTCGGCGAGCGCGGCCAGGAACAGCACGGCGATCGTGGTCACCTTGATGCCACCGGCGGTGGACGCCGACCCGCCGCCGATGAACATCATCAGCTGGCTGACCAGCAGCCCCGAGTCGCTCAGCTGGCTCGGGTCGAACAGCGAGAATCCCCCGGAGCGGGTCATCGTCGCATAGAACAGCGCCTGCCAGGGGCGCGTCCACTCCGCGCCCATGCCGATCGTGCCCGGGTTCGACCACTCGGTCAGCGTGAACATGAGTGTGCCGAACGCCGCGAGCACGAGCGTGGTCACCACCGTCAGTCGCACGTGCAGGCTCCAGTGCGGATGCCGAGTCGCTCCCGTGATGACGGCGCGCAGATTGCCGATCGCCGCGTACACGACCGGGTAGCCGAGCGAACCGGCGAACACCCCGATCACGAGCACGGCCATCAGGTACCCGTCGCCCGCGTACGAGGCCAGCCCGTCGTCGAAGGGGGTGTAGCCGACGTTGTTGAACGCGCTCACGGAGAGGTACAGGGCGTCGTAGAGCGCCACCGGAAGGTCGGTGCCGCGCCAGAGCAGGTGGGGCAGGATGCTGACGAACAGCAGTGCCTCCACGGTCAGCGAGCTGTACAGCACCGTGGCCAGCAGGCCGCCGACCTCACCGAGGCGGATCGCCTGCCCCTCGCTGACCGGCCCGGCGTGGGTGCGCAGCGGGTTCGTGTCGCTCGCGGCGATGAGCCGCTGGCGCAGGCTGAGCCGACGGGTGACGACCATGCCCATCATCGAGGCCATGGTGAGCACGCCGATGCCGCCGATCTGCGCGCCGATCAGGATGACGGCGTTGCCGAACGGCGACCAGTGCGTCGACATGTCCACGACCGTCAGGCCGGTCACGCACACGGTGCTCGTGGCGGTGAACAGCGCGGATGGCAGGTCGGTCCAGCGTCCGGTCGCGCTCGCCCAGGGTGTCGCGAGCACGAGCGTGGTCAGCGCGATGATCGTGGTGAATGCGAGGATCGCGAACCGCGAGGGCGAGTGGCCGGCGAACGTCTCCGCATGCTCCTTGAGCACGCGGAGCGCGGTGCGTGCCACGCCCGAATCGGCATCTGCGGCCATGCGTGCTCCCGCTCCCGAGTCTCCACCGCCGGCCGCCTCAGCCGGGCGTCTCCCCAGCGTATCGCGCCCGCGAGGGGCGTGCGGGCGCGCGGGGAGGTCTCGCGCCACGGGACGGCGGCGGCCCCGGTGACCCGGTCGGGTCCGTGCCGGTCGATCGCATCCGCATGCGGCGTCGGTCGTCCGGATTGGTAGCCTAGACCGCATGAGCTCTGTTTTCGAGGCGCTGAGCGATCGCACCCGGCGGAGGATCCTAGAGGCGCTGCGTGACGCGCACGGCGAGGTGAGCGTCTCCGCGCTGGTCGACGCGCTCGGCGTGAGCCAGCCGACGGTGTCGAAGCACCTGCGCGTGCTGCGCGAGCACGGCCTCGTCGAGGTGCGCGAGGAGGGGCAGCGGAGGCTGTACCGCGTCAGCGCGGAGCGGCTGCGGCCGGTCCGGGACTGGGCGGCGTCGTTCCTGCCGGAGCTCACGCCGACCTCCCCGGTGGTGCTGGCGCAGGAGGCGCTCGCCGAGCAGGCCGAGAGCGTCCGCCCCGCCGAGCGCACGCCCTCTGATCACGTCTGGGGGCGCCTCGGCACCACCGAGCCTCACATCAGCGGCGAGGTGGCCCGTGTCGTGGGTCGCGCGGCCGCCGTCGTCGCGCTGCCGTTCCGGCGTGCGACACGGTGGCTCCGGGCGCGCCGGCATCGCGGGTGATGGCGGCGTGGTGGATGGCGGGCGCGAGGCGTCCTGCGGCGCGCATGGTCTGCGCCGGGCGGGCCGTCGAGGGATGTGACGGTGCCGTGCGGTGTCCGGGCCGCGGCCGAGTGGTGTCCCCACCATGCGGCTGGTAAGATGACGGGGTTGACGAAAAGGTCGGCTGCCGGCCGCAGATCTGTGAGGTTTCCCTATGGGTTCAGTGATCAAGAAGCGCCGCAAGCGCATGGCGAAGAAGAAGCATCGCAAGCTGCTTCGCAAGACGCGGCATCAGCGCCGCAACAAGAAGTGAGCGTTCTCGCCTGAGCGACGGGGCGTCGGCCTGCAGGTCGGCGCCCCGTTCGCGTTGTCAGCGCCGCCGCAAGCGCAGCACGGGCCATCCCTCGTGCCCGGCCAGCCGCCGCAGCCGGGTGTCCGGGTTCACCGCCACGGGGTTGCCGACGAGCCGCAGCAGGGCCTCGTCGTTGATGGAGTCGGTGTATGCGAAGGAGGCGGCCAGATCGAGGTCGCGCTCCCGGGCCAGGGCGGCCACCGCATCCGCCTTGCTCTGTCCGTGGCGCACGGGGCCGCTGAAGCGTCCGGTCAGCCGGCCGTCCGGGGTCAGCTCGAGGTCTGAGGCGATCGCTCCAGTGCACCTCAGCCGCTCGGCGATGTATGCGGCGATGACGCGCGGCGAGGCGGTCGCGATCCACACCTCGCGGCCGGCCTCCCGGTGCATCGCGATGATGTCGGGGATGTGCGGCCACACGCATGGCGCGATCCAGCGGTCGTAGATGTCGGGCATCAGCGCGGTGATCTCGTCGAGGCGGCGGCCGGCCGCGATGCCGAGCGCGCGATCCTGGATGTCGCGCAGTTTGCCGGTGTTCTCGCCGTGATGGGCGAAGCGGAACTGCTGCCACGCGAACGACCACACGTCGCGGGCCGCGATCAGTCCGCGGCTGACCGCGCCGCGGCCGAAATGGAACACGGCGGACCCGCGCACGATCGTGTTGTCGAGATCGAGCACGGCGATCGCGCGGGAGGGGCGGGTGGCGGGCATCGCCCTCATCCTACCCGGGCGTGCGGACGGCGTGCCTCGTGTGCGGCGGACGGCGCGCGTCGCCGGGCGGGTGCGCCCCCTCCGCGGGGCCGCGGCCATAGAATGCGCTCATGATCGACGTGGTGATGTACCAGCGTCCCGGCTGTCATCTGTGCGACGACGCCCGAGGGGTCCTGACCGCGGTGGTCGCCGAGGCGCGCGCGGCTGGCACCGCCGTGACCGTTCGCGAGGTCGACATCGATCAAGACGCCGCGCTGCGCGACCGCTACGGCGAGCTCGTCCCGGTGATCGCCGTCGAGGGCGACCCGGTGTGTCAGTGGTGGGCCGACGCCGACCGGTTGCGCCGGGCGATCGACCGCGTCGCCGGACGGTGAGTCATCGCTCCACGGACCGTGAGGGTGGCTCGTCGCCGCCCGTCGGCTGCAGATCGAGCGTCGTGCGCAGCGGGAGGTTCGGGAGGAGCGTGACAGCGACGACTGTGCCCAGCGACAGGACGGCGGCGATGAGGAAGATGCGCCCGGTCGCGTCACCGTAGGCGGCCATGACCAGCGTCCGCACCCCCTCCGGCAGCCCGGCCAGGTCGAGACTGGTGCCGCTCGGGACGTCGCCGGTCGGCGCGCCCGTCGCGGCCAGCCCGTCGCGCACCAGCCCGCTGACGCGCCCGGAGAGCACGGTGCCCAGAACGGCCACGCCGCTCGCCCCGGCGAACGTGCGGATGAAGGCGACCAGGCTGCCGGCGGCACCCACGTCCCGGACGCTCACCTGGTTCTGCACGACGAGCACGAGGTTCTGCATGAGCATCCCCGAGCCGAGCCCCATGATCGCGATCCGCACGCCCGTCTCCCAGAGCGGGGTCTCGTGCGTGGTGAGTGCGAGGGCGGCGAGGCCCGTGGTGAGCAGCAGGGCCCCGGCGATGAGCCAGCGCTTCCAGCGTCCCGTGCGCGAGATGACCGAGCCCGAGACCGTGCTGGCGATCATGATCGCGATGATCATCGGCAACTGCAGCAGTCCGGCTGCGGTGGGCGTCTGGCCGAGTGACACCTGGAAGTACTCGCCGAGGTACGTCGAGGTGCCGAACATGGCCACCCCCACCGGAATCGAGGCGAGGACGGCCATCGCGACGGTGCGGCGGCGCAGAATGCGCAGCGGGAGAATCGGCTCCGGCACATGCCGCTCGACCAGCAGCGTCAGCGCGAGCAGCACCGTCCCGCCCGCGGCCAGCAGCACCGATGTCGGGGAGCCCCAGGCGAAGTCGCCGTTCGGGCCGGCGAGGGAGACCCAGATCAGCAGCGTGCTCACCCCACCGGTCAGCAGTGTGGCGCCGAGCCAGTCGACATGCACCTCGTCGCGACGGATCGTCGGCACGTGCAGGGTCAGCTGCAGCATGACGAGTGAGATGACCGCGAGGGGCACGCACACGAAGAACGTCCAGCGCCAGCCGAGCGGGCTGTCGACGATGAGGCCGCCGACGATCGGCCCGGAGCTCTGCGCGACCGCGATGACCGCGCCCACGAGGCCGGAGTATCGCCCGCGCTCGCTGGGCGGGGTGATCGTGGCGATCACGGCCATCGACAGCGACATGAGCCCGCCCATGCCGATGCCCTGCAGGGCGCGGGAGGCGATCAGCCAGCCGGTGGAGGTGGCGAAGCCGGCGGTGACCGACGCGACGGTGAAGATGGTGATCGCGATCTGCACGAGCAGCTTCTTGTTGAACAGATCGGCGAGTTTGCCCCACAGCGGGGTGGACGCGGCGTTGGCGAGCAGCGCGGTGGTGATCACCCACGAGTACTGCGACTGCGTGCCGTGCAGGTCGCTGATGATCTCCGGCAGCGCATTGGCGACGATCGTGGTGCTGAGCATCGCGGTGAACGTCGCCAGGAGCAGGCCGACGAGGACTCGGGCGACCTGGCGAAAGGTGAGTGCCGGGCTGTGCGGGTCGGGCACGGGGGACGGAGTGGGGGAGGTGGGGGACAGATCAGGCTCCTTGGTTCCAAGTGTGGAGAGAGGGGGGCGCGACGTGCGGGCGGCTGCGCGTCCGGGCGGGCAGGGCAGATTCTACGAGCGCCGCGGCGGCTTCTCGTGATCCGCCGCGCCGTGCGGCGTGACGCGGGCGGAGCGGTGGGTGATCGGGCCGCCGTTTTGCTGGCGAATACATCTGACGTCCGATGAATTGATACCTCTGGGGGTATAGTGAGCGGAGACGGCGGGATCACGCGTCCGCGAGGCCGGTCGTCCGCACAGCTCGCACGCACAGATGGGAGAACGTGATGGCGCGCATCGTGGTGCTCGGAGCGGGGGTCGCCGGTCATACGGCGGCACTGTTCCTGAAGCGCAGACTGAAGAACCGGCATGAGGTGGTGGTCGTCAGCCCGAACAGCAACTGGAACTGGATCCCCTCGAACATCTGGGTCGGGGTCGGCCGGATGACCAAGAGCCAGGTGATCTTCCCGCTTGAGCCGATCTACCGGCGCAAGCACATCGACTTCCGCCAGGCGCTCGCCACCAGGCTGCACCCGGAGGGCGATGAGCAGGACGCACGTCCGGCGGTGGACATCACCTACACCGCCGGCGCCGACAAAGGCCACACCGAGCGGCTGCGGTACGACTGGCTGATCGACGCCACCGGTCCCCGGCTCGACTTCGAGGCGACACCGGGCCTCGGGCCGAACGGCGGGCACACCGCCTCGGTGTGCACCGCCGACCACGCGGTGGACGCCGAGCGTCAGCTGCGTCAGGCCATCGAACGGCTGCGCGGCGGCGAGCACCTCGACCTGGTCATCGGCATGGGCAACGGCACCTGCACCTGCGAGGGGGCGGCGTTCGAGTACGTGCTCAATGTCGACCACGAGCTGCGCCGTGCCGGCGTGCGCGACAACGCCACGGTGTACTTCTTCACCAATGAGCACGAGCTCGGCGACTTCGGCGTCGGCGGGCTGACCATCGAGCGCAACGGCTACCGGATGCGCGGCGAGGTGCTCACCGAGTCGCTGCTGCGCGAGCGCGACATCGTGCCGATCATGGCCGCCGGGGCGACCGAGATCACCGAGGACACCATCCGCTACGAGCAGGTCGACAGCGAGGGGGTCAAGGAGCAGCACTATGACTTCGCGATGCTGCTGCCCCCGTTCAAGGGCGCTCGCATCGACGCGGTCGACCGCGCGGGTGAGGACATCACCGGCCGGGTCTTCGCCCCCAGCGGGTTCATGAAGGTCGACGCGAACTACGGCCGGAAGTCCTATGACGAATGGCGGGGCGAGGACTGGCCGAAGACCTACCAGAACCCGACGTACCCCAACCTGTTCGCCGCGGGCATCGCGTTCGCCCCGCCGCACCCCATATCGAAGCCGCGGAAGTCCCCGGGCGGGGTCGCGATCGCCCCCGCCCCGCCCCGCACCGGGCAGCCCTCGGGTGCGACGGCGAAGGCCGTGGCCCTGTCGATCGCCGATATGGTCGAGGGGCGCGCCGACCACCCGACTCACGAGGCGTCGATGGCGCACCTGGCGGCCTCGTGCATCGCCTCCGGTGGAACCGGTTTCAAGAGCGGTCAGGCGGTGTCGATGGTCATGTCGCCGATCGTGCCCGACACGCAGGTGTTCCCGAGCGGGCGGAATCTGAAGGAGACCAGCGGTGAGATCGGCCTCGCCGGGCACTGGCTGAAGCGTCTGCTGCACACCGCGTTCATGTACAAGATGAAGGCGCGCCCGTTCTGGTGGGTGATCCCCGAGTGATCCGGGTGAGTCATAGGTCGGTGCGAGCACGAGAGGAGTCGCCATGCTGAACGACACCAGGCAGCGAGTCGCCACGGAGGCGCTCATGCCCACGAAGAGCGAGCTGCGGCGCCGGCAGAGCCTGTGCTATCAGTTCCGTCGCTTCGTGACGCTGGGCCTGCGGATGTTCCTGCTCGGCAAGCGGGAGTGAGCGGGCGTCCCGGGCCGGGGCGGCGACGGGCGGCCGCCTGCCCGGCGGCGACCCGTCCGGCGCCGGCCCGGCCCGGCATGACGAGAGCGCGCTCCGATCGGTCGATCCGATCGGAGCGCGCTCTCGTGCGCCCGGGGTGGTGCGGGGTGGCGGCGTCCGGCTCCGCGGCCGTCGGGGCGCCGGCTCCGTGTCACGGCGCGCACGGCTCAGGCGCCCTGTGAGCGGAACCTGAGCGTGGAACCGGGGTGCAGGCCGCCGCCCGCACCCCGGGGCGGGTCAGGCGTTCGCCGCGTCCCCCGCCTCGGCGGCGTCGGCGGGCTCCTCCGGCGCCGCGTCGACGCCGGCCTCCGCACGCTGGGCGGCCGAGATCGGGGCAGGCGCGCCGGTGAGCGGATCCTGCCCGCCGCCGGACTTCGGGAAGGCGATCACGTCGCGGATCGAGTCGCTGCCCGACAGCAGCGCGTTGATGCGATCCCAGCCGAACGCGATGCCCGCGTGCGGCGGCGCGCCGAACTTGAAGGCCTCGAGCAGGAAGCCGAACTTCTCGTGGGCCTCCTCGGGGCTGATGCCCAGGAACGCCAGCATCCGCTCCTGCACGTCGGTGCGGTGGATGCGCTCCGAGCCGCCGCCGATCTCGTTGCCGTTGCAGACGATGTCGTACGCGGCCGACAGCGCGTGCTCCGGGTCCTCCTCGAACCGGTCGACCCAGTCGCCGGCGGGCTTCGTGAACGGATGGTGCTCGCTCGTCCACGCACCCGAGCCGACCGCCACGTCGTCGTCGCCCTCCTCGTCGACGCGCTTGAACAGTGGGAAGTCGACGATCCACACGAACGCGAACTCGTCGTCGTGCAGCAGCCCCGAGCGGCGCGCGATCTCCACACGAGCCGCGCCGAGCAGCGTCTGCGATGGCTTCGTCCGGCCCGCGGCGAAGAAGACCGCGTCGCCAGGCTCCGCACCGACCGCCTCGGCGAGCCCCGCCCGCTCGGTCTCCGAGATGTTCTTCGCGACCGGGCCGGCGAGGGTGCCGTCCTCCTTGAACGTCACGTACGCGAGCCCGCGGGCGCCGCGCGAGCGGGCCCAGTCCTGCCACGCGTCGAACTGCCGGCGCGGCAGCGAGGCGCCGCCCGGGTAGCGGATCGCCCCCACGTACGGGGTCTGGAAGACCCGGAACGGGGTGTCGGCGAAGAAGTCGGTCAGATCGACGATCGGGTTGCCGAAGCGCAGATCGGGCTTGTCCGAGCCGTACAGGCGCATCGCGTCCGCGTACGCCAGCCGCGGGATCGGGCGGGGGATCTCCACGCCGATCTCGGCCCAGACGGCCGCGAGCACGTCCTCGGCGACCGCCATGACGTCCTCCTGGTCGACGAAGCTCATCTCGGCGTCCAGCTGCGTGAACTCGGGCTGGCGGTCGGCGCGGAAGTCCTCGTCGCGGTAGCAGCGGGCGACCTGGTAGTACCGCTCCATCCCGGCGACCATGAGCAGCTGCTTGTACAGCTGCGGTGACTGCGGCAGCGCGTACCAGCTGCCGGGCACGAGGCGGGCCGGCACGAGGAAGTCGCGGGCGCCCTCGGGCGTCGACCGGGTCAGCGTCGGCGTCTCGATCTCGACGAAGCCGTGCTCGTCGAGCACGCGGCGGGCGGCCCGGGTCACGGCGGCGCGCAGCCGCAGCGCCCGCGCGGGAGCCGGGCGGCGCAGGTCAAGGTAGCGGTACTTCAGCCGGATGTCGCCGCTGACGTGCTCGGCCTCCTCTGTGCCGGCCAGCGCGGTCGACACCTGGAACGGCAGCGGAGCGGACGGGGCGAGCACCTCGACCTCGCGGGCGACGACCTCGACGTCGCCGGTGGCCAGCCGCTCGTTCTGGTTGCCCTCGGGGCGCAGCCGCACCTCGCCGGTGACACGGATGACGAACTCGCTGCGCAGCGGGTGCGCCACCTCCTCGTCATAGATGACCACCTGGGCGATGCCCGAGGCGTCGCGCAGATCGATGAACGCGACACCGCCGTGATCGCGCCGCCGGTCGACCCAGCCGGCGAGGGTGACGGTCGTGCCTGTCAAGTCTTTGCCGAGCGACCCGGCCTGGTGCGTGCGCAGCACAGATGTCCTTCCGAAGAGAGCGGTATCGGGTCGATTCTAGTGCGGGGGCGCGCCCGATGGGGGCGCGCCGGCGCCCGGGACGACGCCGTCACGGGCGGGCGGGACGCCGTGCTCCCGGGCGGGCGGGGCGGGCGGCGGACGGCGTCCGCGGGGCTCGGGAGCGGCGACGCCCGCATCCCGCCCACCTGTGGATCCGCGCCGCCCGCGGCCCCGGCGGCCCGCGCCAACGTAGACTGGACGGCATGGCACCCGGACGCATCCATCTGGTCCGTCACGGCGAGGTCCACAATCCCGATGGCATCCTGTACGGGCGCCTGCCCGGATTCCGGCTCTCCGACCGCGGACGGACGATGGCCCGCACCACCGCGCGGGCGCTTGTCGCCGACGGCCGGCCCATCGCGGCGCTGTACGCGTCCCCCCTGCAACGTGCGCAGGAGTCGGCCGCGCCACTGGTCGAGCTGACCGGGCTGCCGCTGATCGTCGACGACCGGCTCGTGGAGGCCGGCAACGTTTACGAGGGCACCCGACGCACCCCCGGCCCCCACCTGCTCGCGCACCCCTCCGAGTGGCGGCACATCGCCAACCCCTTCCGGCCGAGCTGGGGTGAGCCGTACCGCGACATCGCCGCGCGGATGCTCGCCGCGATGGCCGCGGCCTGGCGGGCCGAGGCGAGCCGCGAGCAGACCACGGACGCGCCGGGCGGCGACATCGTCATGGTCACCCACCAGTCGCCGATCTGGCTCGCCCACCGCAGCGTCGCCGGCGAGCCCCTCTTCCACAACCCCGCCCACCGCCGCTGCGCGCTCTCGAGCGTGACGAGCTTCGAGTACGATCCCGGCTCGAGGCGGTTCACCGAGGTGGACTACCGCGAGCCAGCGGCCGGCGTGGCCGGCGTCATCGATCAAGGAGCAGTATGAGGATGCCCGCATCCGCCCGCCGCGCGGCCCGCGTCGCGACGGCCCTCGCCCTCGCGTCCGCCAGCGCCGTCGGCCTCGCCGCCTGCTTCGGCGGCGACGACCTGGCCGGCCAGCAGACCGGCGACACCACCGACCAGGGGTACGTCTCCGGCAACGGTGCGGTGCGCGAGTACGCCGCCGACGAGCGCCCCGACCCGGTGAGCTTCACCGGGCGGACCGACGCCGGCACGACCGTCTCGGACGCCGACTACCTCGGCTCAGTCACCGTGGTGAACTTCTGGTACGCGGCCTGCCCGCCCTGCCGGGCCGAGGCCGACGACCTGAAGGCGATCAGCGATGAGTTCGCCGCCGACGACGTGCGCTTCCTCGGCGTCAACGTGCGCGACGGCGCCGAGACCGCCCAGGCGTTCGAGCGCACCCACGGCATCGCGTATCCATCCGTGCTCGACGCGGACGCCGGCGGCGACTCGGTGCAGACCGCGTTCTCCGCGGCGGGCGTGCCGCCGAAGTCGGTGCCGACCACCGTCGTCCTCGGCCGCGACGGCCGGGCCACCGCCACCATCCTCGGGCAGCTCGACGCGAGCACGCTGCGCTCGCTGATCCGCACGGCGCTCGACGAGTCCACGGCGAGCTGACCGGTGGGCGGAGAACTTGCCCGGATCGTGCTCTCCGGGTCGCTGTGGGCGGGCGTGCCGATCGCGCTGCTCGCCGGACTGGCGAGCTTCCTGTCACCGTGCGTGCTGCCGCTCGTGCCCGGCTATCTCGCGTACGTCGGCGCGATCACGCCCGACGCCACGGCCGGTCGCGCGTCAGGGGCCGGCCGCGCGGCGGCGGGCGGTGCGGCGGCCGACGGGCCGGCGGGCGCCCCGGCGGGCTCCGGCGTGCACGCCCCCGGCCGGTCGCGCACCGTGGTCGGCGTCGCCCTGTTCGTGCTCGGTTTCGCGGCCGTGTTCGTCGTCGTCGGCGGCGTGGTCGGCGGGCTCGGCCGGTTCCTCGTCACGCACGAGGAGGTCGTCACCCGCGTGCTCGGCGTGGTGGTGATGCTGCTGGGCCTCGTCTTCGTCGGCCGGTTCGGCGCGCTGCAGCGGACGCTGCGGCCGGGCTGGCAGCCGCGCGTCGGCCTCGTCGGCGCCCCACTGCTCGGCGTCGTCTTCGGGCTGGGCTGGACGCCCTGCATGGGCCCGGTGCTCGCCGCGATCCAGTCGCTGAGCCTCACCAGCGGCTCGGCCTCGATCGGGGCGGTCCTCAGCCTCTGCTTCGCCCTCGGGCTCGGCGTGCCGTTCCTGCTCATCGCCGCCGGCTGGAGCTGGGCGGGCCGCACGCTCGGCTGGGCCCGGCGGCACGTGCGGGCGATCAACATCGTCGGCGGCGTGCTGCTCGTGCTGCTCGGCGCCGCGCTGGCGACCGGGCTGTGGACGTCGTGGATCAACACTCTGCAAGGATGGATCGGTGCCTATGTCACGCTCATCTGACTCCCCCCTGACCCCGGAGGAGCACGCCGCCCGACCGGAGGCGGCGGAGTCGCCCCGGGCGCGCGCGGACCGCGCCGTCGCGGCGGAGGAGGCTCTCTCGTCCGCCCGCCAGGCCGAGGAGCTGCCCGGCGGCGCCACCCGCCTCGGCCCGGTCGGCTGGCTGCGGTTCTTCTGGCGGCAGCTGACGAGCATGCGCGTGGCGCTCATCCTGCTGCTGCTGCTCGCCGTCGCGTCCGTGCCCGGGTCGCTCGTGCCGCAGCGCGGCGCCGACCCGAACGGCGTGACCCAGTACTTCGACGAGCATCCCGACCTCGCCCCCTGGCTCGACCGGTTCAGCCTCTTCGACGTGTACTCGTCGCCGTGGTACTCGGCCGTCTACCTGCTGCTGTTCGTCTCGCTGATCGGCTGCATCCTGCCGCGCATCCGCGTGCATGCGCGGGCGCTCGTCTCGCGGCCGCCGCGCACCCCGTCGCGCCTCGACCGGATGGTCGGCCACGAGCGGCTCACGGTCGCCGCGACTCCCGTCGACGTGATCGAGGCCGCCGACCGCCGGCTCGCCCGCCGGCACTATCGCCGGGCCCGGTTCGACACGGCCGCGACGAGCCGGCGCCCCGCCGCGCTGAGCGTCAGCGCCGAGCGCGGCTACCTGCGCGAGACCGGCAATCTCGTCTTCCACGTCGCCCTGGTCGGCGTGCTCGTCGCCGTCGGCGTCGGCGGCGGCCTGTCGTACCACGGCCAGCGGGTCATCGTGCAGGGCGACACCTTCCCGAACACGCTGAGCAGCTACGACTCGTTCACCCCGGGGCAGTGGTTCGACGCCGGTCGGCTCGCGCCCTTCTCGATCACCCTCGACGGGTTCGAGACCGAGTACGCCGACACGATCGACGACATCCGCAGCGGCGCCTACGGGCAGCCGACCGACTACACCGCCGACGTCACCGTGCACCACGCCGACGGCCGCGACACCGACGGTACGATCAAGGTCAACCAGCCGCTGAACGTCGACGGCACCGACGTGTACCTGCTCGGCAACGGCTACGCGCCCCGGATCACCGTGCGCGACGCGCAGGGGCAGGTCGTCTTCTCCGACCCCGTGCCGTTCATCTCGCAGGATCAGAACAACACCTCGATGGGCGTGGTCAAGGTCACCGACATCGAGCCGGAGCAGGTCGGCATGCTCGGCTACTTCTATCCCACGGCGACCGAGGCGCATGACGGCATCTACACATCGGTGTACCCGGCCCTCGACAACCCCCTGCTGAGCCTCAACGTCTACGTCGGCGACCTCGGCGTCGACCATGGCGTGCCCACCTCGGTGTACACGCTCGACCCCGACTCGCTCACCCAGATCGCCGGCGCGCAGGTCGACACGAAGGCGCTGCAGCTCAGGCCGGGCGAGACCGTCGACCTGCCCGGCGGCCGTGGCACGGTCACCCTCGACGAGGTGCTGCCGTACGTGAGCCTCGAGCTGCGCCATGACCCCACTCAGGTGTGGGTGCTGTCGTTCGCGCTGGTCGCCGTCCTCGGCCTCGTCGCGTCACTGTTCGTGCCCCGCCGCCGCGTGTGGGTGCGGGCCTGGAACGAGCCCGTGGCCGCCGCGCCGCTGGACCCGGCTGACGGGGCGGCGCCTGCCGACCGCTGCGTCTTCGAGATCGGCGGGCTCGCCCGCGGCGACGACCAGACGCTCGCCGGGGCGGTCGACGCGCTCGCGGCCGGCATCCGGCATGATGTGGGCGGGGCCGCGGACGATGTCGCGGACGAGGTCGCCGCCGGGTTCGCCCGCGCGGACGGCGCGGAGACGGACGGAGCCGCTGCAGGCGACGCCGGGTGCGAGGGCACGGAGGCCGGGACCGACCCGGCCGGCGCGGCGTCCGCGGGTCGGGATGACGAGGACGCGGCCGCCGCAGGTGACCGCGATGACGAGAGAGCATAGGATGGAGCACCATGGATGTCGCGCAGCTTGAGGAGTGGTCGCTGACCGCGGTCGTCACAGCGGGGGTGATCTTCGGCCTGGCGTTCGTGTTCTACGCGTACGACTTCGCCGTGCGCTGGTCGGGGCGGCAGTCGGCGCGCACGCACAAGGCCGTGAACATCGGCACGGCGCTGACCTGGCTGGGATTCCTGGTCATCACGGCGGGAGCCGTGCTGCGAGGGCTGTCGGCGGGACGCGTGCCGTGGTCGAACATGCACGAGTTCTCGATCACGGCGGTGGCGATCATCTCCGGCGTGTACCTGTTCGTGAACCTGTGGCGTGACGTGCGGTTCACGGGCATGTTCATCACCGGGTTCCTGGTGATCGTGCTGCTGCTGGCGACGACGATCTGGTACACGGCGGTCAAGCCGCTCATGCCGGCGCTGCAGTCGGCGTGGATCGTGATCCACGTGCTCGTGGCGATCCTCGCGACGGGCTTCTTCGCGGTGGGCGCGGCGGTGTCGGTGCTGCAGCTGGTGCAGGCGGGCCGGGAGCGGCGTCCGGCCGGCGAGCGGCGGCGCAACGTGTTCATGGAGGCGCTGCCGGACTCGGGTCGGCTGGAGCAGCTGGCGTTCACGGTGATCATCGTGGGGTTCGTGCTGTGGACGTTCACGCTGATCTTCGGGGCGATCTGGGCGCAGAAGGCGTGGGGGCGCTACTGGGGCTGGGACGTCAAGGAGACCTGGACGCTGATCATCTGGGTGATCTACGCGGGGTACCTGCACGCGCGGGCGACCCGCGGGTGGCGGGGCACACGGGCCGCGGTGCTCTCGCTGATCGGGTTCGCGGCGGTGCTGTTCAACTTCGGCGTGGTCAACACGCTGTTCAAGGGCCTGCACGCCTACTCGGGGCTGAGCTAGCCCGGGCGGGGTGGCTGGCCGGCCCGCTCAGCCCTCTGCGCGGGCACGCCGACCAGTAGCGCGACACGCGGCGGGTCGATCGCCAGAGGTGCGCCATCCTGTGGCGCAGCAGTGGCTGTCGGCTGTGCGACTGGCGCGTTCCCGGCTGTGACCTCGATCGGGCCCGGTCGTCGGGCTCAGCCGCGCTCGGCCAGCGCCGCGTGGCAGGCGGCGATCCGCTCCCGCCACCAGCCGGTGCGGGCCACCCCCGCGTCCAGCCGGTCGAGCGCGTCTTCGTCGGGCTCGACCCAGCCCGGCGTGATCGCGAAGTCGTGCACGAACCCGGCCGCGTCCTCGGCCGTGCGTGCGCCGTGCGCGTCCCGGCCGGCCACGTCGTCCGTGAACAGGGCGCCGGTGGCCAGCCCGCAGGCGTGGTCGAGTGCGGGCAGCGCGGCCGCCAGCCGGGCCCCGGCGGCGATGCCGACGGCCGTGTCCAGTGCGGAGGAGACCACCGCGGGCAGGCCGCTGCGTGCGACGACGTCGAGCACCCGGTGCGCGCCGCCGAGGGGCTGCGCCTTGACGATGATGAGGTCGGCCGCGCCGAGCTCGGCCACCCGCAGCGGGTCCTCGGCCTTCCGCACGCTCTCGTCGGCGGCGATGGGCACGGGCACGTCGTGCGCGGCCAGCTGCTCGCGCAGACGGGCGAGATCCTCCACGTCGGCGACGGGCTGCTCGGCGTACTCGAGGCCGAAGCGGGCCAGCTGTGCCAGCGCCGCGAACGCCTCGTCGAGCCCCCAGCGTCCGTTGACGTCGATGCGCACGCGCACGTCGTCGCCGACCAGCTCGCGCAGTGCTCGCAGCCGGGCCCGGTCGTCCTCGAGCGCGTCGCCCTCACCGGCGACCTTCACCTTCACGGTGTGCAGGGCGGACAGGTCGCCGTAGTGTGCCATCACGGCGGGCACCTCGCCAGCGGGAACCGCGGGCAGGGTCGCGTTGACGGACACCCGGTCGCGCACCGGGGCAGGCTGCGGCGTCCAGCCGGCGTCGATCGCGCCGGCCAGCCAGGCCGCCGCCTCCGCGGTGTCGTACTCGAGGAACGGGGAGAACTCGACCCAGCCGTTCGGGCCGTGCAGCAGGGCGGCCTCGCGGCGGGTGATGCCCCGGAACCGCGTGTGCATCGGCAGCGACACGACCCGCATGGGCTCCAGCAGCTCGTCAAGCGACGGCAGCGGGGCGGGTTCCTCGGTGCGAAGCGGTCTCATGGGGCCAGCGTACGCGTCCGCGTGCGCGCTGCGGCGGCCGCTGCGGCCGGTCGCCGCCTGCCGCGCCCGCCCGGCTCACTAGACTTGCCGCGTGAGCGACACGAGTGCATCGATCCCGAATCCGCAGCAGGGCGACGAGCGGGCGGAGCCGTCCGCCGCGTCCGCCGCGCCGCGCCACGTCTCCGAGGTCTTCGACCCGGCCGAGTGGCGCGAGGTGCCCGGCTTCGCCGACCTGACCGACGTCACCTACCACCACGACGTCAGCGGCCGCATCGCCCGGGTCGCCATCGACCGCCCGGAGGTGCGCAACGCGTTCCGCCCTCGCACGGTCGACGAGCTGTACCGCACCCTCGATGACGCGCGGACGAACCCGCGCATCGGCGTGGTGCTGCTCACCGGCAACGGGCCGAGCCCCCGCGACGGCGGCTGGGCGTTCAGCTCCGGCGGCGACCAGCGCATCCGCGGTCGCGACGGCTACAAGTACTCCACCGAAGAGGCCCGCGTCGACCCGGCCGACCAGGCGCGTTCCGGGCGGCTGCACATCCTCGAGGTGCAGCGGCTGATCCGGTTCATGCCCAAGGTCGTCATCGCCGTGGTGCCCGGGTGGGCGGCCGGCGGCGGCCACTCACTGCACGTGGTGTGCGACCTGACGATCGCGAGCCGGCAGCACGCCATGTTCAAGCAGACGGACGCGAACGTCGGCTCGTTCGACGCCGGCTACGGCTCGGCGCTGCTCGCCCGGCAGGTCGGCCAGAAGCGCGCGCGGGAGATCTTCTTCCTCGCCGAGCCGTACGACGCGCAGCAGGCGCTGGAGATGGGCGCGATCAACACCGTCGTCGACCACGACCAGATCGAGGTCGAGGCGCTGCGGCAGGCGCGGGTGATCCTCACCAAGTCGCCGACGGCCATCCGCATGCTCAAGTTCGCCTTCAACGCGGCCGACGACGGCATGGTCGGCCAGCAGCTGTTCGCCGGCGAGGCGACCCGGCTCGCCTACGGCACCGACGAGGCGGTGGAGGGCCGTGACGCCTTCCTCGAGAAGCGCGACCCGGACTGGAGCCCCTTCCCGTGGCAGTTCTGAACGGCCCCGGCACGGCCGCCGCGCCGGGAGCCCCGGCCGCCGACGCCCGCCCGCTGGTCGTCGTGCCGGCGGACGCCGAGACACTCCTCGCCGCCCTCCCGGACGCACTGGCCGGGCAGGGCCCCGCGCTGCTGCCCGTCTCGCCCGAGACCGAGGCCGAGGAGACCGCGTTCGTCGAGCAGGCCGGCGGGCTCGCCGGGGCCAGGGCCGCCGTGGCGGCGTCCACCGCGGTGGTCGTGCGCACCTCCGGGTCGACCGGGCATCCGAAGCGCGTCGAGCTCTCCGGGCGGGCGCTGCTGGCGAGCGCCCGGAGCACGAACGCCATCCTCGGCGCGGGCCGCTGGCTGCTCGCCCTGCCGGTGCACTACATCGCGGGGCTGCAGGTGCTCGTCCGCTCGCTCGTCGCGGGCACCGTCCCGGTCGTGCTGCCGAGTCTCGCCGGCGGGGCCGGGCGGGCGACGGGGCACTTCACCGCCGAGGCGTTCACCCGGGCGACCGCCCGGCTGCGCGCCGAGTCACCCGACGCGCCCCTGCTGACGGCGCTCGTGCCCGCACAGCTGCACACGCTGCTCGCCGACGCCCGGGAGCATGCCGAGACCCTCGCCGCGCTGCGCGCGTACCGGACGGTGCTCGTCGGCGGGCAGCGCACCGATCCGGGGCTGCTCGACCTCGCCCGCGCGCGCCGCGTCGCCGTGGTGACCACGTACGGCGGCAGCGAGACGAGCGGCGGCGTCGTGTACGGGCTGCCGGACGGCACGCAGCGGCTTGTCGCCGACACTAGACTGGCGGTCATCGATCGCAGCATCCTGATCGCGGGATCGACGCTCGCCACCGGCTATCTCGGCGACCCCGCCCGGACTGCACAGGCGTTCGTCGAGCGTGCCGGAACCCGGTGGCTGGTCACCGGCGATCTCGGCGACCTGAACGAGGGAGTGCTGACTGTGACCGGACGAGACGATCAGATCATCATCACCGGCGGCCTCAAGCTCGACCTGAACGAGGTGACCCGGGTGCTGCACGAGCTGCCCGGACTCGCCGACGCCGTGGCCGTGCCATTCGACGACGAGAAGTGGGGCACTCGCTTCGCCGTCTATGCCGACGGGCGTGACCGGACGATCCCCAGACTGACTCGCGACGAGCTCAACGCCGTGCTGCGCGCCCGCCTCGGCCGCCACGCGGGCGCCGCCGCGATTACCTACTTCAGCTTCGGGCTGCCAAGGCTGCCCAGCGGCAAGGTCGATCTCTCCTCGCTGTACGAGACGGCCGAGAAGCTGGCGGGCACCGCGCTCGCCGTGCAGCGTGACCGGCCGCCGCGCGACGCGGTGTGAGCCGCGGCCGGGCGGCCGCCCGCGGCCCGGAGCTTGCGACGGGCGATGCCGGGCCGGCGTCGCCGAGCGTCCGCGGGGATCGTGCGGGCGCCCTCGCCCGGTCGATCGGGCGGAATCCAGGGGGAGCGGATGAGAGAGAAGGTACCTGCTGCATGAGCGCGCATGAGCCCGCTGAGACGACCGTCCCCGGAACCGCCGGGGTGCACGACCCCTCTGGATCCCTGGCCCGGTCGGCGACCGTCGGCGACTGGATCGAGGGGGCCCGGCTGCGGACGCTGCCGCTGGCGATCGCGCCGGTGGTCGCCGGATCGGGGGTCGCCGCCGCCCAGGGGCGCTTCCACCTCGGCTTCGCCCTGCTCGCCCTCGGCGTGGCCCTGTTGCTGCAGATCGGGGTGAACTACGCCAACGACTACTCCGACGGCATCCGCGGCACCGATGAGCACCGGGTGGGGCCCGCCCGGCTGACCGGCGGCCGGCTCGCCCGCCCGCAGACCGTGCGCGGCGTCGCGTTCGCCTGCTTCGGGGCCGCCGCAGTGCTCGGTCTGTGGCTGTCGTTCGCCTCGGGGCTGTGGTGGTTCCCGCTCATCGGGCTCGTGGCGATCATCGCCGCGTGGTACTACACCGGCGGCAGCCACCCGTACGGGTACGTGGGGCTCGGCGAGGTGTCGGTGTTCGTGTTCTTCGGCCTCGTCGCCACGATGGGCACGGAGGCCGTGCAGACCGGCGGGGCCAGCTGGACGGGGGTCTGGGCCGCGGTCGCCATGGGGCTGTTCTCATGCGCGGTGCTCATGATCAACAACATCCGCGATATCGACACGGACGCGGTTAGTGGCAAGCACACGCTCGCCGTCCGCCTCGGCCGGTCCCGTGCGCACGCCGCCTACCTCGCGATGGTGGTGCTGCCATTCGTGATCGCCGCGTTCGCGCTGCACCCGGATGGCCGGTGGGGATGGCTCAGTCTCCTCGCCGCGATCCCGCTGGCGGTGGCGGTCTTCCGCGGGCTGCATCCGCGCACGCCCCGCGACCAGATTCTCGCGCTGAAGCTCACGAGCCTCGGTGCGCTCGCGTTCGCGGTGCTGCTCGCCATCGGGCTGCAGCTGCCCGCCTGAGGTCGGCGGCCGGGGCACGGGGCCTTTTCCGCGCCTCCGGTCAGTCGCGGTCGACCGGGTGACCCTTCGCGTCGGCGGCGTCGCCGGCACCGGCCTCTCGGGCGCCGGCCCGGTCGGCGTGCACCTGGGTCCGCGTGGCATCCGCCGCATCCGCCTCCCGCTCGTCGTCGAGCACGAGGTCCGTCTCCGCGTCCGCCGCGACGACCGCGTCCTCGACGTCCTCGTCCTCGTGTCCGCCGCGACGACGGGTGCGCGCCCGCTCCGGGTGGGCGCGCCGCTCGGCGATCTCCTGCGAGAACGCGCGGCGCTGTCGGTCGAGCGCGAGATACGAGATCGGCAACGCGAGGATCACGGCCAGCGCGGTCGCGAGGAATGGGTTGACCCCGAGCAGGATCAGGATGACGAGCAGGACGATCACGAGGCCCACGCGCAGCAGCGTGTAGGTCAGCCAGGCGGGAAGCTTCTTCACACCTCCGAGTCTACGTGTCGCCCGCCCTGCTCACTCCGCGCTCGCTGCCGTACCATGGTGGGCATGGTCCGCATCCTGCTCGTGCTCGCCGCCGTGCTCCTCGGCATGGCGGTCGTCGCGTTCGTGGACGCGGCGCTCACCCCACGCGGCGAGACGGGTGTGCTGCCCAGGTGGGCGTGGCTCGTGCTCGTCGTGGTGCTGCCGCTGGTCGGGCCCGTGCTGTGGTGGTACGCGGGTCGGCCCCGGGCGCGCACGGGGGCCGAGACCGTGCCACCGCGGGATGTCGTCCCCGAGCGGGCAGGCCGACCCGATCGATGTCCGGGCGACCCGCGTGCGGCCGATGACGTGCGACTCGAGACGATGAGCCCGGACGAGCGGATCGCCTGGCTCGAGCGCGAGCTGGCCGATCTCGAGGACGAGGACGCGCTCGCGGACCTCGAGGCGGCGCACGAGGACACGGCGGCGAGTGAGCAGGCGACGCGCGAGCCGCCGCGGGACGCGTTCGGCGGGCCTGGATCGCACCCCGGCTCTGCGGGATCGCACGCTGACGCCCCGGGCTCGGACGCCACGACGCGGGAGACGCAGCGGCCGGCGGACGCGTCCGCCGCACCCCGGCCCCACCACGATGACGAGCGCCGGGACCCGCGCCCCGGGGCCGACCGGTGACCGCCGGCGACGATCGGCGCGCCCCCGCCAGCGAGTTCGCGCTGGCCCTGCTGCTCGCCCTGGTCGAGCGCGGGGTCACCGACCTCGTCGTCAGCCCGGGATCGCGATCGCAGGCGCTGGCGCTGGCGGCCGCCGAGCTCGAGCGGGCCGGCCGCATCCGTCTGCACGTGCGCGTCGACGAGCGCGACGCGGGGTTCCTCGCGCTCGGCATGGGCCTCGCCACCGGTCGCCCGGCCCCGGTGGTCACGACCTCGGGTAGTGCAGTGGCGAACCTCATGCCGGCGGCCCTCGAGGCGGCCCGCGACCGCACGCCCATGCTGCTGCTCACCGCCGACCGGCCGAGCTGGCTGCGCGGCACGGGGGCGAACCAGACGACCGACCAGGCGGGGCTGCTCGGCGACCGCGCCGTGCTGAACCTCGATGTCGCCCCGGTGACAGACGCGGACGCCGCGGTCGCCGCCGCCGCGGCCGTCGCCCTCGAGGCCCTGCCGGTCGCCCTCGAGGCCCGCGCGCTGCGGCGGGGCCCGGCGCAGATTGACCTGCAGTTCACCGAGCCGCTCAGCGGCCCGCACACCCCGATCGAGGCGCTGCTGCCCCGGGTGCGCCGGGCCCTCGCCGCGGGCCGGGCGCCACTGGACGTCGCGCCGCCGGCCGCCGTGCTGGGCGGGCCGGTCACGGTCGACGCGGCGTCGACGCTCGTGCTCGCCGGCCAGGGCGCCGATGCCGATCTCGTGCGCCGGGCGGCCGAGCGGGGCTGTGCGGTGATCGCCGAGATCACCTCGGGGCTGCGCCGCTGGCAGAGCGAGCTGCCGGGCGGGTACCGCGCCTGGCTCGACGCCGGCGCCCCCGGCGTCCGCACCGTCGTGGCCACCGGGCTGCCGACGCTGTCACGACAGGCCCGCCAGGTCGCGTTGCGGCCGGATCTGCGGCTGGTCACCCGGGCCCCGCTGCCCGGCGAGTGCTTCGACCCGGGGCACCGCACTGAACGGGTTGCCGAGGTGCGCATCACCGGGCGGGGGCCGTGGACGCCGGGCGGGCGAGCCGAGGACGCGCCGGCGAGCGCGGCCGGGGCCCCCATACATCCGGACGACCCCGCTGACACCGCGGACGCGACGGCTCCGTCTGCGCCCCGGCCCACGGCACCCACGTCGTGCATGCCGCCCGCGGACGCCCGCGGCGCGGTCGTCGACGCGGTGTGGGCCGCGAGCGGGCCCGCCGACGCCGTCTATCTCGCCTCGTCGACCATGGTGCGGGTGGCGGACGAGCGCGTCGACCCGGGCCGGGGCGGCGTGCCCGTGCTCGCCCACCGCGGGCTCGCGGGCATCGACGGGACGGTCTCCGCGGCGTCCGGCGTGGCGCTCGCCCGGGTCGCACGGCATCCGGACGCGGTCACCCGACTCGTGATCGGCGACCTCGCCCTCGCTCATGACGTCGGCGGGCTGCTCGTGCCCCCGGTCGAGGCGCGGCCGCCGCTGCAGATCGTCGTGGTCGATGACCGGGGCGGGTCGATCTTCGCCGGTCTCGAGGTCGCGCAGGCTGACCCGGCGCTCTATGACCGGGTCGTGCGCACCCCCCAGCGGTACGAGCTCACGGCCCTCGCCCGCGCCTACGGCTGGGGGCACGTGCGCGCGCACGACCCGGCGGAGCTCGCTGCCGCGCTGGCGACCCGCCGGCCGCTGATCGTCGAGGTGCGCGTGGACGACGTCGGAGGCTGGGCATGAGCGACCGTCGCGTCGTGGTGCTGCTCGCCGGAGGCGTCGGCCGGCGGGCGGGCGCCGGCGGGCCCAAGCAGCTGGTGACCGTCGGCGGGCACACGCTGCTCGAGCACACCATCGCGGCCGTCGAGCGATGGGCCGCTCTCGACGAGATCCTCGTGGTCATGGAGGCCGCGCACCTCGACGCTGCCCGCTGCATCGCCGCCCGGCACTCGCGCGTGACCGCGGTGATCCCCGGCGGGGCGGAGCGGGCGGACTCCTCTCGACTCGCTGTCGAGCACCTCGCCGCCCGGCTGCCCGGCCGCACCCGCGTGCTCCTGCACGACGCGGCCCGCCCCTACGTCACTCCCGCGGTGCTCGCCCGGGCCGACGCGGCGCTCGACCGGGCGGACGCGGCGGTCACCGCGGTGCCGAGCGTCGACACCGTCATCGAGGTCGAGGCGGCTCCGGCGGGCGGCGGGAGCGGGGCCGGTCCGAGCGCCGGCGAGGCTGGTGCGGGGGATGGCCGGCGCATCGCCGCCGGCACGGTCGACACGGACGCCGCCCCCGCCGGTCAGGAGCCCGGGCGCCGCCTCGTCGGCGTGCCGCCCCGGGAGCGGATGTGGCTCGTGCAGACCCCGCAGGCGTTCCGGCTCGACACGATCGTGGCCGCGCACCGGATCATCGCACGGGACGTCGCCTTCACCCCGACCGACGACGGCTCCGTCGTGCGCCGCGCGCTGCCGGACGTCCCGGTCGCCGTGGTGCTCGGCGACCCCGCGAACACGAAGGTGACGCGGCCGGAGGATCTGCGCGTCGCGCGCCGGCGGCTGGCGGGCTGAGCCGGGGACGCCGCCTGCGTTGCGTGACGGCTCCGTCGTCACCGGTCGTGTGCGGCCCGGCCGGGGCCGAGGCCGACGTCCGAGCCGGTCAGTCGGCCAGTGCGTCGCGGACGGGCCGCAGCTTCGCATCCGTCTCGGCCACCTCGCGGGCGGGGTCGGACCCGGCGACGATGCCCCCGCCGGCCCAGGCCGTGAGCGTGTCGCCGATCCGCTGGGCGCTGCGCAGCCCGATCGCCCACTCGCCGTCGCCGAGGGCGTCGATCCAGCCGACGGGGCCGGCGTAGCGGCCGCGATCCTCCGGCTCGAGCTCGTGGATCGCGATCAGGGCGGCCTCGCGGGGCACACCGGCGACCGCTGCGGTGGGGTGCAGGGCCGCGGCGAGCCCCAGCGAGTCGAGACGCTCTGCGAGCTCGGCGGTGACGTCCGTGGCCAGATGGCGCACGTTCGGCAGCGTGATCACGTGTGGGCCGTCGGCGCGCAGGTCGCGCACGTGTGGGGCGAGCGCGTCGATGACGCTGCGGGCGGCGAGGTCGTGCTCGGCGCGTTCCTTCGGGTCGTCGAGCAGGTCGGGGCGGCCGGGGTCGTCCGTCGCGCCGACCGGCCGGGTGCCGGCGAGCACCCGGGCGCGCACGTGTCCGCCGCGCACGGCGACCAGGGTCTCGGGGCTCGCGCCGATGAACCCGTCGACGGCGAATGTCCAGCAGTCGGGGTAGGCGGCGGCGAGCCGGGCGAGGGTGACGCGCAGGTCGTGGCCGGCGGGCAGGGTCGCGTGTGCCGGGCGGGCGAGCACGATCTTGCGCGCCGTGCCGGCGTCGATGCGCTCGAGCGCCCGGGTCACCGCGGCGGCGTGGCGAGCGCCGTCGTCGGCCACGAGCGGCACGCCCGGCTGGTCGGGCAGCGGGGCGGCCTCGGCGACGAGCCGGGCGACGTCGGCGCGGATGCGGTCGGCCTCGAGTCGGTCGAGCTCGGCGCGGGCCTGGTCCGGGTCGGGCAGTGGGATGCGCCCGGTCAGCCCGGGGTCGTCCGGCGGGGTGACGCGGGCCCGGTCGACGATGCGGGTCGCCCAGGTGCGCCCGCCCCGGCGGGTGATGAGCAGGCTCGGGACGATGAGCACGCTGGGCCGTGACATGGCGTCGTCGAAGGCGAAGGTGCCGAGCGCCGCCAGCCCGCCGCCGACGGCCGGGGTCGCGCCGTGCCGCTCGGCCGCGCCGAGCAAGGCCGCCCACACCCGGCGGGCCTGGGTGAAGCGTTCCGGGCCGGAGAATGTGAGGGTGACCGCGCGGCCGAGGCCGAGCATCCCCTCGCCGTCGCGCCACCACAGCAGCGGGTCGGCGGGGTCGAGCAGGGGGAGGGGATCGGGGATGTCCTCGACGGGGGTCGTACGCGTGAGCAGTTCGAGCACGCCCAAGAGCCTAGCCGGTCACGCGGCGGGGCTGGCCGGTGCTCGTGCCCGCTCACCGGAAAGTCAGTACACTGGGGCGTTGTGACGAGCGCAGATCTGAGCAAGCGACCGGAGGACGTCTCGGCGATGTTCGACCAGGTCGCCCCGGGGTACGACCGCACGAACGATGTGCTGAGCCTCGGGCAGACCCCCCGATGGCGCCGGGCGACGACGCGCGCGGTGGCGCCGCGGCCGGGGGAGCGCGTGCTCGATCTCGCCGCGGGCACGGGGACGTCGAGCGTCCCGTTCCAGCAGGCCGGTGCCGACGTGGTCGCCGCCGACTTCTCCCGGGGCATGATCGCCGAGGGGCGTCACCGCTACCCGTTCCTGCACTTCGAGTGGGCTGACGCGACCGACCTGCCGTTCGAGGACGGCGAGTTCGACGCGGTGACCATCTCGTTCGGGCTGCGCAACGTCGTCGACGTCGACCGTGCGCTCGCCGAGGTGCTGCGCGTGCTGCGACCCGGCGGCCGGTACGTCATCTGCGAGTTCTCCACCCCGACCTGGCCGCCGTTCGCCCGGCTCTACGACTTCTACCTGCGCACCGTGCTGCCCGCCGGCGCCCGGCTGGTGAGCACGAACAACGACGCGTACCCGTACCTCGCCGAGTCGATCCTCGCCTGGCCGGACCAGCGCGCGCTCGCGCGCCGGCTCGCCGACGCCGGGTTCGAGCGTGTGCAGTGGCGCAACCTGACCGGCGGCATCGTCGCACTGCACCGCGCGTGGAAGCCGCTCGCGAGAGAAGAGGAGCGATGACCCCCGAACCCCAGTCGTCCGGCGCGGTCGAGGCGCGCGGCCGACGCCGCCTCGTCACCGGGGCCCGTCGCTTCTTCCTCCCCTCGGAGGACCGTCGCCTGGTCAGCGAGATGGAGGACGGCCTCGCGGAGGTCGAGCGCCGGCTGCTCGCCGCGGCGAACAGCGCCGACACCGTCGCCGACGCGTGCACGCGCTATCTCGTCGACGCCGGCGGCAAGCGGGTGCGTCCCCTGCTGGCGCTGCTCGCCGCGGAGCTCGGCGACGGCATCGGCGACCGGGTCGTCGACGGGGCGGTGACCGTGGAGCTCACCCACGTCGCGAGCCTGTACCACGACGACGTCATGGACGAGGCGGAGACCCGGCGGTCGGTGACGAGCGCCCACCGCGTCTGGGGCAACAACGCGGCGATCCTCGCCGGCGACATCCTCTTCGCCCAGGCCTCGCTGATCGCCAGCGGCCTCGGCTCCGAGGCGATCCGGCTGCAGGCCGAGACGTTCCACCGGCTGTGCCTCGGCCAGCTGCACGAGACGCTCGGGCCGCAGGAGGCCGACGACCCGGTCGACCACTACCTGCGCGTGCTCGGCGACAAGACCGGCTCGCTCATCGCCGAGGCCGGCGAGCTCGGCGTCGTGCTCGGCGGCGCGCCGGAGTCGTACCGGGCGCCCATCCGGGAGTTCGGCGAGTGCATCGGCGTGGCCTTCCAGCTCGTCGACGATGTGATCGACCTGCGCAGCTCGAGTGAGGAGCTCGGCAAGACGCCCGGCACCGACCTGCGCGAGGGCGTGCCCACGCTGCCCTGGCTGCTGCTGCAGCGGCAGGCGCGCACCGACCCCGAGGCGGCGCGCACGCGCGACCGGATCACCGAGCTGCTCGCCGATGACGCGACGATGGACGAGGCCCTCGCCCTGCTCGCCGCGCACCCGGTCACCGACGAGGCCCTCGCACAGGCCCGCGCCTGGGCGGATCGGGCGGTCGCCGCGCTGGACGCGCTGCCCGCGGGGCACGTGCGCGACCTGTTCGGCCGGCTCGCCGAGTACATCGTCAACCGCCGGCACTGATCGTCCGGCGCCGAACGGCACCGCAGCGCGTGACGCCCGGTGCCGCCGCAGCACGGGGCGTCGTCCCCGGCACATCGAGGAGGGATGGTCGCACATGGGCGAACAGCAGTCGAACGAGGGCATCCGGATCGCGGTTATCGGGGCGGGGCCGGCGGGCGTGTACGCCTCCGACATCCTGCTCCGCGCGGAGCGGGACTTCCCCGTCTCGATCGACCTCTTCGAGCGGCTGCCCGCTCCGTACGGGCTCGTCCGCTACGGCGTCGCCCCGGACCACCCCCGCATCAAGGGGATCATCCGGGCGCTGCGCGAGACGCTCGACCGCGGCGACATCCGCATCTTCGACAACGTCGACTTCGGGCGAGACCTCACCCTCGACGACCTGCAGCGGCACTATCACGCGGTCATCTTCGCCACCGGCGCGATCGAGGACGCCCCCCTGGACATCCCGGGCATCGACCTGCCCGGCTCGTTCGGCGCCGCCCGGTTTGTCAACTGGTACGACGGGCACCCGGACTTCCCGACCGGGTGGACGCTCGACCAGCCGGTCGTCGGCGTCATCGGCAACGGCAACGTCGCCCTGGACGTCAGCCGCATGCTCGCCAAGCACGCCGACGACCTGCTGAGCACGGAGATCCCCGCGAACGTGTACAAGGGGCTGAAGGCCTCGGCGATCACCGACGTGCACGTGTTCGGCCGGCGCGGCCCTATGGACGTCAAGTTCACCCCGCTCGAGCTGCGCGAGCTGGGCGAGGTGCCCGACGTCGACATCGTGCTCGACCCGGCGGACTTCGACACGGGCGACGCCGAGGCCGCCGTCGCGCGGAACAACCAGAAGAAGGTCATCCGGCGCATCTTCGACGGCTGGCTGAAGCGGGAGCCCGGCCACGCCTCCCGGCGCATCCACCTGCACTTCTGGTCGCGTCCGGTCGCCGTGCTCGGCGACGACCGGGTGACCGGGCTGCGGATCGCGCGCACGCGTCTCGATGAGACGGGCGCGCTCGTCGACACCGGCGAGACGCGCGACGTGCCGCTCGGGCAGCTGTACCGCGCGGTCGGCTACTTCTCCTCGCCGCTCGACCTGGTGCCCTTCGACGAGGTGCACGGCGTGATCCCGAACGAGGGCGGCCGGGTCGTCGATGACGGTCAGCCCGTCGTCGGCGAGTACGCCACCGGCTGGGTCAAGCGTGGCCCGGTCGGGCTGATCGGCTCGACCAAGTCGGACGCGCTCGAGACGGTCACGAACCTCGTCGCGGACGTGGACGCCGGCGCCGTCTGGCACCCGGCCGAGCCAGACCCGCAGGCGATCCCCGCGCTGCTGCGCGAGCGCGGCATTGAGTTCACCACGCTGGACGGCTGGCACCGGCTGGACGCCGCCGAGCGGGCGCTCGGCGAGGCCGAGCGCCGCGAACGGATCAAGATCGTCTCGCGGCGCGGGATGCTCGACGCGAGCCGTGAGGGTGCACCGGCGGAGGACTGAGCTGGCGGTCGAGCTCGCGGCCCGGGCGTCCTCGGGCGGCGCAGCCCGTCGTCGAGGTCGACGCGCCGACCGCGATCAGGAAGAACAGCAGCCACAGCACGAGCAGGCCGAGGGCGGTGTATCCGATCACGAGGCCCGCGACCGCCAGGCCACGCCCCTCCTCGCCGGTCCGGCGGATCTGCGCGAGGCCGATGTGCCCGAACACGATCGCCAGCGGCCAGAAGACGAAGGCCATCACGAGTGAGAGGATCGCCATCGTGTTGGCGCGCGCTGGGCGACCGGCTGCTGCCAGGGGCCGGTCTGCTGCGGCCAGGGCGTCTGCTGGGGTGACCACTGACTGGCCCGATGGGGGCTCCGGCGCCCGGCACGCCCCCGCGGGGTGGTGTAGGACGGCGGGGTGCGGTCATCAGATGGGGGGCGTGGTCATCGTGACTCCTCCTGGGCTCCCGCGGTGCTGCGGGGGGGCTCAAGCCTAGCGGGCTGTCAATGCCCGGGCCTAAGAGGTTGCGCCGTTTGGTCATGGTTGTTTGTGTGGTCTGTTATTCCAGCGGTATCTGGTCCAGGCTTGGGCGATGAGTCTTCGGGTGATGATGATGGCGTTTGCGAAGGCGATGAACGCGTCGATGACTCGGGTGCGGACTTCGGTGCAGATCTGGAGTTTGCGGAATCCCCTGGTGTGCCAGGAATTCGTGCGTTCGACCACCCAGCGGGCACCGGCTTGGAGGGGTTCGCCCTTGGTGCTGATCTGGTGATCGCAGCCGAGCGTGTCCAGGAGGTCACGGGTCTTGTGCGAGTCGTATCCGGCGTCGAGGTGGACGGTGATCTGTTCGGGCAGGTCGAAGCCGAACCTGGCGAGTTTGTCCAGAGTCGCCTCGAGCAGGGGTGAGTCGTTGCGGTTGGCTCCTGCCGTCACACAGCCGATCGGGATGCCCTGGCCGTCGACCATCAGGGAGCGTTTCGTGCCCTGTTTGCCCCGATCCACCGGTGATGGGCCGGCGGCCTGGCCACCGCAGGGGGCTTTCACGATGCATCCGTCGACGACCACGTTCTCGAGTTCCAGGCCGATCATCTTGTCGTAGCCGTCCAGACAGATCTGCTCGAGTCGGGTGAACATCCCGGCGGCGATCCATTCGTCTCGGCGGCGCCGGATCGTCGTGGCCGAACACGACGCATCCTCGATCTTCCGGTAAGCGACACCGAAGACCAGCACCTGGATGAGTTTGTCGAAGACCACCCGATCCGGCACTCTGGGGCGGTGACATCCCAGCGGGTGCTTATCGGCCACGGCAGGGATGAGGGCCTCGAACTGGCACCAGATAGGCTCAATGACCGATGATGGAACCGCGGGCACGGGGAATCCTGTTGATACACGTATTCTTCACACAATCGTGATTAACAGACCCCGTGCCCACCCCACCTCAACCCATCGGCAAGTCACCAAACGGCGCAAACTCTTACTACGCCGCAGGTCTCGGCAACACCGGCTTCGAATCGATCGCTGGCCAGCCTGCCCTGCTGTTCCACGGTCAGCAGGGCTCCGGCGTCTCCATGAGGATCGATTCGATTACGGTCACCGACCCGACTGGCGCTCCCGTTCCGGACTACGCTTTCGTGACCGGTGACTCGGAGTCCACGGAGGCCGGCGAGACTGTCATGTTCCGGTCCGATAAGACCTTGACGAAGCTCGCATCGCTGCAGGGAGGGACAGGTCGAGGCTGCGACGACACCCGCACGCAGACCACCGGGCTGCTCGTCACCTACACCGGCCCTGCCGGCGGCACCCTGCACCCGGTCAACGGGCCGTTCTGGCCGTTCATGCAGTACGACGTGCAGAAGTCCGGGAACATCCTCTACTACAGCTACGCGCCCGGGTACATCGATCAGGAAATTCGCGCGGACACCCCGAACGGTGCCATCTTCGGGTTCCTGGTGACGAAGGCCAGCGCCACAGTGAAAGCACCATCCGATGCACGCGGTGATGACCCGAAGTTCACGGCCTCGGTGAGCTCAGGGTCGAACTCCGCTTCGGTCGACGCAGCACCGGGGGAGACGCAGAGCACCGACAGCCGAGTGTTCCTCAGCGGATCGGACCTGAAGTACCGGGTCGATGTCGCAGGCTCCTCACCGGCCTGGTACAAGTACAACTGGACGTGCACGAGAAACGACCGCGCCGACCCCACGCTCACCGACGGCGTCGGAGACGGCAACGAAATGACCGTGCCGAAGACCAAGATCAGTTTCGGCGACCGTATCTCCTGCTCCGCCGATGTGCAGCTGCGCCCGGTGACGTTTGAGATGAAAGACCGCTACTGGCGGCAGTGACCGCTTTCAGAGTGCCGCAGTGAGCTCCGGGCCGTTTCCTTTCAGCGGTGCGACCTCATGCCAGGCGAGCGATCCAGCGGTCTCGATGCTCGAGCGGGTCAGCTCCCCGGTCAAGGCGTTGCCGTCGACCTCGGGGTCCAGCCACGCGTCGACGAGGGTGCGCTCAATGGTCACCGGCATGCGGTCATGCAACCACGCGAGCGGGGCAGCGGCGTCCTGGGTGAGGACTGTCGCAGTCAGCGCCCAGCCGTCGTCGGCACTGGCTGCAGGGTCATGCCACCAGCTGTACAGGCCTGCGAGTCCGAACGGCTCGTCGCGATGCACGTAGAAGGGGGTCTTCGACTTGCCGGCGGTCTGCCACTCGTAGTATCCGTCGATGGGGAAGATGCAGCGTCTCCGTGTCATCGAGGCGTGGAACGTCGGCTTCTGGCCCGCGGTCTCGATGCGAGCGTTGAATGTCGGGAACTTCAGCTTCAGGGTCTTCGACCACGTCGGCACCAGTAACCAGCGCGCCGGCGCGAGACGGCGAACCCCGTCCTTGTCGCCGTCGAGCACGATCAGCGCATCCTGCGTCGGCTTCAGATTCCACGACGGCTCAAAACCGGAACTTTCGACTTGGGCGACGTCGAACAGAGCGACGTAGTCACTGGTCTTCGCCTGCACGATTCGTCCACACATGGCTTGAGCCTAACGTGACAGCCGAGGACTGAGTGAATCCACCGCACCAAGACGAGGGTGCTGTCACGGTATCCCCGTGCAGGTTCATCACTCACGGTGGACGTCGACGCGCAGCTGCATCCAGCGACCTGCAAGATGCGCCACCGATACTGGCGCCAGTAGGGACTCAGAGCCCCGGGCCTTCTCTGACTCGCCATCTTGCTGTCAGCAGGGCTCCGGGGCTCTGTGCCTATCGATTTCGATGGATGCTCCACCACCCCACAGCTGCGGCGCATGGAACCATGACGAAGGTGTGTGGCAGGAGCATGTTGATGAACTGCTGTGCACCACCGCCACCGATCAGACATCCAACGAATAGAGCGACATACGAGGAGAGCGCAAGCACCGCAACCGCCCACAGAATGCGCTTCTTCATAGTGGCCTCAGCAGACCGAGTTCCAGTCGATGGCTCCGCTGCCAGCCGCTAACAGCAGTTCGCAGGGGATGCCCAGTGCTCCAACGGAGCCAGCTGCGGCCAGTCCGCAGATTGCTGTGCCCCAGATGGTGTACAGCCCATACCCGGCCCAGGCACGTGCACAGTGGATACCCCAACCGTAAGTTGTGACCTGACCTTCAGATGGCTGGCAGCTCAGTGAAGGCGTTGAATCCGGCAGCACCTTTGCATGCTCCTGAGTAGAGATCTCCCGAGCTTGCTGCAGGTCTACGACATCAACGAGGTTCGCGGCCAGGAACTCCGTCGAGACTCCAGCGTGCACTGCAGCCTCCTGGAGCGCTCCGGATGACGTCAGCAGCTGTACCTTGGTTGTGCTTTGATCATTCTCTGCGGCGGTGGCCGGGCTGACCATACCGAGACCAACGAGTGCTGCGCAGACCATTGCGATCAGCGCTTTGACGAGATTTGTCCCTGTGAGTGTCATGCAGGTTTCCTCTCTTTTGGTTACAGGCGTACCGTATCATGCGTCACGCATAGTCGAAGAGAATGAACGGGTTTTGTCCATTGGCTGCTATCCACGGCACCCATCTATGCAGCCCGCACCTCAGACGGTCGGTACGCGCAGAAGCCCCAGCTTGGGCCGGAGATCAGCGTCTGACATGTGACGTCATCTGATCAACCCGAGCCTGAATCAGGTTCACGAGCACGTCCGTAGCTGTGAGATCGTCGTCCTCGTCGACGTAGACGCTGTTGTCGCCGCCGATGGTCGCGTCTAGGAACTGCGCCTTCCGATGCAGCGTCGCCTGCACGATAGGGTCGAGCGTCCCCTGACAGACCAAGGTGCCGATGGACACCTGGTCTGCAGTCTGGCCGGTGCGGTGGGCCCGGTCTTCCGCCTGGACGACGATCCCAGGGGTCCAGTCGGTCTCCACGAACAGCATGCTGTGGCACCGGGTGAGTGTGATCGCCACACCGGCCGCATGTGTGGAGCAGACGAGTGCCCCGACACGACCGGCTTGGAACTCGTCGATCAGATGATCGCGATGCTGCCGGTTCATGCCGCCGATGATCATCGCCGCACCGTCGATGTCAGGCACTTTCGTCGCCAGCACCTCAGTGACCTCCTTGTGGTGAGTCCAGACGATCAGCGGGTCACTGAAGGTGCCGTCATCAGACCGTGTCTGAGCGATGTGCTGCGCGATCATCACCTCGGCAACGGGAACTTTGCAGACACCGGCAGCGCGTCGCAGCTGTGAGATGTACCCGAGGTTGCCGTTCGCGTAGTCGAGGATCGCCTCGTGGTCGGGGAGGGCCCCGTGCTGCTTGCGCCACTCCTTCAGCCACGTGTCGATCTTCTGGTTGATCTCCTTGTGAGCCCGGTTGAACTCCGCCATCGGTGCGTCGATGTAGATCGGGTACCGGTGCTTCGGCGGCAGCTGGGGGCTCACCTGCGCTTTGGTGCGGCGGATCATCACCTCACCTGACAGCTTCTGTTGCAGCCAGTCCTCCCCTTTGCGGGAGGGCCGCAGACGCCCGTACCGGTCGAGTGTGCAGGTGTGGTCGAGCAGTTGCCGGAGCCCGCCGAACACAGAGACGTCCTGACCGGTGAACTCCATCAGCGGTGCGAGCTCCGCCGGCGACTTCAGCATTGGCGTACCGGTCACGGCGATGCCCTGCGCCCTGCAGTCGTGGGTCAGCTGGAGGACCGCTTCGCTGCGTCGGGAGCCGTAGGTCTTTCCCCGGTGCGCTTCGTCCCAGATGACGACGTCCGGCCCCCATTCGGTGAGCGCCAGTGCGAGACCTTCCCTCTGCGCCAGCAGACTGTCAGCGACCACGACCGCCACCGGTCGATCTGATCGGTCCGTCGGTGGTGTCACCCAGCGCTTAGAGGTTGCGCCGTTTGGTCATGGTTGTTTGTGTGGTCTGTTGTTCCAGCGGTATCTGGTCCAGGCTTGGGCGATGAGTCTTCGGGTGATGATGATGGCGTTTGCGAAGGCGATGAACGCGTCGATGACTCGGGTGCGGACTTCGGTGCAGATCTGGAGTTTGCGGAATCCCCTGGTGTGCCAGGAATTCGTGCGTTCGACCACCCAGCGGGCACCGGCTTGGAGGGGTTCGCCCTTGGTGCTGATCTGGTGATCGCAGCCGAGCGTGTCCAGGAGGTCACGGGTCTTGTGCGAGTCGTATCCGGCGTCGAGGTGGACGGTGATCTGTTCGGGCAGGTCGAAGCCGAACCTGGCGAGTTTGTCCAGAGTCGCCTCGAGCAGGGGTGAGTCGTTGCGGTTGGCTCCTGCCGTCACACAGCCGATCGGGATGCCCTGGCCGTCGACCATCAGGGAGCGTTTCGTGCCCTGTTTGCCCCGATCCACCGGTGATGGGCCGGCGGCCTGGCCACCGCAGGGGGCTTTCACGATGCATCCGTCGACGACCACGTTCTCGAGTTCCAGGCCGATCATCTTGTCGTAGCCGTCCAGACAGATCTGCTCGAGTCGGGTGAACATCCCGGCGGCGATCCATTCGTCTCGGCGGCGCCGGATCGTCGTGGCCGAACACGACGCATCCTCGATCTTCCGGTAAGCGACACCGAAGACCAGCACCTGGATGAGTTTGTCGAAGACCACCCGATCCGGCACTCTGGGGCGGTGACATCCCAGCGGGTGCTTATCGGCCACGGCAGGGATGAGGGCCTCGAACTGGCACCAGATAGGCTCAATGACCGATGATGGAACCGCGGGCACGGGGAATCCTGTTGATACACGTATTCTTCACACAATCGTGATTAACAGACCCCGTGCCCACCCCACCTCAACCCATCGGCAAGTCACCAAACGGCGCAAACTCTAAGGTGAGAGGCATGGACGCCCCAGAAGTCCCCAGCACCCAGCCCGCATCCAGATCCGCGCCGGAGGCTGACGCACCGGCGACGGGCGCCCCGCCGGTACCGTCCGCCCCGGGCACCGCTGTGCCGGCGGCGTCCGCGCCCGCCCGGCGGCGCCTGCCCCCGGGCCTCTGGATCGCGATCGGCGCGCTCGTCGCGATCACGCTGCTCGTCATCGTGTCGCTGTTCCTCGGCGATGTGCCGGCCCGGGGGACGAAAGTCATCGTCACGATCATCCTCTTCGGGATGTTCGTCGGGGTGACCATCGGCGAGCTCGCGATCGCCGACCGCGACCGGGGGTACCCGGTGGCGTTCGGCGTGGTCACCAGCGTGTACGTCCTCGCCTGGTGCACGCTGCTGACCTGGCTCGAGCCGGTGGCGGCGGGCGACCGGCTCGCCCGTGGCGGCGACAACGCCGGGATCGCCCTGCTGATGCTCGTCCCGCTGCTCGTCGTGGCCAAGCTGCCGGTGGTGGCCGTCTGGCTCTTCCTGCGCCCCGCGGGCACCGACCGGACGCTGCGCGCCCTCACCTGGGTCTCAGCCGGGCTGCTCGGCGCGCTCGCGGTCGTGCTGTTCCTGCCCCTCCTGCTGGGGCGGTCGTTCCGCGTGGAGGTCGGCGACTGGTTCGGGCGTCTGATCGTGATCGTCGCGATGCTCGCGTTCCTCGCGGCGTCGATCGACGTGCTGCTGACCTGGTGGACGGGGCGCGACCGCCGTCGGGCGGCGCGGGCCGCGCCCGCCCGGGCGCGCGTCGCCGGGCCCGTGAGAGCAGCAGGGGCCCCGGGCCCGGTCGCATCGGTCATCCCGGCTCCGCCCGCGACCTCAGCCTCGCCCGCCACCGGCGACGGGGGTGTCCCGGCCGGTGCGGCGTCGGCTCCGCTGCCGTGGCCGGTCGCCGAGGACGGGGTGACCCCGCTGCCGGCGGGCCCGGACGGGCGGCCGGTGTTCAGCGTCCTGCGCCCGTGGGCCGGGCGCACCGCGCCGGTGGCCGAGGGTGACCCCGAGGCCGACGCGGCCGTGGAGCGGGCCCGACGTCGGCTCGGCTGACCGGGCGCGAGGCCCGTCCGGCCGGCGCCGTCGAGGCGGGGGATCAGGCCGGTCCTGCGACCGGGTGGGTCAGCGCCGGCGACTGTCGCGGTCGTCGACCCCGGAGGGGCGGATCACCACGCCGCTGACCGCGCCGATGCCCAGCGAGGGCAGCAGGTAGAGCCACTCCTGGGTGAACACCCACAGGAAGACGCCGACGATCGCGCCGATGACGATCCCGGCGATCACCTGCCGGCGCACCGCCCGTCGGTACTCGGGGGTGTCACGGCGATCGTCGCCGGGGCGTCCTGTGCGCGGTGTCCTCACTGCTGTCTCCCATCCTCGCGGTGCTCGTCGCGACCGCGACGACCCCGTCTGCGGCCGGTCGTCCCGCCGGCGCTCCTCGTCGTGTCGCCGACGCCCGGCTGTCGGCGCTGGGCACGTCGTCCCGCCGGGCGCGGCTGGGCGTGCCGGGGCGGCACGGTGGCCGTGGGCCCGGGCGCGGTCTCGTCGACGGCGTCGTCGGCCGGAGCCCGCCGGGCGCGCAGATCTCGGCGGCGCAGCACGGGGTGCGCCTGGTCGATCGGGTCGATCACCGGCGCGGCGGAGTCCGACGGCGCCGGCTGCGGATGCGCGTCGTCGGCCGGCATGCCGAGCAGTTCGAGCGCCATGTCGACCACGTCGTCGACCCGGCCGAGGTCGGCGAGGGTGCGCACCTTGAGCGCGGCGAACCAGCGGCCCTGCTCCTGCCCGGAGTACTCGGTGAGCCCGTAGTCGAGCCAGTGCAGGGCGTCCTCGCCGCGGCCGAGCGAGCGCAGGCAGTCGGCCATCTGCAGGATCGCCAGCGGCCGGTTCTCCTCGCTCAGCCCCTTCTTGATGACGAACTCGAGGAACATCTGCGCCTTGAAGTGGTTGTTCGCGAAGTAGTAGGCGCTCGCGAGCTGGAAGACGTCGTCGGGCGAGGAGGTGTCCATGAAGGGCACGAGCTCCTCGAACAGGCGCACGGTCGACTCCGGGGAGGCATCGCTGGCGACGTTCCACGCCTGCTCGGCGATGCGGCGCCACAGCCGTTCCGTGGACTCGCTGTGCATGATCTCCTCGGGCGATGGGTGATGGGCGAGGCGGGCGTCGTCTCGCGCCGATGCCGGTCGCGTGACCGGGCGCGCATGCGCCCGGCGCCACGTCATCCGATCCTGATCATAGCGCCGGGGAGCTGGCGGTGCGCTGTGCGCGCGCGAGTCAGTGGACGGCCGGTGCAGGTGGGCGCGGGAGGTGTCGTCCGGACCCGCCAGCCCGGACCGGCCCGGACGGCCGGTCCGCCGCCCGCACGGACGTCGGCTGGCGACATCGGTGCGGAGTTTGCTATCCTGTTCTGGTTGCGCCGTCAGGCGCGACGCGGCGGGTTACCCAAGCGGCCAAAGGGATCTGACTGTAAATCAGCTGGCTCTGCCTACGTAGGTTCGAATCCTGCACCCGCCACGGCGACGGCATTGCCGTTCGCGGTCGGATGCCGGCCGGACGAGGTGGTACTCTCGTCTGGTGCCCGGTGTCCGGAGCATGCCCCGATAGCTCAGTGGTAGAGCACTTCCATGGTAAGGAAGGGGTCGCGAGTTCAATCCTCGCTCGGGGCTCGCAGTGCGGGTCGGTTCGGCCTGGTGGTCGAGCGGCCGCCGGATCCCCTCCCCATCGCGGCTGTGGCTGGGTAGCTCAGTTGGTGAGAGCGCACGACTCATAATCGTGAGGTCGAGGGTTCGAATCCCTCCCCAGCTACCATCCCTCAAAGGCCCTGCTCCCCCGTGTTCGCGCGGGAGCGGGGCCTTTGTCGTCTCCGGGCGCGCCGGACCCTGCGGTCATTCCACGGTGTCCATGAGCTCCTGCGTGCGCGCGTTGTCCCAGTCGATGCCGGTCAGCCGCTCCCAGACGGGCACCGCGCTCGAGCCATAGTTGTGCCCGTACGTGGCCGGGGCCCACTGCGAGATGAGCATGTCGAGGGTGACCTGCAGCCAGGTCACCCCGGGCGTCCAGGCGAAGTACGGCGTCAGCAGGCCGCGGGCCTGCTCCGCGGCGATCCAGTCCGGCTGGCGCCACAGCAGCGAGCGCTGCCATTTCACCACTGGGTCCGAGGGGTTCTGCAGGTAGACGAGGCGCGGGGTGTCGGTGCACCCGGTCACGTCGTCCGGTCGCTCCACGAACAGCACCGAGCGGCCGCCGTCGACGAGGCACTGCTCCTGCTCGCGGCGCGCGGTCAGCTCGGTGTGCAGCGGGCTGATGCCCGGGGTGCCGGCGAAGAGCACCGCGTCCATCTGGTCGGTGAGTTCGTCGAGGTCGGGGAAGGCCTGCTCGGTGCCGTACGCGCCGAGGCTCTGTGCGTAGAGGTACAGCCGGGGGCGGTGCCCGGTGGCCTGCTCGTGCGCGATCGCGGCGTCGTGCACGGCGGTCACGAGGGCGCGGGCCGTCTGGGCGACGCGGTCGCGGTCGAAGAGGAACGACAGCGCGCTCGGCAGGTACGAGTACTGCATCGACACGGTCGCGATGTCGCCGTCGTAGAGGTACTCAAGCGGGCGGGCCGACTTCGTGTCGACCCAGCCGGTGCCCGTGACGACGACGACCTGCAGGGCGGCTCGATCGAACGCGTCCGTGCGCTCGAGCTCCTTGACCGCGATGCGCGCCTGCTCGGGGATGTTCGTCGAGAACCGGCGGCCGACATACACTCGGATCGGATCCTTCGCCGGCCGGCCGGGGTTGTAGCGCTGGATCTCGTCGATGTCCGGGCCGCCGGAGACGAACGTCTGCCCGGGCCAGCCGAGCGAGTCCCAGGAGACGAGCGAGGCGTCCGATCCGCTGCGCAGTGGGTCGTCGGGCTGGGTGAAGCCGGAGTCGCGCTCGTTCTGCGCGGTGTAGAAGCCGTCCATCAGACCGGCCGCGACCGGGCGCACCCCGGTGTCGACGAGCAGGACGCCGACCAGGGCGATCACGGTGACGGTCACGACCTGCGCGGCCAGCGGCGGCAGCCGGCGGATCACTCGGCGATCGAGCAGGAACCGGTGCAGCACGACGACCGCGTGCGCGAGCAGGCGCAGGAGGGAGAGGATCGTCCACGCCACGGCGACGGTCATGAACACCATCAGCACCGTGCGCAGCGTGACCGCGCCGAGTCCGTCGTCCGGCTCGGCGAACCCGCTGACCGGGTAGACGCTCGCCTGCCAGATGACATGGACGACGAGCCAGTACAGGTTCGCGGCGAGCACGGCCGTCAGCAGCGTCCAGCCGATCCAGTGGCCGGTGCGACGGCTCGGCCGCCAGCGCACGAACGCGCGCAGGATGCGCCCGAGAAGCACTCCCGCTCCGTAGCCGATGATCACGAGGATGCCGCTGATGAGCCCCTGCCAGTACCACACCCGCGGCATGAGCGAGGGGGTCAGCGAGGCCCAGAACAGGTTGAGACCCACGAGCAGGCCGAACAGGTCGAAGCGGCGGGCAAGCAGCTCACCGAGCGTGCGCGGCAGATCCGCCGGGGAACGGGTGAGAAGCGAGCGCACGCCCCCGATTGTACGGGTGTCACCCCCATCCGAGCGCGCGCAGCACCGCGGCGACGACGGCGCCGGCGATCACCACCACGATGAACGGCGCCCGCCGCCACAGCAGCACCGCGGCGACGACGAGCGCGACCGTCCGCGCGTCGAGGACGAGGGATGTCCCGGTCGTGAGGGTCTGCACGGCCACGAGCGCGGCGAGCAGGGCGATCGTCACGGCGGCGAGCACCTCACGCACCCGCCGGTCGTCGAGCAGTCGACGCGGCAGCGCGTGACCGCTGAGTTTGAGGAGGAAGGCGATCGTGGCTGACGCGAGCACCGCGACCCAGGCGAGACTCATCGGGTCTCCTCCGATCCCGCTGTCGCGGTGGCCGCGGAGCGGCGCAGCCGCCCCCGACGGGCGAGGCCGGCGAGCGCGATCAGCGCGCCGACGCCCGCGGCCGCGAGCACCGGCATCCCGCTCGGGGCAGCCGGCGTGAGCGCGATGGCCACGACGCCCGCGGCGATGGCCACGACCACCGGCTCCCCCGAGCGCAGCCGGGGCCACAGCAGGCCGAGGAACGCCGCGCTCGCGGCCGCGTCCAGCCCCCAGACGCCGGGGTCGGGGATGTGGTCGCCGATCAGCGCGCCGACGAGAGACAGGGCGGCCCATCCCGTCCATACGCCCGTGGCGGTCGTCCAGAAGCCAACCCGGCGGGCGGGCGTTGTCGGCTGGGCGAGCGCGACGGCGGCCGTCTCGTCGATGGTCAGCTGGGCGGCGAGCAGCCGCCGGGGCCCGTGCACGTCGAGGATCGGGGCGAGCTGCATGCCGTACACGGCATGTCGGCTGGCCAGCAGCGAGGAGGCGGCGATCGCGCCGGCCACGCTCGTCGGGGTGAACCCGACAGCGCCGATGACGCCCACGATCGCGAACTGCGAGCCTCCGGTGAACAGCAGCATGCTCATGAGCGTCGTCTGCCAGACGGTGAAGCCGGCCGCGACGGCGAGGGCGCCGAAGCTGATGCCGTACAGCGCGGTGGCGATGGAGACGGAGAGCGCCGTCCGGCGGGCCGCACGGATCGCCCCGTCGCCGGCGCCCCCGACGGAACCGGATGCCGTCGGGGCCGGACCGGCCGGGGGATCACCGGCGGCGGATGCGGGCGGGAGCGGATCGGTGGACATGTCCCCGTCATTCTGGCAGCCCGCGCCGGTAGACTGGCCGATGTGGTGAACTATGACATCGCCGGCAGGACGTATCCGGCCACGCAACCGTACCTGGTGGGCCGCGAGAAGATTCGCGAGTTCGCCGCCGCCGTGCAGTCCTCGAGCCTGCTCGCGCGCGATCCGGCCGCTGCGCTCGCGGCGGGCTACAGCGGCGTCGTCGCCCCGCCGACCTTCGCGGTGATCATCTCGCAGCGAGCGGAGCAGCAGCTGCTGTTCGACCCCGACGCGGGCATCGACTTCACCCGGCTCGTGCACGGCGACGAGCGCTTCATCCACGAGCGGCCGATTGTCGCCGGCGACGAGCTGACTGCCCAGCTGACCGTCACCGCGGTGCGTCGGCTCGGCGCGAACACCGTGGTGACCACGGTGACGAAGATCCGCGACCGCGACCGCGCCCTGGTTTCGACGGCGATCTCCACGTTCGTCGTGCAGGATCCGGAGCCGACCGCCGAAGGCGAGGAGGAGGCGTGATGAGCGCACAGGACGCGCGGGACCTGCCCGCCATCGAGATCGGCGCGACCTTCGGGCCGCGCACCGTGCACGTGACCCGGGACACGCTCGTGCGCTACGCGGGGGCCTCGGGCGACTTCAACCCGATCCACTACCGCGACGACGCGGCGCGGGCGGCGGGGATGCCGGGTGTGCTCGCCCACGGCATGCTGACCATGGGCATCGCCATCCAGCCGGTCGTCGACTGGGTCGCCGCCGGCGACCCGGGTCGGATCGTCGACTACCAGGCTCGGTTCACGCGTCCGGTGCTCGTGGACGCCGAGGCCGGCGCCGACGTGCAGCTGACGGTCGCGATCACCGGGATCGACCCGGTCGACGACGGTCTGCACGCCGGCCGCCGGGCGGCGACCGTGCGCATCACGGCGCAGTTCGACGGGCATCCCGTGCTCGGCAAGGCGATCGCCCGGGTGCTGCTGTGAGCGCCGCGGTGGCGGACGGGGCGGTCGGCACCGACAGCGGGCACGTGGGCTTCCGCTTCGCCGACGAGACGACCATGGGCGTCGGCGGGGGCGCCGAACGGGTGCTCGACATCACCAGCCCCGCGGAGGCGCTCGACGCGCTCGCTGAGATGGACGGCCCGCAGGACGAGCACGTGGTGCTCGGCGGGGGCTCGAACCTCGTGGTCGCCGACGAGGGCTACGACGGCGCGGTGCTGCGCGTGCGCAACATCGGCCACCAGCAGGTCGACAACGGCGATGGCACGGTCGACGTGCACATCGCGGCCGGCGAGATCTGGGACGAGGCGGTCGCCCGCACCGTGGCCGCCGGTCTCGGCGGCATCGAGTCGCTCAGCGGCATCCCGGGGCGGGCCGGCGCGTCCGTCGTCCAGAACATCGGCGCCTACGGCCACGAGGTCGGCGAGGCGCTCGTGTCGATCGAGCTGGCGGACGCCGACACCGGGACGCTGCGTACCGTCCCCGCCGCCGCGCTCGGCCTCGGCTACCGCACGAGCGCGCTCAAGCGCGAGGAGCTGGAGGGGGTGGTGATCGGCATCACCGTGCGCCTGCACCGGGATGGCCGGTCGGCGCCCGTCGCCTACGCCCAGCTCGCTGATGCGCTCGGGGTGCCGGTCGGCACCCGGGCCCCGGTCGACCGGGTGCGCGAGGCGGTGCTGGCCCTGCGTCGGGCGAAGGGCATGGTCTACGACCCGGCCGATCCGGACACGCACGGCTGCGGCTCGTTCTTCACGAACCCGATCGTGCACGCGTCGTTCGCCGCGGACCTGCCGCGCGAGGCCCCGCGCTGGCCGGTGGCGGCGGGCCCTGAGCCGGTGCCCACGGCGATCCCGCTCGAGCGTTACCGCGGCGACGAGCTGCAGCCCGACGGCACGCGGCGCCCGCCGCGGATGGTGAAACTCAGCGCCGCCTGGCTTATCGAGCATGCCGGGGTGCGCCGCGGCCTCGCGTTGCCGGGCTCGCACGCGGCGATCAGCTCGCGGCACACGCTCGCCATCACGAACCGGGGCGGGGCGACGGCGCGGCAGGTCATCGAGCTGGCCACCTTCGTGCAGACCCGGGTGGCCGGCGAGTTCGGCATCGCGCTGCAGCCCGAGCCGCTGCTGCTCGGTTTCGTCGAGAACTAGTCGGCGCAGCGTCAGACCGGCGGGCACCCGCCCGCCGGCCTCGCGGCGACGGTCGGCGCCCCAGCTGCGGCCGGGGCTCCGCGAGGCGCGAGATCAGCGGCGGCGCAGCCGGCGGATGACGAGCAGCGTCGTGACGGCCACCGCCGCCCCGATCGCGGCCCGCTTCGCGATGCGCTTCACCTGCTGCACCCGGGCCACCGGGTCGACCCGGTCGACGAGCTCCGTGACGTTCGCGGAGAGCGACCGCTGGGCGCGCTCGATGCGCGCGACGATGTGGTCTGCCTCCGAAGCGTTCGCGGGCAGCAGCGCCTCGGGGTCGTCGAGCAGGGGATGCCGCGGGGCGGCCGCCGGGCGGGCATCGGCGGTCTCAGAGTGCTTGGGGTGCGGCGGTACCGCGTTCGGATCGCGCAGATCCGCGGGACGGTCCGTGGGGTCGCTGTACACGCTGGCGCTCATCGCCGGCTCCTCTCAGGGGTGAATGACCGGGCGAGACCGCGCACGGACTCCACCGTGCGTGGCGCGCCCTTGACACGCCGGACCCGTCGCACGCCGACGCCGACGGCGATCCCCGCGATGACGAGCAGCACGACGGCCAGCACCAGGCCGGACAGCGCGTTGCCGATCAGCAGCCCGAGGCCCCACCAGGCGGCGAGCGCGAGGAAGAACAGGGCGAGCACCGCGGTGAGCCCGGCCGCGATGAACAGGCCGCCGCCCACGGCGGCGTTGCGGGCCGACTGTCGCACCTCCGCCTTCGCGAGCGCGATCTCCTCGTGCACCAGCTCCTGGACGTCGGACGAGATGTCGCCGACGAGCGTCGTGAGCGGACGTCGATCCGTCATGTTGCCTCGCCTTCCTGAGGGATGCGGGTGCGGACTCGCGTGACGTCGGACGTCGCGCCGGGGTCGGGCCCCGCGGGGTTCATCCCCAGTCTATCGAGTGCGCGCGCGACTGTTCACCCGCGCGTGAGACGACGGGTAGGGTCTCAGCCCTCGGCGAAGAAGTGCTGCAGACGCTGCACGCCCTCGAGCAGCGACGCGTCGTCGAGCGCGTAGCTCAGGCGCAGGTAGCCGCTGCGGCCGAAGGCCTCGCCGGGCACGACCGCGACGTCTGCCCGTTCGAGCAGCAGGTCGGCCAGCTCGAGCGAGGTGGTCGGGGTGACGCCGTGCCAGGTGCGGCCGAGCACGCCGGTGACATCGGGGTAGGCGTAGAACGCCCCCTGCGGGGTCGGCACGGTGAATCCCTCGATGCGCGACAGCTCGGCGACGATCGTGCGCCGTCGCCGGTCGAAGGCGGCGCGCATGGCGGCCACCGCGTCCTGAGGGCCGGTGAGGGCCTCGATCGCGGCGCGCTGCGAGATGTTCGACACGTTCGAGGTCAGGTGCGACTGCATGTTCGACGCGGCCTTCGCCACCCGTCGCGGCCCGACGAGCCAGCCGACGCGCCAGCCGGTCATCGCGTACGTCTTCGCGACGCCGTTGACGAGCACCGTGTTCGCGGCCGCCTCCGGGATCGCCGAGGCGATGCTGTGCGCCTCGACGCCGTCGTAGGTGAGGTTCTGGTAGATCTCATCGGCGAGGATCCAGATGTCGTGCTCGACGGCCCAGCGGGCGATCGCCGCGGTCTCCTCGGGGGAGTACACGGCGCCGGTGGGGTTGGAGGGCGAGACGAACACGAGCAGCCGGGTGTGGTCGGTGCGGGCGGCCTCCAGCTGGTCGACGGTGACCCGGTAGCCCTGGTCCGCGCCGGCGAAGACCGTCACCGGGCGGCCGCCGGCGAGGCGGATGGCCTCGGGGTAGGTCGTCCAGTACGGGCCCGGGACGATGACCTCGTCGCCCTCGCCGACGAGCGTGGCGAAGGCCTCGTACACGGCCTGCTTGCCGCCGTTGGTGATGACGACCTGCGCCGGGTCGACCTCGACTCCACTGTCGCGCAGCGTCTTCGCGGCGACGGCCCGCTTGAGCTCGGGCAGGCCCGAGGCCGGGGTGTAGCGGAAGTTGGTCGGGTCACCGAGGGCGCGCCGGGCGGCGTCGACGATGTTCGCCGGCGTGGGGAAGTCGGGCTCGCCGGCGCCGTAGCTGATGATGGGTCGGCCCTGTGCCTTCAGGGCCTTCGCCTTGGCGTCGACTTTGAGCGTGGCTGACTCGTGGATGGACAGGATGCGCGGAGAGAGGGGAAGTTCGCTGCTCACGGCGACGAGTCTACCGTCGGGCGTGCCGCGCGCCAGAGGCGGATCGCTGGCCGTGGCGTCGCGTGGCTGTCCGGCGTGGCGGATGCGCGACGGGGGATCTCCCGGGTGGCCGATGGATGCCCGGGCCGGCGGGTGGCGGCGCCCCGCTGTGGACACCGGCCCGGGGAGGCGCTAGACTGGCACGCGGTGTTGACAGACACCAAGATGAACTATGCCCCTGCGGTGGTGCCACGTGTCGGTGCGCCGCGGGAGTGCACGCGTCGGGGACGACGCGTGAAGGGCGGTGGCTCAATTGGTAGAGCAGCGGTCTCCAAAACCGCAGGTTGCAGGTTCGAGTCCTGTCCGCCCTGCACATCTCCGTGTGAACGGGATGCCCAAGCACACCGGCACAGCGAGGAGAGGGTGACCACGATGGCCGCAGCGTCGGGCGACGAGCTGAACGCGCACCTGGTCGAGAACGCCAGGGCGGATCGCGCCCGGGCGCGTGGCCCGCTCGGACGGATGATCCTGTTCTTCCGACAGGTGTTCCGCGAGCTGCGGAAGGTCATCACGCCGACCCGGCGGGAGCTGACTACGCAGACGCTCGTGGTCCTCGTCTTCGTGCTGATCATGATGGGGGTCATCACGGTGCTCGACTTCGCGTTCGGCACCGGGGTGACCTTCGTGTTCGACCGCGGCGCGTGACGCCGCCCCGGCGCACTCGCCAGACAGCAGGAATTCGAGGAACGATCGTGGCAGAAGAAGAGACACAGCTCGAGCAGACCGCCCCGGCCGAGGCGGCCGAGGCGGCCGCGACCGACGCCCCGGAGGCGGTCGTCGACACGGTGCAGCGCACCGCGGCCGAGAGCCTCGAGGCACGTCCGGAGGACGGCGAGCAGCCGGCCGAGGGCGCGGCGGAGGAGGCCGAGCCCGAGGATCCGGACGAGGTCGTCCTGCGCGAGTTCCGTCGCGAGCTGCGCCGTGCGCCGGGCTCGTGGTACGTGATCCACACCTATGCCGGCTACGAGAAGAGCGTCCGCAACTCCATCCTGAAGCGTCGCGAGACCCAGGACGGCGGAGACGACGTGCTCGAGGTGCAGGTGCCCGTCGAGACCGTCCGCGAGGTGCGCAACGGCCAGTACAAGCTGGTCAAGCGCGTGCGCATCCCCGGGTACGTGCTCGTGCGCATGTTCCTCAACGAGGACTCCTGGGAGCTCGTGCGCCGCACCCCGGGCGTGACCGGTTTCGTCGGCAACGCACACGACCCGCTGCCGCTGCGCCGCAAGGAGGTCTTCGACATGCTGAAGACCACCGTGCTGCAGGCCGCGCAGTCCGAGGCCGAGAAGCAGGCGCAGGCCGCGGCGGGCGCGACGCCTCGCGGCGGCGCGAAGAAGGCGCAGGCGCGCCCGGTGCCGGTCGACGTCGACTTCGAGATCGGCGAGACGATCACCATCAAGGAGGGGTCGTTCGCCGGCCTGCCCGGGACGATCAGCGAGATCAACACGACCAGCGGCAAGCTCACCGTGCTCGTCTCGCTGTTCGAGCGCGAGACGCCGGTCGAGCTCTCGTTCGACCAGGTCACCAAGCAGCTCTGAGACGGCTCCGCGTCCCGCGTGCCGGGAACGGGCCATCCCCACAGGCTTTCCGTGCAGAACGCGGAGAGAACATAGGCAAGAAGGAAAAGAGAAATGGCACCGAAGAAGAAAGCGGTGGGCTTCATCAAGCTTCAGATCGAGGCTGGTGCGGCGAACCCCGCCCCGCCGATTGGCCCCGCCCTGGGCCAGCACGGCGTGAACATCATGGAGTTCTGCAAGGCCTACAACGCGGCGACCGAGTCGCAGCGTGGCAATGTGGTCCCCGTCGAGATCACCGTGTATGAGGATCGCTCGTTCACGTTCGTGCTCAAGACGCCGCCCGCGGCGAAGCTGATCCTCAAGGCCGCCGGCGTCCCCAAGGGCTCCGGCGTGCCGCACACCGACAAGGTCGGCTCGATCACCAAGGACCAGGCCCGCGAGATCGCCAAGACGAAGATGGCCGACCTCAACGCGAACGATCTGGACAACGCCACCCGCATCATCGAGGGCACCGCGCGCTCGATGGGCATCGTCGTCAAGTAGCGTCCGCACAGGAGTGGGAGGGTCGCGCCGACCCGACAACCACGACTGCACCGCCCGGGAGGCGCCCCGGGAATGCGGGCTGTGACCCGCGAGCGGGCTCGCCGGCTGTGATCGGCACCCGTGGAGAACCGACAGGAGAGAGCAGATGAAGAGGCGTTCCAAAGCCTATGTGGCCGCGGCCGAGAAGATCGTGCCCGGCAAGTTCTACACCCCGGAGGAGGCTGCGGCCGTCGTCCGGGAGACGGGGTCGAAGAACACCGACTCCACCGTCGAGGTCGTCCTGCGCCTCGGCGTCGATCCCCGCAAGGCGGACCAGCTGGTCCGCGGCACGGTCAGCCTGCCGAACGGCACCGGCAAGACCGCGCGCGTGATCGTCTTCGCCAACGGTGACGCGGCCGACGCCGCGGCTGCCGCGGGCGCCGACGAGGTCGGCAGCGACGAGCTCATCGCGCGCGTCGCCGACGGGTGGACCGACTTCGACGCGGCCGTCGCCACGCCGGATCTGATGGGGCGGGTCGGCCGCCTCGGCAAGGTCCTCGGCCCCCGCGGTCTGATGCCGAACCCGAAGACCGGCACCGTCACGACCGACCCGGCCAAGGCGGTCAAGGACATCAAGGGCGGCAAGATCGAGTTCCGCACCGACAAGCACGCCAACGTGCACTTCGTGATCGGCAAGGCGTCGTTCACCGCCGAGGCGCTCGCGCAGAACCTCCAGGCTGCGCTCGACGAGGTCAATCGCCTCAAGCCCGCCGCGGCGAAGGGTCGGTACATCACCAAGGGCGTCGTCTCGACGACTTTCGGCCCCGGCGTGCCGCTGGACGTGAACGCGCTGGCCGCCCCGGTCAAGTAGTCGCGTCACCCCGACGCTCGAGCGCCCCGCCCCGGAGAGATCCGGGCGGGGCGCTCGTCGTGTCATGGGACGGCGTCGAGTGCCGGGACGGTCCCGCAGATCGTGGCGTCCCTCTGCGGCGGAGAGCGGAGGCTGCCCGAGCTGCGGCTCCGCGTGCTCTCGTCGTCCACGTGGCCCGGACACGCGGGCGGGTCCGCGCCCGGACCACACCGACCGCTACGCTGGCGGGAGATCGCGCCCGTGACCGATGCGGGAGGCGGCCGCTGCCGCCGGACGCGGCTGACGCATCCGCCTGACGTCATGCTGCCCGGGGCTGGCCGGCACGCGGACGAGAGGAAGGGGACCGCACATGGACACGAAGACCACGACCCAGACCGACGAGGCACAGCCGAGGCTCGCCGGCTGTCTCGGCGCGGAGTTCCTCGGCACGTTCCTGCTCGTGCTCGGCGGCACCGGCACGGCGGTGCTCGCCGCGACGGTCGACCATGGGGTCGGCTATCTCGGCGTCGCGCTGGCCTTCGGCCTGACGGTCGTCGTCGGCGCGTACGCCTTCGGCCCCGTCTCCGGCGGACACTTCAACCCGGCCGTGTCGATCGGGCTCGCCACCGCCGGGCGCTTCCCCTGGCGCCGCGTGCCGGCCTACATCGCCGCGCAGCTCGTCGGCGCGATCACCGCGTCCGCGGTGCTGCTCGTCATCGCCTCGGGCCGGGCTGGCTTCAGCCTCTCCGCGGGCTTCGCCACGAACGGCTACGGCGCCCACTCGCCGGAGGGCTACGGGGTGCTGCCCGCGTTCGTCACCGAGTTCGTGCTCACCGCGGTGTTCCTGCTCGTCATCATTGGCGTCACCGGGCGCCGTGCCGCCGCCGGCTTCGCACCGCTCGCGATCGGCCTGACACTCACGCTCATCCACCTGATCTCGATCCCGGTGACGAACACCTCGGTGAACCCCGCGCGTTCCATCGCCCCGGCGCTGTTCGTCGGCGGGGACGCGATCGTCCAGCTGTGGCTGTTCATCCTGGCCCCGGTGCTCGGCGCCGTCGTCGCCGGGCTGCTCTACCGGCCCATCACCGGCGAGCGGGACTGAACCGAGGCGCCGCGAGCGAGCGCGGTCGGACGCTGGAGCACTGCGGTGTCTGAGCGTGTGGGCCTCGCTCAGCGCCGGCCGGCGGGCGAACCGGCCTGATCGGTGCCGATGCGGTCGAGGCGGGCGAGGGTCGCATCCGCCAGCTCGACGAGGCGGGCGATCTGCGCGTCGTCCCGCTCGACCCACCGCACCCGGGGCTCGCCCAGCGGGTGGAAGCCCTCGTGCTGCTCCCACACGAGCAGCGTGCGCCGGGCGCCCATCACGTGCTGCTGCCACCAGATCTGGCGCAGGTACGAGCGCGGCGCGCGCTCGAGCGGACGGGTGCTCGTCTTGATCTCGGCGAGCAGCAGGTCGCCGCCGTCGGTGCAGTCGTTGAGACCGTCCGGCGTGGCCAGATGGCGGGGGTTCGCGAGGGCGCGGAAGAGCACGGTGCTCGAGTGCAGGCCGAAGCGCTGGCGCATCCACTCGGCGATCACCGGCTCGCGATCGCGCCCGTACTGTGTGTACGCGTTGCCGGCGAACCCGAACGGGTCGCATTTCGCCCGCACTAGCCCGGCCACGGAGCGAGGTGTGGCCAGATGGGCCGCGTCGGTCGCGGTGATGCCCATCGCGCGGGCCCGCAGCCAGGCGGGCCGGTCATGGCTGTCGGCGACGACGCGGTCGCGCAGGAAATCGGGGACGCTGGACACGTCGCCCAGCGTAGTCCGGCGGGGGGGTGCGCGCCCCGTCCGGCGCGCGGCTGAGGCGGCAGCTCGGTGGGAGCGGCGCGAGACCCGTCGGGCGCGGCGGCGCGAGGTGTGTCGGGCGCGGGGCGACGCGGCAGTCGTCAGAGGTGACCGCCGGGCCGGCCCGACCGCCCGGCCCCCTGCCCGCGGACGGAGTAGATCGCGTACCACGAGCACCCGGTGCTGAACGGCACCTCGAGCACGCCGTGCGCGCGGCTGAGCAGCATCGCCACGCCGGTGCGCGCGAGCGCCTCTCGATGCGTGGCGGGCAGGGACGGCTGGACGAAGGCCGGCCAGCGGCGGCGGAGGGAGAGCGTGCGCAGGCGCGTGCTCACCACGGTCGCCGGGGTGTCGAGCGCCATCGACCAGGCCCAGCGGAACAGGCCGTCGGCGTGGTGGTAGGCACCGATGAGCTGGGCCGGCAGTCGCAGCGCGGGGCCCTCCTCGAAGCGCCACACGAGTCGTCCCCGGTCGAGATCGAGGGCGACCTCGCGCTCGCGGCCGATGCCCCAGCGCTCCAGGTGCCGCAGCGCCACGCGGTCGACGTGCTCGAGCGCGAGTCGGGCGAGTCGGTCCGGGCCGAGCCGGGCGACGTGGGTCGCCGGGCAGGAGGGGCGGTGGACGCTGCGGGGCAGTCGGCAGCGTGGGCAGTAGGCCTCGATCATGTGCTCCTCCTCGCGGTCCGGCCGGGGCGGGATGCCGTGGCGGGGCCGGGGCGTCGAAGCCGGGTGGCGGTGCTGGGCGCCGGGGCTGGATGACGCAGACCGAGCCGGTTCTCAGTCTGCGCCACCACATCGGCCGGGGCGAGCGAGGCGGGGCGACTGTGGATAACCAGTGGAGGGCCTATGCACGGTTTGTGTCCGAGGGGCTGCGGTGGTTGTGCCGGGTGCACTGATCGGGTAGTGTTGGCTGCTGGCCATAGACCGCCGGTTCCCGCGTCCTCGAGACGCGGGCGAAGGGCACGTGAGTGACGACCTGCGCAGGTGAACGAACAAGGCAGTCGGAGTGCGCGAGCATCCGGCGCCGCCGAGCTCCGACATCCGCGTCGGGGCTCGTTCTCGTTCACGGGCTCCTCGGGCCGCCGGCAGAATCACACGAGGAGTGCAATGGCGAACAAGGAAGCCGCAATCGCCGAGCTCGCGGATCGGTTCCGCGACTCGAGCGCCGTGCTGCTGACCGAGTATCGCGGCCTCACGGTGGCGGATCTGAAGCGGATCCGCGACTCCATCCGTGAGCATGCGACCCTCTCCGTGGTGAAGAACACGCTGGCGAGGATCGCCGCGAAGCAGGCGGGCATCGACGCGTTCGATGACACCCTCGTCGGGCCGAGCGCGCTGGTCTTCGTGCATGGTGACGTCGTCACCGTGGCCAAGGCGCTGCGTGACTTCAGCAAGGAGAACCCGCTTCTGGTGCTCAAGAACGGCTACTTCGACGGTGCCGCTCTCAGCCCGGAGGAAGTGCAGAAGCTGGCCGATCTCGAAACCCGCGACGTGCTGCTGGCGAAGCTGGCCGGCGCGTTCAAGGCCTCGCTGTTCGGTGCCGCGTACCTGTTCAAGGCGCCGCTGTCGAAGACGGTCCGCACCGTCGACGCCCTGCGGCAGAAGCAGGAGGAGGCCGCGTAGGGTCTCCCTGCGCGCGCATCCGTCACCACCTGAGACGACCATCGTCTCGACCCATCAGACATCCACTGAAGAAGCAAAGGAACAATCATGGCCAAGCTGTCCACCGAGGAGCTCATCAGCGCGTTCAAGGAGCTCACCCTCATCGAGCTGAACGATTTCGTCAAGGCGTTCGAGGAGACCTTCGAGGTCACCGCCGCGGCCCCGGTCGCCGTGGCCGCCGCCCCGGCCGCGGGCGACGCCCCCGCCGAGGAGGAGAAGACCGAGTTCGACGTGGTCCTTGAGGCCGCCGGCGACAAGAAGATCCAGGTCATCAAGGCCGTCCGCTCGCTGACTAGCCTGGGCCTCGGCGAGGCCAAGTCGCTCGTCGAGAGCGCCCCGGCCAACGTCCTCGAGGGCGTCAACAAGGAGGCCGCGGAGAAGGCCAAGGAGGCCATCGAGGCCGCCGGCGGCAAGGTCACCCTCAAGTGACCACTCCCCGCGTCTGAACGCGGCCGGTCCGCCGGCCCGCTCGCCTCGCGATGAGATCGAGGCCCCGTGCATGTCACCCGACGTGCGCGGGGCCTCGTCGCGTCTGCGCGTCTCCTCGCGTCGGCGTCGACCCGGGTAGGCTGGCCGGGTGCTGACCGTCGCCCTGCATCCCGAGCTCGTCATCGCCGTCGCCGAGGTGCGCGACGGCTCCATGCGCCTGGCCGAGGACGCTGACCGCGTCCGCGCGAACCGCGCCCGGCTGGCCCGCGCGGCCGGGTTCACCCCTGAACGCACCGCGCACGTGCGCATCACCTACGGACGTGACGACTACCGCCGCTACCGCGAGGTCACCGCGGCTGGACCGGACGATCACACGATCGCCGCTCGCTTCCCGGATGACGCGGCCGAGCCCGTGGACGCCCTCGCGACCCGCGCGTCCGGCGTCGGCCTGCTGCTGCCGGTCGCCGACTGCATGCCGGTCGTGCTGTTCGATCCGGTCGTGCGCGTCGTGATGCTCACCCATCTCGGCCGCCACAGCGTCGAGCAGCGGGGCGGGGCGACCTCCGTGCGCTGGCTCGCCGAGCGCTTCGGCGCCGATCCGGGGAACATCCTCGCCTGGCTCGGCCCGGCCCCGAATGGCGCCGCGTACCCGCTGCACGCGCTGGGCGACCGCGCGTTCGCCGACGTCGTGCCCGAGCAGCTGCGGGAGGCGGGCGTGCGGTCGGAGCACCTGCGGCCGAGCGGGTGGGACACGGTGACCGACCCGCGGTTCTTCTCGCACAGCGAGTTCCTCGCCGGGCGGCAGCCGACTGACGGACGCCACGCGGTCGTCGCCGGGCTGCGCGCGCCGGCCGCGGGCTGAGGGCGGCTCAGGCGGCCCACCTGGAGCCATGAGGGGCCCGAGGCTCGTCAGACTCGTGCCGGGCGTCCGGGCCCGCCGGCATCGTGGCGAGCCCCCGGCGACTCAGGCGCCTGTCGCGTCCTCCGGGTCCGAGGCGAACCCCCGGCGCACGAGCAGCGCGTGCGGATCCGGCTGTCGACCCAGCAGGTCCACGACGAGCCGACGGGGCTCCTCCGCCCCGCCGCGGGAGAGCATCCGGGCGAAGCGCTCCCCGGCCGCCCGGTCGAGCCCGCCGTGCGCGGCGAACCACGCCTCGATGTCCGCGTCGATCACCTCGCTCCACAGGTACGACGCGTACCCGGCCGCGTACCCGCCGGCGAACGCGTGCTGGAAGGTCGCGGTGCGGTAGCGAGGCGGGATGAGGGCGGCGAGGTCGGCGGCCCCCGCGTCCCCGGCCAGGCCGAGTGGGGCGAGGGCGCGTTGCTCCACCGCGTCGACGACCTGCGCGGCCGACGTGCGCCCCGCCTCCTCGACCAGCGCGTCGGTGTCGGCCCGGGAGAGCCGGTGCCAGGCGAGGTCGATCGCGCACGCCTCGAGGTACTCCACCGCCCGGAACCCCTGGTCGAGGCGCTCCGCGGCGCGCAGCCGGTCGGCGACCGCCTCCGGCAGCGGGGTCCCGGTGCGCACGCTGCGTGCATAGTGGGGCAGCACCTGCGGGTGCAGCGCCCACGTCTCGTTGAACTGGCTGGGCATCTCGACGAAGTCGCGGGGCACGTTCGTGCCGGCGAAGCGCGGGTACGTCACGTCGCTCAGCAGCGCGTGCAGGGCGTGGCCGAACTCGTGGAACACCGTGCGCACGTCGTCCAGGGTGAGCAGCGCGGGCTCGCCGGGCGCGGGCGGCTGGATGTCGAGCACCATCGTCACCACGGCGTGCTCGTCGAACAGGCGGGACTGCTCGACGAGGGTGTCCATCCACGCGCCGCCTTGCTTCTCCGGGCGGACGAACGGGTCGATGAGCACGAGGCCCAGCGGCCGGGTGTGTCCGGACGCATCGGTGCGGCTCGTCTCGAACACGCGCACGTCCGGGTGCCAGCCGGCGAGATCCGGCCGGGGGACGACCCGCACGCCGTACAGCAGCCGGGCGGTGCGGAACACCCCGTCACGGAGCACGCGATCGAACTCGAAGTGCTCGCGGAGCGCCTCGGGATCGACGTCGACGCAGGCGTCGTGGCGGCGGGCGGCGAGCCAGGCCCAGTCCCAGGCGGCGATCGCGGGGGAGGGGGCGTCTGCAGGGGCGGGTGCGCTCGCGGTCGTGCCGCCGGAGCCACCGTCCTCGGGTGTCGTCTCCGCCCGGGGCTTCTCATCCTCGTCGGGGGCGTCGTCCGTGGTCACCTCGTCTGCGGGCTCTTCGTCGCCGAGTCCCCCGACGTCGGCGAGCCGCTGCAGCTCGTCCGCCTCCGCGCGCGCCCGCCGCACCGCGGCCGGGGTGACCCGGGCGAGCAGCGCCTCGACCGCCTCCGGCGATCCGGCGTCCTCGTCGGCGAGCACCAGCGTGGCGTGATCGGGCCAGCCGAGCAGCTCGGCGCGCTCGGCGCGCAGCCGGGCCATCCGCAGGGCGATCGCCCGGGTGTCGTGCTCGCCGCCGTGGGCGCCGCGGGCGAGCGAGGCGCGCAGGATGCGCTCACGGGTGCGTCGCACGCGCAGGCGGGCGAGCCAGGGGTGGCCGTTCGGCAGAGGCAGACGCACCGTGCAGCCGTGCTCGGGGTCGCCGAGCCCGGCGATCTCGGCGGGGGTGAGTCCGGCGAGCTCCTCGGGATGGGCGAACCGCACGGCCAGGGCGTTCGTGTCGTCCAGCAGCCGAGTGCCGAATCGGGAGGAGAGCGTGGCGAGCTCGGCGTCGATCTCGCGCAGCCGGGCCCGTCCGGCCGCGTCGAGCGCGGCGCCCGCGCGGATGAAGTCGCGGTGGGTGTGCTCGACGAGGCGACGCGACTCGGGGTCGAGGCCGGCCGGGGTGGCCGGGGCGGTCGAGGTGTCGGGGGCGGCCCGCGTGCTGGCGTTGGTCGAGTCGCCGGCGAGGGATCGATGCACCGCGTCGACGCGGGCGAACAGCCGCTCATCGAGCAGCACCGCGTCGTCATGGGCGGCGAGCACGGGGGCGAGACGCTCCTCCAGTGCGAGCAGCCCGGGTGTGCTCGCCGCCGAGACGAGCGTGTACAGCAGCGCGGTGGCGCGGCCGAGCGCGCGGCCACTGCGCTCGAGCGCGACGATCGTGTTCTCGAACGTGGCGGGCGCGGGATCGGCGATGATCCGGGCGATCTCGCGGTCATGTCGATCGATGCCCGCGCGGATGGCGGGCTCGATCTCCTCCTCGCGCACCCGGGCGAAGTCGGGCAGACCGTACGGCAGGCCGCTGTCGACCAGCCGATCGATCAGCGGGCGGGGTGCGGATGGATCGGCGGGCGTGTTCATGCCTCTCAGCCTAGGCGTCGGGCGCCTCGCACCCCGCGGTACGAGGGGGCGGCGGGCCGAGGCGAGGTCAGGGACTCGGTGTGCGATCGCGTACGCGCGGGCGCGAGCAGCCGCACGTCATGAACGGGTCGGCGACCTCGGCTTCGCCCTCAGCACTCGAACCCTGGACGCTCAGCGCTCGTCGCGGTCGCCGCGTCGGTCGGGTCGACGACCACGCTCGGCACGCTGGCGAGCCGTCCAGCGGGGCTTCTTCCCCCCGGCACGGCTCGCGCCGTGCTCCTCCTGACCGTGCGGACGCTCCTGGCCGGAGCGGCGACGGTCATCGTGCTCACCCCGCCCACGCTGCCCGCGGTCGTCGCGGTCGAAACGCCTGCCGCCGCGGTCGTCGCGATCCCAGCGGCCGCGTCCGCCGCGGTCGTCGCGATCCCACCGGTCGCGCCGGCCATCATGCTCGGAACGCCCGCGGTCGTCCCGGCGCTCGCGATCATCCCGGCCGCCGCGTCGGTCGTCGCGGTTCCAGTGCCCGCCCCGGTCGCCCCGGCCACCTCGACCGTGGTTGCGGTCCCGACCGCGACCGCGGTCCCAGCCGCCGCGTCGGTCGCCGCCGCGTTGGTCCTCGCGCGGCCGCCTGGGCACCGCCTCGAGGCGGTCGGCCACAGGGTCGAGCAGCAGCGGCCGGTCGCCCTGGGCGACGAGGGCCAGCGCCGCGGCGACGTCCGTCTCGGGGATGTCATGGTGGCGCACGTAGTGATCGATCACGTCGCGCAGCTCGGCGATCTCGTCCTCGCGCTCGAGCGCCTGCGTGATGCGCTCGTCGAAGCGGGCGAGCCGGGTCTCGTTGACCTCGTCGACGCTCGGCAGCGACATGCGCTCCATCGATTGGCGCGTGGTGCGCTCGATGAGGGTCTGCAGCCGCCGCTCGCGCGGGGTGATGAAGCTGATCGCCGTGCCGGTGCGGCCCGCGCGGCCGGTGCGGCCGATGCGGTGCACGTACGACTCGGGGTCGCTCGGGATGTCGTAGTTGATCACGTGCGTGATGCGGTCGACGTCGAGGCCGCGGGCGGCAACGTCGGTGGCGACGAGGATGTCGACCTGCCCGTTGCGCAGCTGCTCCACGGTGCGCTCGCGCTGCGCCTGGGGCACGTCGCCGTTGATCGCCGCCGCGGAGAACCCGCGGGCGCGCAGCCGCTCGGCGACGGTCTCCGTGTCGCCGCGAGTGCGCACGAACACGATCACGCCCTCGGTGCGCTCGACCTCGAGCACGCGGGCGAGCACGTCGAGCTTCTGGCGTCCGGCGACGACGAGCATCCGCTGGGCGACGTTCGTGCTCGTCTGGGTCTTCGAGCGCACGGTGATCTCGGCGGGGTCGTGCAGGTGCGTCTTCGCCAGCCGGCGGATCTGCTTCGGCATCGTCGCCGAGAACAGCGCGATCTGTCGGGTGTCGGGGGTCTCGGCGAGGATCGTCTCCACGTCGTCGACGAACCCCATCTGCAGCATCTCGTCGGCCTCGTCGAGCACGAGCATGCGCAGGCCGGTCAGGTCGAGGGTGCCGCGGCGCATGTGGTCCATGACACGGCCGGGCGTGCCGACAACGATGTGCACGCCGCGCCGCAGCGCCGCCAGCTGGGTGCCGTACCCCTGCCCGCCGTAGACGGGCAGGATGCGGATGTCGGGCAGCCGCGCGGCGAAGCGCTCGACGGCCTCGCACACCTGCAAGGCGAGCTCGCGGGTCGGGGCGAGCACGAGGGCCTGCGGGGTGCGCACGGCCGGGTCGATCGCGGCGAGCATGGGCAGCGCGTACGCGGCGGTCTTGCCGGTGCCGGTCTGCGCCTGGCCGACCACGTCGCGGCCGGCGAGCAGGGTCGGGATCGTCGCGGCCTGGATCGGCGAGGGTGACTCGTAGCCGATGGCGTCGAGCGCCTCGAGCAGCGGGGCGGGCAGGCCGAGGTCGGTGAACGCCGGGGTCGCCTCGTCGGCGGATGCGTCGTCGGCGGCGGACGGGGTGTCAGTCACCGGCGCGGATGCACCGGCACCGGTCGACTCCGGGGCCTCAGCCGGCTCCGGGGCACTGGTCGAGGATGCAGGCGTGACGTCTGCTCCGGGGGCGTCCGCGGTCGCGGGACGCGCGTCGGTCGGATCGACGGCGGTCGTGGGGTCGGCGGCGGAGGGAGAGGAGGAGTGGACGTCAGAGAGGTCAGGCACCTGCCGAGTCTAGTCGGCGCCCCGCCCCGCGTCCACCGGTCGGCGGGGCGCGCCAGCCCCCCGGCACGGGTCGCGGCCCCTGCCACGCGGGTCCCGCGGCACCGGTCCCCGTCCGCGAGATCCATCGCCCACCCGGCACAGCGCACCCATAGACTGGGCTGAACGATGCCGCGCGACCGGATTGTGCGGCGAGGACCCCGCCTGACGGCGGGTGGAACGCAGGAGGAAGACATGTCCGATCGGAACACGGTGGATCCCATCACCGGTGCGGTGAGCACCGTCCGCACCGCCCTTGGCATCGGCGGTGTGCTGCTGACGCTGTTCGGCGTGGCGGTGCTGTGGCGGCCGGGGGCGACGTTCGCCGTACTGTTCGCGCTCGTCGCCGCGTACGCGGTGCTGCAGGGGCTCGTGCTGCTCGGGATCGGCATCTTCTCGCAGGTGCAGAGCGGCTGGGCGCGGGTCGGTGACGCCCTGCTCGGCCTGCTGTTCATCGTGGCCGGTGTGCTGGCGTTCACGAACATCGAGGCGGGAACCGAGGCGTTCGCCATCGTCATCGGCATCATGGTCGGCATCGCGTGGATCTTCGAGGGCGTGCTCTCGCTCACCCTGATCGGCAGCACCGGTGTGAAGGCGTGGACGATCCTGTTCGCGATCCTGAGCATCATCGCGGGCGTCCTGATGCTCTCCCTGCCCGGACTGGGCGGGCTCGCGCTGTGGGTGTGGGGCGGGGCACTCGCGCTCGTGCTCGGCATCGTGCAGATCGTGCGCGCGTTCCAGGTCGGCCGGGTGCTCAAGGACTGAGCGGCCCGGAGCGGGCGGGCGCCGGCACGCGTCGTGCGCCCGCCCGCCGGGCGGCCGGCCGGACGCGGCGGCGAGGCTCCGGAACCCGCAGGATGGCGCCACACGGCCGGCGTCGCACGCGTCACGCACGTCTGCCACGGTCCAGCATGTCCGCCACGGGCACAGACGCGGAACGCCCCGGCGCTCGCGGAGATCCGCGGACGCCGGGGCGTTCTCTGTGTCAAGGGCTGGGTGCCGGGCCTGGGTGTCAGGTCTGACCCGCCGGGGCTGTGCAGAGACCCGGCGGGTGTCTCACCCCTCTGGCGACCTGGCGGTCGGCCCGGGAGGCCTTGCTGTCGGGGTAGCGGGATTTGAACCCACGACCTCTTCGTCCCGAACGAAGCGCGCTACCAAACTGCGCTATACCCCGATGTCACCGAGCCCCGACCTCGCGGCCGTGGCGGCAACTGCTCCAGTGTAGCCCCTCTCGCGGAGGCGCGGCAACCTCGCCGTCCCGGGGGCGCCGGGGCGACCCCACGGTGTCGGCACCCGTTCGACCGGCCTCGCCTCGCCCCGGCGATCCGTCCGCCCGGCGGGCCCCGGGTGGATGCGGCTCAGCGTGCCGCGTCCTGCCGCGGCACCAGCGTGAGCAGTGTCACCTCCGGGCGGCAGGCGAAGCGGATCGGCGCGTAGATCGAGGTGCCCACGCCGGCGCTCACGTTGAGTGGCATCCGCCGGTCGCGCCAGCGCCACACGTGCAGCCCACGGGCGAGCGCGGGTGGCAGGTCGCAGTTCGCGGTGAGCGCGCCGACGCCGGGCACGCGCACCTGACCGCCGTGCGTGTGCCCGGCCAGCACGAGGTTGGCGCCCATCGACGCGAAGCCGTCGAGCACGCGACGGTACGGGGCGTGGGTGACACCGAGCACGAGGTCGACGTCGGCGGGCAGCGAGGTGAGGTTGCGGCGCAGCGTGCGCGGGGCGTCCTCGCGCAGATGCGCGTCGCCGGTGCCGACCAGGCCGATGCGCAGCCCGTGGACGGTGACCACCGCCGACCGGTTGTCGAGGCGGTGCCAGCCTGCCTCCACGAGCCGGTAGGTGAGCGCCGCCGTGTCGATGTCCGGCCGCTCCCGCTCGACCCGGCTGGTGTGCAGCAGATACGCCAGCGGGTTCTTCGGCAGCGGGGTGAAGTAGTCGTTCGAGCCGTACACGAAGCCGCCGGGCAGCGCGAGCAGCGGGCCGAGCGCCTCGAGGATCGCCGGCAGCGCGTCGACGTGGCCGAAGTTGTCGCCGGTGTCGATCACGAGATCCGGGTGCAGCCGGGCGAGCCCGCGCACCCAGGCGACCCGGTCGTGCTGCCAGGGCGCCAGGTGCAGATCCGACAGGTGCAGCACGCGCAGGGATGCGGCTCCCGCGGGAAGCACGGGCACCGTCACCTCGCGCACGGTGTACGCACGGCGTTCGACGAGCGAGCCGTACGCGAGCAGCGCGCCGCCGGCGGCCGCGGCACCGGCGAGAACGCGTCCGGCGGCGCGTGCCGGGGAGGCGGACGAGAGCATCAGCGTCCCGTCGTGGAGGTCTTGGTCTTCGACGAGGATGAGCCAGACGAGCGGCGCTGGGAGTTCGCCGAGGCCGACGGAGAGGCCGAACTCGTCGAGGGCGTCGGTGACGGGGTCGCGGTCGGCGTCTGCCCGTTGCTGAGGTACACGGTGATCAGCGCGTTCGCGCCGGCCATCGTGTTCGCGGGCGGATCGGTCTCGGCGACCGTGCCGGCCGCGGCGGTCGAGGCGCGCTGCTCCGGCGAGATCGCGACCTGGAAGCCGGCCTGCTCGAGCGTGCCGCGCGCGGCTTCGGGGTCCTGGCCGGTCACGTCCGGCACGGGCAGCGTGCGCGCCGTGGCCGAGGTGTCGTTCGGGTCGGGGAAGCTCGCCGCGCCGGGATAGGAGGTGTGGATGTCGGTCTGGATGTCCTTGAACAGCGCGTAGCGGACGTTCCACCCGGCGGTGCCCTTGATGGAGTAGTAGCGCAGGTCGGACTTCGCCAGCCCCGTGCCGTTGCCGACCCAGGTGGCCTGGGCCGTCGACGTCGTGTAGCCCACCAGCCAGGTCTGATGGTAGTTGTCGGTGGAGCCGGTCTTGCCGGCGATGGCCGAGCCGTCGCCGGTGGCGGCCTTCGCGGCGGTGCCGTCTCTGCCGAACACCCCGGTCAGGGCGCTCGTCGCGGTCCGGGCGACCTGGGCTGTCGTCGCCTGCGAGCACTGCGAGGCGGTCACCGGGCGCTCGCTGCCGTTGCTGCCGTCGACGACGCGCAGGATCGCCTGGGGCGTGCAGTACGTGCCGTCGTTGGCGATGCCTGCGTACGCGGAGGCCATCTGGATCGGCGAGACGTTGTTCGTGCCGATCACGCTCGCGGGCTGGTGATCGAGTTCCTCACCGTTGGCCTGGGTGGTGATGCCGAACGACACCGCGGTGTCACGGATGTCGCACAGGTCGAGCTGCTCGGCCATCGCCGCGAAGCCCGAGTTGATCGAGTGCTTGGTCGCGTAGCGCACGTCGAAGGAGGAGGGGAAGCTCTCGGCGTTCTCGAGCGACCAGGTGCCTGCCCAGCCGCCGGACTTGCAGCGGTCCGGGAAGTTCTTCTGGTAGTACGTGCCGGCCGGGGCGTAGACGCGCTCGTCGAGCGTGTGCCCCTGCTTCAGCCAGTCGATGAGGGTGAAGGCCTTGTAGGTCGAGCCGCCGGGGAAGCCGGAGGAGCCGCCCTCGTCGTAGTTCGTGTTGTAGTTCACCGCCGTGCGGCTCAGATCCGTCCCATCGCCGTTCGTCTGCGAGTAGGTGCGGTTCTGCGCCATGGCGAGGACGCGGCCGGTGCCCACCTGGACCACGGTCGACGCCGCGCCGATCTTGTCCGATCGGTTGATGTGCTTGTCGATGTCGGCCTGCACCTCGTCCTGCAGGCTGAGGTCGATGCTCGTGTAGATCTGCAGGCCGCCGCGACGCAGCAGGGCGGTGCGGTCGTCGGCGGTGTCGCCGAACGTGCTGTCGTTGCGGATGAGGTTGACGACGTAGTCGCAGAAGTACGCCGCGTTGTGCTCGGCGACCTCGCAGCCGCGCGGCTGCTGGGTGATGTGCGGGGTGATCGGCGTGGCGATCGCCTCGTCTGCCGCAGCCTGGTCGATGTAGCCGCGGTCGACCATGCGCTGCAGCACCAGGTCCCGTCGGGCCTTCGCACGGTCGAGGTTGTCGGCCACGTCGACGCGGTAGCTGTTCGGCGACGGGAACACGCTGACCAGCTGGGCCGCCTCCGGCAGGGTCAGGTCCTTCGCATCCTTGCCGTAGTAGTACTGCGCGGCGGCGCCGATGCCGTAGACATTGCCGCCGAAGGAGGCGTAGTTGAGGTAGCTGGTGAGGATCTGCTCCTTCGTGTAGTTGTGCTCGAGCCCGATGGCGTAGCGCATCTCGAGCAGCTTGCGCGAGGCGGTCTCCTCGCGGGCGCTGTCGATGGCGTCCTCGTCGTCCTTCCACTCGGCACTCTCGATGCGCAGGTTGCGCACGAGCTGCATGGTGATCGTCGAGGCGCCCGACTGCGTCGAGCCGCTGCTCTGGTTCTGCAGCACCGCGCGCATCACCGCGGCGAAGTCGACGCCGCCGTGCTCGTAGAAGCGAGGGTCCTCGATCGAGACCACGGCGTTCTTGACCACATCGGGGATCTCCTCGGCGGTGAGCGGCACCCGGTTCTTCTCGTAGAAGGTGGCGAAGGCCACGTCCTTTCCGTCAAGTTTGCCGTACAGTGTCGAGGGGCTCTGCATCTCCACGTTGGCCAGCGAGGCGGGCAGCGTCTTGGCGATGTTGACCATGTCCGCGCCATAGACGCTGATGATGGCGGCGACCGGGGTCAGCAGCCCCACGGTGGCGAGTCCGAGTGCGGTCGAGGCGGCGATGAAGCGCAGGATGGAGCGCCCCAGATGCCGTCCGGGTGCGGTCAGATGAGAGGACATAGGGTAGATGCTACGCGATGTGGCTGTGAGGCAGCCCCGCGCGTTCACGATCGGAGGAGAGATGACCCGCTGGCAGTACCTGACCGCACCGCTCATCATCCACAACACCCAGCAGATCCTCGACAACTTCGGCGCTGACGGCTGGGAGCTCGTGCAGGTCGTGCCGGGCCCCACCGGCGGGCTCGTCGCCTACTTCAAGCGCCCCGTCGAGGGGTGAGCCGGCGGACACCCGGTCGCGTCCGCATCCATACAGCCAGGAGGTTCTCATGACCGTCACCACCCGTCTCCAACAGCTCGGCGTCACCCTGCCACCCGTCGCGGCCCCCGTCGCCGCGTACGTACCCGCACGCCGCAGCGGCGACCTCGTGCACACCTCAGGGCAGCTGCCGTTCGTCGACGGCGCCCTGCCCGCCACGGGCAAGGTCGGCGAGGGCGCGGGGCTGGTCTCGCCGGAGGAGGCGAAGCGCCTCGCCCGCATCGCGGGCCTCAACGCCCTGGCCGCGGCCGCGGACGCCGCCGGCGGCGTCGACCGGATCGTCCGCGTGGTCAAGGTGGTCGGCTTCGTCGCCTCGGATCCCTCGTTCACCGGTCAGCCCGGCGTCGTCAACGGGGTGAGCGAGCTGCTCGGCAAGGTGTTCGGCGACGACGGAGCGCACGCGCGCAGCGCGGTCGGCGTGGCCGTCCTGCCGCTCGACGCCCCGGTCGAGGTGGAGATCACCGTCGAGGTCGCCGCCTGAGCGAACCGATCCCCTGAGCATCCGGTCGTCCAGGGGTCTCGGCCACCGCGCCGGTGACGTCCCGCCGCCTCGTGCGCGACGTCACCGTGCACAGGGCGGCGCGAGCACCCGCGCCGTCCACAGCCTCCGCACCGACCGGGCGTCGTGACGCGCCGTCCGCTGCACTGGAGGGCATGAGCGACGCGGAGAGACGGCACGGCACGGCGGGGGCCGGGGGCGTCCTGGGGCTGCTGGGGCCGCTGCGCACCCTCGTCGAGCTGCCCGACGTGACGGATGTGCTCGTCACCGGGCCCGGCCGGGTGTGGATCGATCGCGGCCGCGGCATGGAGCGGGTGCCGCTGGGGCTGGGCGGCCCGGATCGCCTGCGGGCGCTCGCCACGGCGCTCATCGCGGCCGGCGGCCGGCATCTGGACGACGCCACTCCCTTCGCCGACGTGCGGCTGGGGTCGCTGCGCGTGCACGCGGTGCTGCCGCCGATCGCGGTGGGCGACGTGCAGCTGTCCATCCGCGTGCCCCGGGCCGGGCTCCACGGCCTCGACGCGCTCGCCGCCGCCGGCATGATCGATCCCACCCAGCGGGCGCTGCTCGAACGGCTCGTCGCCGACTCCGCCAGCCTGCTCATCAGCGGCGGCACCGCCGCGGGCAAGACCACCCTGTTGCGCGCGCTGCTCGAGCGCGTCCCCGCCGACGAGCGCATCGTCTGCGTCGAGGACGTCGCCGAGCTGGCGGTGCGTCATCCGCACGTCGTGCAGCTGGAGGCGCGTCAAGCGAATGCCGACGGCCGCGGCGAGGTCGGCCTCGAGGCGCTGCTGCGCCAGTCGCTGCGGATGCGCCCGGACCGCATCGTCGTCGGGGAGTGCCGCGGACCGGAGCTGATGCTCCTGCTGGCCGCGCTGAACACCGGGCACCGCGGCGGCGCCGGCACGCTCCACGCGAACTCGATCGAGGACGTCCCCGCCCGGCTCGAGGCGATGGCGCTGCTGGCCGGCGTGGGGGAGCGCGCGCTCGCCCGCCAGGCGGCGAGCGCCTTCGATGCGCTGCTGCACGTCACCCGGCACGGCGGACGCCGCCGACTCGAGGCGGTCGGCCGGCTGGAGGTCGGCGTCGACGGGCGGCTGCACGCGCGGCGACTGGGGGCGGGGAGCCGGCCGTGAACGACGAGCCCGCCCGCCTGCGTGAGGCGGCCGGTCTGCTGGTCGCGTTGTCGGGGCTGCTGGGGGCCGGGGTCCCGGTGCCCAGGGCGATCGAGCTGCTGGTCGACGAGGGCGAGGACGCGGGGCGGCGTCTGCTCGCACCGGTCCGCGACGCGGCGCACCGACAGGGGGTCGCGGCGGCGCTGACCGATGAGCTCGCCCGGCTGGAGCGGGAGCCGCGCCGGTTCGGCGCGGAGCGCGCCGCGGGGTTCGGCGCGCTGGTCGCGGCCTGGCGGCGGGTCGCCGCGATCTGGGGTGTGGCTGAGGCGAGCGGCGCCCCACTCGTGGACGCGCTGCGCCGGCTGGCCGCCGGGCTCGAGGGGATGGCGCGGGCGGTGGAGGAGGAGCACGGCGTCGCCGCGGGCCCCCGCTCGACCGCTCGGCTGCTGCAGTGGCTGCCGGTTGCCGGTGTCGCGCTCGGCGCGCTCGTGGGCGCCGACGTGCTCGGCGTGCTGTTCACGACGCCGTTCGGCTGGGGGTGCCTCGTCGCGGGCGGGGCGCTCGCCGCCGCCGGGGCGCGGTGGCAGCGGCGGATGCTGCGGGCGCTGCGTCCGCCCGATGCCTCCGACGGTCTGCTGCTGCTCGCCGTCGAGCTGGGGGTGCGGGCCGGGCGGGACGCCGACGGCGCGGTGGCCCTCGCCGTGCGGATGCTGCATCGGGCGGGGCTGCGCGAGGATCGTGCGGTCGAACGGGCCAGGCTCGACCGGCTGCTGCGGCTGTGGCGGCGCAGCGGCGTCCCGCTGGTCGGTCTACTCGACGGCGAGCGGCGTCGGCTGGAACGGGAGCGATCGACGCGGCTGCGGCAGATCGCGGCGAGCCTCGAGACCAGGCTGCTGCTGCCGCTCGGGGTGTGCGCGCTGCCCGCCTTCATCATCCTGAGCGTGTTGCCCATGATCGCCGCCGTCCTGGGCGACACCCTCGCGGTGCTCGGCTGATCCGCCCCGGGCTCATGGGGCTCGAGCCGGCGAGCGCCGGGTGGACCGCCGTGCACCCCCCGAGACCTCTCGTACGGTGCGCCGACATCGCCCGAGCCTCGGCACGCCGCCCGAGCCCGGGGCGCCGGCCATGGGCGCCGGGGCGGACTCTGCACAGGCGGCGGGGACGACCGACGCCCTGCACAGCGGTCCATGCGGGATGGAGCGGGCCATCCTCCGTCTCACACGATGGAGGCGTGACCGGCCCGGACCGCCGGGCCGGAGAGTGCCGCATCGCGGCGGAGAGGAGCGACGATCATGAGGGCGAGAGAACAGAAGCCGGTGATCGAGGCAGGGAGCACCAGGAGCGCGGGGGTCACCCGTGCTCGATGGCGATCGGGGGCGCTGCGGCTGACGGCGTGGACGGCGGGCCGCCTGCGCGCGGCGGGTCTGGAGCGCGGAGCGGCGACGGCGGAGTACGCGATCGCGATGCTCGGCGCGGTCGGCTTCGCCGGCGTGCTCGTGCTGATCCTGCGCGGGGATGAGGTGCGGCAGATCCTCACGGATCTGGTCCGCGGCGCGCTCACCTCGGCGCCATGAGCCGGGCGGTCGCCGGGCATGCTCGGCAGGCGGGCTCCGTGACCGCGGAGCTGGCGGTCGTGCTGCCGGTGCTCGTGCTCGTGCTCGCCGTGGTGGTGGGCACGGGCGCGATCGCCGCCTCGGTGCCGGTGGTGGCCGAGGCGGCGGCCGCCGCCGCGCGCAGTCTCGGCCGTGGCGAGGGCGAGACGCGGGCGGGGGCCATCGCCCGGCAGGTGCTGCCCGGCGCGGAGATCGGCTTCGAGCGATCCGGCGATCTGCGGTGTGCCCGGGTGTCGGCGCCCGCACGACTGCTGGGGGTGCCGGTGGCCCGGATCGACGAGCGGGTGTGCGTGCCGGGAGACGGACGATGACCGCGCGGCGACCGGGGCGCCCGCCCGGGGAGACGACCATGTCCGCCGGTGTGTCGGCTTCCGGTCGGGCGTCGGGCGCCGGGCAGCGGGGCAGCGTCCCCGTCGCCGTGGCCTTGCTGGTCGCCGCCGCGCTGCTCGCCGTCACCATCGCGGCGGTGGTGCCGCTGCAACGACGGCACGGCCTGGCTCGGGCGGTGGCGGGCGTGGCCGCGCTGCAGGCCTCGCACGCCCAGCGCGGGCTGGTGGCCGACGATCCCTGCGGCCGGGCGCAGCAGGTGGCCGCCGCGCATGGTGCCACGGTCATGGCGTGCGACGAGACGGATCGCGGCATGCTGGTGACGGTCCGGATCGACACCCCGTTCGGCGGGGCGGAGTCGACCGCGCACGCCGGGCGACCCGATACCGGCGGCGAGCGATCCGCGGCGGGGGATCCGCCGGGCGACCTGATGGCGACGTCCGGGGCGTGCGGCAGGCGCTGGCGGGCGAGCGGCGGGGCGGACTGACGTGTGGCGGGCGTGCAACCGGAGCCCCTGCGGCCGAGCGGCGGACGAACCGGGCCGCTTTGGCCGTCCTCCGGGCGCTCCCCTATATTGGGGAGGCGACAGGCACCGTCCGGGCCGGTCGCCGGGATGCGTCCGCCGGGCACCGATCGTCGTCGCTCCGACTCGTGGCGGCGGCGCGCGAGCCGACCGTCGGAATGCGACACCGCGCACGGCGCGGACTCAAGGGAGTGCAAGTGGCACACACGAAGAGACTGGTCATCGTCGAGTCCCCGGCGAAGGCGAAGACCATCGGCCGATACCTGGGCGACGGATACACGGTGCTCGCCTCGGTGGGGCACATCCGCGACCTCATCGAGCCGAAGAACTTGCCGCCGGAGCTCAAGAAGGGGTCGCTCGGGAAGTTCTCGGTCGACGTCGACAACGGGTTCGAACCGTACTACGAGGTGAGCGCCTCGAAGCGCAAGACCGTGGCCGAGTTGAAGCGGGCGCTCAAGGACGCCGACGAGCTGTACCTCGCCACTGATGAGGATCGCGAGGGAGAGGCGATCGCCTGGCACCTGCTGCAGGTGCTCAAGCCGAAGGTCCCGGTGCACCGCATGGTGTTCCACGAGATCACCAAGGAGGCCATCGACCGGGCGAAGGAGAACACCCGCGAGCTCGACACGGCCCTGGTCGACGCGCAGGAGACCCGGCGCATCCTCGACCGGCTCTACGGCTACGAGATCTCCCCGGTGCTGTGGCGCAAGGTCGGCCCCGGCCTGTCCGCCGGCCGCGTCCAGTCCGCGGCGACGCGGCTCGTGGTCGAGCGTGAGCGCGAGCGGATGGCCTTCCATCCCGCCGAGTACTGGGACGTCACCGTGCAGGCGGCCACGGACGACGCCGAGTCGTTCGAGGCGCGTCTGGTCTCGTACGGCGGCGTGCGCACCGCCACCGGGCGCGACTTCGACGACCAGGGGCAGCTGAAGTCCGCCGCCCACGTGCTCACCGAGGCGGAGGCGACCGGGCTCGCCGACGCGCTCGAGAACGCGCGACTCGAGGTCGCGTCCGTCGAGGCGAAGCCCTACCGGCGGCGTCCGGCGGCGCCGTTCACCACCTCGACGCTGCAGCAGGAGGCCGCGCGCAAGCTGCGCTTCTCCGCCCGCCAGACGATGAGTCTCGCCCAGGGGCTGTACGAGAACGGCTACATCACCTACATGCGAACCGACTCCCCGGTGCTCTCCCACCAGGCGGTCGAGGCGGCGCGCACGCAGGCCCGCGCCCTGTACGGCGAGCAGTCGGTGCCGGAGCGGCCCAGGGTGTACACCGGCAAGGCCAAGAACGCGCAGGAGGCGCACGAGGCGATCCGCCCTGCGGGCGATCACTTCCGGCTGCCCAGGGAGCTCGCCGGCACCCTGCGCGGCGATGAGCTGCGCCTGTACGAGCTGATCTGGAAGCGCACCGTCGCCTCGCAGATGGCCGACGCCACCGGCTCCACCGCGACCGCGCAGCTGCGCTACGACGGCCGGGGGCTCCAGGCGGGCTTCACCGCGTCCGGCACGGTCATCACGTTCCGCGGGTTCCTCGACGCATACGAGGAGGGGCAGGACGCCTCCCGTCACGCCGACGGGGAGCGCGGCCGCGAGCGGCGCCTGCCCGCACTCGTCGCGGGGCAGTGGACGGGGGTGACCGAGGCGTCCCCGAAACGGCACGAGACGCTGCCGCCGCCGCGCTACACCGAGGCGAGCCTGGTGAAGACCCTCGAGGAGCTGGGGATCGGCCGCCCCTCGACGTACGCCGCGATCATCTCCACGATCGTCGACCGGGGGTACGTCACCCGCAAGGGCCAGACCCTCGTGCCCACCTGGGTGGCGTTCTCCGTGATCCGCCTGCTCGAGCAGCACTTCGGGTCGCTGGTCGACTATGACTTCACCGCCGAGATGGAGAGCGACCTCGACCGCATCGCCGCCGGCGAGGAGGACCGTCGGCACTGGCTGCACCAGTTCTACTTCGGTGAGGGCGACCATCCGGGGCTGCGGTCGGTGATCGACGACCTCGGCGAGATCGACGCGCGAGCCATCAACACGACGCCCATCACCGATGACATCGCCCTGCGCATGGGGCGGTTCGGGCCGTATCTCGAGCAGACGGTCGAGGGCGCCGACCAGCCGCGCCGGGTCAGCCTGCCCGAGGGCATGGAGCCCGACGAGCTGACGCCCCAGACGGCCCGCGAGATCCTCGACCGACCCAGCGGCGATCGCGAGCTCGGGGTGAACCCGGTCACCGGGCACGCGGTCGTGGTCCGCTCCGGGCGGTTCGGCCCCTACGTGACCGAGACCCTGCCGGAGGGAGAGGAGTGGCCGAAGGGCGAGAAGGCCCCGACCGCCTCGCTGTTCCGCAGCATGGATCCCGCGACGGTGGGACTGCCCGACGCGCTGCGGCTGCTCGCGTTGCCCCGCACGATCGGCGAGCTCGACGGCGAGCCCGTCCAGGCGCTCAACGGCCGCTATGGACCGTACCTGAAGCACGGCAAGGAGACCCGGTCGCTGCCTGACGAGGAGGCGATCTTCACCACAACGCTTGACCAGGCGAAGGAGATCCTCGCCCAGCCGAAGTACGGCGGCCGTCGCACGGCGAAGCCGCCGCTGGTGGCCTTCGACCGCCCGGATCCGGTCAGCGGCGGCGCGGTGGTGGTCAAGGACGGGCGCTTCGGCCCCTACGTGACCGACGGCGAGGTCAACGCGACCGTGCCGAAGGCCGAGGATGCGGAGCACCTCACCTTCGAGCGCGCCGTCGAGCTGCTCGCGATCAAACGAGAGAAGGGCCCGGCGAAGCGGCGCACCGCGAAGAAGGCCACGGCCAAGAAGACGACGGCCAAGAAGGCCACGGCCAAGAAGGCGACGGCCAAGAAGGCGACGGCCAAGAAGGCCACGGCCAAGAAGGCCACGGCGGGGTCGACCGCGAGGAAGACCGCGGGGTCGGCCGCGAAGAAGGCGCCGGCGAAGCAGTCCGCTGCGGGGTCGACCGGGGCCGGCGAGGACGCGTGAGCGGGCTCTTCGTCACTGTCGAGGGCATTGACGGGACTGGCAAGTCGACCCAGGTGCGTCGGCTCGCCGCGGCACTCCGCGCCGAGGGACGGGAGGTCGTCGAGACACTCGAGCCCGGGGGCACGGCGCTCGGCCGCGCGCTGCGCGAGCTGCTGCTGCATACGGACGGCCCCGTCGACGCGCGCGCCGAGGCGCTGCTGTACGCGGCCGATCGTGCCCAGCACGTCGCCCGGGTCATCGACCCGGCGCTCGCCGCGGGGGCGGTGGTGCTCTGCGACCGTTACCTCGACTCGTCCATCGCCTATCAGGGCGCCGGGCGCAGCCTCTCCGCCGACGAGATCCGCGGGCTGTCGCTGTGGGCCACCGGGGGACGGCTGCCTGACCTGACCGTGCTGCTCGACCTGCCCGTCGCCGAGGCAGGCGTGCGGCGCGCACGCAAGGGCGAGGCCCCGGACCGGCTCGAGCGGGAGGACGGCGCGTTCCACGAGCGCGTGCGGCGGGCGTTCCTCGATCTCGCCGACGCCGAGCCGGAGCGATTCCTCGTGGTCGACGCGCGCCAGAGCGCCGATCGCATCGCGGCACGGGCCCTCGACCGCGTCCACGCTCTCCACCCCGCGTCAGACGCGGCGCACGGCGTCAGCGGCGGCCGCTAGGCTGCTGCCATGACGACCGATCTCCACGCCGCCGCGCCTGCCGCGTCCCACGCGGCCGAGCCCGAGCTGCCGTCGACCAGCCGGCTGCGCGCCTTGGTCGGCCAGCCGGAGGTCGTGGCCGGGCTCGCGCGCACCATCGCCCACGCCGACGACCCACGCGTCATGACGCACGCCTGGCTGTTCACGGGCCCGGCCGGCTCGGGGCGCTCCGTCGCCGCCCGGGCGTTCGCCGCGGAGCTGCAGGCCGCGGGCGCGGCCGACCCCGACCGGCAGCGCGCGCTCGTCGACGCTGACACGCATCCCGACGTCCAGGTGCTCGCGACCGAGGCGATGACTCTCGCGGTGGCCGACGTGCGCCGCATGGTGCGCGAGGCACAGCTGTCGCCCTCGGTCGGCCGCTGGCGCATCCAGATCATCGAGGACGCCGACCGGATGACCGAGTACACCTCGAACGCCCTGCTGAAGTCGCTGGAGGAGCCGCCCGAGCGCACGGTCTGGATGCTCTGCGCACCGGCCGCCTCCGACCTGCTGCCGACGATCCGCTCCCGGGTGCGCGTCGTCCGCCTCGGCACCCCCGCGCCGGAGGCGATCGCCGAGCTGCTGCAGCGGGAGAGCGGGGTGGACGCGGCGCTCGCCTTCCAGTGCGCCCGGGCGGCACAGTGCCACATCGGCATGGCCCGCCGGCTGGCCACGAACGCCGAGGCCAGGCAGCGACGGCACGACTCGCTCACCGCGCTGCTGGGCGTGCGCTCGCTGGCCGGCGCGATGGGGGTCTCCCGTGACCTGCTCGCGATCGCCCGCGCCGACGCCGACGCCCTCGTCGGCGACGAGGAACGACAGGAGCGCACCCGGCTGCTGCGTCAGATGGGCCTCGGCCCGGACGACACGGTGCCGCCCCGCCTGCGCTCCCAGCTGCGGGAGGCCGAGGACCGGTGGAAGCGGCGGGCGAAGCGCGCTCTCGTCGACGGCGTCGACCGGGTGCTCACCGACGCCCAGAGTCTGCTGCGCGACGCGCTCGTTACCGTGCTCGACCCCGGTCGCGACCTCGTCAACGCGGATCTCGCCGCCGATCTCGCGGCCTTCCGTGCCCGGTACACGAGCGTGCAGCTGCTGCGGATGATCGACGCCGCCGACGAGGCGCGCGCGCAGCTCGCCCGCAACGTGTCGCCCGCGCTCGTGCTTGACGCCTTCCTCGCCGCGCTCGTGCCGGGGGTGCTGGCGTGACCGCCGGGAGGCGGATCGCCCGGGTGCTCGCGATCCTCTCCGCGGCCGTGCTCGTGCTGACCGGCTGTGCGACGACGGACGACGGGCCGCTCGTCGACGACGCCGTCGCCGAGGAGCTGCGCCCGTTCTACGAGCAGACGCTCGATTGGGCGGCCTGCGGCGACGACGCGCAGTGCGCCGATCTCACCGTGCCGCTCGACTGGGACGACCCGCAGGGCGAGACGATCACGGTGGCGGTCACCCGACACCGCGCCGCGCACGGCACCGGCCGGGCGCTCGTGATGAACCCGGGCGGCCCCGGCGCCCCCGCGCTAGACTACGTGCGAGACGCGCAGTACCGCGACTACTTCTTCGGCGACGCGCTGCAGGACGCGTTTGACCTGGTGAGCATCGACCCCCGCGGGGTGCACGGCGAGTCCTCGGCCGTGCGCTGCTACGACGCGCAGCAGATGGACCACTACCTGTACGATCTGCCCCAGCACGCCCGCGGCACCGCCGAGTACCGGGCCGAGGCCGACGCCGACGCGAAGGCCTTCGGCGCGGCGTGCCAGTCGAACACGGGCGCGCTGTTGGAGCACGTCGACACTGTCAGCGTGGCGCGTGACCTCGACGCCCTGCGCGCCGTGCTCGGCCAGTCGACGCTCGACTACCTCGGGTATTCGTACGGCACCCGCATCGGGGCCGTCTTCGCCGACCTGTTCCCGCAGCGGGTCGGCTCGTTCGTCCTCGACGGCGCGGTCGATCCGTCGCTGTCAGCGGAGGACATGGCCGTGGAGCAGACCGAGGGATTCGCGCAGGCCGCGCGGTCGTACCTCGACTCCTGCGTCGCCCAGCGCGCCTGCCCGTTCACCGGCACGACCGACGAGGCCGAGCAGCAGCTCGCCGACCTCGTGGCCGGTCTCGACGCGCATCCGCTCACGGCGTCCGACGGACGCCGCCTCGGCTCCGCCACGATGCTCACGGCGATCTCGGCGGCGCTGTACGCGCGCACCCAGTGGTCCACGCTGTCCCAGGCGCTCACCGACGTGCGCGACGGGGATCCGACCGGCGCGATGGCGCTCGCCGACTCGTACTACGCACGGGATGCGGACGGCACGTACGAGGACAACAGCACGGAGGTGCTCACCGCCGTCAACTGCATCGATCTGCCGACCGACCAGACCGAGGTCGGGGTGCAGCGGCTCGATGAGCGGCTGCGCGAGGCCGGCGGGGTGTTCGGCGAGCTCTCCGCCGACGGCACGCCGATGTGCGACCAGTGGCCGGTGGCCGCGACGGGCAGTCCCCATCGCATCAGCGCGACGGGGTCCGGGCCGATCATGGTCATCGGCACGACGGGCGATCCAGCGACGCCGTACGCCTGGGCCCAGTCGCTGGCCGACCAGCTCGACGAGGGCTTCCTCGTCACGAACGTCGGCGAGGGACACACCGCCTACCGGGCGACGGCCTCGACCTGCGTCACGGACGCGGTGGAGCGCTTCCTCGTCGACGGGACGCGCCCCGAGGAGGGCCTGCGCTGCTCCTGACGCCGACCGGTGACGACGGGCCATGCCGTGCCGCGTGGATGTGCGTGGGGCGTCGGGGTCTGGTAGGATACTGGACTGTGCCGCAGACACTCGGCCACCTTAGCTCAGTCGGTAGAGCACTTCACTCGTAATGAAGGGGTCGCGAGTTCGATTCTCGCAGGTGGCTCTCCTGATCGCCCCCGCCGTTCTCGGCGGGGGCGATTCCCGTCTCCAGCCACTGCACCGGACAGCTGATCAATCAGTGCCACGGCCCCGCGCTCACGCCCACGAGGATGCCACAGAGGCGTGGCCGGAATCGATGAGCACCCCGAGACCGGCCATGCGGTCGGCGGGATCCCGGTCGATCCGTGTCCCGCTGCCGTCACCGGTCCGACCGGAGCACCGGCTGTACGACGAGCTGTGCGCCCGGCCGACGGAGAGGAGATGGGGAAAGGCCTGCGGACATGAGGAACCGGCCCGGCTCATGTCCCCCGAGATGAGCCGGGCCGGTGTGGGCGCGCTGGAGCCTCCCCCGAAGCCCTAGCGCGGTCTGTGGGTGCGCGTCAGGCCGGACTGGCCTCTTGAGCGGGCTCCGCGGCCGCGGCCTGAGCCCTGGCCTGCTGGGCCTCCTCCTTCTCGCGCAGGTAGGTGTGCACCGCGATCTGCACCTGGGTGAGCACCGCGGTGTCCTCGATCGTGGGCGGAACGATGAGTTTCTCGCCGTTGACCAGCTGGCGCAGGTTCTTGCGCAGGATCTTGCCGGAGCGGGTCTTGGGCAGGCCGTGCACGACCACGACGTCCTTGAACGACGCGACCGCGCCGAGCTCCCCGCGCACCTTCTGGATGAGTTCCTTGCGCAGCACTGGCTCCGGGGTGTCCACGCCGTGCTTGAGCACGACGAACCCGAACGGCTTCTCGCCCTTGAGGGCGTCGGCCGCGCCGATGACGGCGGCCTCGGCGACGGCCTGGTGAGCGGCCAGGATGCCTTCCATCTGTCCGGTGCTCAGCCGGTGGCCGGCGACGTTGATGACGTCGTCCGTGCGGCCCATTACATAGACGTAGCCCTCACGGTCGATGTAGCCCGAGTCGCCGGTGAGGTAGTAGCCGGGGAACGGCTTGAGATAGCAGCGGAAGTAGCGCTTGTGCTTCCGCCACAGTGTGGTGAGCGTGCCCGGCGGCATCGGCTGCTTGATGACGATGTTGCCCTCGCCGAGCGTCGGCACGGGGTTGCCCTCATCGTCGAGGATCTGCACGTTGAATCCCGGGGTGGGCAGGCCGCCCGAGCCGGCGCGCGACTCGACTGACTGCAGGCCGATGAAGTTGCCGGTGATCGCCCAGCCGGTCTCCGTCTGCCACCAGTGGTCGACGACCTTCGGGTGGACGTTGGCCACGGCCCAGTGGTACGTGTCCGGATCCGTGCGCTCGCCGGCCAGGAACAGCGCCTGCAGCGACGAGATGTCGAACTTCTTGATCAGCTCGCCCTGCGGGTCCTCCTTGCGGACGGCGCGGATGGCGGTCGGCGCGGTGAAGAACGAGCGCACCTTGTACTTCTCGATGATGCGCCAGAACTGGGCGGCGTCCGGGGTGCCCACGGGCTTGCCCTCGTAGACGAGGGTGGCGGCGCCGGCGATGAGCGGGCCGTAGATGATGTAGCTGTGGCCGACGACCCAGCCGACGTCGGAGGCCGTCCACATGACCTGGCCGGCCTCGATGTTGTACAGGTTCCTCATCGACCACGACAGCGCGACCGCATAGCCGCCGGTGTCGCGCACGACGCCCTTCGGAGCGCCGGTGGTGCCCGAGGTGTACAGGATGTACAGCGGATGCGTCGCGACGACGGGGACGGGATCGTGCGGCGCGGCCTGGGTCATCTCCTGATCCCAGTCGTACCAGTCGACGTCGACGATGTCGGCGACCCACTCAGTGCCGTCCTTCGCACCGCCGGGGATCTCGGGGCGGTCTTTGACGATGACGGCGTCGACGAACGCGTCGGAGAGGGCGAGCGCCTCGGCGACGATGGGCAGGTACTCGACGATGCGGTTGGGCTCGATGCCGCCGTCGGCGGTGACGATGACCTTCGGTTTCGCGTCGTTGATGCGTGACGCGAGCTCCTTGGCGGCGAACCCGCCGAACACCACGGAGTGCACGGCGCCGAGTCGGGCGCAGGCGAGGGATGCGATGAGTGCCTCGGGGATCATCGGCATGTAGATGACGACCCGGTCGCCCAGGCCGACGCCGTGGGAGGCGAGCACACCGGCGAAGCGGGCGACCTCGTCACGCAGCTCGTTGAACGTGTACACACGCGATTTGTTCGTCACCGCGGATTCATAGATGAGGGCCTGGCGGTCGCCCCGGCCGGCCTCGATGTGCCGGTCCAGCGCGTTGTACGACATGTTCAGTGTGCCGTTGGGGAACCACTGGTATTCGGGTGCGTTGGACGAGTCCAGGGCCTGGGTGGGCTCGGACACCCAGTCGATGCCCTTCGCTGCGTCGAGCCAGAAGGTCTCCGGATCCTCGATGCTCTGTCGGTACGCGCGGCCATAGGCGCCCTCGCGCACCTGCTCTCGCGTGATGTTCATCGTGTGCCTCCTCATTGAGTGCTGCACTGCGAGGATGACGACACGACGGCTCTGTCGCGCTGCGTCCTCGGAGCGTGGGACTCACTATACCGACGGTGTATACACAGCTGCAACCCTGACGGCGCGCGGGGTTCGCGGATCGACCGTCTCCAGTTCGCCTGTGGCGGGGGATCGGGGTCGTCGGGGGTGAGGAGAGGGCATCGAACCGTCAGCCACGGCGTGTCGGGGCGGTCCTCTCGGCGTGTCGCACCGGCTGGAGGACGCGTCGGGGCGTCGAGAGGCGCTTCTCCGACGAGTGTGTCGGTGATGTATACATCGGACGACGTTTGTGTATACACTGAAGGCGCAATCGATCACCGCCGACCGAGAGGGGAGCGCATGCGCGCCGGAGACCGGGCCTATGTGACCCTTCGGGAGGAGATCACCAACGGAGATCTGCCGGCGGGCACGGTGCTCGGCGAGGTCGAGCAGGCCACCCGTCTCGGGGTGTCCCGCACCCCGGTCAGAGAGGCCATCCGCCGGCTGATCGGCGAGGGGCTGGCCGTCCGCCGCGAGCGCGGCGTCGAGGTCACCGAGGTCTCGCTCGACAACATCCGCGAGCTGTACGACGTCCGCGTCGCGCTGGAGTGCCAGGCCGCCCGACTGGCCGCGCGCAACCGGGATCCCGAGGTGTTCGAGACCCTCGAGGCGGCGTTCGACGACGTCAGCGGGCTGCTCGACGACCGCGACGGACTCCGGCGGGACTACTACGCGCTCGTCGCCCGGTTCGACGACGCGATCGACGACGCCGTCGACAACCCCTACCTGGTGGCGGCGATGCGCACGGTGCGCACGCATCTGGCCCGAATCCGCCACATGGCCCGGTCGGATCGCTCGCGGCTGCTCGACGCCGCGCGCGAGCACGCGCTCATCGTGCACGCGATCATCGAGGGCAACGGCGAGCTCGCCGCGCACGCCACGCACGTGCACCTGTACAACAGTCTGTCCCATCGGCTGGCGAAGGCCGTCAGCCTCGAGGGTCACACCGCTGACGCCGTCAGCCCAGATGAAGGAGATGCTCGTGAAACAGCATGACGTCCGTGTGTACCGCAGCGAGGAGAACCTGCCTCGCACGCAGCAGCTGGCCTGGAAGATTGCCGAGGTCGCCGCAGACCCCGTCGAGGTGACCCCGGAGGTCACCGACCAGGTCATCAACCGGGTCATCGACAACGCCTCGGTCGCCGCCGCGTCGCTCATGCGCGGTCCGATCATCGCCGCGCGCTCGCAGGCGAAGGCGCATCCGATCACCGATGGCGGCGGCTCGACCGTCTTCGGCCTGCCCGTGCCGCAGCGCTTCTCGCCGGAGTGGGCCACCTGGGCCAACGGCGTGGCCGTGCGTGAGCTCGACTACCACGACACGTTCCTCGCCGCCGAGTACTCGCACCCCGGCGACAACATCCCGGCGATGATCGCCGTGGCGCAGCACATGTCGGGCCGCGGATCCCAGCCGGTCACCGGGCACGACGTCGTGCGCGGCATCGCCACCGGCTATGAGATTCAGGTCGACCTGACCAAGGCCATCGACCTGCACTCGCACAAGATCGACCACATCGCGCACCTCGGCCCGTCGATCGCGGCCGGGCTCGGCACGCTGCTGCACCTCGACCCGGAGGTCATCTTCCAGGCGATCGGTCAGGCGCTGCACACCACCACCCAGACGCGCCAGTCTCGCAAGGGGCAGATCTCGACCTGGAAGTCGCACGCCCCGGCGTTCGCCGGCAAGCAGGCGGTCGAGGCCGTCGACCGCGCGATGCGCGGCCAGACGAGCCCGGAGCCGATCTGGGAGGGCGAGGATGGCGTGATCGCGTGGCTGCTCGACGGCCCTGACGCGCACTACTCGGTGCCGCTGCCCGAGCCCGGCGAGGCGAAGCGGGGCATCCTCGACACCTACACCAAGGAGCACTCGGCAGAGTACCAGGCGCAGGCGTGGATCGATCTGGCGCGCCGGCTGCACAACGAGCACCCGGAGCTGGCCGATCCGAAGAACGTCAAGTCGATCGTGCTGCACACCTCGAACCACACGCACGTCGTGATCGGCTCGGGCGCGAACGACCCGCAGAAGTACGATCCGACGGCGACGCGCGAGACGCTGGACCACTCGGTGCCGTACATCTTCGCCGTCGCCCTGCAGGATGGTGGCTGGGATCACGTCGCTTCCTACACGCCGGAGCGCGCGGGCCGGCCCGACACCGTCGAGCTATGGCACAAGATCACCACCACGGAGGATCCCGAGTGGACCCGCCGCTACCATTCGCTCGACCCGAAGGAGAAGGCGTTCGGCGGTCGCGCCGAGATCGAGCTGACGGACGGCTCGCACATCTCCGCGGAGATCGCCGTCGCCGACGCTCACCCGCTGGGCGCCCGCCCGTTCGCCCGCGCGAACTACATCGCCAAGTTCAAGACGCTCGCCGAGCCGGTGCTCGAGGCCGAGGAGATTGAGCGGTTCCTCGACGTCGCCCAGCGTCTCGACACGCTGAAACCCGAGGAGCTCGGGCAGCTCACCATCGTGGCGAAGCCCGGCCTGCTCGAGAGTGTCGCCGATCCGAAGGGAATCTTCTGATGCTGTACTCCAAGACCACACCCGAGGCCAAACGCCGCGCCTTCCGCGAGGGGCTGACCAGCGGCCGGCTGCTGCGCTTCCCCGGCGCGTTCAACGCCCTGAGCGCGAAGCTCATCCAGAAGAAGGGCTTCGAAGGCGTCTACGCCTCCGGCGGCGTGCTCGCCAACGACCTGGGGCTGCCTGACATCGGACTGACCACGCTCACAGAGGTGGCCGGTCGCGTGCACACCTACGCGCGGGCCACCGACCTGCCCGTGCTCGTCGACGCCGACACCGGCTTCGGCGAGGCGATGAACGTCGCACGCACCGTGCAGGAGCTCGAGGACGCCGGCGTGGCCGGCATCCACATCGAGGATCAGGTCAACCCGAAGCGCTGCGGCCACCTCGACGGCAAGCAGGTCGTCGACCAGGCCACCGCGGTCAACCGCATCAAGGCGGCCGTCGACGCGCGCCGGGACGACAACCTCGTCATCCTCGCCCGCACCGACATCCGCGGCTCCGAGGGGCTGCAGGCGGCGATCGACCGGGCCAAGGCACTCATCGACGCCGGCGCCGACGGCATCTTCCCAGAGGCGCTGCGCGACCTGGGCGAGTTCGAGGCCTTCCGCAAGGCCGTCGACGCCCCGCTGCTGGCGAACATGACCGAGTTCGGCAAGAGCGAGCTGTTCACCAACCAGCAGCTGGAGGATCTCGGGTTCAACCTGGTGATCTACCCGGTGTCGCTGCAGCGGCTCGCTCTGGGCGCCGCCGAGCGCGGGCTCGACACGATCATCGCCGAGGGCAGCCTGCGCTCGCAGGTCGAGAGCATGCAGACCCGCGCGGATCTGTACGACCTCGTCGACTACGCCGCCTACAACGAGTTCGACACGTCGGTGTTCAACTTCGACGTCGAGCGCGACAACTACCACTGATTCCAGCATTCGAAGGAGAGACGCCAATGAGCGAGATCTACAAGGGCCTGGCCGGGGTGCCGGTCGACTACACCGCCATCTCGAAAGTGAACCCGGAGACCAACTCGCTGCTGTACCGGGGCTACCCGGTGCAGGAGCTCGCGGCGACGCAGCCGTTCGAGTCGGTCGCCTATCTGCTGTGGCACGGCGAGCTGCCCACCGAGGAGCAGCTCGGTGAGTTCGAGTCGACCGAGCGCTCGCTGCGCGGCCTCGACGCCAACGTCAAGGCCGTCATCGACTCGCTGCCGACCGACTGCCACCCGATGGACGTGGTGCGCACCGCCGTCAGCGTGATCGGCGCGAACGACCCGAAGACCGCGGACGAGTCGCCCGAGGCCGAGCTGGAGAAGGCGATCAACCTGTTCGCCAAGCTTCCGTCGATCGTCGCATACGACCAGCGCCGTCGCCGTGGCGAGGAGTTCGTGACCCCGGATCCGGAGCTCGACTATTCGGCGAACTTCCTGTGGCAGACCTTCGGTCGCAAGCCCGACGACTTCGAGGTCGACGCGTTCCGCGTGTCGCTCATCCTCTACGCGGAGCACTCGTTCAACGCGTCGACGTTCACCGCGCGGGTGATCACCTCGACGCTGAGCGACCTGTACTCGGCGGTCACCGGTGCGATCGGCGCTCTCAAGGGCCCGCTGCACGGTGGCGCGAACGAGGCGGTGCTGCACGAGTTCGAGGAGATCGGCTACGACGGCGACGTCGAGCAGAAGGCGTATGACTGGCTGCAGGCCGCGTTCGCCGAGAAGAAGAAGATCATGGGCTTCGGTCACCGCGTGTACAAGAAGGGCGACTCGCGCGTCCCGACGATGCAGAAGGCGACCTACGAGCTCATCGAGCGCTACGACCGTCCCGAGATCAAGCGTCTGTACGAGGCGCTCGCGAAGGAGATGGACGAGGCGAAGGGCATCAAGCCGAACCTGGACTACCCGGCTGGGCCGGCGTACTACCTGCTCGGCTTCGACATCCCGACGTTCACGCCCATCTTCGTCGCCGCTCGCGTGACGGGCTGGACGGCGCACATCATCGAGCAGCGCGCGAACAACGCGCTCATCCGGCCGCTGTCGCTGTACAACGGCGTCGACGAGCGCCACGTGCCCGGCTTCGAGGGCTGAGTCACTCGCGGACCGGCCGGCGGTATCGTGAGGCATCCGCAGGCCGGCTCGGCTGACGGAACGGGGCGGGACACACATCCATGCGGATGTGGTGTTCCGCCCCGTTCGCGTGCTCACCTCGTCGCGCCGTCAGCCGGTGGGCGAGACGAGACGGGTCAGCGGACGCCGCCGCGGGCTGGGCGGTCGAAGCGCACGCCGCCGGGCCTCGAGTCGAGCGCGAGCAGCACGATTACGATGATGCCGCCGACGATCGGGATGAGGGTGAGGAAGTAGAACCCGCCCGAGCGGTCGGTGTCGTGCAGCCGTCGCCAGACGAGCCCCAGCGAGGGCAGGAACGTGACCAGGGCATACAGCGCGAGCAGGGTGTAGCCGAGACCGGCGAGCGGCCCGGTCGTCTGCGTGGTGCTGTACGCGCTGTAGGCAGAGGCGCCGGTCGTCGTGGTGCCCAGATCGATGAGGAACTGCAGCACGACGCTGACGCCGACGTTCAGCAGCGCGACCCACCAGAACTCGCTGCGGCTCGCCCGGCCGGAGAAGTTCACGTAGTTGAGCAGCCAGCGGGTGATCGCCTGGGGGAAGGTCGCGCCGTACAGGGGCAGCGTCAGATCGTTCGGGTCGGTCGTGCCACGGGACGGCCCACCCTGCTGCCCGTACTGGGGCTGCCCGTACTGGGGCTGCCCGTCGGGCTGGCCCTGATGGCCGGGGTTCGGCGGCGGGGTGGTCATGGTGTCCTCCGGTTCGGGTTGACGCTCTGGTGGAGAGGGGACGACGTGGCTCCCCGCGGCTCGTCAGCGGTCGGCCGGGGCGGCGCGATGCGCGAGCACGGACGCGTTCCGATCTCGTCAGGCGTCCATCGGCTGCACGGCCCTGAGACGGCCGGTGACGGCGGCGATGCTGAGGCTCTGCCCGGGCGTGACCCCCGGGGAGAGAACCCCACGATCAGTGCCCCCCGTGGGTTTCGATCCCACTACCCGCGGATTAAAAGTCCGCTGCTCTTCCGATTGAGCTAGAGGGGCTCGGCGTGCTCGTCGCGCCGAGACCCATTCTGCCACACCATACTCGTGCCGTCGCCGATCTCCGGGGTGCGGCGGCGGCACATGAAAACATGTACGTGTCGTACCATTCCAGTGACGCCTCTTTCCGGCGTCGACGCGGCGCTGCGTCGACCAGCGCGACGATCCACCGTCCGGAGAGGCCTCATGACGACCGACACCCCCGCGTTCCGAACCCGTCTGGCGGCGCTGCTGCCCGGCCCGAAGGATCTTCGGGACGCCCGCCGCGCGCCACTGACCGATCTGCTGGCCGGGGTCACCGTCGCCGTCGTCGCGCTGCCGTTGGCCCTCGCCTTCGGCGTCGCCTCCGGGCTGGGGGCGGCGGCCGGGCTGACGACCGCGGTGATCGCCGGCATCGTCGCCGCGGTCTTCGGCGGCAGCAATCTGCAGGTCAGCGGGCCCACCGGCGCGATGACGGTCGTGCTGCTGCCCATCATCGCCCAGCATGGTGCGGGCGGTGTGCTCATGGTCGGGGTGATGGCCGGGTTGGTGCTGGTCGTGGTCGCCTTCACCGGAGCCGGCAGATACGTGCAGATGCTGCCGGCCTCGCTGCTCGAGGGCTTCACCGCCGGCATAGCGGTGGTGATCGCGCTGCAGCAGGTGCCCAGCCTGCTGGGGGTCGAGGTGCCCGTTCACGAGCAGGTGCTGGCCACCGCCTGGGATGCGCTGATGCGATGGATCGCAAGTCCCACCTGGATCGAGCCGGCGATGGCGCTGGGCACCGCGGTCGCCATCCTGACGCTGAACCGCCTGCGCCGCGGCCTGCCCTGGCCGCTGCTGCTGGTCGTCGTGCTCACCGCGCTCAGCTGGATGCTCGGGCTGCAGACGGCCCGCATCGGCGCGCTGCCCGCCGGGCTGCCCGCCCCGTCGGGCGACTTCCTCGACTGGGGCGTGCTGGGGTCGCTGGTGCCCAGCGCCGTCGCCGTGGCGGCGCTCGGCGCGCTGGAGAGCCTGCTCAGCGCCAGCGTGGCCGACGGCATGACCGTGGGCGAGCAGCATGACCCTGACCGGGAGCTGTTCGGCCAGGGGCTCGCCAACATCGTCGTGCCGTTCTTCGGCGGCGTGCCCGCGACCGCCGCCATCGCCCGCACCGCGGTCAACGTCCGCGCCGGTGCACGCTCGCGCACCGCCGCCGTCACGCATTCGCTCGTGCTACTGGTCGTGGTGCTGGTCGCTGGGGCGGTGGTCGGCGAGATCCCGCTGGCCGTGCTCGCGGGAGTGCTGCTGGCCACCTGCGTGGGCATGGTGTCGATGCCCACCGTGCGCGCCACGGTCCGCGCCACCCGCGGGGACGCCTGGGTCTTCCTCGCCACGTTCGTCACCACGGTCGCGATCGACGTCATCACCGCGGTGATAGTGGGGTTCGCCCTGGCCTCGCTGCTGACGCTCAAGGCCGTCTCGGACAGCGCGCAGGTGCGCCGCCAGCATCTCGATGACGACGGCGTGGCCCGTGAGCTCCCGACCGCCAGCGCGGCGGACTTCGAGCGCGAGCGCGAGCTGCAGCGGGAGCGTATCGTGCCCTATCGGCTGGAGGGCCCGCTCTTCTTCGGGGTCGCCCGGCGGTTCCTGGTCGATCTGACCGCGATCGACCAGACGCGGGTGGTCATCCTGCGCATGGGACATCTGAGCGCCGTGGACGCCACCGGTGCGCAGGCGATCGGCGAGGCCGTCGCCGAGCTGCGCGAGCGGGGCATCGTGGTGATGCTCTCGGCGGTGCGTCCGGGGCATGAGCGGGCGCTCCGCCAGGTGCCCGGCCTGCGGCGTCTCTGGGACGACGGACGGGTGTTCGACACCACGCCCGAGGCGATCGCGGCGGCGCAGCGGCTCGTGCGCGAGGAGGCTGAGCCCGGCGCCTGATCGAGGGCATGCCAGCGTCGGGGCGGGCCGATACCGACCTCGATTCCCTTAGCCTCGTTAATGACCTAGGATGAGGGCTCATGCCCCCCACCTCTCGTCATTCCGGCGGTCCCCGCCCATCCGCCGTGCTCCCCGCGGGGCCGGCGGCCAGCCCGACCGCGCCCCAGGACAGCCCGGCCGGAGCGCCGGGGGATGCATCCACCGACCTCGCAGACCGGCTGCGTCTCGCCGTGGCCAGACTGAACCGACGGCTGCGGCAGGAGGGAACGGACGCGGTGACCCCCGCGCAGCTGACCGCGCTGCTGCTGCTCGACCGCTGCGGCGAGCTGCCCCTCGCCGGGCTCGCCGAGCGGGCCATGGTGAGCTCGCCGTCCATGAACCGCACTCTCGCCCAGCTCGCCGAGCGGGGGCTGGTCGACCGGCACCCGTGTGTGGCGGATGGGCGAGTGGTGCTCACCACCGTCACCCCGGCGGGGCGGACGGAGGCGATGCGTGCCAGACGGCGGCGGGATGCGTGGCTCGCCGGGCGTCTCGCCGAGCTCGGTGCTGACCGGCGGGCGGAGGTGGAGCGCGCCGTCACCCTGCTGGAGGCGCTCGCCCCGACGCCGGGAGAGAGCGTCGGGCGAGGGAGCGAGGCCCGGGGATGAGCGCCGTCTTCCGCTCGCTCGCCGTCCGCAACTACCGGTACTGGTTCGCCGGCGCGCTGGTGTCGAACATCGGTGCGTGGATGCAGCGCACCGCCCAGGACTGGATCGTGCTCACCGAGCTGACCGACCATGACGCCGCGGCGGTGGGCGTCGTCACCGCGCTGCAGCTCGGCCCGCAGCTCGTGCTCACCCCGGTCGCCGGCATGGTCAACGACCGATTCGATCGGCGCCGTGTGCTCCTCGTCACCCAGGCGCTCATGGGGGTGCTCGCCTTCCTGCTCGGAGCGTTCGTGCTGCTCGGGCATCCGACGCTGTGGCATCTGTACGGGTTCGCGCTCGCGTTGGGCATCGTCAGCGCGTTCGACACCCCGGTGCGCCAGACGTTCGTGAGCGATCTTGTGCCGCGCGATCTGGTGGGCAACGCGGTGGCGCTCAACTCGACGTCGTTCAACCTCTCCCGACTGGCCGGCCCGGCCATCGCCGGCCTCCTGGTCGCCGCCGTGGGCTCGGGGTGGGTGTTCCTCATCAACGGGGTGACCTTCGTCGCGGTGATCGCCGCGGTGCTCGCGATCCGGCCGGACGAGCTGATCGGCTCCGGTGCGCCCAGGGCCCGCACGACCCGGAGGGTCGGCTTCCTCGACGGGCTGCGGTATCTGCGCGACCGCTCCGACCTGCGGCTGGTCATGGTCATGGTCTTCATCATCTCCACCCTCGGCTTGAACTTCCCGGTGGTGCTCTCGGCGATGGTCACGCTCACCTTCCACCAGCAGGCCGAGGTCTACGGGGTGATGTCATCGGTGATGGGTGTGGGATCCCTCACCGGCGCCCTGCTCAGCGCGGCGCGGTCGCGTCCCCGGCTGCGCACGATCGTCGGCGGGGCGCTGGGATTCGGCCTCGCGTCGATCGGGGCTGCGGTCGCTCCCGGGCTCGGCACGTTCGCCATCGCGCTCGTCGTGCAGGGCATGTTCGTCCTGACGATCCTCGCCAGCGCGAACGGCTTCGTGCAGCTCGGCTGCGCCCCGGCCGTGCGCGGCCGGGTGATGGCCGTCTACATGGCCGTGCTCATGGGCGGCACGCCGATCGGGGCGCCCTTCGCCGGTTGGGTGGCCAACACGTTCGGTCCCCGCTGGGCCATGGGCGTGTCGGCGATCGCCGGGCTCAGCGCCGTCGGCGTGGCGGCCTGGTGGCTGTTCCTCACCCGGGGCGGGCGTCTCCACCGGGATCCCGAGGGCGGACTGCGGCATCCGCTCGTGCTCGACCTGCCGGACGAGCCGGGCGCCACCCCGGAGCCGATCACCCAGCCCATCGCGACGATGACGACGGAGATCGCGGTCATCGACACTGATGCCCTGCGCGGGCGGCGCCGGGGCGACCCCAGGTGACGTCCCGCCGGAGGGATGCGGGGTGTGTGCCTGCCCAGACGGCCGCAGACGGCGCTCGCGGCCGCGCGCACGGTCATCCCTCTCCCAGCGTTCGCCGCGGGCGGAAGGTCGCGGCCGCAGGGATCGATACACTGATCCGGTGCGTGAACATCATCGGCCGGTCCTGTTCGGCGAGGGGCAGTTCGAGCGCCTCGTCGGCGCCCCGGACCCCGCCGTCACGCACCGCATCGCCCACGAGACGGCGCGCACGCTGCTCTCACGCGCCCGAGGCGAGGCGGATGAGAACGTCCTCAAGCGGCTCACGCACTACACCGACGAGCACGGGCTCGAGACGATCGCCGAGCTCTGGGCGGCGTCGGCTTCGGACACCCTGCCGGGCGTGCTGTGGCGGGTGTGGGTGCTGCGCGCGCTCGTCATGTCACGCACCATGGAGATGACGGCGCTGTACGACCTCGGCGTGCGCAGGCTACCCACAGCCGATCCGATCGTGACCGGGCTCGGCGTGCCGGCCGGGGTGCTCGAGGTGCAGGACTTCACCGAGCGGGTGCTGCGGGGTGTGTTCAGCGGCGACATGCACCTCGCGCTCATGCGAGCCGCGGCGTTCTGCATGGTGGTGGCGTCCGGGTGCCTCGAGCACGCGGACGCGGTCGATGCGACGTATCCCGAGGTCGCCCGTCGACTGGCCGAGCAGGCCGGCAGGCTGACGGACATGGCCAGGGTGCTCCGTCGCGGGGCTGCGCTGTGGCAGCGAGATGCGCTAGAGTGACAACGCTCTCCGCGTGAGGGCCGGCCAGGTCGTGTAACCCCGGGCTCCAACTTCTGCCGCTTCGAGCGGCCTTCCGCCGAGAGGCGTTCGCGGCCTGGCCGTTTCTTCTCCCCCTGCTCGACGTCTCGGCAGCCGATCAGCCGAAGCGGCCCGAGATGTAGTCCTCGGTCTCCTTCTTCGTCGGATTCGAGAACATCTTCCGGGTGTCGTCGTACTCGATGAGCCGGCCGGGCTTGCCGGTGCCGGCGATGTTGAAGAAGGCCGTCCTGTCGGAGACACGTGAGGCCTGCTGCATGTTGTGGGTGACGATCACGATCGTGTAGTCGCTCTTGAGCTCCTCGATGAGGTCCTCGATCGCGAGCGTCGAGATGGGGTCGAGCGCGGAGCAGGGCTCGTCCATGAGCAGCACGTCGGGGCGCACCGCGGTCGCACGGGCGATGCACAGGCGCTGCTGCTGGCCGCCGGAGAGCCCGGATCCCGGTGCGTCGAGGCGGTCCTTGACCTCGTTCCAGAGGTTCGCGCCGCGCAGATTCTGCTCGACGATGTCGTCGGCCTCCGACTTGGAGATCCGGCGGTTGTTGAGCCGGATGCCCGCCAGCACGTTCTCTCGGATCGACATGGTGGGGAAGGGGTTGGCGCGCTGGAAGACCATGCCGACCTGGCGACGCACGAGCACGGGGTCGACCTCGGGAGCGTACAGGTCGTCGCCGTCGAGCAGCACCTGCCCCTCGACGTGTGCGCCCGGGATCACCTCGTGCATGCGGTTGAGCGTGCGCAGCACGGTCGACTTGCCGCAGCCGGACGGCCCGATGAACGCGGTGACCGAGCGGGGCTCGATGTCGATGCTGACGTCGGCGACCGCGCGGAAGTCGCCGTAGAAGATGTTGAGATCCCGAGTCTCGATGCGCTTGGCCATGTGGTTCCCCTGTGTGTTCGTGCCGCTCGTGGGCGGTGTGGTGTGGACGGGTCGGTGCGGTGGGGCCGCGGTGGTGCGGGTCAGGCTGCTGTGCCGGGTGCCGCGGATGTGTCGCTCATCGCATCCCCTTCGGGCGCAGCGCGCGCGAGGCGATGCGGGCGATGAGGTTGAAAATGACGACGAGGATGACGAGCAGCAGAGCCGCACCCCAAGCGGCGGCGTTCGAGGCGGCGATGTCGGAGCTGGGGAACTTGTAGCCCGTGTACGCCATCACCGGCAGGGTCTGCATGGGCCCGTCGAACGGATTCGCGTTGAAGTTGTCGGTGAAGCTCGCGGCCATGAAGATCGGGGCGGTCTCGCCGATCACCCGGGCGATGGCGAGCATCACGCCGGTGATGATGCCGGCGATCGCGGTCGGCAGCACCACGCGGGTGATCGTCACGAACTTGCTCGTCCCGAGGGCGAGGGACGCCTCGCGCAGGTCGGCGGGGACGAGCCGCAGCATCTCCTCGCTCGATCGCACGACCGTGGGGATCATCAGCACGCACAGGGCGATGGCGGCGGAGAACCCGCTGAAGGCCTTCGGGCCGACGATGAGACTGAACAGCGAGAACGCGAACAGGCCGGCGACGATCGAGGGGATGCCCGTCATCACATCGACCAGGAAGGTCACGGTGCGGGCCATCCACTGGTTCGGGCGAGAGTACTCGACCAGATAGATCGCGGTGAGGATACCGATCGGCACCGAGATCACCGTCGCGATGCCGGTGATGATGAGCGTGCCCACCGTCGCCTGCAGCGACCCGGTGACCGTCTCGACCATGAAGGTCTTGGGATCGTACGCCGAGTGCGTCGCCTGGCTGATGAACGTCCAGTTCAGCTGGCCGATCCCGTTGACGATCACGGTCCACAGCGTCGAGATCAGCGGGATGATCGCCAGGGCGAAGGCGATGGTCACGAGCGTGCGCACGATGCGGTCCACCGCACGCCGGCGTCCCTCGACGACGCCGGAGGCGATGCCGATGGCGATCAGCTGGATGACGGTGGCGAACACGATCCAGCCGATGACGCTGAAGCCGGCGCCGGCGGCCGCGCCGAGTCCGAGGATGGCCGCGGAGACGGCCGCGCTGGCGAGCCAGAGCCACAGCTCGTTGCGGCGGGGCAGCTGTCCGGCGACGAGCGACCGGACGGTCGGGGCGGTGGTGGTCTGCGACATCAGGCGGTCTCCTCGACGGTGGTGCGGCGACGCCGCCGGGCGGCGATGCGGCGGGACAGCTCTCCGGTGGCGATGAGCCGGGCGATGATGTTCACCGCCAGAGACACCGCGAAGAGCAGCAGGCCCGTGCCGATGAGGGCCCGGCGCTGCAGGTCATCGGCGATCGGGAAGTTCAGGGCGATGTTCGCGGCGATCGTCTGCGAGTTCTCGCCGTCGGTGAGGATGCGCAGCGAGTAGACGAGGTTCGGGCTGATGATCATCGCCACGGCCATCGTCTCGCCGAGTGCGCGGCCGAGGCCGAGCAGGATCGCGCTGATCATGCCGCTGCGGGCGTGAGGAAAGACCGCCAGACGGATCATCTCCCATTTGGTCGCGCCCAGGGCGAGCGCCGCCTGCTCCTGCAGCGGCGGGGTCTGCAGGAAGATCTCGCGGGTGATCGAGGTGATGATCGGGATCACCATGACCGCCAGCACCACGGCGCCGGCCAGCATCGTCGAGCCCGTCGAGGTGACGGCGCCGGAGAAGAGCGGGAACCAGCCCATGTGCGCGTTGAGCCAGTCGGACATGGGGATGAGCAGTGGGCGGATGACGATGATGCCCCACAGGCCGAACACGATCGAGGGCACTGCGGCGAGCAGGTCGACGAGGTAGCCGAGCGAGCCGGCGAGCCGGCGGGGCGCGTAGTGCGAGATGAACAGCGCGATGCCGATCGAGATCGGGGTGGCGATGATCAGCGCCAGGAACGCTGACCACAGCGTGCCCCAGACGAGCGGGCCGACGTAGCTCCAGAAGCTGTCGTAGCCCTGGGTGACGCCCTGGGCGAGACTGGTGGCTTGCCAGTCGGCGGTGATCGCCGGGATGGCCTGGATGATGAGGAAGAGGGCGACGCCGGCGAGGATGACCATGATCATCCCCGCCGCGCCGGTGGAGAGCCCGAGGAAGACCCGGTCAGAGGTTCGGGCCCCTCCTGAGGTGAGCGTCGTGTCGTGGACCGTGGTGGCCCGTCGACGTGCGGCGCCGGTCTGCCGGCTGGCGGCCCCGTGCCGGTCGGGGCCGTTCGATGATGTGCTGGTGTTCACGAGAGCCTTCACGGATCACGAGCCGGGGTCGCCAGCTCGACAGAGGGACGGGGTTACTTGATGGCCGAGATCGCGTCGGCGAGCTTCGACTGGTACTCGTCGGGCAGCGGTGACGACTTCGCGTTGGCCGCAGCGGCCTGCTGGCCCTCGGAGCCGGTGATGAACGACAGGTACCCCTTGGTCAGCTCGGCTTTGGCGGAGTCCTTGAACACGCTGCAGGTGATCGCGTAGCTGAGCAGCGGGATCGGGTAGGTGTCCTGCGAGGTGAGCTTGGTGTAGTCGATCTTCACCGTCATGTCGTTCGCGACGCCGGAGCGGGGAGTCAGCTCCGCGCCGGTGCCGAACGCCTTGGTCACCGCGTCCTGCGAGAACGCCACGCTGCCGCCGTCGACGCTGATCGAGGCGGAGCTCAGGTCGCCGATGGCGCTGTGATCGGCATAACCGATCGTGCCGTCGCCGGCCTTGACCGTGTTCACCACGCCGGAGCCGCCCTGCTGGGCGCTCGCGTTCTCCGTGGAGATCTCCGTGGGCCACTTCGTGCCGGGCTTGTACGTCCAGACGGAGGGCGCCACCTGGCTGAGGTAGTTCGTGAAGTTGGCGGTGGTGCCCGAGCCATCCGACCGGTTGACCGTCGTGATCGCCTTCGAGGGCAGGGTCGCGTCGGGGTTCAGCGCCTTGATCGCGGGGTCGTCCCACTGGGTGATCTGCTTGGCGAAGATCTTCGCGATCGTCTCGCCGTCGAGCTTCAGATCGTCGACGCCGTCGAGCTTGTAGATGATCGAGACGCCGTCGAGATAGACCGGCAGGTTGATGGGATCGCCGCCGTCGCCGCAGGCGGCCTTCGCGGCCGTGTACTGCTCGTCGGTGAGCGCGGCGTCCGACCCCGCGAAGTCGTAGCTGCCGTTGGTGAAGTTCGTCACGCCGCCGCCCGAGCCCTGGGACTTGTCGTAGTTGATGGTGACGCCGGAGTTCGTCGCGGTGAACGCGGAGGTCCACGCGGCCTGGGCGTTCGCTTGGGCGCTCGAGCCGCCGGCGGTGATCGTGCCGCTCAGCGAGCTGGTCGAGGAATCGGAATCGGAGCCGGCCGAGGAGCACGCGCTCAGCGCGATGGCGGCGATGCCGAGCAGGCTGGCGGCCTGGATGAGGCGGGTCTTCTTCACTGGTGAACCCTTTCAGGTGTGGTGCGAGTCGTCGGCCGCAGTCGCTCCGCGGCCGGTCGATTCACAACGTAGGCAGCGAGGATGACCGGGAGCCCACGTGATGTTGAACACGAGGTGAACGGGGAGGGAGGTCGGCTCCCGGCGTGCGGGCGGACGCCGCCACCGTCTCCGTGCGGCCTGCTCCGGGGGCGACGCCTCCGGCGCCGGCGCGGCGAACCGCTCGACGCCGGCCGCGTCGTGGGTCGGCGTCGAGCCCGTGGGCGGGGTGCGGCGCTATGCGGCGTCCTCGTCGAACGGGGTGTAGGTCGCCGTGGTGACGAGCTCCAGAGGGCGCTCCGGGTCGTCCGTGCGGGCGATCTGCACGATGACGGTCTGCGCCGGGGCCAGCGTCGCCTGTGCGACGAGCCTGGCCCGGGCCTCCTCGTCGAGCACGCTGCCGATCGCGGAGAGCACCGCGGGCAGCACCGGCCGGTGGGAGCACACGAGCGTGCTGCGGCCCTCGCGGGCCAGACCGGCGATGAACCGCTCCGTCGCGGCCGGATCCGCCGCATACGCGCTCTCGGTGAGCGTCTCGGCGGTCACGGGGGCGAGGTCGTGGACGGACGCGTAGGGGGCGATGGTCTGCACGCAGCGGGCCCAGGGGCTCGTCACGACCCGGTCGAACGTGCCCCAGCAGGCCAGCAGCGGCGCCAGATGGGCCGCCTGCCGCCCGCCGTGCTCGGTCAGCGGCCGTGTGGTCTCACCCTTGCCCCAGTCGGCGCGGGAGACCGCCTTCGCGTGTCGCAGCACGGCGAGCGTGAACGTGGGCCGGTCGAGGGCGGGCAGCATCGCCTGCAGCCGGTCGAGCAGCTCGTGGTCGAACGCGTAGCTGAGCAGGCGGCGGGCCTCCGGGAACGGCAGCCACAGCAGCTCGTCGACCTCGTGGTTCGGCGCGAAGCGCTTCAGGCTGGCCTTCACCTGGCCGTCGTCGACGTGGGCTGTCCAGTAGTGAACGACCTTCGGCCGGCTGCCGACCTTGTAGTGCACCTCGCCGAGGTAGGGGCCCAGCGCGGTGCGCAGCCGGGTCTCCTCGCCCAGCTCGCGGATCGCGGTCTCGGGCACGGACTCACCGGGATCCAGCTTGCCCTTCGGGAACGAGTAGTCGTCATGCGCCGCGCGGTGGATCACGAGGATGTAGGGCTCCCCGGCGATCCGCCGCCAGCACAGCACCCCTGCGGCGACGATCATTTGCGCTTCGCCCGCGCCTGCTGCTTGCGCTGCTCGGCGATGTGCTGCAGCTCCTCCTGCACGTCGAGCAGCGGACGCCCCTCGGCGTCGCGATGGTGCCGGGTCCACACGCCGTCCTGACCCAGGTGCCAGGAGGAGGTCGTGTCGGCCAGGCCCATCTCGAGCAGCTCGGTCAGCTCGCTGATCTGAGCGGGGTCGGTGATGCGCACGAGCGCCTCGACCCTGCGGTCGAGGTTGCGGTGCATCATGTCGGCGCTGCCGATGTAGACGGTCGGGTCTCCGTCGTTGGCGAACCAGAATACACGCGAGTGCTCAAGGAACCGGCCCAGCACGCTGCGCACGGTGATGTGCTCGCTCAGCCCGGGCTCACCGGGGCGCAGGGCGCAGATGCCGCGCACCCACACCTCGACCTCGACGCCGGCGCGGCTCGCCCGGTACAGCGAGTCGATGACCTGCTCGTCGACCAAGGCGTTGACCTTGATGCGGATGCGTGCCGGCCGGCCCGCCTGCGCGTGGGCGATCTCGCGGTCGACGAGCTCGATCAGCCCGCTGCGGATCGTCTTCGGCGCGACGAGGAGCCGCTGGTACTCCGACTCGGCCGAGTAGCCGGAGAGGTGGTTGAACAGCCGGCCGAGGTCGTCGCCGACGTCGGTGCTCGCGGTGAGCAGGCCGAGATCCTCGTACAGGCGCGCGGTCTTGGGGTTGTAGTTGCCGGTGCCGACGTGGCAGTAGCGCACCAGCCGGCCCTCCTCCTCGCGCACGGCGAGCGAGAGCTTGCAGTGGGTCTTCAGCCCGACCAGGCCGTAGACCACGTGCACGCCCGCGCGCTCGAGCTTGCGGGCCCACGAGATGTTGTTCGCCTCGTCGAAGCGCGCCTTGATCTCGACGAGGGCGAGCACCTGCTTGCCGGCGTCGGCGGCGTCGATGAGCGCCTGCACGATCGGGCTGTCACCCGAGGTGCGGTACAGCGTCTGCTTGATGGCGAGCACCTGGGGGTCGGCGGCCGCGTGCTCTAGGAACGCCTGCACGCTCGTCGCGAACGACTCGTACGGGTGGTGCAGCAGGATGTCCTGCTTGCGGATCGCCCCGAAGAACTCGGCGTGCTGGTCGGGCTCAATGTCCTGCAGGTACCGGTTCGTCACGGGCACCGCGACCGGGTAGTGCAGCTCGGGACGCTTGATGCCGGCGATGGCGAACATCCCGGTGAGGTCGAGCGGCTCGGGCAGCTTGTAGACGTCCTCGTCCTGGACGCCGAGCTCGCTGATGAGCAGCTCCAGCACGGCCGGGTTGATGTCGCTGGCGACCTCGAGGCGCACCGGCGGGCCGAAGCGGCGGCGCAGCAGCTCCTTCTCGAGCGCCTGCAGCAGGTTCTCGGCCTCGTCCTCGTCGACCTCGAGATCCTCGTTGCGGGTGACGCGGAAGGTGTGCGACTCGACGACCTCCATGCCGGGGAACAGCTCGTCGAGGTGGGCGGCGATGAGCTCCTCGAGCGGGACGAAGTGCGTCTGCTCCTCGCCCGTGTCGCCCACGCGGATGAACCGGGGCAGCGACTGGGGCACCTTGACCCGGGCGAACTCGCGCTTGTCCGTGGCCGGGTTGCGCACGATCACGGCGAGGTTCAGCGACAGCCCCGAGATGTAGGGGAACGGGTGGGCCGAGTCGACCGCCAGCGGCGTGAGGATCGGGAAGACCTTCTCGTCGAAGTAGCGGCGCAGGCGCTCCCGCGTCGCGGCGTCGAGGTCGGCGAAGTGCGTGATGCCGATGCCCACGCGCTCGAGATCCGGCAGCACCTTGTCGTGCAGGATCGCCGCCTGGCGCTCCTGCAGGCGGTGCGCCTCCGCGGAGATGGCGCTGAGCAGTTCGAGCGGCGCGTACCCGCTGACCGCGGGCACGGCGATGCCGAGGGCCACCCGGCGCTTTAGGCCGGCGACGCGCACCATGAAGAACTCGTCGAGGTTGCTGGAGAAGATGCCCAGGAAGGAGGCTCGTTCCAGCAGGTACAGGTCGGGGTCGTCGGCGAGCTCCAGCACGCGCTCGTTGAAGCGCAGCCAGGACAGCTCGCGATCGAGGTATCGGTCCGCGGGGAGGATGGCGTCATCCTCCGGCGTGCTCGTGCTCGTCGTGCTCGGGCGCTCCTCGGCCTGTTCCTCGCCGTTCCCCTGGGGTCCCCTGCGCGATCTGCTCGTCCGTGTGTTCTGCTGTGACGATTCGCTCATTCTCTGATTATCTCACCTGCGTGTGAACGTCTCGTGAATCCGCGCCGGAGCGTCACCGGGAGCGCGCGGCGGCGTCCGCGGGATGCGCGCCGCGGGGCGGCCGGGCGTCGGGATCGTGCCGTGGCGTCCGTCGTCACCGCGTGGCGCGGGCGTCCACAAGAGACGTCCGGGCCGCCCGCGGGGTCACTCCGCGCCCGGCTCGACCGGGTTGAACCGGTAGCCGACGTTGCGCACGGTGCCGATCAGCGAGTCGAGGTCGCCGAGCTTCGCGCGCAGGCGCCGCACGTGCACGTCGACGGTGCGGGTGCCGCCGAAGTAGTCGTAGCCCCACACCTCGCTGAGCAGCTGCTCGCGGGTGAACACGCGGCCCGGGCGGCCGGCGAGGAAGCGCAGCAGCTCGAACTCCTTGTAGGTGAGGTCGAGCGGCTTGCCATTGATCTTGGCCGAGTAGCTCGCCTCATCGATGACGAGCCCCGCGGCACGGATCACCGAGGGACGCTCGTCGAGGGCCTCGTCGACGTGGCGGCGGCACAGCCGGATGCGCGCGTCGGTCTCGGCCGGCCCGGCGTCGGCGAGGATGAAGTCGGACATGCCCCAGTCGACGCTCAGCGCGGCGAGCCCGCCCTCGGTGACGACGAGCAGGATCGGCACGACCAGGTGCGAGGCGGCCGCCAGCGAGCAGAACTGCCGCGCCCCGGCGAGGTCGCCGCGGGCGTCGAACAGCACGACGTCAGCGTCAAGACAGGCCATGATGCTGTCCTGAGAGGGCTCGACCGTCGTGATCTGATGGCTGAGCAGTCCCAGCGCGGGCAGCACGCCGTCATCGGTGGTGGTGAGTACGACGAGCTTGGACACGCACGACCCTTCCCTCGCGAAAGTTAGCCCCATCATAGACGGGCGGGCGCCGCACACCGGTAGACTGTCGGCATGGACGGAATCGTTGCTCTCGAGATCTTCTTCGTCGGCCTGCTGACCCTCGCCACTGCGGCCATCGCCTTCGTCGGCGTCACCGTGCTCGTCAAGCTGTTCAAGGGACAGCGCTGACGTGTTCGACATCCCGGAGGGGCTTCCCGCCGAGGTGAACCCCCTGTGCTGGCTGCTGGGCGTCTGGGAGGGCACCGGCGTGGTCAGCTACGGCTCGGACGACGACCATGTCGAGTTCGAGTTCGGGCAGCGGGTGAGCTTCACCGATGAGGGGCTGCCGCACCTGCACTACAACGCGTACTACTGGCTTCTCGACGACGAGCGCACCCCGCTGACGACCGAGACGGGGTACTGGCGCCTCGCCGCCGAGCCACGGCCCGAGGACCACGGCCCGGCGCTGCTGCCGGGGAGCGCCCTCGCCGCCGCCGGCGGCGCCGCCGCCCCGCGCACGATCGAGGACGTCGACCGGCTGCGCGGCGAGCAGGGCTTCCCGCTCGAGGTGAGCATCGTGCACCCGGACGGCATCAGCGAGCTCTACCTCGGCGCCGTGAACGGCCCGCGCATCCAGCTCGGCACCGACGCCGTGCTGCGCCCCGCCGACGCCCGGCTGTACACCGCCGCCGAGCGCATGTACGGCCTCGTCGAGGGTCAGCTCATGTGGGCGTGGGACGTCGCCGCGCTGGGGCACCCCCTCGCCTCGATGGCCTCCGCGGTGCTCGTGCGCCGCGGGGCTGACGACCCGGTCGCCGGCGCGGAGTCCACGGGCCGATGACCCTCGAGCCACGCCAGCTCGGCGATCCGCTCGGTGAGCAGCGTCGGCTCGCGGCCGGGCGCGCCGTGCTCACGATCCCCACCCGCGACGTCGTGCGGGTGACCGGGCCGGATCGGCTGCGCTTCCTGGACGCCCTGCTCTCCCGGCGGGTGGAGACCGTCGGTGACGGCGGCGAGGCGCTGCTGCTCGACGCAGCCGGCCACATCGTCCTCGCCCTGGGCGTGCTCGTGCGCGAGGACGCGGTGCTGCTGCTGCCCGACCGCGGCCGTGCCGTGCAGGCGGTCGACTGGGTCGGCCGCATGCGCTTCATGCTGCGCGTCGAGGCGCGGGACGAGACGGACCAGTGGGACCAGATCGGCTGGTTCGCCCCCTGGTCGCAGGACGGCGCGGAGCCACCCGCCTGGGTCGCGGGGATCACCCGCCTGGCCGCGGCCGTCTGGGTCGATCCGTGGGCCGTCGCCCGGCCCGACGGCTGGCAGTACTCCGCGGCGACGGTGGGCGACCGCGCGGCGTGGACCTGGCGCATCGCCCTCACCCCGGTTGCCGAGCGCACCGCGGTGCGCGACGTGCTCCGCGAGGCGGGCGTGGGCCGCGCGGGCGGCGACGCCTGGCAGGCGCTGCGGATCGCCGCGGTCCGGCCGCGGCAGGCCGACGACGTCGACGAGCGGACGATCCCGCACGAGCTCGACTGGCTGCGCACCGCGGTGCAGCTGGACCGCGGCTGCTATCCCGGGCAGGAGACTGTCGCCAAGGTGCACAATCTCGGGCATCCGCCGCGCCGGCTCGTGCTGCTGCAGCTGGAGACCGCTGACGTGTGGGTCGAGCATGGCGACCCCGTCCTCCTCAACGGCGCCGAGGTCGGCCGGGTGACCGCCGGCGGCGTGCACTGGGAGATGGGCGGGGTCGCGCTCGCCGTTGTGCGCCGCACCGTCCCCGCTGGCGCATCCATCGAAGTGCGCCACGGCGACGAGACGCTGCAGGCGGCCCAGGAGATCGTCGTTCCCGCGGAGGCCGGCGGCCTCGCCGCCGACCGCGTGCGCGAGCTGCGCCGGGCCCGGCGCGCGGCCCGGTAGACTGGTGGCATGACTGAAGACACTCGCACCCTGGTGCTGCTGCGCCATGGCAACAGCGAATGGAACCGACGGAACCTGTTCTGCGGCTGGGTCGACGCCGACCTCTCCGAGCAGGGTGTCGCCGAGGGCCGGCACGCCGGCGAGTTGCTGGCCGAGGCCGGCGTGCTGCCGGATGTCGTGCACACCTCCGTGCTGCGGCGCGCGATCCGGACGGCGAATCTCGCCCTGGACGCGTGCGATCGGCACTGGATCGCCGTGCGCCGCTCCTGGCGGCTCAACGAGCGGCACTACGGCGCGCTGCAGGGCAAGAACAAGACCGAGATCCGCGAGAAGTACGGCGAGGAGCAGTTCATGACCTGGCGGCGCTCCTACGACGTGCCGCCGCCCGCGATCGCCGATGACGACGAGTGGTCGCAGGCCGCCGACCCGCGCTACGGGCTGCTCGAGTCCGTGCCGCGCACCGAGTGCCTCAAAGACGTGCTCGGCCGCCTGCTGCCGTACTGGCAGGATGCGATCGTGCCGGATCTCGCCGCCGGGCGCACCGTGCTCGTCACCGCGCACGGCAACTCGCTGCGCGCGCTGGTCAAGCACCTCGATCGCATCCCGGACGACGAGATCTCGAGCCTGAACATTCCGACGGGCATCCCGCTCGTCTACCGGCTCGACGCCGAGCTGCGCCCGGTCGTGCCGGGCGGGGAGTACCTGGATCCGGAGGCCGCCGCCGCGGGCGCCGCCGCGGTCGCCGCCCAGGGCCGTCAGGGCTGAGGCCGTCGCACACGACCGCGGGCCGCGGGTGATCGTCGATCACCCGGCCCGCGTCGTCAGTCCTCGGCGTCCTCGCCGGTCTCCCAGTCGCCCGTGGCCAGGTAGGTGACCGTCTTCGCGATGTTCACCGCGTGGTCCGCGAACCGCTCGTGGTAGCGGCTGGCGAGCGTGACGTCGACGGTGTCGAGGGCCTCGTTGTGCCAGTCGTCGGAGAGCACGGTGTCGAACACGTGCTTGTGCAGGGCGTCGACCTGGTCGTCGGTGGCGCGGATGTCCTCGGCGATCGCGAGATCCTGCGTGCGCAGCAGCTCGGTCACCCTCCGCGCCACCGCGACGTCGAGCGCGCCCATGCGGGCGAAGGTCTCGCGCAGGTCGCCGGGCACGACCCGGTCGGGGAAGCGATACCGGGCGAGCTGGGCGATGTGCGCGGCGAGGTCGCCCATCCGTTCCACCGACGAGCTGATCCGCAGCGTGCTCACGACCGTCCGCAGGTCGCGGGCGACGGGCTGCTGCTTGGCGAGGATCGTGATCGCGAGCTCGGTGAGGTCGCTGGCGAGCTCGTCGATGCGGTCGTCGCCGCCGATCACCTCCTCGGCGAGGTGGATGTCGGACTCGTTGAACGCGATGACCGCGCGGTCCACGGCCTCGGCGACGAGGGTCGAGATCTCGACCAGACGGTCCTGGACCTCTCTGAGCTCCTGCTGGAAGACGATGCGCACGGATCTCCTCTGGTTGCGGTGCTGGCAGTCAGCCCGATCCTTGCGGCGCCGGGTGAACAACGGGTGACCAGCGGCTGAACGCCGATGGGCGGGCAGTTTACCATGGGGCCAGTGCCCGGAGCGCACTGGTCGGCCACGCTACGCTGGAGGGCATGGGACTCTGGGCGGTGATCCTCGGCGTGCTCGTCGGCGTGGTGATCGGCGGGGTCGGCGGGTTCCTCCTCTTCCGCTCGTGGCGACGCGGCCAGACGAGCCGCACTCTGGTGGCGCAGACCCTGCCCGACGGCGTCGTGCAGTCGCTGGCGGCGCTGCCGTTCCCCGCGTTCGTGGTCAACGCGTCCAACGAGGTGCTGCTGACCACACCCACGCTCGACGCGCTGCGCCTGGTCGACGGTCGGCGGGTGCTGCTGCCGGAGATCACGGCCGACATCGACGAGGCCCGGAGCACGGCCAGCCCGCTCACCGAGCGGCTCGTGCTGCACCGGGGACGTGGCGAGCGCGCCGACCGGCACGTCACCGTGCACGTCTCCGTGCTCGGCAACCGCTACATCCTCGTCGTCGTGGAGGACCGCACCCGCGCGGTGCTCGCCGAGACGATGCGACGGGACTTCACCGCCAACGTCAGTCACGAGCTCAAGACCCCGATCTCGGCCGTGCTGCTGCTCGCCGAGGCGATCCACGACAGCGCGGACGATCCGGAGGCGGTGCGGCACTTCGCCGACCGGCTCGGCGAGGAGGCGGACCGGCTGCGCAGGATGGTCGGCGGCATCCTCGCGCTCAGCCGCATCGAGAGCGAGCTGGACGAGCCTGAGACGTTCGCGCCCGTGGACCTGCGAAGCATCGTCGACGGTGCGGTCTCGGCCACCGGGGTCGCCGCCGAGGGCCGGAACATCAGCGTGACCGTGCGCACACAGGGCGACCTCGTCGTCCGCGGCGACGCCGACGCGCTGGAGTCGGCGGTGACGAACCTGCTGTCGAACGCGATCGAGCACTCGCCGCACGGCGCCGACGTCGGGGTGCAGGCGACCGGCGACGCCGACGGGGTGACCGTCATCGTCTCGGACCAGGGAGAGGGCATCCCCAAGGCGAAGCAGGAGCGTGTGTTCGAGCGCTTCTACCGGGTGGACCCGGCCCGCTCGCGCGAGTCCGGCACGGGCGGCACCGGGCTCGGCCTCAGCATCGTCAAGCACGTGGCGTTGCGCCACGGCGGCAGCGTGAGCCTGTGGTCGAAGGTCGGGGTCGGCTCGAGCTTCACCCTGCGGCTGCCGCGCGAGCAGGCGGCCGACGTGCTGGCCAGCGAGCCGGATGCCGATCGATCGCGTGCCGTGGTGGTGCGCTGAACGGCATGCTCATGACGGAGGGCCCGGCGGGCGGAGACAGATCGAATGGAGGAGACGGCGTGACGCATCTGCTGCTGGTGGAGGACGCCGAGGCGATCAGCGAGCCTCTGGCGTTCCTGCTGCGACGCGAGGGGTACGAGGTGACGGTCGTCGAGGACGGGGTGAAGGCCCTGGCCTCCTTCGACGCCCGGCGGCCGGACCTGGTGCTGCTGGACCTCATGCTCCCCGGGCTGAGCGGCATGGAGGTCTGTCGGCAGCTGCGGTCCGGCTCGGACGTGCCCATCATCATGCTCACGGCGAAGGACACCGAGCTCGACACCGTGCTCGGGCTCGAGGCCGGCGCCGACGACTACGTGACCAAGCCCTACTCGTCGCAGGAGCTGCTCGCCCGCATCCGCGCGGTGCTGCGCCGGGTCGGCGGGGAGGGCGACGAGACCGCGGAGACGGTGCTGCACGCCGGCGGGGTGACGATCGACCTCGACTCGCACGTGGTGCGGGTCGACGGGCGGGAGACCTATCTGCCGCTGAAGGAGTTCGAGCTGCTGACGTACCTGGCCGAGAACGTCGGGCGGGTGCTCACCCGCGGGCAGCTGATCGACCAGGTGTGGGGGCCGGACTACTTCGGCGACACGAAGACCCTCGACGTGCACGTGAAGCGGATCCGCTCGAAGATCGAGGCCGATCCGCGGCACCCGGCCCGGCTGGTGACCGTGCGGGGGCTCGGCTACAAGCTCGAGGACGTCTGAGCCGAGGATGCGGCGGAGGTCCCGCAGGGGAGGGTCGTCTCGTCGGGGCGGGTCGCGTCGGTCGGGCTCGACCGACGGTCAGGCCGCGGGGGTCGCCGAGGTGCGCGCGAGGGTCGAGGCGTCGGGCTCGGCGGTCGCGCCGAACTCCTCGCTCTCGGCGCTGGCGCTGGCCGAGGCCGGGGCGCTCGGGACGAGCGTCGAGTACTCCGCCAGGTCGCCGCCGATGATGGGGATCGTCTTGTCGGACTCGGACTGCCCGGCGGCGGTGGCCGTCGCGGTCAGGGTCGCGCCGGGCTGCGCGCCGAGGTCGGCGAGCACGGTGTCGGTCTGCTCGAGATCGATCGGCGTGTGTGCGTCGACCGTCCAGTGCAGCGGATCCTGACCCTCGATGGTCAGGGTGACGTCGCGCGCGGTGTCGCTCGTGGTGGAGACCTGACCGATCAGCCGACCCCGCTCGCCCTGGTCGTCGGCGACGAGGGCGATGTTGTCGAGCTTGACGTCGCCGACGCTGATCACGATGCCGTCGGAGGCGTTGTAGCTGCGCTCCGTGGCCACCGGGGTGACGAAGGCGCAGCCTGATGTGCCGGCTGCGACGCTGGCGACGATGACGGCGGCCAGGGATGCTCTGCGAATGCTCACGTTTCCTCCGCGGTAATGCCACGCCGCTGCACGCGGCGGGAGTTCTGGACGTACCCGCACAGTCTATCGCGATTCTGTGCATCACTCGTCACGGTGGATGGGCTATGGTTGAATCGATCCCCTCTGTGCTATCCTTGCCCTCTACGGAGGGCGATTCACACATGCGTTTTGAAGTCGGCGAGGTCGTCGTGTACCCCCACCATGGTGCCGCGAAGATCACCGAGGTGAAGAACCGGACGGTTCGTGGCGAGGAGAAGCTCTACCTCACTCTCGAGGTGAAGCAGGGCGATCTGAAGATCCAGGTGCCCGCGGAGAACGTCGAGGAGGTCGGCGTCCGCGACGTGATCGACGAGAAGGGCCTCGAGAAGGTGTTCGCGGTGCTGCGCGAGCCGTTCACCGAGGAGCCCACGAACTGGTCCCGGCGGTACAAGGCGAACGTCGAGAAGCTCGCCTCGGGTGATGTCATCAAGGTCAGCGAGGTCGTGCGCGATCTGTGGCGCCGTGACCAGGATCGCGGCCTGTCCGCGGGCGAGAAGCGGATGCTCGTCAAGGCCCGCCAGATCCTCGTCTCCGAGCTCGCGCTTGCCGAGAAGACCGACGAGGAGCACGCCGGCCAGCGGCTCGACGAGGTGCTGGCCTCCTGAGCGCGCCGGCCGCACCCGCGTCACGCGCCGACTGGCCGGAGATCCGCACCGGCATCGCCGCTGACGTCCACGCGTTCGCCGTCGACGATCCGGGGCCGCTGCGCCTGGCCGATCTCGACTGGGCGGGCGCGCCCCGACTCTCGGGGCACAGCGACGGCGACGCCGCGCTGCACGCGATCTGCGACGCCCTGCTCTCCGCCGCCGGCCTCGGCGACATGGGGGAGCACTTCGGTGTCGACCGCCCCGAGCACGCCGGCCGCCGCAGCGCCGACTTCCTCGCCGCGACGCTGCGGATGGTGCGCGACGCCGGCTGGAGCGTGATGCACGTGGCCGTGCAGGTCGTCACCAGGCGTCCCCGCATCGCCCCGCGCCGTCGCGAGGCCGAGGCGCGCCTGACCGAGCTCGTCGGCGCGCCCGTGTCGTTCGCCGCGACCACCACCGACGGGCTGGGCGCGCTCGGCGAGGGGGACGGTCTGCTCGCGCAGGCCGTGGCCACGCTCGTCCGCCCCGGCGACCCGGCCCGGCCCGCGTAGACTGTCTCGCGTGACGATCCGGCTCCACGACACCAGAACCCAGACGCTGCAGGACCTGCGACCCGTGCATCCGGGGCGCGTCGGCCTGTACGTGTGCGGCCCGACGGTGCAGTCCGCCCCGCACATCGGGCACCTGCGCTCGGCGCTCGTGTACGACATCATGCGCCGCTGGCTCACCGCCTCCGGGTACCGGGTGACGCTCATCCGCAATGTCACCGACATCGACGACAAGATCCTCGCCGGCGCGGCCGGCACCGCGGAGCCGTGGTGGGCGCTCGCCTACCGTGTCGAGCGGGAGTTCGCCCACGCCTACGACCGGCTGGGGGTGCAGCCGCCGACCTACGAGCCGCGCGCGACGGCGAACATCCAGCGGATGATCGACCTGATCTCCCGGCTCGTCGAACGCGGCCACGCCTACCCGGCCGCCGACGGCAGCGGCGACGTCTACTTCGACACCGCGTCCTGGCCCGCCTACGGTGAGCTGACCCACCAGCGGCTGGAGGACATGGCCGACGCGGCCGACGCGGACCCGCGCGGCAAACGCGACCCCCGCGACTTCGCCCTGTGGAAGGGCCGCAAGCCCGACGAGCCCGAGGACGCCTCGTGGACGTCGCCCTGGGGGCGCGGGCGGCCCGGCTGGCACATCGAGTGCTCGGCCATGTCGACCGCCTACCTCGGCGAGACCTTCGACATCCACGGCGGCGGGCGCGACCTGCGCTTTCCGCACCACGAGAACGAGCTGGCCCAGTCCGCCGCGGCGGGCTACGGGTTCGCGCGCATCTGGGTGCACAACGGCCTGGTGTCGGTCGGCGACCAGAAGATGAGCAAGTCATTCGGCAACTCCGTGTTCGCCGCCGACCTGCTCGACCGCGCCCCCGCGCAGGCGGTGCGCTATCTGCTCGGCTCGGCGCAGTACCGGTCGACGCTCGAGTACTCCCCGGCCGGGCTCGACGAGGCCCGGCACACGGTGGAGCGCATCGACGCGTTCCTCGCCCGCGCCGCGTCCGAGGGCGCCGTGCCGACGCCCGCGACGGTCACCCGCGACGACGTCCCGGCGGAGTTCGCCCGGGCGATGGACGACGACCTCAACGTGCCGCGTGCGCTCGCCGTGGTGCACGAGCGGGTGCGGCAGGGCAACGCGGCGCTCGCAGCGGGCGATCGGGACGCCGCGGTCGCCGCGGCGGACGCGGTGGGCGCGATGCTGCGCGTGCTCGGCCTGCACCCGGACGCGTTCGCGCGGCAGGGGCGCGCGGACGACGCGGCGACGCAGGCGCTCGACCGGCTCGTCGCCGAGCGGCTGGACAGCCGGGCCCACGCCCGCGCGGCACGGGACTTCACCACCGCCGACCGCATCCGCGACGAGCTCGCGGCGGCCGGGGTGCGGATCGACGACACCCCGGACGGGGCGAGATGGAGCGTGGACGATGACTGAGGGACGTCGACCCGGCGCGGGGCGCCGGAAGCGGAAGGCACCGGCGGCGGGATCCGGCGGCCAGGGACGGCGCCGGCTGGAGGGGCGCGGGCCGACCCCGCGCGCCGAGGATCGGCCGCATCACCCCGCCGCGCGGGCGCGGGAGCGCGCCGAGCGGCAGGCGGCCGCGGCACCCCGGCCGCGACACCAGCAGACCGAGCCGGCCTCGCGCGGCGAGCGGCGCCCGACCGTGCACAAGCGGCGCGGCACCGAGGTGATCGGCGGCCGCAACGCGGTCGTCGAGGCGCTCGCCGCGCGGGTGCCCGCAACCACGCTGTACGTGGCCGAGCGGGTCGAGGCCGACGACCGCGTGCGTGACGCGCTCTCGCGGGCCGCGGGCCGCGGCATCCCCGTGCAGACCGTGACTCGGGCCGAGCTCGACACCCTCGTCGGCGAGGGCGCGGTGCATCAGGGCATCGCCCTGCAGATCCCGCCCTACCGATACGCGACCCTGCAGCAGATCGTCGCCGGGGCCCGGGAGCACCGCGGCCGGTCCGCGGCCGCCCCGCTCGTCGTGGCGCTCGACGGGATCACCGACCCGCGCAACCTCGGGGCGATCATCCGCTCGGCGGCCGCGTTCGGCGCCGACGGCGTGATCATCCCCGAGCGGCGCAGCGCCGGGGTGACCGCGGCGGTGTGGAAGACCTCCGCCGGCGCCGCGCTGCGCACCCGGGTCGCGATGGTGCCGAACCTCACCCGGGCGCTGCGCGAGCTGAAGCAGGAGGGGCTGTTCGTCATCGGCCTCGACGGCGGCGGCCGCGTGTCGCTGCCCGGGCTGGAGCTCGCCACCGAGCCGCTCGTGATCGTCGTCGGCTCCGAGGGGAAGGGGCTCTCGCGGCTCGTCGGCGAGACCTGCGACGAGATCGTGTCCATCCCGATCGTCAACGGGGTGGAGAGCCTCAACGCCGGGGTGGCGGCGGCGGTTGCCCTCTACGAGGTGGCGCGCGACCGGGGCGCCGCGGGCTGAACCGGGCGCGTCACGCGCGCGGCGCGTCGAGCAGCGCGCCGTCGGCGGCGGCGAACACCCAGGCCTCGGCCGGGTCGACGTCGACGCCGGTGCGGTCGCCGGGCTGGTACCGCACCCCGGGCACCGTCTGTCGGCACTCCGTGCGGTCGCGGTCGGCCAGCCGCAGCACGAGCTCCTGAGCACCAGGCCCCTCGGTCGAGACCGTCCGCGTGTGCTCGACGGTGGCGGGGAGCGCGCCCTCGGGGCGCACCCGCGCGCGCGTGTCGGCCACCGCGAGCAGCACGTCCGCATGCGCGACCCCGGGGACAGGGCGGCGGCGCGCGCCCAGGGCGATCGCGCCGTCCTCGACGGTCGCGCTCCAGACGACGAGTGGCCGCGGCGAGACGGCCCGGGCGACGGCCAGATCGGCCGGGGCGCGGCGCAGCTCGGCCAGCGGCGCGGACTGCCGGAGGCGCCCGCCGGCGAGCACGGCGACGGGCGCGTCGATCCCCTCGGTCTCGGCCAGCCGACTGGTCGCCGAGACCACGGTGATGCCGAGGCCGGCGGCGATGTCGTGGATGCGGGCGAGCAGGTCGAGGCGCTCCTCGGGGGCGAGGCCGGTGAACGGCTCATCCATCAGCAGCAGGTCGGGGATGCGGGCCAGCGCCCGGGCGACCGCGACCCGCTGGCGCTCGTGCCCGGTCAGCGCGCCGGGCTGCCGGTCGACGAGCGCGTCGAGGCGCAGCGCCCGGGTGATCGGGGCGATGCGGCGGCGGCGCTCCGCGGCGGGGACGCCGGCCACACGCAGGGCGAAGGTGATGTTCTCACCCACGGTCATCTGCGGGTACAGGGCGTAGTTCTGGAAGATCATGGCGACGTTGCGGTGCTTGGGGGGCAGCCGGGTGACGTCCCGGCCGTCGATGCGCACGACGCCCGACTGCGTCTCCTCCAGCCCGGCGATCATCCGCAGCAGCGTCGACTTGCCCGCGTTCGCCGGGCCCAGCAGAGTGAGGAACGCGCCGCGGGGCACGGCGAGGCTCACATCCTGCAGCACAGGGCGTGCTGCACCGGGGTAGGTGCAGCACGCGTGATCCAGCTCGAGACAGGGCATATCCTCAATTATGCGCGACGGTGCCGGCGTGCCGTGCGCTGCGCCGCCGTGCCGAGTCAGGCGGCCGGTCCGGCGCGGGCACAGGCCCGACACAGGCAGGGGCGGCACCATGGCGCACGGCCCGCGCCGTGGCTGGCGGCCGCGCCGGGCGGACGGTACCGTTGCAGTGACAACCATCGGCGTCCTCGGGGCGCCCGGACGACAGGGAGACCATGGCTGGCAGCACCACCTCGTCGAAGGGGCCGGGCTCGCGCCCGACGAAGAGCGAGCGTCGCGAGGCGGCGCGGGAGAAGGCACGGGCCTTCCGCGAGGAGCGGGAGCGGCGGGCCCGCCGGAAGCGGCTGCTGATCCAGCTGTCGGTCATCCTCGTCGCCGTGCTCGTGGTCGTCGGCGTCTTCGTCGTGATCCAGCAGGTCAACCGGTCGAAGGGGCCGGGCGCGGTGCCCGCGAACATGGCCAGTGACGGCCTCGTGGTGACCAAGGGGCTGGAGCCGGTGCGCACGGACGCCCGCGCCGCCGGCAGCGACCCCGAGCCGTACGAGTCCGTCGACGGGCGCCTCGTGGTGACCGTCTACGCGGACTTCATGTGCCCGGCCTGCGGGAGCTTCGAGCAGACGTACGGGCAGTACCTCAGCACGCAGGCGCAGGCGGGCAACATCGATCTCGAGATCCACCCGGTCGGCCTGCTTGACAGGTACTCGTCCGGATCGAAGTACTCCACGCGCGCCGCGGCGGCCGCCGCGTCCGTCGCGAACTACGCGCCCGATCACTTCATGGACTTCTTCACCACGCTCTTCCAGGACGGGGTGCAGCCCTCCGAGAACACGACGGGGCTCACCGACGACCAGCTGGTCGAGTACGCGCGGCAGGCCGTCGGCGACGACCAGCCCGAGGTGCAGGACCAGGTCGAGAAGTCGATCCGGAACGGCGAGTTCCAGAAGTGGGTGGCACAGGCGACGCAGGCGGCGAACCTCTCCGCCACGCCGACCGTGAAGCTCGACGGCGAGGAGTGGGACATGAGCGGTGATCTGACGGAGGTCATCGACGAGCGGCTGCGGGCCAGCGGCATCGATCCGGACGCGGCGGCGGACGCCGAGACCTCGGGCGAGTCCGACACGACGCAGCAGTGACCGGATGCCGCCGGCCGCTCGCGGCGTCCGGCGGCATCCACTGCCCGGCTCGGCGGGCGACCCGGTAGGATGTCTCCGGTCGCCCGTCAGCCGGGCGGCATGCCGACTTAGCTCATCCGGTAGAGCACCTGTCTTGTAAACAGGAGGTGGCGGGTTCGAGACCCGCAGTCGGCTCGAGAGCTGCGCTCACTCCTCCGGGTCGAACGTGAGCGCCACCGAGTTCATGCAGTAGCGCAGCCCCGTCGGCGTCTGCGGGGCGTCCGGGAAGACGTGGCCGAGATGCGAGCCGCAGCGGGCGCAGCGCACCTCGACGCGGCGCATCCCCAGCGAGTCGTCCTCGTGCAGGGTGACCGCGTCAGTGTCGCGGGGGTTGAAGAAGCTGGGCCACCCGCAGCCGGAGTCGAACCTCGCCGTCGAGCGGAACAGCTCGGCCCCGCACGCCCGGCAGCGATAGACGCCTGTGCGGTGCTCGTCGAGCAGCGCGCCGCTCCACGGGCGCTCGGTCGCGGCCTCGCGCAGCACCGCGTAGGCCTCCGGCGGCAGCCGGCGGCGCCAGCCCGCCTCGTCGGCGGGCAGCGGGACGTCAGGGTCGGCGTGATCGCTCATGGCAGGCTCCTCTCGGCGTGCATCCGGCGCGCTCATCCGGTAGCGTAGACTGCCTGTCATGCGCTCGGGGGACGGACTCACGCAGCTGCAGCGGGATGTGCTGCACTGCGAGCGGGAGCTGCAGGGTGTGCGCACGGGCCGCACCGCGCGTATCCGCGCCCGTCTGGGGATCAGCCCGGTGCGCTACGAGCAGGTGCTGCGCTCGCTGATCGGCGTGCCCGCGGCGATGGCCGAGGCGCCCGACGTCATGCACCGGCTCGAACGCCGGCTGCAGGCCCGCCATGCGCGGCAGGACGGCACTTCGGACCGAGAGGGATGACAGATGGCTGAGGAGTACCCGAGGGACGAGTTCGACGACCTCCCGGCGTCGCGACGTGTCGGCGCCCACCGCGCGGCGCAGCGCGGAGGCCGGTCCGTGCGGATCGTCTTGGGGGCCGTCCTCGTCACCGCGGTGATCATCGCCGCCGTGTACGGGCTGCTGCAGATCAGCCGCTCCGGCAGCGTGTTCGACGACTACACCGCCGCGCCCGCGGCGAGCGACTCAGCGTCGGCCACCCCGGGGGAGACGACCTCGAGCGAGCCGGAGGCCAGCGAGTCGGCCGAGACCTCGGCCGCGCCGGAACCCTCCTCGGCCTCGCCGTCGCCGAGCGCCACGGTGAACGCGAAGTCGCTGCAGGTGACCGTGTACAACGGCTGCACCGGCAGCAGCTGCCGGTCGGGCACGGCGGCCCAGGTGGCCAGCGACCTGACCTCCAGCGGGTGGACAGTCGCCGGCACGGCGAACGCGCCCAGCTCGCTGCGGCCGGGGCAGAACTCCGTGGTCTACTACACGAACAGTCGCTATCAGGACGCCGCGCAGCAGCTGGCCCAGGAACTTGGCATCGCCTCGGTGCGCGCCGGCTCCGGGCTGAGCACGCCGCTGACCGTGGTGCTCGGCAACTCGTTCGGCCGCTGATCGAGGGCGCCGACGTGCTCGCCGGCCGTCTCCGCGCGGTCCTGCTCTGCGACGCGCACCCGCGCGGCGAGCGGCCGGGCGGGGCTCCGTGTGGCGGCATCCGCGCACAGGGCTTGCACTCTCCAGGGGCGAGTGCTAATCATGTATTGGCACTCGTGAACGCGGAGTGCTAACGAAGATACTTCCGAGAAGTCCAGAAGGGACGAGTTCGCATGGCTAAGATCATCGCCTTTGAAGAGGAGGCCCGCCGCGGCCTGGAGCGCGGCCTCAACATCCTCGCCGACACCGTGAAAGTGACCCTCGGCCCGCGCGGTCGCAACGTCGTGCTCGAGAAGAAGTGGGGCGCCCCGACGATCACCAACGACGGCGTGTCCATTGCCAAGGAGATCGAGCTCGACGACCCGTACGAGAAGATCGGCGCGGAGCTTGTCAAGGAGGTCGCCAAGAAGACTGATGACGTCGCCGGCGACGGCACCACGACCGCGACCGTGCTCGCCCAGTCGCTGGTGAAGGAGGGCCTGCGCAACGTGGCCGCCGGGGCCGACCCGGTCAGCCTGCGCCGCGGCATCGACAAGGCGACCGAGGCCGTCGTCAAGCAGCTGCTCGCCAGCTCCAAGGAGGTCGAGACCGAGGAGGAGACCGCGGCCACCGCGTCGATCTCCGCCGGCGACCCCGAGATCGGCAGGATCATCGCCAAGGCGATTCACACCGTCTCGAAGGAGGGCGTGGTCACCGTCGAGGAGTCGAACACCTTCGGCATCGACCTCGAGATCACCGAGGGCCTGCGCTTCGACAAGGGCGTGCTCTCGCAGTACTTCATCACCGATCCGGAGCGTCAGGAGGCCGTGCTCGACGACCCCTACATCCTGATCGTCAACGGCAAGATCTCGGCCATCAACGACCTGGTGCCAGTGCTGAACCGCGTGCGTGAGGCCGGCAAGGAGCTGCTCATCATCGCCGAGGATGTCGAGGGCGAGGCGCTGGCCACCCTGGTCGTCAACAAGATCCGCGGCATCTTCAAGTCGGTCGCCGTCAAGGCCCCCGGCTTCGGTGACCGCCGCAAGGCCATGCTGCAGGACATCGCGATCCTGACCGGCGGCCAGGTCATCGCCGAGGAGCTCGGCCTGAAGCTCGAGAATACCGACCTGAGCATGCTCGGCCGGGCCCGCAAGGTCGTCGTCACCAAGGATGAGACCACCATCGTCGACGGCGCCGGCGACAAGGCGCAGATCGAGGGGCGGGCTAACCAGATCCGCGCCGAGATCGAGAAGACCGACTCCGACTACGACCGCGAGAAGCTGCAGGAGCGGCTGGCGAAGATCTCCGGCGGCGTGGCCGTCATCAAGGTCGGCGCCGCCACGGAGCCGGAGCTCAAGGAGCGCAAGGCCCGCATCGAGGACGCCGTCCGCAACGCGAAGGCCGCCCAGGAGGAGGGCATCGTCGCCGGCGGCGGCGTGGCCCTGATCCAGGCCTCGCACGTGATCGACACCCTCGACCTCACCGGCGACGAGGCGACCGGTGCGCAGATCGTGCGCAAGGGCGTCACCGCGCCGCTGAAGCAGATCGCGTTGAACGCCGGGCTCGAGCCGGGCGTCGTCGCCGAGAAGGTGTCGACCCTGGCTCCGGGCGAGGGGCTGAACGCGGCCACCGGCGAGTACGTGAACCTGCTGGACGCCGGCATCGCCGACCCGGTCAAGGTCACCCGCTCCGCGCTGCAGAACGCGGCGTCCATCGCCGGGCTGTTCCTGACCACCGAGGCCGTCGTGGCCGAGAAGCCGGAGCCGAAGCCGGCCGCCCCGGCCGCCGACCCGAACGCGGGCATGGACTTCTGATCCACGCCTGACGCTCGCACGTCACGCTGACGCGAGGGCCCCGACACGAGTGATCGTGTCGGGGCCCTCGCGTCTCCCGGTGGAGGTGGCGGCTGATGCCCGTGGCCGGGCTGGCGTGGATGGGCCCGACCGTGGGCCGGCGGGCGTGCCGGCCGGGAGGCTGACGCGCGTGTTCCGCGGCGTGGCCGGCCGGCGCGTCCGCCGACGGGCCGCGGGTCAGTGTGCCGCGGCCGACGCGCTCTCCGGCGTCGGCAGCACGACGGTGAACGTGGCCCCGCCCCCGTAGGTGTCGCCGATGTGGATCTCGCCGTGGTGCTCCTCGACGATCGCCCTGACGATCGCGAGGCCGAGGCCGGTGCCGCCGGTCGAGCGCGCCCGCGACGACTCGCCGCGCCAGAACCGCTCGAAGACGCGCTCCCGCGCCTCGGGCGGGATGCCCTCGCCGTGATCGATGCACTGGAGGGTGATGGCGCGCGCGTGCCGTCGGACACGCAACTCGACCGGGCCGTCGGAGAAGCGCAGGGCGTTGGCCAGCAGGTTCACGATGACCTGGCGCAGCTGGTCGCGGTGACCGTGCACCATGATCGGCTCCGGCGCGTCGACCGTCACAGCCCGCTCGGGCGACCGCGCCCGGGCGTCATGGGCGCACTCCGCGGCGATGGCGCACAGGTCGAAGGTCTCCGCCGCGCCATGGCTGACCGTGCCCACGCGGACGAGGGTGAGCAGATCCTCCACCAGACTGGACAGCCGGGTCGCCTCGTGCTCGATCCGGTGGAACGCGGTGTGCACCGCCTCCTCGTCGGTGAGCGCGCCGATGCGGTACAGCTCCGCGTATCCGCGGACGGTGACCAGCGGCGTGCGCATCTCGTGGCTCGCGTCGCTGACGAACTCCCGCATCCGCGCGGCCGTCTCGGCCTGGGCGGAGACCGCCTGGTTGATGCCGGCCGCCATGAGGTTGATCGCGGAGTACAGCCGGTTGATCTCCGTGGAGCGGTGCCCGACCGGCAGCCGCACCCGGTAGTTCCCGGCGGCGATCTGCGCGGCCGCGCGCTCGGCGCGGGCGAGCGGCCGCAGGGCGAGCCGCGCCACGAACCAGATCAGCAGGCCGGAGGCGATCCAGACCAGCAGGGCGATCGATGTCAGGATGAAGTCGTACTGGGAGAGCACGGACAGGGCGCTCTCCTCGGTGAAGGTCGGGCTGACCCGGGCGAGCAGGGCGGTGTGGATGAACTCGTGCACGCCGAGCACCAGCGCGGCCATCGACAGGAACATGACCGTCAGGACGAGCCCGGTGATGTGCTCCTGCAGCGACAGGGAGCGGAACAGGCGCCTCACCGCCGCCTCCCCTCGCGCGCCGCCCGCTCGAGCTCCTCACGGGTGCCCGGCGAGGCGGCCTGCTCGGCATCCAGCACATATCCGAAGCCGCGCCTGGTGCGGATTGTGTGCGGGCCGGTCAGCGGTGACAGCTTGCGGCGCAGCGACGAGATATACGTCTCGACGATGCTCGCGTCGCCGGAGAACCAAGGCGGCCACACCGCGCTCATGATCTGCTGCTTGGAGACGACGCGGTTCGCGTTCTCCATCAGATAGCCCAGCAGCTGGTACTCCGTCGGGCTCAGCTCGAGCGGCTGGCCGAGGACGCTGATCCGGCATCGGTCCTCGTCGAGCTCCATCCGGCCCACGCGCAGCGTGATCGCCGCGGCCTGGGCGGCGGCGGGGCCGGCCGCCGTGGGCGCGGACGCCGGGGACGCGGACGGCTCCGACGCCAGCGCGGCCCGTCGCATCACGGCCTGGATCCGGGCGATGAGCTCGTCCATGCTGAACGGCTTGGTCACATAGTCGTCGGCGAGCTCGAGGCCGCGCACCTTGTCGCGGGTCTGGTCCTTCGCGGTGAGGAAGATGATCGGCACGCGGCTGCCCGCCTCGCGCAACCGCCGGGCGACGGCGACGCCGTCGAGGCCGGGCATCATGATGTCGAGCAGGATCAGCGCGGGCGCGTCGCGGGCGACCTCCGCCAGCGCGTGGTCGCCGTCCGCGGCGAAGCGGGGTGTGAAGCCCGCGAAGCGGAGGGCCACGGAGAGCAGCTCGCGGATGCTCGGCTCGTCGTCGACGATGAGGACGCCCGGGCGGGCGTCGCTCGCGGTCATGCGTGCGCCTCCGGGGCGAGGTCCTCCGCGTCGACGATCCGGTAGCCGTACCCCTGCTCGCTCAGGAAGCGCTGCCGGGAGAGGGCGTAGTCCTGGTCGACCGTGTCGCCGACGACCACGGTGTAGAACAGCGATGTGCGGCCGTCGGCGTTGGGGCGCAGGATGCGGCCGAGCCGCTGCGCCTCCTCCTGTCGCGACCCGAACGCGCCGGAGACCTGGATGGCGACCCGGGCGTCCGGCAGGTCGACCGAAAAGTTGGCGACCTTCGAGACGATGAGCGCGCGCTGCTCGCCGGCACGGAACGCGGCGAACAGCCGCTCCCGCTCGGCGGTCGTGGTGCGGCCGGTGATCAGCGGCAGGCCGGTGCGGGCGGCGATGGCCTGCAGCTGGTCGAGGTACTGGCCGATCACCAGCGTCTGGTCGTCCGCGTGCCGGGCGAGCAGCAGGCTCACCGCGTCGAGCTTCGCCCGGGCCAGCGCGGTGGCATGGTAGCGGTCGGCGTCGGCGAGCATCGCGTAGCGGTCGCGCTCGGCGTCGGCCATCCGCACGCGCACCTCGATGCACTCGGCGGGCGAGATGTACCCCTGCGCCTCGATGTCGCGCCAGGGTGCCTCGTACCGCTTGGGGCCGATGAGCGAGAACACGTCGGACTCGCGACCGTCCTCGCGCACGAGGGTCGCGGTCAGGCCGAGCCGGCGGCGGGCCTGCAGCTCGGCGGTGAGCTTGAACACCGGGGCCGGCAGCAGGTGCACCTCGTCGTAGATGATGAGGCCCCAGTTCTGCGCGTCGAGCAGTCCCAGATGCGTGTAGTGCCCCCCACGGCGCGCGGTGAGCATCTGGTAGGTCGCGATCGTGACCGGCAGCACGCGCTTCTCCTCGCCCGAGTACTCGCCGATCTCCTCGGCGGTGAGCGTGGTGCGGCGCACGAGCTCGTCGCGCCACTGGTGGGCCGCGAGCGTGTTCGTCACCAGGATGAGCGTCTTGCGGCCGAGGTCGACCATCGTCGCCGCGCCGACGACCGTCTTGCCGGCGCCGCAGGGCAGCACGACGACGCCGGAGCCGCCGGCGCGAAACGCGTCGACCGCCGCGCGCTGGTACGGGCGCAGCCGCCAGGCGGACGCGTCCCCGGCGTCCGCGCCCGCCCCGGTGGAGTTCGTCCCCGCGGTGTCCGTGTCGGTCAGGGCCACGTCGATCGGGTCACCCTCGGTGTAGCCGGCGTGATCCTCGGCGGGCCAGCCGATGCGCAGCAGCTGCTGCTTGAGCTCGCCGCGGGCCCATTCCTGCACGAGCCAGGCCGTGTCGTCGACCCGTTCGGTGAGCAGGGCCGCCACGCGCTTGTGCCGGGTGGCCTCGGTGAGCAGGCGGGGCTCGTCGGAGACGAGCAGCAGCCGGCCCTGCGTGTCCCGGCGCACGTCGAGTCGGCCGTAGCGGCTCATCGCGTCGCGGATCGTGCGCAGCACGGTGTCGGGCACGGCGAACTTCGCGTGGCGCTGCAGGGCGTCGATGATCGCGTCGGCGGTCTGCCCGGCGGCCGCGGCGTTCCACAGCCCCATCCGGGTGATGCGGTAGGTGTGCACGTGCTCCGGCGCGCTCTCCAGCTCGGCGAAGCCGGCGATCGCCTGGCGGGCCTCGTCAGCCTGCGGGTGGTCGAGCTCGAGCAGGATGCTGCGGTCGCTCTGCACGATCAGCGGGCCCATCCCGGGTCTCCTCTCCTGTCGTTGCCGGGGCTGCGGCACGGTCTTCGCGCGGGGCTCATGATGCGTCCCCAGGGATCGGCTCCACCCGCACCACCGCGGCGAGCGGCAGACTGCGCTCGAGGTCGGCGCCCGGGGTGCGCCCGCGCAGGCGCCCCGCGCCGAGCCCGATGATCTCGAGCTCGAACGTGCGGGTCACGCCCCGCGCCGTCACGGTGACGGCCACCGGGGTCTGCTCGCGCTGCGAGGCCTCCAGCAGCATCCGCACCCGGGCGTCCGGTGACGCATGGTACTCGGCCACGAGCTCGAGCGCCTGGGCCACCCTGGTGTCGCGGGCGCCGGCGGCGTCGGGCCGGGTGGTCGCGGCTTGCGCGGTCGCGGCCGGGGCGGCGCCGTCGGGGCGTCCCGGGGTGTCCGCCGGATGTGCGCGCTCGAGCTCGCGCAGCAGGTAGTCGAGCGGCTGGCTCGGCCCGCCGCGCAGCAGGCGGTCCAGGAGCGCGCGCAGGGACGCGGGTGTCTCTCCGGCCCGCAGTGCGCGTTGCAGCGTGTCGCGGTCGATGCGGTAGGTGTGGGTCTCGACGAGGCGGACGGGATCGGCGAGGCGACGCAGCCGGGCGGCCTCGCGCGGTGGGAGGAGCCCCGGCACGAGCAGCTCGAGATGGCTGTAGGCGTAGGCGTAGTCGGTCGGCGCGGGCCAGCCGGCGGCGAGCTCGGCGAGCGCCCGGTCGTCGTCGGAGAGCCAGGCCCGGCCGAGCGCGGTCGGCTCGTCGGCCGAGTCGACGACGCCGAGCCGGGCCCAGTCGCGGGCGAGTGTCTGCAGCGCGTCGTCGAGCCAGGCGCGGGCGAGCGGCCAGTGTGCGTGCGCGCGTCGGGCGATCGTCGCGACGCCGTCGGTGACGACATCCGGTTGCAGCCGGTCGGGCACCGTGCCGCGGGCGAGTGCGCGCCAGGCCGGCAGTGGGGCCAGGTCGAGCCAGGTGGACGCCGCGGGGGTCGGGCGCAGGGCGTGGTCCGCGTCCTCGGCGAGCAGGCCGGCGTCGACGGCGATGCCGGCGAGCTCGGCGAGCTCGGTCGGGTCGAGGTCGAGCGTCTCGGCGGTGCGGGTGAGTGCAGCGAGGGCGGCGTGGCCCTCGGCGGTGAGCGGCAGTGGGGCGTCCCGCGCGTCGAGCACGAGCGTCTGCACGGCCACGACGGCCTGCCACGGGGGGACGGCCGCGGCGTCGACCGGCGCGATGGCGGGCTCGGCACGCGCGGCCAGGGCGTCGATGACCTCGGACACGCCGGGCAGCGGGGCCCCGGCGGCATCGGCGAGCAGCAGCGCGGTCGCCTCGGGAGCGGGGACGCCGGGGGTGCGCAGGGCGGCCAGCGCGGCGGCGTCGAGCTCGCCGAGCCGGCGGGCGACGGCGTCGTCGTGGGCGAGGCGCTGGACGAGGTCGTGCAGCCCGTTGAAGTGCACGTGGGGCAGGTGGGAGACGCGGACGACCCGGGCGAGCGCCTCCGGCGGGAGCCGGACGACGGCCTCGGCGTGGGCGATGAGGGTCATCTGGGCGCGCCGTTCACGATCTCGGCCCCGCATCCCCGGTCTGGGTCGCGCGGCGGCGGCGGATGACGGCGAGGGTGAAGGCGATGACGAGCAGCATCCCCGCGGGCAGCCCGAACAGCGGGATCGTCTGCACGATGCGGGCGAGGACGCCGGTGAACGGGACGCCGGTCAGCGCGGTGACGACCGTCACGAGCGCGCAGACGGCGGAGAGGCCGACCACGGCCACCGCCATGGCGCCGAGCACGTTCTCGGCCCGCGAACGATCTGGTGTGGCTGTGGTCATCATCCTTATAGAATAGTTGCAGAGCGCCGCCGGTGCGATGACGCCTGTGCCGCACGGCGGTGCGATCCCCCGCGGCCGTCCCAGAACCGGCCGAGAGAACACGTGAGAGAAGAAGTGTGATGCCGACCGGAAGAGTGAAGTTCTTCGACGAGGAGAAGGGGTTCGGGTTCATCACCGCCGATGACGGGCAGGAGGTCTTCCTGCACGCCTCGGCGCTGCCCGCGGGCGTGTCCACGCTGCGCGCCGGCACCCGGCTCGAGTTCGGGGTGGCCGAGGGTCGCCGCGGCGCCCAGGCGCTGTCGGTGCGGGTGCTCGATGCCCCGCCGAGCCTGGCCCGCCGGCGGCGCCGGCCGGCCGAGGACATGGCGGTCGTGGTGGAGGACCTGATCAAGCTGCTCGACGGGATCGGCGGCGGACTCAAGCACGGCCGCTATCCGTCGGACGGCCATGCGCGCAAGGTGGCGGCGATGCTGCGGAAGGTGGCGGACGAACTTGATGTCTGAGGAGCCCGGACGGGCGGACGCGGCGGACGCGGCGGGCGATCCCGCCGACTTCATCGCCAGCGAGGCGGTGGCCCGGGCGGCGCTCGCGGAGATCGCCCCGGATCGGCAGATCGGCCGGCTGCTGCGCGCCGATCCCGAGGCCGACCCGCAGGTTTGGACGCTGCGGTTCGCCTCGGACGTGCCGGGGTACCCCCACTGGGAGTGGGCCGCGGTGATGGGACGCCCGGACGCGACCGCCGCGCCGACGGTGCTGGAGGTCGGGCTCATGCCCGGCGAGGGCGCGCTGGTGCCTCCGAAATGGATTCCCTGGTCGGAGCGTTTCGCGGAGTACCGCGCGGCGCACGAGCGGGGCGACGAGGATCGGGACGACGACGCGGTCGATGAGCCGGAGGCGGGGTCGGATGCCGCTGGGCCGGAGGCGGATGCCGAGCCGGACTCCGCGGGGACGGACGGGCGCGCGCCCGGTGGGGACGCGTCGGATGCGCCCGAGCCGGGGGGCGACGCCGCCGCGTCGGCGACGTCGCGCTGACCCGCGGACGCGGTCGCTGCCACGCGGTCTCCCGCGGCGGGCCTGGCGGCCGGCCCGCCAGGCGGTCAGTCCACCTGGCTGGCCAGCCCGTCAGGCGGCCGGCCCGCCAGGCGGTCAGTCCGTCAGGCGGTCGAGCACGTAATCGATCGACCGGAGCAGCTGGCGGACGTCCTCCGGTGGCACCGCCACGAACGTGCCGATGCGCAGCTGATTGCGGCCGAGCTTGCGGTAGCCGTTGACGTCGACGATGCCGTTCGCGCGCAGCGCGTCCGTGACGGCCGCGGCGGGGATGCGCTCGTCGAGGTCGACGGTCGCCACGACCTGCGAGCGCAGGGCGGGGTCGCTCACGAACGGGGCCAGCCGCGGGTCGCGCTCGGCCCAGTCGTAGACCAGATCCGAGGTCTCGCGGGTCCGCGCGTCCGCCCAGGGCAGCCCACCGTTGCCGAGCAGCCAGTGCACCTGCTGGTCGAGCAGGAAGAGTGTGGCGATGGCCGGGGTGTTGATCGTCTGGTGCTTGCGCGAGTTGCGGATCGCCCCGTCGAGCGAGAGCGCCTGGGGGATGAATCGGTCGGTCGCCGCGATCCGCTCGGCGCGCTCGATGGCCGCCGGGCTCATCAGCGCGACCCACAGGCCGCCCTCGGAGCCCATGTTCTTCTGGGGCGAGAAGTAGTAGACATCGAGCTGCGACGGGTCGACGTCGGTGCCGCCGGCGGCGCTGGTGCCGTCCACCACGCTCAGCGCGCCATCGGCGGGCACACGGGTGACGGGCAGCTGCACGCCGGTCGAGGTCTCGTTGTGCGGCCAGCCGTACAGGTCCACGCCCTCGGTCGGCACGCACGCGGCGCCGTGCCCGATCTCCGCCTCGCGCAGGTCGGGGGCGGCGAGCCACGGGGCGCTCGCGGCGCGGGCGAACTTGCGGCTGAACTCGCCGATCACGACGTGCTGGCTGCGGTGCTCGACGAGCGCCGCGGCGGCGGTGTCCCAGAACACGCTCGCCCCGCCCAGACCGAGCACGACCTCGTATCCCTCGGGCAGGCGGTACAGCTCGGCGAGCCCGGCCTGCAGGTCGGCGACCAGGTCGCGCACGGGGGCCGCGCGGTGCGACGTGCCCAGCAGCGTCCGGCCGGTCGCCGCCAGCGCGTCCAGCTGGGCGTCGCGGATGCGGCTCGGCCCGGAGCCGAACCGGCCGTCGGCGGGCAGCAGGGACTTCGGGATCTCGATGGAGGCCATGCCGCCAATGCTACGCGACCGGCTGCGGGACCGCTGGCGATGCACCGCCGCCCGCCATGCCGTGAAGATTAGGATAGACTAACTTCGCCCGCCCGGATCACAGTGGCGGCTGGAGGAGGACTTCGCGGTGACGGATCTGATCGACACCACTGAGATGTACCTGCGCACGATCCTGGAGCTCGAGGAGGAGGGCACCGTGCCGCTGCGCGCCCGGATCTCCGAGCGACTCGGTCACTCGGGGCCCACGGTCTCGCAGACCGTCTCGCGCATGGAGCGTGACGGGCTTGTCATCGTCAGCGGTGACCGGCACCTGGAGCTCACCCCGGAGGGGCGGGCGAAGGCGGTGCGGGTGATGCGCAAGCACCGGCTCGCCGAGCGGCTGCTCGCCGACGTGATCAAGCTCGACTGGGAGCTCGTGCACGAGGAGGCCTGCCGCTGGGAGCATGTGATGAGCGAGGACGTCGAGCGGCGCATCGTCCCGCTGATCTCACGCACAGACGAGAGCCCGTACGGCAACCCCATCCCGGGGCTCGACGAGCTGGGGCTCCCCGAGAACGGCGGGTTCCGTGACGGGGTGGTGGACGTCCACCGCCTCGCCCGTACCGAGGCGGCCCCGCTCGTGCGCCGGGTGCGCCGCATGGGCGAGCCCGTGCAGCTCGACCCCGAGCTGCTGCGCCAGTTCCGAGAGGTCGGCATCGTGCCCGGCGCGGAGGTCGCGCTCCAGGCGGTCGGCGACTACACGCGGGTCAAGGTGGAGGGACGCGACGAGGGCCTCGAGCTCGCCCCGGAGATCGCCGCGCACATCTTCGTCGACGACCACTGATCCGCGACGATCACCGATCCGCATCGAGCGGCGCCGAGCCGCCGTCGCGGGTCCCGATGCGGGTCGGGATTGTGGGGTGCGTCGTCCCGGCGGGTAGACTCGAGTGCTGTGGCCCGTGCCGGGTCGCGTCCGCCGGAGAGAGGAACCATCTCGCCCATGGCTGCTGAGACCACGCGCCCCGTGCCCGAACGACCGCGCACGCGACGCGAGATGCGTCGCATCTGGGCGGAGGAGGATGCCCGTCGCACCGAGCGGGAGCAGGCCGGGGACGGGGCCGTCGCCTCGTCCGGTGACGCCTCCGACGGCGCCGATCGCGCGAACGCCTCGTTGGAGACGCTGCGGGTGGCCGCGGTGCCCGGAGGTCGTCTCGTCCGTGACACGATGCGCCCCACGACGGAGCTGCCCGGCGGGCGTCCCCGTCGTCCGCGCCGGCGCCTGCGGGGGCTGCGCTCGGCGCTGGTGCTCGGCATCGCCGGAGGCATCGGGCTCACCGCCGCGATGCCCGCCTACGCCGTCTCTCCCGCCGTGGCCGCGACGAACGACATGACCCGCATGTCCCCCGAGGCGCTGGCCTATCAGGAGGCGGCGCTCGTCGACTCCGGCACGCTGCAGTCCGGTGCGCTGCTGGCCTCCTCGGCCAGCGCCGTCGTGCTCGATGGTGACGATCTCCTGACCGCCGAGGAGCGTGTCACGGCGCGACTCTCCTCCGACACGGCGTCGGCGCGGTGCACGGTCGGGGGTGGCTCCCTCGACGGCGTCCAGACGGTGATCCCGCTGCCCGCGGGGACGTACACCGTCACCTCCCGGATCACTCAGCGGTGGGGGCGGATGCACAATGGGGTCGACATGGCCGCTCCGCTCGGCACGACGATCGTCGCCGCGCTCTCCGGCACGGTGGTGAAGGTGGACAACACGTATGGCACGCCGTTCATCGGCATCCGTTCGTATCTGCCGGACGGCACGCAGGTCGACCATCTGTACATCCACATGCCGCTCTCCAGCGCGCTGGTGAAGGTGGGTGACACCGTCGAGGCCGGCCAGCCGATCGCGGGGGTGGGCAACGAGGGGCGTTCCACCGGGCCGCACCTGCACTTCGAGGTCCACCTGAACGGCGGCTCCGGCGACGTGTGGCCGGGCGGCAGCGGACAGATCATCGACGGGCTCGACTGGCTGGAGGGCCGTGGTGCGGCCTCGGTCACCGGCTGCTGACCGTCGTCCGACGCCGCGCCGCGGGGCCGATGGTCCGGCAGCCGACGATGATGCGGTAGACTGCTGCACCATGGTGACCAGAACCCTCCGCTCCACATTCACAGGATCGTTCGCCGCGCTCGCCGTCGCCGGTGGGCTGGTCTTCGCCACCGCGGTCCCGTCTCAGGCCGCCGAGGTGCAGGTCGCCGCCGATGCCGGGGTGAGCGTGCAGACGATCGCCAACGAGCGCCAGGCCCTGGCCGCACAGGCGGCCCAGACCGCCGAGGCGCGCGAGGCCCTCGAGGGCATGGCGTCCAGCGCTGACCTGTCCGCGGAGACGCCCAAGACGCGGGTCCAGCTGACGGTGCCCGACACGTCGGCCCCGACGACCGTGCGCACCGCCGGTTCCGCGACGGCTGCCGCGCCCGCCCCGTCGGGCACCGCCCGCGCTCAGGTCGTCGTCGGCTCGAACGTGGTGGAGACGGCCCGACAGTTCCTCGGCGTGCCGTACGTCTGGGGTGGCACGACGCCGGCCGGCTTCGACTGCTCAGGCCTCGTGCAGTACGTCTACGGGCTGCACGGCGTGAGCCTGCCGCGCACCGACGCGGCGCAGAAGGCGGCTGGCACGGTGATCGACCCGGATCAGGCGCAGCCCGGTGACCTCGTCTGGCACCCGGGGCACATCGGCATCTACGCGGGCAATGGCATGGTGATCCATGCGCCGCGTCCGGGCAAGAGTGTCGAGATCATCCCGCTGCAGTACTTCGGCGCGGTCACGTTCGTGCGGATCTGAGCCGAGCGACCGGGAGGGCTCTCCCGGCCCACGCCGCCGTAGCTCAGTGGATAGAGCGGCAGTTTCCTAAACTGCGCGTCGCGGGTTCGATTCCCGCCGGTGGCACGAGTGCGGACGAGACCCGGCGGCATCCCGGACGCCCTGACCCCCGTGCGGCGACCGGCGTGTGCGGCGCACGACAGATGGCACCGGACGTATGGTGAGTCACGAGGGTCGAGGAATCGGAGGAGTGCGTGTCGGGAGAACAGGACCGGCGCAGTGCCGCGTGGGCGGGCTGGCGTGATCGCCTCGCCGCGGTCGGCACCATCCCCGCGCCGGGTCCCGTCGCCCCGGTCGTGCTCGATCTCAGCACGGCGCACCCGGGCGGGATCGCCCGGCTGTTCAGCGGACGGGTGACACGGCTGTCCACGCTGATCCGTGACGACCGGGCGTTCGCCCGCGCCGTCCGGGCGGCGCGCCGCATCGAGCGCAAGGGTGCGGAGCTGGCGGAGGATCGCGGCATCGACGCCGTTCACCTGCTCGCCGGCGAGATGTTGTGGCACGGCTCCCGCGGCCGCAGCGGCAGTCAGCCGCTCATCGTCCAGCCGGCGGCGATCCAGGTGGTCGGCGGGGACTTCGAGCTGCTCATCACCGGGCGGTCGACGGTCAACCCGGAGGTGGTGGCCCTGCTCGAGCGCCGCTTCGACGCCGAGATCGACGTCGACGGGATCGTCGCCGCGGTGCACGACGACGAGGGATTCCACCCGGACGAGGCGCTGACCCGGCTGGATCGAGAGTTCCACTTCGTCGAGGGCATCGAGTTCCAGAACCGGCTGGTGCTGGCCACGTCGAGCACCGCCGCGGCCGAGCTCTCCGCACGGGCGGTCACCCGCATCCACCCGGTGCTCGACGCGATCGCGGGCGTGTCCGGGGCGGCCGAGGCGCTCGTCGAGCGCGCCCGGCTGGTGACGGTCAACTCCGCCGACGAGCGCTCGCCGCTGTCGGACACGCTCGTACTCGACGCGAGCGCCGAGCAGGAGCGCATCGTGGCGCAGGCGAGCACGGGGTCGTCGTTCGTCGTCCGCACCGTCCCCGGCGCCGGGGTGACCCAGGCCGTCGCGAACACGATCGCCGCACTCGTGCCCGCCGGGCGCCGCGTCGCCGTGGTCGCTCCGGCGCGGGCGACGCTGGACGCCGTGGCCGACCGGCTCGCCTCCCGCGGGCTGCCCGGGCTCGCGGTCACCCCGCAGCGCCTCCGTCACGACCTCATCGCGGCGATCTCCCGCAACGAGCACGCCTCCCGCCCCCGGGACCGCGAGGAGCGGGCCGGGGCGTACGCGCGGCTGCGCGACACCCTGCTCGATTACCGGCGCAGCCTCGTGCAGGTGCGCCAGCCCTACGGCGTCTCGGTCGAGCAGGCGCTCAGCGAGCTCGCCCGGCTCGCGCTGCTGCCGGATCCCCCACACACCCGGGTGCGGCTGCACTCGAGCGTGCTCGAGTCGCTCGCGGTCGACCGGACCTCGGCGGCCGCGCTGCTGCGCCAGGCGGCCGACTTCGGCCAGTTCGACTTCGGCCCCGACGACTCCCCGTGGTACGGGGCGACCTTCTCCACGCCGCAGGACGCCGAGTCGGTCTACCTGCTCGCGAAGCGGCTGGCCGACCGCGACCTCGCACAGACGGTGATGCGGGCCCGCGAGGTGTTCGACGAGGCCGGGCTGCGCCGGCCCGAGACCCTCGCGCAGATCGCGGAGGGCATCGGGCTGCTGCTGCGCGTGCGGCAGACTCTGGACCGGTTCCAGCCGGTGGTCTACGACCGCTCGCTCGAGGAGCTCATCCTCGCCACCGCGTCGCGGCGGGACCAGGACATGCCGGTGGGTTCCCGGCGTCGGCTGCGGCAGCTCGCCCGCGAGTACCTGCGCCCCGGCGCGCACGTGGCCGACCTGCACGAGGCACTCGTGCAGGTGCAGGAGGAGCGGACGATGTGGTCGCGACTGGTGGCCGCGCACCGTCCGCCGAACGTGCCGGCGGGGCTCGGCGATGTCAACGTCATGGTCACCGCGCTCACGGCCGATCTGGACGAGCTCGCCCGGCCGCTCGACGTGGCGCGCATCGGTGACCTGCGCACGATGCCCCTCGACCGGCTGCAGGCGGTGCTCGACGGGCTGGCCCGCGGCGAGTCGGCTCTGCGGCACCTGCACGAGCGGGCCCAGCTGCTCGACGCCCTCGACCGAGAGGGGCTCTCCGAGCTCGTGGAGGACTTCGCCCGGCGGCACGTCACCGCCGAGCGGGCCGCCGACGAGCTGGAACTGGCCTGGTGGCAGTCGGTGCTCGAGCTGCTGCTCGAGCGAGACGGCTCGCTGCTGAACGCGAACACGCAGGTGCTCGCCCGGCTGGAGCGGGACTTCATCGCCGCCGACCGCGAAATCGCCGACGACCACGCGGCCGAGCTCGCCGCGGTGCTCGCCGACCGCTGGCGCGAGGCGATCGGGCTGCACCGCGACGAGGCGCAGGAGCTGCGCGAGCGCATCCTCGCCGACCGCGTGGACCCGACGACGCTCATGCAGCGCCTGCCCGTGGTGGGCCGGGCAATCGCCCCGGTCTGGCTGTTCTCGCCGTACCAGTACGGCACGGACGTGCCCGAGCGCGCGCACTTCGACACGGTCATCCTGCTCGACGCGGCGGGCATCGCGCTCTCCGAGGCGGTGCTGCCCATCGCGCAGGCCGAGCAGGTCATCGCGTTCGGCGATCCCGTCCTCGGCCTGCCCACGCGGTTCAGCCTCGACCCGAACATCGGCGACGTGGTGCCGATCGATGACGAGCCATCGGCGTTCGACGCCCTGCGCGAGCTGCTGCCCGAGTTCACCCTCGACTTCAGCTACCGGGCGGGCGGGCGCGCGCTGGCGTCCCTCGTCGACCGGCGCTGGTACGACCGGCAGATCCGCGCGCTGCCGAGCGCCGCGGAATTCGCGGGGGAGTCCGCCGTCGACGTCGTCTCGGTCGAGGCGCCGGGGCGCGGCGTGCCGGACCCCGACACCGGCAGCGTGGAGGCGCTGCCCGCCGAGGTGGAGCGTGTGGTCGACCTCGTGTTCGCCGAGGCGGTGTGGCATCCGGACGAGAGCCTCATGGTGATCACCCCGAGCGAGACGATGGCGCACCGGGTGCGTCAGGCGGTCCGCCAGGCGCTGCCCAGCCGGCAGGCACTCGCGGCGTTCTTCGACCCGGGGCGGCCGGAGCCGTTCGTCGTGCTGACCATCCCGCAGGCGACGGCGCGCAGCCGGGATCGCGTCATCCTCGCGCTCGGTCACGGCCGCACCCCGCACGGGCGGATGCTCTCCTCGTTCGGGGTGCTCACCCCGGACGCACGCGGGATGCGGTGGCTGGGGATCGCACTGACCCGCGCCCGCCGCCACCTCACCCTGGTCTCGGCGCTGCATCCGCGAGCCGGGGAGCTCGAGCGGATGACGGGCGCGCCCCGCGTGCTGTTCGACCTGCTCGCCGGCGAGCGCGAGCAGGCGCCCGAGCGCCGGTTCTTCTCGGCGCAGGCGCTGCTCGTCGATCTCGGTCGCCGACTGCACCGGCAGGGGCTCACGGTCAACGACCACTTCGACGACGAGCTGGGCCTCGTCGTCAGCGACGGGGTCACCCAGATGGTCATCGAGACCGACGCCGACTACGGCCAGGGGACGCTGCGCGAGGCGTTGCGGCTGCATCCCTCGCTGCTCACCCGGCTCGGCTGGCGGTTCCGCCGGGTGTACTCGTTCGAGCTGTTCGCCGATCCGCAGCGGATCGCCGACGAGATCGTCGCGGAGTTCGCCCGGCATCGCGCCGAGGTGGAGCGGCTGCGCGCCGAGCGTGAGCGGCGTGGGCGCGCATGACGGCGGGCGACGGGCGCATCCGCCGCATCGGCTCGCGTCGGGTCGTGCTCGGCGCCGTGCCGAGTCCCGAGGATGCGGCGCGGCGCCGAGCGCTCAGCGCGCGCGACCGCACCCTGGAGGGTGACGAGCACACGGCGGCGCAGGTCGACCGTGTCGACGCGTGGGACGACCGGGAGCGGATCCGGGACGAGGAGCGCTGGCTGCGCGAGCAGCGGCCACCGCACTGGGGGTGACCGGGTCCACGGGCGCGCGTCGCAGGTCTGGCCCGGGTCAGGGCGATCCGGTCAGGCGGAGTGCGCGCCCTTCGAAGTGGCCCCGCCCTGCTGCTCGGCGAGCGCGGCCTGGATCTCCTTGAGCACGTCGAGCTCGGTGCGGGTGTCGGCCGCAGCCTCGGGGGCGTTCGCGGCCTTGTGCTTCGCCTGCACGTCGCGCAGCTTGTTGAACGGCAGCACGATGAAGAAGTACAGGGCGATCGCCACGAGCAGGAAGTTCACGATGGCGGTGAGCACCGCGCCGAGTGAGAAGTCCGCGCCGTTGATCGTGAAGTTGCCGACCGCATCGAAGTCGGGCTTGCCGAAGATCGCCGCGACGAGCGGCATGATGAGCTTCTCGACGAGCGCGTTGACCAGTGCGGTGAACGCGGAGCCGATGACCACGCCGACGGCGAGGTCGATCGCGTTGCCCTTGGCGATGAAGTCTCGGAAGCCTGCGAGGATCTGTTTCATGTGTGAGCCACTCCTGTGGTCGAGGGCGCGCAGGAGAGAGCGGGGGCTACGCCTGCGCGCTCCGGTGCCGAGGCTGGTCATCGCCCCGATTCGGCATTGATTATACCGTCAACCACTTCAGGGCACAGGAGATGTCCAGTGCCCGGGTGCACATGGCGGCGTCCCGCGCTCAGCCTCGGCCCAGTCGCAGCACCCGGCGCTCGGTGACCGCCCAGTCGGCCGGGCGATCGTGCGGCTCCCCGGGCAGGTCGGCGCGCACCTCGTCGTCGAAGACGACCGCGATGACGGGCGCGGTCACCGCGGGGTCGGCGAGCGCACGGTCGTAGTACCCGCCGCCCTGACCGAGGCGGGTGCCGTCGGGGGCGACGGCGAGGGCGGGGACGACGATCGCGTCCACGTCGCGCAGCGCGGCCCGATGCGCGGTCGGGCCGATCGCCTCGGGCACGCCCAGCGCGGAGGGGCGCTCGGTCGCGTGGGCGGCGTCCACCCAGCCGAGGCGGTGATCGGGCAGCACCCGGGGCAGCAGCGCGCGGTGGCCGTCCGCGAGCCAGGCGTGCAGGATCGGGCGGACGTCCGGCTCGTTGCGGGAGGGCAGGAAGGCGGCGATCGTGCGGGCTCCCAGTCGGTCGAGCAGGCGGCGCAGGCCGTCGCCGTGATCGGTCGGGCCGGCCTCGGCGCGGAGGCGTCTGGCTCGGCGGATCACACGGCGCAGCTCCTGCTTGGGATCGGGGTCGGAGACGGGTGGCATGTGTCCAGCGTAGGCCGGTGTGGACACCGGAGTGGGGGCGGTCCGACGCGGCCGCTCGGGGGGCGGGGATGCGGTGGCGCCGGGTGGGCATGCGGCAGCGCCGGCGGACGGGCCGCGGGCCCGCGGGTGATGACATGCGACCGGCGTGGGCCGGAGCCCCTCAGCCGGCGGACAGCCCGTGCCGGGGCGGTGCTCAGGGACGGCCCGATAGACTGTGAGCATGAGTGCTCTGAGCGACCAGACTGGAACGGCGCGCGCGCGGAAGGCCGTGGTGCCGGTGGCGGGGTTGGGGACGCGGTTCCTGCCGGCGACGAAGGCGGTGCCGAAGGAGTTGCTGCCGGTGGTGGATCGGCCGGCGATTCAGTATGTGGTCGAGGAGGCGGCGCGTGCTGGTGTGGGTGACGTGCTGCTGGTGACGGGTCGGGGGAAGTCGGCGATCGAGGATCATTTCGACGCGGCCCCGTATCTGGAGTCGCGGCTGGCCGCGGATGGGAAGGATGCGCTGCTGGCGAGCGTGCGGGCCGCGTCGGACATCGCGCGGGTGTCGGCGGTGCGGCAGGGGGTGCCGCGCGGGCTTGGGCATGCGGTGCTGTGTGGTCGGGATCATGTGGGGGATGAGCCGTTCGCGGTGCTTCTGGGTGATGATCTGATCGATGCGTCCTCGCCGCTGTTGGAGCGGATGCTGGATGTGCAGGCGGCGCATGGGGCGAGCGTGGTGGCGTTGATGGAGGTGCCGGAGGAGCGCACGCATCTGTACGGGGTCGCGGTGGCGGAGCCGACGGGTGAGGCGGATGTGGTGCGGGTGACGGGTCTGGTGGAGAAGCCGGAGCCGGGGACGGCGCCGAGCAATCTGGCGGTGATCGGCCGGTATGCGCTGCGGCCGGGGGTGTTCGATGTGTTGGAGCGGACGGCGCCGGGTCGTGGTGGGGAGATCCAGCTGACGGATGCGTTGGAGGAGATGGCCGGGGACGCGTCGATCGCGGGCCCGGTGCTGGGGGTCGTGTTCCGGGGGCGCAGGTTCGACACGGGTGACAAGCTCGAGTATCTGAAGACCGTGGTGACCCTGGCCGGCGAGCGGGCGGATCTTGGCCCCGCGTTCCGCGCCTGGCTCGTCGACCACGTGAAGGGACTGTGACCGGCGCCCTCGACCTCGCCTGGGGCGATGTGCGCGTGCGGCCCGTGCGCCGTCGCGACCGTCGGGCGCTCGAGGAGCTGCTGCGCGTCGACCGGGACTGGCTCGAGCCGTGGGAGGCGACGCTGCCGGGCACGGGGCCGGGGATGCCGGACACCCGCCGCATGGTGCGCGGGATGCTCGCCGCGGCGCGGGCAGGCCAGGCCTGGTCGTTCGTCATCGAGCATCGCGGTGCGGTGGCGGGGCAGATCACCGCGTCGCAGTTCGAATGGGGGGCCGTGTGTGGCTGCTCCATCGGCTACTGGATCACCCGGCGGCTGGCCGGCCGGGGCATCGTCCCGCTGGCGACCGCGCTGCTCGTCGACGCCTTGGTGCGCGACTGGGGCGTGCACCGGGTGGAGATCTGCACGCTGCCCGAGAACGCCTCCTCGCAGCGGGTGGCGCGCAAGCTCGGGTTCCGACCCGAGGGCGTGCGGCGCGGGTACATCCACATCGGCGATCGGTGGCGCGACCACCTGGTGTTCGCCCTGCTGGCGGAGGAGGTGCCGCAGGACGGGCTGGTGGGGCATATCCTGCGGGCACGCCACACCGAGGGGAATCCGATCGCCCCTGCGGGCGGGAACGTAGATTAGACGCATGAGCGGACTTCTCGGGCAGATCGGCGGGGCGCTGCTGGTGCTCTGCATCGTCGGTCTCTGGCTCGCCGTGCTCGTCCCCGGGTGGATCGAGCGGCGCAATGCGCGCACCGCGGCCCGGGACGCGATGCGCGTGCAGCGCGCCGCGAACGTGCTCGCCCGCGGCCAGGAGCTGCCGAAGGAGTATGACGAGGAGGTGAGCGCCCGCCGTGCGGCGGTGCTCGCCAGGGAGGCGCGACGGATGGAACGCGAACGAGAGCGTGCGGAGCGGATCGCCGCGCAGGCGCGGACCGAGCAGGAGCGCGAGCGGCTGCGCCGGGCCGTGCCCGTGGTCGTCGTCGCGGCTCGGCGGGGACGCCGGCTCGGCGGGGGCCTCGTGCTGGTGGGACTCGCCCTCCTCATCACCGGAGGCATCGTCGCCGCCGGACACGGCTGGGGATTGTCCCTGATCATCCTCGGCGCGCTGGGGCTGCTGGGCGGCGCGTTCGTCCGCCGGCGGGCCACGGTGACGCTGCGCCGGCATCTGCGGGCGGATGCCCGGGCGGATGCCCGGCCGGCCGACGCGGCTCCCGTGTACGATGTCGACGCGGATCTGCCGCAGGATGACGACGGCCAGAGGGCTGCAGGGGGCGAGGCCTGGACGCCGCACCCGTTGCCGAAGCCGCTGAACGTGACCCGGGCCGAGGCGCTGCGCGCCGCGCTCGCCGAGGCGGAGCGGCTGGGCGTCGACGCCGACGCGGACGCGATGCCCGGGCTGCGTCCGGCCCGTCCGGACGATCGGCCGGCCCGCGCCCCCGAGACGCCGGCCGCGCAGGTCGACGCGGAGATTCACGCCTCGCTCGGCGAGGACGAGGAGTACGCGTGGCTCGACGGCCGTGCGGGCGTCGACACCGGGTTCGACGCCGACCGGCTCGACGACATCCTCAAGCGGCGCCGGAACGTCGGCTGAGGCCGCGCTCGCGCAGTGATCTTTTGAGTCACTCAAAAGAGCGCTAGACTGCTGGGCATGAGCACCCTGACCCAGCCCCGTGCCGCCTGGCGCGACCGCCTGCGCGCCGCCGGGCTGCGGGTCACGGCCGGCCGGCTCGCCGCGCTCGACTATCTCGACGACCACCCCCACAGCACGGCCGCGGAGGTGCTCGAGGGCGTCGCGCCCGCGCTGCCGAGCCTGTCGGCCCAGAGCGTGCACAACATCGTCCACGACCTGACCGCCGTCGGCCTGCTGCGGCGCGTGGACCTGCCCGACTCCGACGCCGCCCGGTACGAGACGCGCACGCACGACAACCACCATCACGTGCAGTGCGTGGTGTGCGGGCGCATCGAGGACGTCGACTGCGTCGTCGGGCACGCCCCCTGCCTCACCCCCTCGCAGACGCACGGCATGCGCATCCTGGAGGCAGCGGTCACCTTCCGCGGCATCTGCCCGGAGTGCGAGGCTCGCACCCGCGACGCGGCGCAGGAGGGCTGAGCCTCCCGCATCCGGCTCGCGGCCGGCGGCAGCTAGTCGTGCTGCTCGGTGCGGCCGAGCTCGTCGGCGAGGTTCTCCGGCGCGAGATCGGCCGCCTCGAACGCCTCGGTGCGGGGCAGGGAGAGGCGCAGGTCGGTGCCGAGGCACAGCTCGACGGTGCCGTGCGCCATCTGGAAGTCGAGCACGTGCCCGCCCCGGGTGCGCTCGTCGTCGATGAAGTGCACGTGACAGCCGGGCACCGAGATGCCCTGCTCGTAGACGGGTGTGCGGAACCCGCCGACGACGCCCGAGACACGCTCGAAGGTGAGCGTCGGCTCGTTGTCGGTGGCGTCGACCATGCGCGGATACGGCTTCGGCTGCCGCTGCACGGTGCGGGTCTTCACCCAGTCGAACTCGCCGGTGATCCGCAGCGCGTACAGGTAGTTGGGTGAGACGGTCAGTGAGTCGATCAGCCGCGACACCGCCGACCGCGGGGAGTGCGCCGGCACGTCGGCGGTGATGTTCGTCACGAAGTTCGTCACCACCGCGAACGGGGTGCGGGCGTCGAGGTCGGCGGGGCGCACGGTGCCGTCGACGCGCATCTGCCAGCAGTGGCCGTCGATGATGATCATCTCACCGTCGAGGCCGTCGAAGGTGCCGAGGCCGAAGCTGCCCTTGCCGAGCAGCTCGGCGATCGTCATCTCCCCGTCGTAGATGCCGTCGAGCAGTGCGCTCATCAGCGATGTCTGGAACACCTCGTGGCGGACGAGGTGGTCGGCGCGCGGGCGTCGTGCGCCCTCTGGTGTGGGCTGGTTCGTGTTGGTGGTGTCGGTCATGACAGCACTCCCTCTCTCAGATCGCCGGCGAGGCTCGCGAGGTTGTCGCGGTAGTCCACCGGCACGTCGATGATGGTCGGGCCCGGTTCGGCGAGACCCGCGCGCACCTCGGCGACGAGCTCCTCGAGTGTCGTCGCCCGTCGGCCGTGCGCGCCGAACGACTCGGCGTACGCGGCGAAGTCGGGGTGGCCGAGCTGGATGCCGGCCGTGCGCCCGTAGCGCTTCATCTGCTGGAACGCGACCATGTCGTACGTGCCGTCGTCGAAGATCACGTGCGTGAACGTCGACCCGAGCCGCACGGCGGTGTCGAGCTCCATCGCCGAGAACAGGAACCCGCCGTCGCCGGAGACGGAGAGCACCGGCTCGCCGGGGCGCACGAGCGTCGTCGCGATCGCCCAGGGCAGGGCCACGCCGAGCGTCTGCTGCCCGTTGGAGAACAGCAGCCGGCGCGGCCGGTATGCGCGGAAGTACCGGGCCATGTAGATGTAGTGCGACCCGACGTCGGAGATCACCGTCGCGTCGTCGCCGACGAGCTCGCGCAGCGTCAGCGTCACCGCGACCGGGTCGAGCCCGAACGCGTCGTCGTGGTCGGGCGTGGGCGCGGCCGTCTCGGCGAGCCGGTCGCGCTGCCGGGCGACCACCGCGTCCGCCTCGCCGCGCAGGCGCAGCCCCGCGACCCGCTCGGCCAGGGCGGTGATCGTTGTGGGGATATCGCCGCGCAGCTCCAGCGTCGGCGCGTAGTGCGCGTCAAAGTCGGGCGCGATCTCGTCGAGATGGATGATCCGCCGGGACGCGTCGTGGTTCCACAGCGCCGCGTCGTACTCGACCGGGTCATAGCCGATCGTGAGGACGACGTCCGCCTGAGCGAGGACGACGTCGCCGGGCTGGTTGCGGAACAGGCCGACCCGGCCGAGGTAATGGTCCTCGAGATCCCGCGGCACGAGCCCGGCCGCCTGGAACGTCTCCACGACCGGCAGCCCGGTGCGGGCGAGCAGACCGTGCAGTGCCTCGGCGCCCTCCGTGCACGCCGAGCGCACCCCGGCGAGGATGACCGGGAACCGGGCCTCGCGCAGCATCCGCGCCGCCGCGTCCACCGCCTGGTCGGGCGCCGCCCCGAGCCGGGGCACCTCGCGCACCGGCGGCAGCGGCACCGCGGTCGGCTCGGCCATCACATCGGACGGCAGCACGAGGCTCGCGGCCCCGCGGGGCATCACCTCGGCGGCGCGCAGCGCGTTGACGATCGCCTCGGGCACGTTGTCGGCGGCGTCGACCTCGCCGGCCGTCTTCGACACGGTCGACAGCAGACCTGCTGCGTCCATCGACTGGTGGGTGTGCTTGAGACGGTCGGCGCGCGGCACGGCCCCGCACAGGGCGACCATGGGGTCGCCCTCGGTGGTCGCGGTGACCAGGCCGGTGGCGAGGTTGCTCGTGCCAGGACCGGAGGTCACCAGCGCGACGCCGGGGCGCCCGGTGAGCCGGCCGACGCACGCGGCCATGAACGCCGCGTTCTGCTCGTGGCGGCAGACGATCGTCTGGACGGGGGAGTCCTCGAGCGCGTCGAAGACCTGGTCGACCTTGGCGCCGGGCACGCCGAAGACCCAGCGGACGCCGGCGGCCTCGAGGGCCTCGACGACGCGCTGGGCGCTGCGCACGGGTGCGCTGCTGCTGGTCATGGTGGGGGATGCTCCTTGTTGTCGGTGGTGGTCGGGCGGCGGTGCCGCCGAGCTTGGGGGATGCGGCCGGGCCGGGGATGACGCCTCGGCCCGGCCAGCCGAGGTCAGCGCTGCGGGGTCGCCGCGGTCGGCCGCAGATGCTGCGGGCGGGTGAGCCGTTCGAGGGCGATGAGCACGGACTCGTACGGCTCGCCGGAGTCGTGCTCCAGGCCGAGCTCGCAGGTGCGGTTGCCGGAGAGGAAGAGATCCGCCCCGCAGGAGCGCACCTCCTCCATCTCCTCGATCGTGGCGTGCTCGGTGAGCTCGGGGTGGAGGAAGCCGCGGTCGCCGGCCGTCGCGCAGCAGGTGTGCACGACAGGCAGCACCACGTCGTCCGCGACCTCGCCGGCGAGCCGCTGCAGGTCGTCGGCGATGCCGAGGCTGTTCATCGAGCAGGTCGGGTGGATGACGGCGCGGCGCTCGCGATCGTGGGTGGGCAGGTCCGGCACGACCGTGTCGAGCACCCAGGTGATCGCGTCGACGATCGTCAGCTTCGCGTGCATCGCCCGGTGCTCCTCGTCGAGGTGGTCGACGATCTCGCGGGTGACGCCGAGCGTGCAGCTCGACGCGTCGACGACGATCGGCAGCCGGCCGCCGTCCGACCAGCGGTACATGTCCTCGCACACCTTCGCCGCCATCCGGCGGTTGCCGGCATCGAGGCCCTTCGACTGCCAGATCGTGCCGCAGCAGTCGCCGTCGATGTCGTCCGGGATCCACAGCGGGTGGCCGCTGCGCTCGGCGAGGCGGACGAGCGCATGGGTCGCGTTCGTCTGGTCGGGGGCCTTGCGACTCGGGCCGAAGATGCGGTTGATGCAGGCGGCGAAGAACACGGCCTCGGCGCCGTCGCGAGATGTCTCGGGCACCCGCTTCGCCGCCTGCGGCATCTCGGGCAGCCAGCCGGGCATGAGGTCCTTGCTGATGATCGCGCGCATCGCGTCCGTGATCGCGGTGAGCCCGGTGTCGCCGATCACGCGGCGGGCGACGCCGGCGGTGCCGATCAGGCCGCGGGCGCCCTTCGAGATCGGCCCCCAGTGCTTCGCCACCTGGTCGCCGACCCGCTGGGCCGCGGGCGAGTACGCGTCGCGGCGGATGCGCTTCATCGCGTGGCCGGTGTCGATGTCGACCGGGCAGGCCACCGCGCAGGAGGAGTCGCCGGCGCACATGTTCACTGCGGCGTACTCGTACTCGTCGACGAGCTCGCCCTCGACCTGCCCGCTCCAGCCCTGGCGGGCCATCTCACGCTGCAGGGCGATGCGCTGCCGCGGCGTGGTCGTGACGTGCCGCGACGGGCACACCGGCTCGCAGAACCCGCACTCGATGCAGGGGTCGAGGTCGTGCGAGACGGTGGGCATCGTCTTGAGATCCTTGAAGGTGACCTCGGGGTCGGTGTTGAGGAACACGCCGGGGCCGAGGATGCCCTGCGGGTCGAGGGCGCGCTTGACCCGCCACATCATGGCGACGGCGGTCTCGCCCCATTCGCGGGTGATGTACGGGGCCATGTTGCGGCCGGTGCCGTGCTCGCCCTTGAGCGAGCCGTCGTACTTGTCGCAGATGAGCGCGACCAGATCCTCCATGAACGCCCGGTAGGTGGCGACCTGATCGGGCTGCGAGGCGTCCAGGTACAGGTAGAAGTGCATGTTGCCGGCTGAGGCGTGGCCGTTGACGGCGCCTGCGAAGCCGTGGCGCACGAGCATCGCCTCGAGATCCTCGCACGCGTCGGCGAGGTCGGCGGGCGGCACGCACACGTCCTCGGTGATGAGCGTGGTGCCGGCGGGACGGGCCGCGCCGACCATGGCGAGCAGACCGGAGCGCACGCGCCAGTAGCCGCCGGAGACGGCCGCGTCGTGGGTGAAGGCGCCCTCGACGATCTCGTCGCCGATCTGGTCCATGACCCGCTGCTCGAACGCGGCGAGCTCGTCGGGGTCGTCGCTGCGCAGCTCAGTGAGGATGGCGGCGTCCTCCGCGTCGTCGGCGAGCGTGCGCATCCACGCGGGTGCGCCCTCGACTTCGCAGGCCGAGCGGATGCTGGCGGCGTCGAGCAGCTCGACGGCCTGGGCGCCGGCGTCGTTGAGGCCCGGCACCGCCGCCGCGGCCGCGCGCAGGCTCGGGAATCGGAAGAAGGCAGCGGTGTGCCGGCGTCCGAAGGGCACCGTGTTCCAGACGGTGTCGGCGATGAACCCGAGCGTGCCCTCGCTGCCGACGACCAGGCGCTTGAGGATCTCCACCGGGGTCTCACCGTCGAGGAACGCGTCGAGGTGGTATCCGGAGGTGTTCTTGATCGAGAACTTGCGACGCAGTCGGGCGACGAGCTCGTCGTCGGCGGCGATGTCGGCGCGGATGCGCATCAACTCGTCGACGAGCTCGGGCTCGGCGGCGCGCAGCCGCTCGTCGGCGTCCGGTGCGCTGGTGTCGACGACGGTGCCGCTGGCCAGGACGATCGTGACCTGATCGATGGTGTGGTACGCGTTGTTCTTCACGCCGCAGGTCATGCCGCTTGCGTTGTTGGCGAGCACGCCGCCGATGCAGGCGGCGCCCGAGCTGGCGGGATCGGGGCCGAGCTTGCGGCCGTGGCGGGCCAGACGCAGGTTCGCCCGGGCGGTGATCTCGCCCGGACGGCACCGGAAGCGCCGTCCGTCGTCGAGCACCTCCCAGCCACGCCAGAACTCGCGCACGTCGACGAGCACGTCGTCGGACTGCGCCTGCCCGTTGAGACTCGTGCCCGCGGCGCGGAAGGTGAGTCCGTGGCCGGTGCGGCGGGCCCAGGCGAGCAGCCGGCGCACCTCGTCGACGTCATGCGGGCGCACCACGACCTGGGGGATGAGTCGGTAGGGGCTCGCGTCCGTCGCGTAGCGGACGATGTCGAGCGGGTGGTCGAGCACCCGGTCGTCGCCGAGCAGGGTCTTCAGCTCGGTGACGACGGGGGCGTGCTCTCGAGTGAGCACGTCGGCGTCGACGGCGTCGTGCTCGGGATGCTGAGCGGGGCGGGCCAGCGCCCGCTTCACGCTGATCGCGGTCATCGGTCTTCCTTTCACCGGGTCGACGGCGGCGCCGTCGGCACGACGCGGCGCCGCGAGCGGGCCCGTGGGAGCCGATCGGTGCGACCGGCCGTCCGGTGCCGGGACGCCGTGGCAGCGGCATCCCGGCGGTGGCGCGAACCTGTGGCCCGACCACGTCGGACGGCGCGGACGCGGAGGCGGGGTGGACGCCCGGTGTCGTCGGGTGCCGGATGGCCGCACCGTGGCTGTTCCGCCGGATGACGGGACGGCTGTCGGGCGGTCGGATGCTCCGACGACGATCCGCGCGGTGCACCCCGCCTCACTGGGGCGACCACGTCGTATACGACATAGATACTAGATCGGGTGCGCGGGATGCGCCAGTCGGGAGGGAGTGTGGTGCGGGATGCGAATCGGCGCGGCGTGGCGTCAGTCCCGGGGCACTGGAGGATGGGAGAGGCTTGGAACCTTGTGCTGCGGATCTCGAGCCGCTGTCATGGAGCCAGGGGAGACAGAAGCCCGGGATCTGTCGTGAAGACAGATCCCGGGCGTTTGTGGAGCTAAGGGGAATCGAACCCCTGACCTCTTCATTGCGAACGAAGCGCTCTACCAACTGAGCTATAGCCCCGTGGCCTTGACGGCACCAGAGGATGCTACCACGTCTTGGTGGCGCGCGCATCCGGTGTCGTCGTGGCGCGCGTCAGTCCGTGGTCTCGACGAAGCGGTAGGTCGCCGTCGGGGCGCCGTCGTCGGGGCCGGTGTTCTCGAGCTGGCCGACTTGACGGTAGACGACCTGGCCGTCACCGTACGCGCGGATGATCTCCTGCCCGTCATCCGGGCCGAGCGGCAGCAGCTGGCCGTTGAGCGGCCCGCCGACGAACCGGCCGATCGTGGCATGGTCCTGGGGCTGGGTGGTCATGTCTCCTCCTTGTCTGGGCCGGCACGTCGGTGACGTTCGGCGGACGGGCACGCGCATCCGCGGATGCGCGTGGAACGCCGTCACATGATCGCGCGGGGCGACCGCGCTGGACTGCGGATTCAGGGCGAGCCCGTCACCTTGAGTGTAATCGTCGCGGGACCGACGAGGGGCACGTGCAGTCGTGTGCAGGGCGTGCGGGCGGTTGTGGAGAGCAGGCTCTCTTCACAGGGGCTGGACAAGAGGGCTGGAGCAGACGGAGCGTTCGGTCGGGACTGGACGGGGGCATTCGGCCGGAGGCAGACGGGGACATGGTCGTTCCGGCACATCGTCTGGCATCAGGTCATGTCGAGATCGCGATGCTGCTCGTCCCTGTCGCCGACTCGCCCACGGACTGCAGGAGAACGGACTGCAGGAGAGCAGTCGTCGGCGCACGGCAGGCGACGGTCCTCATCAGACTGAGCGACCGAAGACCACCGAACAGGCGTCCACTCACGACAGGTATCGGTTGACGGTGACCATCGCCGCGCGGTCGCCCGGCAGCGGGGCCGACGTCTCGCAGGCGCGCAGCCGGCGGTCGAGGTCGTCGCGGTCGAGGTCGACGCCGATCAGGACGAGCCGGGTGTCGTCGATCGACGGTCGGCCGCGCCGGGCGTGCTGCCTGGCGAACGTGACATGCGCGCCGACGCTGTGCACCTCGAGCGCGTGCCGGGAGGCGCCGGGCCCGCGGGACACGACCATCCGCACGTACCCCTTGAGTCGGTAGAGGCCCTGGGGATGCTCGTGCAGCAGCGCCAGGAAACGGGTCGGGCTGAGCGGGGTGTCGGTCTGGAACGACACGCTGCCGTACAGGTCGTGCAGGTGACCGGCCCCCGGGCCACACTGGTCGTGGTCGTGGTCGTGGTCGTGGTCGTGGTCGTGGTCGTGGTCGTGGTCGTGGTCGTGGTCGTGGTCGTGGTCGTGGTCGACCGCGCCGGCTGCGCTCGCGACGTCTGCCGTGTCGGTCGAGCTCGCTGCCGCTGCCACATCCCCCGGACCGGTCGCGGTCATGCCCGCGGCCCCCGCCCCCTCGTCGAGCGCGTCGAACAGCGTCGGCCCGGCGGCGCGCGGCCTGGGCGGGGCCGCGTCGAACAGCAGATCCGGGTCGAGGCGTCCGTGCTCGGTGCGCACGACCGGGGCGCCGCCGGACGTGTCCCGCAGGCGTCGGACGAGCGCATCCGCCGCGTCGGAGGCGACCAGATCCACCTTGTTCAGCACGATGAGATCGGCCACGAGGCCGTCCTGGGCGAGGCGGGGATGCCGCTGGAGCGTCCGCAGGTGCTCGACCGCGTCGATGACGAGCACCACGCCCGCGAACCGGGCGCGGGGCACGCGCGTGTGGCTCACCCGCCGGGCCAGGTTCGCCGGGTCGGCGACGCCGCTGGCCTCGATCACGATCGCGTCGAGGGCGAGCGCCGGGTCGGCCAGTCGGGCGATCATGTCGTCCACACCGCCGGCGCCCGTGACACAGCACAGGCACCCGCCGCCGAGCGTGATCGAGGTGTCGACCGAGGCGTCCACCAGCCAGCCGTCGATCGGGATGTCGCCGAAGTCGTTGACGATCACGCCGATGCGCCGGCCGTCGCGCGCGTGCAGCAGGCTGTTGAGCACCGTCGTCTTGCCGCTGCCGAGGAAGCCGGCCAGCACGATCACGGGCAGCGTGTCGCGGGCGGGCATGGCAGCATTCTAGACGTCGTCGAGCACGCGCAGGTACAGGCGCAGCGCCTCGATCAGCCGCCGCGCACTCTCGGGGGTGAGGTCGATCGCGGGGCCCTCCTCCGTGGCGCAGGTGAGGTAGGTCTCGCCGTCGGTCTCGAGCAGCCCCACCCAGCACGACAGGGCGCTGGGGACGCTGTGCGGCAGCCCGTCGACCAGATCGACGGCCCGCACCACGAGTGGCACGGGCACCATGGCGCTCAGATGCGCGGGGACGTCCGCGTCGGAGGCGTCGCCGAGCACGCACCAGGGCGGGCAGGCGCGGGGGTCGCGGGGCAGGTCTCGGGGATTCGTGCTGGTGTCCATGCCACCAGTGGAGCAGCGGGCGCCGACATGGAGGTGACGCGGATGACCCGGATGCGACGGGCGGTGGAGAAGCGGCGGGACCGAACCGGTCTGTGCCGCGTCGGCGGCGGGACGAGCTGGGGAGTCCGCCATCAGCCGTGATCGCTCGTCCACCGCGCCTGCCGCTGCTGAGCTGTTGAGACGCATGCGGATCGGTGAGGGGTGTGCGGTCATCGTGCACGGGCTCCTGCGCACCTGTCGTCCGAGGGGCATCAGACGATGCCGCGACCGGTGGGAGGGCTTACGCTGGAGGGGTGAGCGAGAACAGCAGCACGGACACCCGCACCGACGAGCAGCCGGCCGACGCGACGCCGGCCACGGCCGACGAGCTGACGCCCGAGGAGGCGGAGGAGCTCGAGGCGCTCGACGCGGAGCAGGCGGTCGCCCGGCGTGCCGCGATCGGCACCGGCCCCGGTTGGGTGGCCATCGCGGCGCTGCTGGACGCCGTGTCGATCCTGCTGTTCGCGTTCATCGGGGTGCGGGCGCACGCCACCGATCCGAGCGTGCGGCACCTGTTCGAGGTGGCCATGCCGTTCCTGCTCGCCGCAGTCGTGGGCTGGGGCGTCGTCCGCGCCTGGCGCCGGCCGCTGGCGGTCTCCGGCTCCGGGGTGATCGTCTGGCTCGTCACGATCGTCGGCGGCGTGCTGCTGCGCGCGGTCACCCTGCACGGCTTCGCCTTCGGATTCCTCGTGGTCACGTCGATCACGCTGGCACTGTTCATGCTCGGCTGGCGGGGGATCGTCGGCGCGATCGCCCGCCGCATCGACGCGTAGGGCGTCGGTCCACCCCGCCGACCCCGACCCCGAGCCTCAGTCCTGCGCCCGCACGAGGTCGGTCACGATGGGCCGGTGATCGCTCGCCCCGTCGCGCTGGCCGTCGATCGGCCAGAGCCCCGAGACCCGCCACCCGGAGGTGTACACCCGGTCGATCGGCGCGCTCAGCCAGGCGGGCAGTGCGCTCGGCCACGTGCCCCCGGTCGTCGAGCCGGCAGCGTCGGCGCCCGGGGCGGTGCACGAGCCGAGCGTCCGCCCGATGTTGCCGTCGGTGCCGTTGAAGTCGCCGACGATGATCGCCTCGCCCCGGTCGCACCAGGCGGCGAGCCACGCCAGGTGCTCCCGCCACGTGCTCGCCTGCTCCGCGTCGAACCCCGGCTGCTGGGCGTGGGCGACGACGATCGTGGGGCCCCCTGACCGCGAGGTGATCGCGATGCCCGGCCGCACCGTCTGCGAGGTGTCGGCGACCACCCGGTAGCCGCCAAGCGACGGGCTCACCAGCACGCTCGACGGCCAGGCGGCGTCCGACCCCGACGTCGGCAGCGCCGTCATCCGGATGCCCCGCGCGGCCAGGTCGTCGGCGAGCTCGTGCGCCTCGCTCAGCGTCGTCTCGGGCAGGGCGATGACCTGCGGCGACACCGTGGCGGCGACGTCGGCGACGTCGCCGAGCGACTCCTCCTGCCCGGCGACGTTCCAGGCGAGCACGCGCAGCGCGCCGTCGTCGGCCGGCGGCACAGCGTCGGCGGCGTACGCCCGGGGCGGGTCGGCCAGCCGCGGCAGCCCCCAGGGCAGCGCCACGAGCACGACGACGGCGACCATCGCGATGGTCGTCCGCACGGCGTGGCGGGTGACGAGCGCGGAGGCGAGCAGCAGCACGCCGATCGCGCCGAGCACGGCGAGGGTCGGCTCCGGCCACGCGATGAACTGCGCGAACCCGATCCGCTGACCGAGCGACGCCGGCAGCCAGGTGATCGTGACGAGCACGGCCAGACAGACGAGCGTCCACAGCGCTGTCAGGATGCGCCGCATCCACGCTCCTCTCCGCCGTCCCCGTGCCACGGTGTCCGGCCATCCCCCTACAATCGATGGCGGAGCCCCGGGCGTGCCCATCATGTCACGTCCGCCGGCGGACGCGTCCGGAGACGGGCGGTCGCCGGCTGGGGCCGTCAGTCTTCCCGCGTCTGCAAGGAGTGCATCACCGATGTCCGAGTTCCCCGTCATGGTCGCTTTCGATCTGGACGACACCCTGGCCCCGTCCAAGTCCCGCGTGCCAGAGTCGATGGCGCGGGTGCTGCGCCGGCTGCTCGACCGTACGCAGGTGTGCGTGATCTCCGGCGGCCGCATCGAGCAGTTCCGCCGGCAGGTGATCGACGCGCTCGTGGCCGCCGGCGCCACGGACGCGGAGCTCGACCACCTGCACCTGATGCCCACCTGCGGCACGCGATACCACCGACATGACGACGGTGCCTGGCACGAGGTGTACGCGCAGGACCTCACCGCGGACGAGAAGGCCCACGCCGAGCGCGCCCTCACCGAGGAGGCGCAGCGTCTCGGCTACTGGGAGGCCGACACCTGGGGCGACATCATCGAGGACCGCGGCTCGCAGGTCACCTTCTCCGCGCTCGGCCAGCAGGCGCCCGTCGCGGCGAAGGAGGCGTGGGACCCGACCGGTGAGAAGAAGGACACGCTCCGCCGCGCCGTGCAGAAGCGGCTGCCCGATCTCGAGGTGCGCGCCGGCGGCACCACCTCGATCGACATCACCCGGCAGGGCATCGACAAGGCGTACGGCATCCGCCAGCTCTCCGAGCAGACGGGCATCCCGCTCGACCGCATGCTCTTCTTCGGCGACAAGATGCACCCGGACGGCAACGACTACCCCGTCAAGGCGATCGGCGTGCCCTCGGTCGAGGTGACCGGGTGGCCGGACACCGAGCGTCGTCTGGAGGCGCTGCTCGCCGCGTAGCGGGCGCAGGGCGCCATGCGGGCCCCGCCCGGATGCGCTCCTGGACGGGGCCCGCGGCGTGTCGCGAGGGCCCGACCACGGCGTGTCGTGAGGTGGTGTCGGCCGTGATCCGCGTGTTCATGCGGGACGACGCACATCGGGGTAATTACAGTCATGTGACACAACATCTAGTGGTGGTGCGAGACGAGAGCACTAGATGTAGTATCGACCAGCGGGCTGCAGCGAGCGGCCCGCCCCTGTGAGGCCACCCCGCACACGCGGGCGCGGTCGTGAGCGAAGGAGACGGAAGATGTCAGTGACGGTCTACAGCAAGCCTGCCTGCGTCCAGTGCAACGCGACCTACCGCGCGCTCGACCGGCGCGGCATCGACTACACCGTCGTCGACCTCACCACCGACCCCGACGCGCTCGCCCGGGTGAAGGAGCTCGGCTACATGCAGGCGCCCGTCGTCGTCACCGACGGCGGCCACTGGTCCGGGTTCCGTCCCGACCGGATCGACGCGCTCGCGGCCGAGGTCTCCACCACGGTCCTGGCCTGACGGGGCCGGCACAGGTGGACGTCACACAGCCGGGATCGGGCGGCATGGACACGCAGCTGGACTATCACGCGCTCAACGCGATGCTGAACCTGTATGACGAGCAGGGGCACATCCAGTTCGACAAGGATCGTGAGGCGGCCAGGCAGTACTTCCTGCAGCATGTCAACCAGAACACGGTCTTCTTCCACGACCTCGAGGAGAAGATCGAGTACCTGGTCGAGAACGAGTATTACGAGCGGGAGTTCCTCGAGCAGTACCCATGGCAGTTCGTCAAGGATCTCTTCAAGCGCGCGTACGCGTACAAGTTCCGCTTCCCGACCTTCCTCGGCGCGTTCAAGTACTACACCAGCTACACGCTCAAGACCTTCGATGGCAAGCGGTACCTGGAGCGGTTCGAGGACCGCGTCGTGGCGGTGGCCCTGTTCCTGGCCGCCGGCGACCAGGAGCTCGCCACCCGGCTCGTCGATGAGATCATCTCCGGCCGGTTCCAGCCGGCGACGCCGACGTTCCTCAACGCCGGCAAGAAGCAGCGCGGCGAGCTCGTCTCCTGCTTCCTGCTGCGCATCGAGGACAACATGGAGTCGATCGGACGCTCCATCAACTCCGCCCTGCAGCTGTCGAAGCGTGGCGGCGGCGTGGCATTCCTGCTGTCGAACATCCGCGAGGCGGGCGCGCCGATCAAGCACATCGAGAACCAGTCGTCCGGCGTCATCCCGATCATGAAGCTGCTGGAGGACTCCTTCAGCTACGCGAACCAGCTGGGCGCCCGGCAGGGCGCCGGCGCCGTGTACTTGAACGCCCACCACCCGGACATCTACCGGTTCCTCGACACGAAGCGCGAGAACGCCGACGAGAAGATCCGCATCAAGACCCTCTCGCTCGGCGTGGTCATCCCGGACATCACCTTCGAGCTGGCGAAGCGCAACGAGGACATGTACCTGTTCAGCCCGTACGACGTCGAGCGGGTGACGGGCAAGCCCTTCGGCGACCAGTCGGTGACCGAGCACTACTACGAGTGGGTCGATGACGAGCGCATCCGCAAGCACAAGATCAACGCCCGGGAGTTCTTCACCACGCTCGCCGAGATCCAGTTCGAGTCCGGCTACCCCTACATCCTGTTCGAGGACACGGCCAACCGGGCGAACCCGATCGCCGGGCGCATCAACATGTCGAACCTCTGCAGCGAGATCCTGCAGGTCAACGAGCCCAGCGGGTACGACGAGGACCTCTCGTACGCGAAGGTGGGCAAGGACATCTCCTGCAACCTCGGGTCGATGAACATCGCGAAGGCGATGGACGGCGGCGATCTCGGTGCGACCGTCGAGACCGCGGTGCGCGGCCTGACCGCCGTCAGCGCGCACAGTCACATCCACTCCGTGCCCTCGATCGAGGCCGGCAACGACCGCAGCCACGCGATCGGCCTGGGGCAGATGAACCTGCACGGCTACCTCGCCCGCGAGCACATCTTCTACGGCTCCGACGAGGGCGTCGACTTCACGAACATCTACTTCTACACGGTGCTCTACCATGCGCTGCGCACGTCGAACCGCATCGCCGTCGAGCGCGGCGAGACCTTCGACGGGTTCGAGAACTCGAAATACGCCTCAGGGGAGTTCTTCGACAAGTACATCGAGCGGGAGTGGGCGCCGGCGACCTCCCGGGTGCGCGAGCTGTTCGCGCAGGCCGGCATCGCCATCCCCACGCAGGACGACTGGCGCGAGCTGCGCGCCAGCGTGATGGAGCACGGCATCTACAACCAGAACCTGCAGGCCGTGCCGCCCACCGGGTCGATCAGCTACATCAACAACTCGACTGCCTCCATCCACCCGATCGCCTCCCGGATCGAGATCCGCAAGGAGGGCAAGATCGGCCGGGTCTACTATCCGGCGCCGTACATGACCAACGACAACCTGGAGTACTACCAGGACGCGTACGAGATCGGGTACGAGAAGATCGTCGACACGTACGCGGCGGCGACGCAGCACGTCGACCAGGGACTGTCATGCACGCTGTTCTTCACTGACGAGGCGACGACGCGCGACCTGAACCGTGCTCAGATTTACGCCTGGCGGAAGGGCCTGAAGACCCTGTACTACGTGCGGTTGCGGCAGCAGGCGCTCGAGGGCACCGAGGTGCAGGGCTGCGTCAGCTGCATGCTGTAGCCCCGCGTCCCGGGCCCGAACACCAGAGAACGAGGAATCCGAAGTGAGCGCACCGAAGCTGAAGCTCGTCGACCGGGTCGACGCGATCAACTGGAACCGCATCGAGGACGAGAAGGACCTCGAGGTCTGGCAGCGGCTGACTGGCAATTTCTGGCTGCCGGAGAAGGTGCCGCTGTCGAACGACATCCCCTCGTGGGCGACGCTCACCGACGCTGAGAAACTGCTGACCATGCGGGTGTTCACCGGGCTCACCCTGCTCGACACGATCCAGGGCACGGTCGGCGCGGTGTCGCTGATCCCCGACTCGATCACCCCGCACGAGGAGGCCGTGTACACGAACATCGCGTTCATGGAGAGCGTGCACGCGAAATCGTACTCCTCGATCTTCTCGACCCTGTGCAACACGCACGAGATCGACGACGCCTTCCGCTGGTCGGTGGACAACCAGAACCTACAGAAGAAGGCCGCGATCGTGCTCGAGTACTACCGGGGAGACGAGCCGCTCAAACGCAAGGTCGCCTCGACGCTGCTGGAGAGCTTCCTGTTCTACTCGGGCTTCTACTGGCCGATGTATCTCTCCAGCCACGCGAAGCTGACGAACACCGCTGACCTCATCCGGCTCATCATCCGCGACGAGGCCGTGCACGGCTACTACATCGGCTACAAGTTCCAGAAGGGGCTCGAGCGCGAGACCGAGGCGCGGCAGGCCGAGATCAAGGACTACACGTTCGCGCTGCTGTACGACCTGTATGACAACGAGGTCGAGTACACCCAGGACCTCTACGACGAGGCGGGGCTCACCGAGGACGTCAAACGGTTCCTGCACTACAACGCGAACAAGGCGCTGATGAACCTGGGCTACGAGGCGATGTTCCCGTCGAGCGTGACCAACGTCAACCCGGCGATCCTCGCGGCGTTGAGCCCCAACGCCGACGAGAACCACGACTTCTTCTCCGGCTCCGGCTCGTCGTACGTGATCGGCAAGGCCGTCAACACCGAGGACGACGACTGGGACTTCTAGCGACGAGGTTCTGAGTACCGGCCCGCTGGGGCCGAAGGGAGGCCCGGATCCGCGGATTGCTGCGGATCCGGGCCTTTTGCGTGCCGACTTCCAATGGACAGAGGAGGCCGGAGATGAACAGCAGAACCCGTTCGAAGTGGCACGGGGGTGGCACGCGCGCACCTTCCAGACAAGCGCGGGGAGGCACGCTCGCCGGATTCTGGGTGCGGTGTGCCGTCGAGGCCGTGCCACAGCGTGCCACAACTGCGGTCCTGAAACCCCCTCGATCCGCATGGTTCTGCGGATGTAGCGGGATGGAAGGATCGAATGGCACGGAGTGGCACGGCGGTCCGCGTGAGTCCATTCGAGACCACCGGAGGCCACGATGAGCACGCTGAAGAAGACGCAGCAGAGCAGTCAGAAGCGCGAGGCCTGGGGGAGTCTGAGAAGACTCCCGTCCGGCCGCTGGCAGGCCCGTTATCCGGGTCCCGACGGTGAGATGCACACGGCGCGGACTGATGATGACAAGTCTCTGACATTCCAGACGAAGACGGATGCCCGAACGTGGCTCGCCGGGGTCCACATGAAGATCGCACTGGGGGAGTGGGAGCCGCCGTCGGTGATCGCATCCCGGCGTCAAGCCGCGGCTGCGGAGGAGAAAGCCCGGGGTGTCGGATTCACCGAGTACGCCGAACGCTGGGTCAAGATGATCCGATCGCGGCCGAATCGCAGCGGTCGGATGCGGGCGGTCGGCACGGTTCGGTCGTACAAGAGCAAGGTTGCCGGGTATCTCGTGCCGGAGTTCGGGGATACGCCGATACGTGAGATCGACGCCGATCGCATCCGGGAGATGACCGATCGGCTCGACAAGATCCCTTCGCCGTTGAACCCGAAGTCGAAGTTCAACGGGATCACGCGGCCGGTTCTGATCGTTCTCATGATGATTCTGCGGCAAGCAGCCCGAGACGGCATCGTCCCCGCAGCACCCAACGTGTCGATTCCTGGGCAGAAGGCGGTGCGACGCGCTGAGGGCCAGGACGGGGGCGAAGATGTGGCGAGCCTTGAACAGGTCGAAGCGTTGTACGCGGCGACGCCACAACGCTGGGCGATCATGGTGCTGCTCGCTGCGTGGTGTCAGCTCCGCCGCGGCGAGTGCCTGGGTCTGCAACGGCGTGATATCGAATGGCACGAGGATGGGAGCGCCACTCTGCACGTGCGTCGGCAGCTCAACGCGAACACTGGTGACTACTCGAATCTCAAGAGCGACGCTGGCAGGCGGTCTCTGAGTGTCCCGAAATTCATGCGCGACAGGCTCGAAGCCCACCTACGGGACAGCGTGGCGCCTGAGGCAAAGGCGCCGGTGGTGCCGACGAGCGTGCGCGGCAGTGTGCCGTTGTCGAACACCCGATGGGGCTACATCTGGGGCGATGCTCGGGACGCGGTGAGGGGGCTGCCACTCGGCTTCCGGTTCCACGATCTGCGGCACACTGGCCTGACGTTGTTTGCCCAGGAGGGCGCGACGCTCGCCGAGCTGATGCGTCGTGGCGGGCATGCGGATATCCGCATCGTTCTGCGCTATCAGCACGCCACAATGAGTCGGGACCGCGAGCTGGCCGATCGGATGAGTGATCGTCTGCTGGAGCGCATGGCAAAGGCCAGGTCATCTCAAGATGGCTCAGAGAGCCCGGCAGTGGACGGCGATGGACACCTATGAGGCGACAACGACATGACGCCCTGAAAGGAGACCCCCGATGTCCAGTCGCAAGCACTCTGTTTCTCCGGATACTCGATTGATCTCGCTTGCCGTCGCAGCCGAACGTTTCGGGGTGTCCGTGAAGACGATCCGTCGTCGTATCTCGGACGGGACTGTGCGCGGGTACCGTGTCGGCCGACTCATCCGAGTTGACCCGACCGAGCTCCACGAGCGGTTACTTGTGGAGATTCCGTCTGCAAGGTGAGACGACTAGTCCAGAGAGGTGACGCTGTATCTTGCTGGAGCAGTCAGAACCTGCGAGTCCGGTGACGATCCTGCCAAATGCCTCCTTGCGGTGACGTTGGAGACTGCTGGGCGGACGTTGCGTGGCGCCGTGCATGAACCGCTGTGCGGTACTCGTCCGTCTGCCGTTCATTGGCGTTGTCCATGGGCTTCGGTACGGGATCCCCGGTGGTGATTTCGTATCGGTGCCGGTAGAGGGCGAGCGTCATTGCGCTGGTCAGCCAACGCTCGCGGGCCTGTGGTTCGGCGGGGATGGGCCCGAGGGCCCGCAGCCAAGGCTGCTGTTCACTGATGGCTTGGTGGAGCAGGCGTCGGGCTGCGGCGGTGATGAGTCGTTCGCGCTGGGTGAGGGCGGTGGCCATGTCCGGGGTGTGCGGGCCAGCCGGGGTGCGGATGAGCTCCGCGATGCGTCGCGTTCTCGCGTCAGGGCCTGGCAGTCTTCTCGTTGCTTGGTCGATGCGTTCTGCGAGCGCCTCGGCCACTTCGTTGCTGGTGTCAGGTGCAGGCAGGGCCGGGACGAGTGCGGCGAGTGCTCGGCCCGGGTCGTGTCCGGCGGTGCGGTGTCGGGTGAGGGCGTGGGCGAGCTTCGGGTAGTGGGGGCTGGCGAGCAGGCCGTTGCGCAGCGACTCCGGCAGCGGCGCGTTCTCGATCAGGCTGAGCACGCGGTCGGCTTCTGCTTCGTGGGCGAGCAGGTCGTATTCGTTGAGCAGTGTGGTCAGCGATGCATGTCGGTCGCCTTCCCGCTGCAGCGTCTCAGTGGCTGAGAGTGCCGTGTCGGTGCGTGCGAGCACCCGCGCGAACTGCTCGGTGGCAGAGCGCGACTGCGGTGGTTCGACGTGCTCCTCGATCGTGTCGGGGTCGGGTTGGATGAAGTAGGCGTGGTTGGCGGTGCGGCCGCGGGTCATGGCGACGTAGGTCTGTTCGCGGCTGGCGCGGTCGGGGTCGATGAGCACGTGGGCGGTGTCGACGGAGGTTCCTTGGGCGCGGTGGATGGTGGTGGCGTAGCCGAGTTCGACGTCGGCTGCGACGTAGCGGGCGGGCAGCTCGACCATGTTCCCGTGGGGTTGGCCGTCGCCGTCGGCTCGGCGCACGGTGAGTGCTCCGTCGTCGTGGTGTCGGGTGATCGTCCACCGGTCGCCGTTTTTGACCCACGTGTGCCCGTCTGAGAGGTGCCGGTGGTTGCGCCGGGTGACGATGAGGTCGCCGACCCCGGCGGTCGTGCCGTCGTGCAGCGCCACCCCGGCCGGGGCGACGGTCCCGGTGGCGACCAGTTCGGTGCGGGCGCGTTGGTTCAGCGCAGTGACGGTTTCCATGTCGGCGGCGATCATGAGGCTGGTCAGCTCTGCGGCCCTGTCAGCGGCCCAAGCCTGGTGGATGGTGTCGATCATGGTGTCGAGGTCGCCGTCGTGGATGCGTCCGTGCTGCTGGTAGGTGTCGATGGCGGTTGTGTCGCCGTGGCGCAGGTGCAGGCTGGCGGTCTTCTCCCAGTCGGCGGTGATGCGGTGGACGTCGGTGAGTTCGGCGACATCGCCGATCTGGCGGGTGAGCATGCCGAAGGCGCCGCCGGCTTCGATCGAGGAGAGCTGGGCCGGGTCGCCGACGAGCAGCACCTTCGCACCAACAGCGGCGGCGTGGGTGGTGATGCGGTCGAGGGTGAGGGTGCCGGCCAGGGTGGCTTCGTCGATGATGACGAGCTGGCCGGCCCGCAGGTCCCATCGCCCGTGGTCGTGCTCGTAGAGGAATTTGGCGGTGTTCTCGGCGGGGACCTTGAGGCTGTCGGCGAGCACGTCGGCTGCCGCCGCAGACGGGGCGAGCCCGATGACCGAGTCGCGGCCGTGGGCGGTCATCCATGTCCGCCGCAGGGCGCGCAGTGTGGTTGTCTTGCCGGCCCCTGCCGGTCCGACGAGCAGATCCAAGGTCAGCGCCGAGCCGGCGATCTGCCGGACGGCGGCAGCCTGATCCGCAGACAGTCGCACCCCGAGGACGGGCCGGTCCACGTGGTGGGCGATGAGCCGGCCGGGCACAACCGGTGCATCCCTGCGCCGGGCGAGACTGGTGAGCCGGTGTTCGGCGTCGAGGATGGCGTGGCTGGTGTATTGGATGCGGTCGGGGGTCTGGAACCGGTTCGTGCCGTCTTCGGCCCGGTACCAGTCTGGCACGGCCCGGTCATAGGCGGGCGTCAGCCTCAGCGACCCGGCCTCCGCAGAGGAGAGCACCCGGCCGAGCACCGCCGTGCGGTCCTCGGTCGTGGCGAACTGCCAGCCCATCATCTGGCGCATGGTCTCGGCGTGCAGGTTCCACCGCGACCAGGTCGCCCGGCGGTCGGCGACGGCCATCACCACCGTCGTCGCCAGATCCGCAACCTGCTGCTCTGACACGTCCGTCGCGTGCAACCTGGCGTGCACGGCCGCTCCGGGGAGCACGTCCCGCGCCCATCCGGTTGCGTCGGTGCCGAGCAGCCGGGTTGCACGCTCCCGCCACCGCGCGGTGAGCTCGGCGAGGGAGTGGTGCTCCTTTTCGGGGCGGGTCTGCAGTGTGGCCTGCTGGCGCAGCCGTGCGATCACGCGCGGCGAGGGAGTGCGCCCGTGCTCGGCGACGTAATCGGCGATGAGCCGCTCGGTGGCCGCCGCGATCCCATCCCCGTCCGCGCCGCCGGTCGTGCGCTGGGAGAACGCGGCGATCAGCTCGGTGGGCACCCCCTCGATCTCCCAGCCGGTGTTTCGGTCCCGACCCCGATCCACCGGCACCCACTTCGTGCCCAGCATGCGGGCCGTGTGGTCGGTGACGAACGCCGTGTAGGACGCGGAGAGAGCCACGGTGGCCCGGTGCAGCACCCGGGAGTCCAGGCTCCGCCACACCCCGTCGACGCCTTGGGCCTTGTTGGAGACGACGACATGAGTGTGCAAGTGCGGATCCCCGGCACGGGAGTCGTAGTGGTCGAACGCGGCCGCGATCACCCCGGCCACCGGCATCGAGGCCACCCCGCCGCGCCCCACCCGGGTGGAGGCAACGCGCTCCTCGAGTAGGGCGATGGTGTCGCGGAGGGACGCATGATGCGCGGCGGCGAGCAGTTGTTGTGTGCGCCCGTCAGCGACCGCCCACAGCACGCTGAGCGACTTCGGCGGCGAGAATGTCAGATCGAAGCCCGCAACGGCCGTCCGCCCACGCCGGGCAACCTCTTCCAAGCGGATGCGTTCGACCATCCGTGCACGCTCGTCGTCCGCAAGCTCCGGATCGAGGCGTGCAATGCGTGCTGCAATCCGCTCCCGCGGCGGCCGCAACCGGGGGAATGCACGCCCCAGCGGCGCAGCGGTCAGCGGGTGCAATCCCGCGCCCAACAGTCGCGCGAGCTGCTCCTCTTCAACCCGGTCGCCATCCCGCAACTTGGATCCCGTCGAACTCCCGGGGACACCTGGGTCGCCGTCGACGGAACGGGCGGGCGCATCAGCGACCACAGTCTGCGAAGTCGAGCCGTCCGGCCCGCCCATCGCGAGAGCGTGTGTGCCTTCAGCGTGGGCTCTGGCAGGGGAGAACCCAGCTGACAGCCGGCCCGTACCCAGCGCTACGAGCCCCGACCCGAGCCACATCCCCGGCGGCGTCCCGCTCTCTTGGTAGTAGCGAGTCAGCGGTGTCCCTGCTGCATGGTCCCCGTCGCCGGCCGCGACCGACTTCAGCAGGTACTCGTAGCCGCGCCCCGACGACATCACACGGATCGACATCACCATCCCGGGCCCCTCCCAAGACCCCGGACAAGGCGAGGTCTCAGGCTTCAGGTGCGCCCCGCGCGCCTGCCCGCACCCCTGGTGCCAACAGTGTGTGTAGGACGGCGCCGGTGTTCTGCTCCGTGTGGATGGGGCGTTAGCCGAACAATGATGTGCAGAATGGCCGGCCGGCATCGAAGCCGGGTGGCAGCAGCCATGAGCCGCTCGCGACCGCGTGTGCGTATGTCAGCAAACGGTCCCGGGTGCCGGTGCTCTCGACCGAGTTCGGGCTGTCGCCCTGCATGCGCAGCATGGTGCTGGTAAAGGTGTCGAGGTTGCGCATGAAGCAGGTGAAGAGCAGCCCCTGGTCGTCGGCGTCGTCGAGCACTGCGCCCCGGGATGCGCCGGCCCGAGCTGTCGAGGTCCGGCCGGTCGCGCCGTTCTGATACGAGTATCCGCGCCGCAGCATGAGCAGACTGCCAGTGAAGGCCGGGTGGGCGGCACGCATGTGCGAGCCATTGGGGATGAGGTAGTCGCCCCGCTGCGAGCGTGCGAGCATGTCCCCTTGGTCGGTGATCTGTCCGCCGGAGAGGGGAGCTCCCGAAACGCGTTGGCGGCCGATGATCGCATCGCGTCGGGCGGCCGAGAGTGCGCGGAATCGGGTGACGTCGAGGCGGAACTGGCGTACGACACAGAGCGTGCCGCCGGCCGCAGGGCCGTCCGGCAGCCAGACGTTCTCGGTGAGCTCGGTGTCGCCGTGGGGCACGATCACGCCGTCGTGATAGCCGAGCGGGTTACGGGCGATGCCGGCCTCGCCTGCTGCGCGGTAGCCGGCCTGTGACCGCAGCGGCCGCACGCCGTCGAGGTCGCCGAGCAGTGCGGCGGTCGCGCCGGCAACGACGGCGGCGTCGGCAGCGTAAGCGAGCACGAGTAGGTCGCCGCCGAGGTGGGCGTAGTCGAGCCGGTCGTCACCGTCGAAGCGGGGCAGGGCGTCGGCGCCCGGCAGGTCGGCGCCGATCGTGCGCACGGCGTCGGGGCCGAGTCCGATGGTCAGGGTGAGGTCGCCGGGGCCGTCGGGCACTGTGTCGGTCGGGTCGAAGCGGCGGCCGTTGATCGTCGTCGGGGCGCCTGCGGTGATCGTGAGAATGCGCTGTCCGAGGGTGTCGAGCAGTGTGCGCAGCCAGTCGCGTGCGTCGCCGGCGTTGCCGTCGTGCAGCGGATCGAGCCGCCAGACGCTTGTGAGCCCGCGGGCCTGGGGGCGGGCGGGCAGGTCGATGCCCGCCTGGTGCGTTCCGGTGGCTGGCACGGGGGCTCCCCGCAGGAAGCCGGCGTCGGCCGTCGCCAGATCGTCTGGGCCAGCGCCGGCAGACTCCGGTGCGGACGCGCGCCCGATGCCGAGCCCCGCACCCGCTCCGAGCCCCGCGCCGACGGCCAGCCCTCCGCCCCCGAAGAGCAGCTGCCGGCGCGTGAGCCCGTGGTGTGCGACAGGGGTCTCAGATCGGTCGCCGTCGGCAGTGCGGGCACCTTCGACCAGATGACGGGTTCTCATTTCGCTCACCATAACGACCTCTGTCGGGAGTCTCATCGGAGAGAAGCCTCAACTCGCTTCCAATGCCTCAATGGTGAAGGCCATGGGGATATCTGGGCGGTTTCTGTGAAGTGCCCCCCTACTGTGCCGTTCATTCGGTGATTTTGCTGTTTGGAAGGAGAATGTTGTGTTCGATCTGGTCGCTGGTTTGCCGTGGCATGTCCTGGTCGTGCATGCGGTCGTGGTCGTTGGTCCGTTGGCCGCGTGTGCCGCTGTCGTCTATGCGGTGTGGGGCCGATCGCGCTCCTGGCTGCGGTGGCCGCTGGCGGTTGCGGCGGTGGTCGTCTTCGTCTCGGCGATCGTCGCGAACAGCAGTGGCGAAGCCCTGCAGCGGCGCGTCGAGGCTTCGGTGCGTTCCGGGGCGACGTCGTCAGCTGAGTTCGCCCTCGTCAGCGACCATGTGGATGTCGGCAGTGTGGCAGCCGTCGTGTGCGCCGGTTTCGCGCTCGGTGTGCTCGTCTGCGTGTTCTGGCTGCTGCCCCCACGGCGGAGTCCTGTCCTCGCCGGCGTCGCGCACGGTCTCTTCCCGGCCGCGGTGAAGGTCGCCATGGTGCTCGTCAGTCTTGTCGTGATCGGTGCCGTCGTGTGGGCGGGGCATTCTGGGGCGGCGGCCGCGTGGACGGGTCGTCTCGGGTGATGCGGGCGCGGCCGACTGGACGTGCCGTCAGCCGTCGCTGACCCGGACGGACGAGACTCGGGGTATTCGCAGCAGGAAGCTCGTGCCGTCCGGTGAGGTCGATTCGACGCTGATCGACCCCCCGCAGTGGTCGGCGATGTCTCGGACGAGCGCGAGGCCGAGACCGAAGCCACGTCGGTGCCCGGTCTCGGTGGTGTGCGCGAAACGCTCGAACACGGTCTCGGCGGTGACCCCCCGGAGCCCCGGCCCGCGATCCGAGACGTGAAGCTCGACCATCCCGTCCGGTGAGACGCTGACGGCGACGGTCACCTCTGCATTGCTCGGCGAATGCTGGATGGCGTTGTCGACGAGCGCGATCACGGCCCGCCGGAGGGAGACGGGGGCGATGGCGACCAGCGGGTCGCCGTCCACCGTGAAGACGAGAGCGACGTTCCCCTGCTCGGCGATCGGCTCGAGCGAGCGCACGGCTTCACCCACGACCTCTGCAACGTGGGTCGGGCGGCCGTCCCATCCCGCGCCCTCGGCGGAGATGAGCAGGTCGTCGAGGACGTCCGTGAGCGACTGCGCGTCCGCTCGCAGGCGGGCTGCGACGTCGTCGACGGGTTCGCCGCGGGCGAGGCGTCGCTGCAGGATCTGGACGCGTGAGCTCAGCACGGTGAGCGGTGTGCGCAGCTCGTGACTCGCGTCGGCCACGAAATGCCGTTGCAGGCTGAGCGCCCGGGCGATCGGCACGACGGCCCGTCGGGCGGCGAGCCAGCCGACGAGGCCGGTGAGAAGCACGCCGACGGCGCCGAGCACAATGATGAGCAGCACCGCCTGGTCGCGGTCGATGATCCAGTCGCCGTCGGGCCGGTGCATGCCGTGCCCGAGCGAGCCCAGATGCTCGGCCTGCTCATGACGGGAGCGGAGCGAGATGGTGACAGAGAGGGCGATGACGCCGAGGATGGTGAGCGCGGACGCTGCCAGGGTCACCTGCCACCCCACTGCCCGGGCGGTCCGGCGCACTCGGCTCTCATCGTCGACCGGGGGCGTTCTCATCGGAGAGCCTGTGCATGCGAGCGAACGGTCGCCGAGACATTCATGCGTCCGTCCCGAGCCGATAGCCGTGCGAGCGCACGGTCTCGATGACGGCCTTCGAGGTTTTCCTGCGGATATACGAGACATAGGTGTCTACGGTGCCGGGACGGTCGTTCGGGCTGAACACGGCGCTGAGGATCTCCTGCCGCGAATAGACGTGGTGCGGGCTGTCGCTGAGCAGGCGCAGCAGCTCGTTCTCGGTCGTGGTGAGTGTGGCCCGGTGCCCGTCGGGGAGGTAGACGGTCGCGTTGCCCGGCGTGTACAGGGCCTGACCGATGTACCGGCGTGCCCCCTCGGCCTGGAAGCCGCGGCGCAGCGCGCGCAGCCTGGCAAGCAGCTCGTCGAAGTCGAACGGCTTCACCAGATAGTCGTTGGCACCGCCGTCGAGACCGGTCACGCGGTCGTGGATGGTGCCGAGAGCGGTGAGCATGAGCACAGGGGTGCGGATGCGGGCCTGCCGGATGCATCCAATCAGTGAGACACCGTCCATGCCGGGGAGGCGTCGGTCGACGACCATGAGGTCGGACGGTTGGGAGAGGATCGCCCGCAGCGCCTGCTCCGCTGTCGGGAACACGCTCACGTCATAGGTCTCGGAGAGGACCTCTTCGAGCATGCCGGCGAGCTCGGCGTCGTCTTCGACGACCACGAGGGCTGGCAGGCTGCTTCTTCGCCCTGACGGTAGCGGGCGTCCCGAGACCGGCATGCGCGAACTCGTCCTCTCGATGATGTCTGCCTGCATGTGCGGACACCCCCTGCCTCTCGTCATGTGAATCGGCGCTCCGGCCGTCCGGCGCGGTGTCGGGTGAGTCCGATGCGCCCATTCTGCGTGCTCCCTTCTCATCTTCCTCTCAGAAACCTACGGGTGCGGCGAGGCGGGCTTGTCCGATGCTGTCAGGATTCTGAGATCTGCTGTGAGCTGCCTCAGACCGACGGATTCTGGGGATTGTCTGGGAGCGCCCGTCCGCACACTGATCGCTGTTCCGGGACATCCGGGCGACAGGCTGCGGAGAGGACATCAGGATGGGCATTCGGGAGAACGGCGAGAGACATGCGCGAGCGGCGACCGCGTGGCTGGTGGCGGGCGGGGCTCTCACGGCCACGGTCGCGAGTCTGGCCATCGGGGCCGGCATCGCGTCGAGCTCCGATTCGACGGCGTCGTCCGAGGTCTCGGACTCGTCAGGATCCGATGGCGGCGCGACCGGCGGTGACACGGATGACGGGGTGCGATCGGCGCCGGGCGTGACCCCGCAGCAGGACGACGGCTCGTCGGAGTCGTCGGACGGCTCGGGCTCGTCGGACGGTGACGGTTCCTCGTCCGGCTCGGTTCCGACTCCGCCCGGCGACGGCTCGTCGACGGGACGATCCGGCTCGTTCGGATCGGGATCGGGACGCGTGCAGACGGAATCGAGGGGATCATGAGCGCGGGAGTGACGGGCATCCGCGAGACCCGCTGGCGGGAGTGGACCGTCGACGTCACCGTGCTGACCACGGCGGACATCCCCGAGGTGCACGAGACTGCCGTCGCGCTGGTCCGGCGCCAGATGGACGAGGTCGCGCGGGCCTGCGACCGTTTCGATCCCGGCTCCGAGCTGTCGCGGCTCAACCTCGAGCACTCGAGGTCGAGGCGGGTCTCGCCGCTGCTGGCAGACTTCGTCCGGGCCGCCCTCGAAGGCGCCGCACGCACGCAGGGCGCGCTCGATCCGACACTCGGCGCCGATCTCACCGGACTGGGGCTCACCGCCCGAACCGGTCGACGGTCACGGGTCGTCGCGCTGCGTCCCCGAGACCGGGTGCACGACTGGAGAGACGTGCGACTGGCGGACGGGTTCATCGAGATGCCGGCCGAGCTGCAGCTCGACCTCGGGGCGACTGCCAAGGCGCAGGCGGCCGACTGGAGCGCTGAGAGGATCGCCGAGCGGCTCGGCGTCGGCGCGCTCGTCAATCTCGGCGGCGATCTGGCCACCGTCGGCCGAGCGCCGGCAGACGGGTGGCAGGTGCGGGTGCGGGACGTCGACGGCGACCCGGCGGACCTGATCGCCCTGCGCGGCCGGATGGGCCTGGCCACTTCGAGCAGTCTGCACCGGCGGTGGATCGACTCGGGTGAGGCCATGCACCACATCCTCGATCCGGCCACGGGCCTGCCATCCGCCGATCCCCCGCGAACGGTGAGCGTGGCTGCGCCGACCTGTCTCGAGGCCAATGTCTGGGCCACGGCGATGCTCGCCCGTCCGGACGATGTCGACACGCTGGTGCGCACCGCGCGACATCCTGTCCGCGTCGTCGATCACGACGGTCGCGTGCGTCGTTTCGCAGGGTGGCCCGCACCGCGAGCGGAGGTGGCGGCATGAGTTCGGAGGACTTCTGGGCGGCGGGGAGGGGCTTCGGCGTCGTCGCGCTCGTCATGCTCACGCTCAGTGTCGTGCTCGGCGTCGTCGCGCGCTCCGGGCGCCCCGTGCTCGGCATGGAGCGCTTCGCCTGGCAGCGCATCCACCGGGACGCGGCGCTGACCGCGACCGGGCTCGTCACCATCCACGTGACGTCGCTGCTCTTCGACTCGTACGCCCGGCTGCGGCTCATCGACCTCGTGATGCCGATGATCGGCGCCTACAAGCCCTTCTGGCAGGGATTGGGCACTCTCGCGGTGGACATCCTCATCGCGGTCGTGCTCACCGCGCTGACCCGCGGATGGATCGGTCAGCGTGCCTTTCACGTCGTGCACTGGGCGACGTATGCGCTGTGGCCCATCAGCGTGCTGCACGGCCTCGGTAACGGCACCGACGCGGGAGAAGGGTGGTTCATCGGGCTCACGATCGCCTGCTGCGTCGCGGTCGTCGCGGTCGTCGCCTGGCGGGTCGGTGGTCGGTTCGAGGAGACCGCGTCACGTCGGCGTCAGGCGATGCCGGCTGGTGACCCGCGCCGTCTGGTGCGAGAGAGGAGCCGAGGATGAGCACACGGGAAGCAGACACTGCGACACTGGGACCGATTGGGCGGAGACCTCTCGCGATGACGATCGCCGATCAGGCCGGCCCTCTGCTGGCGGGGCGGGGATCCGATCTCGCACAGCATCGGCGGCTCTACGGCGACATGCCCGCACACGACGGCACCGCACTCGCCCGGCTGCTCGATGAGTCTGGGCTTACCGGGCGAGGCGGGGGAGGCTTTCCGACCGGCACGAAGCTGCGCACCGTCCTCGCCCAGCGCCGCAGACCGGTCGTCATCGCCAACGGAAGCGAGGGCGAGCCGCTGAGCGCGAAGGATTGCACGCTGCTCACCGTCAACCCGCACCTCGTCATCGACGGCGTGCTCGCGGTCGCGCAGGCGACCCATGCCGCCGAGGTGGTCATTGTCGTCCACGACGCGCAGGCTGGCATCCTGCGACGAGCGCTGGGCGGGCGGCCGGATGCGGCACGGATCACGGTGACGTCGGCTGGCGACCGGTTCATCTCCGGTGAGGCATCGGCCGTCGCCTCGAGAGTTGAAGGAGGAGACGGACTGCCGTTCGATCGGACACGCCCGATCGCGCAGGAGGGACCCGGCCGGCGACCGCTGTTCGTCGGCAATGTGGAGACCTTCGCCGACATCGCCCTGATCGCGCGCTTCGGCGCCGGCTGGTTCCGGCGGCTCGGCGGCGGCGAGCCTGGCACCAGACTCGTGACGGTTACCGGTGACGTGGGCCACCGCTGCGTCGCCGAGGTGCCTGTGGGGGAGCCCGTTGGCCGCATCATCGAGACGGCTGGCGGCGCACCGCGTGGGTCTGTCGCCCTCGTAGGCGGATTCAGTGGCGGATGGATCGGCGAGACCGACTGGGACGTGGCGCATGACGATTCGGCCCTGTCCGCATACGGCGCACGAGTCGGGGCGGGCATCGTCCACGTCATCGGCCCCGCTCGATGCCCTCTGCGATTCGGCGGCAGCGTGCTCGCCTTCCTCGCCGCGCAGTCGGCGGGGCAGTGCGGGCCATGTCTGTTCGGGCTGCCCGCCCTGTCCGCCGCGTTCGACCGTGTCGTCCACGGCGTCGCAGGGCCGCACGTCCAGCAGCGCGTCGGAGATCTCGCCGCGGCCGTCGACCATCGCGGCATGTGCCACCACCCCGACGGGGCGGCGGCCTTCGCCCGAGCGACGCTGGCCGCTTTCCCCGATGAGATCATCCGCCACCGAAATGGAAGGTGCCACAGACCATGACCCGCAACCAGGCCGCCCTCACCCTGCACATCGACTGGTCCAAGTGCGACGGCCGAGGGCTCTGCGCCGAACTGCTGCACGAACGTATCCGACGCGACGAATGGGGCTACCCGGTCGTCCGGGGCGGCAACGACGACCCGGTGCCGGCACCGTTGACGTCAGCGGCGGTCAAGGCCGTGCGCGCGTGCCCGCTCGCCGCCCTGCACCTGGTGCGGATGACTCGAGACGGAGCTCCACACGGCAGACGGGCGTGACACGCGATGCGGACGGTCTCGCAGCACGCGCTGGTCCACGTCTGACCTTGTGAAGGGGCTGTCACCTCGGCGACGGCGAGCCTCTCCTGCGTTGTCGGACGAGTCGTGCGTCCATACGCTGATTGGTCAGCGGATGCCGCCTGCGTCGGAGCCTGCATGTGGGTCGCCGCTATCCGTTCAGAGAGGTCGAGGGGCACACATGAGCGAGGTCGAAGAACTCGAGACGGACACGCCGCACGCCCATGAGGGCGAGCAGCACGAGGGCACCGTCGATCAGAAGCTCAACTGGCTGCGAGCCGGCGTGCTCGGCGCCAACGACGGCATCGTGTCGACCGCAGGTGTCGTGATCGGCGTCGCGGGAGCGACCGACAGCCCGCTGCAGATCGTGACCGCCGGCGTCGCGGCGCTTGTCGCGGGCGCGTTCTCGATGGCCGGCGGCGAGTACGTCTCGGTGAGCACGCAGCGTGACACCGAGCGCGCCCTCGTCGCCAAGGAGCGCTGGGAGCTCGAGACGATGCCGGAAGCGGAGCTGAAGGAGCTCACCGACATCTACATCGGCAAGGGGGTCTCGCCGCAGGTCGCCGCTCTCGTCGCCCGCGACCTGACCGGGCACGACGCCCTGCGCGCGCACTCGGAGGCCGAGCTCGGTATCGATCCGGACGAGCTCACGAGCCCTTGGGCGGCTGCGTTCTCGTCGCTCGTGTCGTTCACGGTGGGTGCGCTCATCCCGCTACTGGCGATCCTGTTGCCGGTGTCGTGGGCGATCTGGGCGTGCGCGGGCTCGGTGGCCGTCGGGCTGGCCGCGGCCGGATGGATCAGCGCCCGGCTCGGCGGTGCCCCCGTGCTGCCCGCGGTCGTGCGCAACGCGGGCATGGGCGTGCTCACAATGCTCGTCACGTACGGGATCGGCGCCCTGTTCGGCACTGCCGTCGGCGCCTGAGCAGCGTGCGGTGTCGTCTCACCTGCGCAGGATCTTCTCGATGTCCTTGCCCTGGGCCAGCTCATCGACGAGCTTGTCGAGGTAGCGGATCTGCTGGGTGAGTGGATCCTCGATGTCTTCGACCCGTATGCCGCAGATGACACCAGTGATCTTCGATGCATTCGGGTTGAGCGATGCCTGGGCGAAGAAGTCCTGGAAAGTCGTGCCCGCGTCGAGCAGTTCGTGCACATGCACCGAGTCGAAGCTGGTCAGCCATGAGATGACCCGATCGAGCTCGGCGACGGTGCGGCCCTTTCTCTCGACCTTCTGTACATACAAGGGATACACAGACGAGACGCTCAGCTGAAAAACACGTTGCATCCTGTCCGAGCTCATGAGGCTGTCACCGCCTGCCGTGAATCCGCCATGGAGTTGGAGCAGGGAGAGGACCGGGCGATCCGGGCGACGAGCTCGCCGAGCTCTGCAAGCGCGTCGGGCTGGATCGTGTAGTGGGCCCATCTGCCTCGTTGTTCGCGGGTGACGAGGCCCGCCTCGGCGAGCAGCTTCATGTGGTGTGAGACGGTCGGCTGGGTGACTCCGAGGGGCTCGGTGAGGTCACAGATGCAGGCCGTGCCGCCGGGGTGTGCCGCAACGAGCTGTAGCAGCTGCAGCCGGGTGGGATCGGAGAGCGCCTTGAGGCGGCCGGCGAGGGCGCGACTGGCCCCCGGATCGGGCACGGGCTGGCCCGTCGGCACGCAGCAGTCATCCCGTTCATCCGTGGTCGGTGGGCGGAGCGCAGGGCTGGGGAGCGTTGCCTTCATGTCTGCCAGTCTGCCACTCGCATTGGCAGCTGGCTATACAATCGGCGACGGTGGCGTATTGATGAATGTCTATCCGGAGGGAAGTGTGGACGATGGGGGTCTCGGATGAGCGGGGCGCCGGGCGGAGGCTTCGTCGGATCACCGCTCTCGTGGTGGTGTTGAACTTCGGCTATTTCTGGGTCGAGGTCGCCGTGGCGCTGGCGATCGGCTCGGTGGCGCTGCTCGCCGACTCGGTCGACTTCCTTGAGGACACAGCGGTCAACCTGCTCATCCTCATCGCCTTCGGATGGCCGCTGCGCCGCCGGGCGGTGCTCGGCCGCATCCTGGCGCTCATCATCCTCGCCCCAGCGGTCGCCGCGATCTGGACGGCGGTGGCGAAGTTCGCGGATCCGACGCCCCCGGACCCGCTCTCGCTCGTGTTCACCTCTGGTGGGGCGATCGTGGTCAACGGTGTGTGCGCGCTGCTGCTCGCCTCGTTGCGCAATCGCGGCGGCTCCCTGTCGAAGGCGGCGTTCCTGGCCGCGCGCAACGACGTGTTCGCCAACGCCGCGATGATCCTCATGGGGCTCGTCACCGCGGCGACCCGCAGCGGCTGGCCCGACATCGTGCTCGGCCTGTTCATCGTCGCGCTCAACGCGACGGCGGCCCGTGAGGTCTGGCGGGCGGCCGGCGAGGAACGCCTCGCCGCGCAGGCGCTCGACCGCACATCGCATTGACAGACTTCTATGTCACGGTCCATGATGTTCATAGACAATCGTCTATTGGAATTCTATTGGAATGAGGGTGCGATGGCTGAGTCTGATCAACTCCAGGCGCAGGTGCGGGATCGATACGCCCAGGCGGCCAGGGCTGTCCAAGTGGGCGGACGGCGGATGCTGCTGGAGACCGGTGACTGCTGTGCGGGCGGCTGCTCGTGCTGTGCACCGTCTTCCGAGTCAGGCGCCGAGGTGGACGAACGGTTCGGCGTCGGCCTGTACCAGTCGGACACAGTGTCTGACGTGCCGGCCGATGCGCTGGCGGCGAGCCTCGGCTGCGGCAACCCCACGGCGGTGGCGGATCTGCACCCGGGCGAGCGGGTGCTCGACCTGGGCTCGGGCGGCGGCATCGACGTCCTGCTCTCGGCACGTCGAGTGGGGCCTTCGGGGTTCGCCTACGGCGTGGACATGACCGACGAGATGCTGGCGCTGGCCCGCGCCAATGCGGTGAAGGCCGGAGCCCGCAACGTCGAGTTCCGCAAGGGCACGATCGAGGACGTGCCGCTGCCCGACGCCTCCGTGGACGTGGTGATCTCCAACTGCGTCATCAACCTGTCGGTCGACAAACCTCGGGTGCTGGCCGAGATGTTCCGCGTGCTCGCTCCCGGCGGACGGGTGGGCGTCGCCGACGTCGTGGCCGAAGACGACGTGACGCCGGCCCAGCGCGCCGAGCGCGGCTCCTACGTGGGGTGCATCGCCGGGGCTCTCTCCCGCAGCGAATACCTGGACGGCCTCGCACACGCTGGCTTCGTTGATGCCAGTGTCGCGTTCACCCACGAGGTCGCCCCCGGCATGCATGCCGCCATCGTCACGGCCGCCAAGCCGACGGCAGGGGCAGCGGAGACAGGCGCGGGACGGTGACGGTCGCGACTCGGGCGCGGCCGCGGGCCGTCGCGCGACTCGGGACGGCCGACCGGCTGCTGCCGGTGTGGATTCTCGCCGCGATGGCCGGCGGCGTCGCTCTCGGGCGCGTCTGGCCGGGCCTGGCCGGCGTGATCGATTCGGTGCGCCTGGGGTCGACGAGTCTGCCGATCGCGCTGGGGCTGCTGCTCATGATGTATCCGCCACTGGCGAAGGTGCGCTACGGGGAACTCGGCCGGGTCGCCAACGACCGAAGGCTGCTGGTCGCCTCGCTCGTGCTCAACTGGGTCGTGGGCCCGCTGCTCATGTTCACGCTCGCGTGGCTGCTGCTGCCCGACCTGCCCGAGTACCGCACCGGTGTCATCATCGTCGGCCTGGCCCGCTGCATCGCGATGGTGCTGATCTGGAACGACCTCGCCTGCGGCGACCGGGAGGCCGCTGCCGTGCTCGTCGCGCTCAACGCGCTCTTCCAGATTCTCGCGTTCGCCGGGCTCGGCTGGTTCTATCTGCAGATCCTGCCCGCGTGGCTGGGCCTGCCAGCCACGTCAGCGGACTTCTCGTTCCCGCAGATCGCCGAGTCCGTGCTCCTCTTCCTCGGTGTGCCGCTGCTGGCGGGGTGGGCGAGCCGTCGCATCGGGGAGCGCACGAAAGGCCGCGACTGGTATGAGCATCGGTTCCTGCCCAAGGTGGGGCCGCTAGCCACGTGGGGGCTGCTCTTCACCGTCGTCGTGCTCTTCGCCCTGCAGGGCGACACGATCACCCGTCAGCCGTGGGATGTGGCCCGCATCGCCCTGCCGCTGCTCGCCTATTTCGCGGTCATGTTCGCTGCCGGGTTCATCCTCGGCCGCGCGCTGCACCTCGGCTACGAGCAGACGACGACCCTCGCGTTCACCGGGGCCGGCAACAACTTCGAGCTCGCCATCGCCGTCTGCGTGGGCACCTTCGGGGTCGCCTCCGAGCAGGCGCTGGCCGGCACCGTCGGCCCGCTCGTCGAGGTGCCCGCCCTGCTCGCACTCGTCTATGCGGCGCTCTGGCTGCGCGGCAGACTCTTCCGCGAGCCTCGCCTCGACCCCGCATCCCACGACTGAATTCTCCCCACCACCGACGGAGTCCACCCCAGGACGGAACGGAATCCCTGCATGCATCTGCTCGTCATCGGCGGCTCGGACGCCGGCATCATGGCCGGCCTGCGCGCCCGCGAACTCGACCCGGACGCCGACGTGACCCTCGTCGTCGCCGACGAGTATCCGAACTACTCGATCTGCGGTATTCCATACCACATCGCGGGGGATGTGGCCGACTGGCACGATCTCGCCCATCGCGCCCGCGCCGACCTCGAGGCCGCCGGGCTGCGTTTGCGTCTGGGCACGCGTGCGACCCGCATCGATCCTGCGGGCCACGCGGTCGAGGTGACCACTTCGTCCGGGGGCAGCGAGACCATCGGCTACGACCGACTGGTCGTCGCCACGGGTGCTCGGCCGGCCACCGCGGGCATCGGAGGGCTCACGGGTTCCGAGGCACTCGGCCCTTCCGACGGCGTGCACCAGCTGCACACGATCGACGACATGCATGCGGTGCAGCGCGACCTCGCCGAGCGCCAGCCGCGGACGGCTGCGATCATCGGTGCCGGGTACATCGGCCTCGAGATGGGCGAGGCGCTCACCCGGCGCGGGCTCGGCGTCACCCTGCTGCAGCGCGGCCCCGAAGTGCTGCCTACGCTTGACGCCGACCTCGGCCGGCTCGTCCACGGCGAGCTCGAAAGACACGGGGTGACCGTGCGCACCGGTGTCGCCGTGCACGCCGTCGAGCGGAACGGTGATGCTCTGGCCATCGCGGGCACCGGCGTGGACGGGCTGCAGTGGGTCGAGGCAGACATGGTCGTCGTGGTTGTCGGCGTGCGCCCGAACGCCGGCCTGCTCGCCGGGGCGGGCGCGAGCATGGGGGCCGCGGGCGCCATCGATGTGGACGACCACATGCGCACCGGGCTGCCTGACGTGTTCGCGGCGGGCGACGGCGTCACGACCAGGCATCGCCTGCTCGGCGACACGTGGCTGCCCCTTGGCACCACCGCTCACAAGCAGGGGAGGATCGCCGGCGAGAACGCGGTCGGCGGCGACGCGGTCTTCGCGGGCGTGGTGGGCACCCAGGTCGTGAAGGTCTTCGACCTCGTCGCCGCCCGCACCGGTCTGCGGGAGGCAGAGGCGGCTCGTGCCGGTCTCACGGCCCGCTCCGTGACCGCCGCGCCCGACGACCACAAGGCCTATTACCCGGGTTCGCATCCGATCTCGATCCGGCTCACCGGTGAGGCGTCCACGGGCCGGCTGCTCGGCGGCCAGCTCATCGGCGCCTACGGAACCGAGGTCGCCAAGCGCACCGACGTGCTCGCGACCGCGATCTTCACCGGGCTCACCCTGCCCCAGCTCTCGGATCTCGACCTCGCCTACACGCCGCCGCTCGCCGCACCGTGGGACGCCATCCAGTCCGTCGCACAGCTGTGGTGCTATGCGAGTTCGTCGGGGTCGGCGCCGACGCGCTGACCGGTGTCGAGGGCGGCGATGGCCTCGAAGTCCTCGCCGGTGAGCTGGAAGTCGAACACGTCGATGTTCTGGCGGATCCGGGCTTCGTGGACGGACTTGGGGATGACGATCAGCCCGTTCTCGATGTGCCAGCGGATCATGACCTGTGCCGGGGACTTGCCGTACTTGGCGCCGATCCGCTGCAGCTCTGGGGCGGTGAGCAGGGTGTTGGGCTTGGAGCTGTCGCCCCAGCCCGAGTTCGAGGTGCCGCCGAGTGGGCTCCAGGACTCGGTCGCGATGCCCCGGGATGTGTCGAAGGCCCGCGTCAGGTACTGGGGGAAGTGCGGGTGCAGTTCGATCTGGTTGACGGCAGGGACGATGCTGCCCTCGTCGAGGATCTGCTGGAGGTGGTGGGGCTTGTTGTTGCAGACGCCGATGGCCTTCGCTCGGCCCTCGCCGGCGATGTGCTCGAGGGCCTTCCAGGTGTCGACGAGCTTGCCCGCGCTGGGGACGGGCCAGTGGATGAGATAGAGGTCGACGTAATCGGTGCCGAGTCGCTTCAGGCTCGCGTCGAAGGCGCGCAGGGTGGCGTCGTAGCCCTGGTCGGCGTTCCACAGCTTCGTGGTGAGGAAGATGTCCTCGCGGGGCACGCTGGAGTTCTTGATGCCGCGGCCGACGCCCTCCTCGTTGCCGTAGATCCTGGCGGTGTCGATGTGCCGGTAGCCGGCGTCTGCGAGGGCGAAGCGTACGGCGGCCTCCGCCTCGTCGACGGGGGCCTGCCACACGCCCAGTCCGAGCTGCGGCATCTTCACGCCATTGTTCAGTGTGATATCGGGCACGTCTGCTCGTGTTGCCATAGTGCTGTCGTCTCCTTCGTTCTCAGTGCGATCTCTTCGCCTTTCCGTAACCTTCGTCACCCGGCGTCTCGGCCGGCTGACCCGCGTTCCGCCCTAGGGTGGCATTCGAGCACGTCGCCGTGCCGGGTTCTCGTCGACAGTGCACCAAGGATCCGGTCCAGACGGGACCATGGCGCCGATCGTCGCCTTCCTCATTCGTGTGCACCCTGGCGCCGCAGGACGAGGACGAGCAGCACGCATGCGATGACCTGGGCGATGATGACGAGGGTGGTCAGGAGTGCGACGTTCTCGTAGAGGGCGCCCGCTGTCAGACCGCTGGCGAGAGTTGCCACCCCTTGGAACACGGCGAGTCGTCCGAAGGCTGCTCCCCGATGTGTGGGGGCGACGAGGTCTGCCACGAAGGCCTTGATGGTGGAGTCCTGTATCCCGGTCGCCATACCCCAGAGACCGACCCCGATGAGCACGAGCGGCAGGTCGTCGGCCAGGCATGACGCCGGCACGAACGCGGTGAGCACCGGCACGATGATCAGCGTGCTGACTCCGTGCCGGTCGTACATCCGGCCGGTGGCCGGGGCGGCGACCGCGGCGACGAGCATTGCGAGCCCGTAGACCAGGGACACCGCAGGCGACGGCACGAGGTCTGCGTCCTCGAGGTGGAAGGTGATGACGCCGAACCCGATCAAGCCGAACGTCGTGAGGGCGGCGAACGTGGCGAACAAGACGAAGGTGGCGCGAGTCTTCTCCGTCGGCACTGCATCCGTCGCGCGGGGCGGGGTCTCTGCTGGGAGCCTCGGTCTGAGTACGGCTGTGTCTGGAACCTGCATGCGCATCCGGAGAAGCGTGATCATCGCTGCGGCGGCCGGGATGACGAGCCAGAGGAAGGCTGGCCAGTACGAGCCCTCGATGGCGGCGACCGCGGCGACGAGCAGCGGGCCGAGGAAGGCGCCGAGCTGATCCAGGGTCTTGTGAACGCCGAAGCCGGTGCCGTGCCCGACGGCTGCCGTGGCGTCGGCGAGCAGCACGGTCTTTGCGGGGCTTCTGATCGCTTTCCCTGTGCGTTCGGCGATGAGGAGCACGCTCGCGAGCGTGAGTCCGGCGCTGCCGGCGAACGGGGCGACGGCGAGCAGAGGAACGCTGAGAGCAGTAAGTGCGTAGCCGATGATCGTGAACCGCCAGTAGCGTTCCGTCCTGTCCGCCCATGGCCCGGTGAGCAGGCGGAGCAGGAGTGCGGCGGCGTCGGCGCCCCCGGTGACCAAGCCGACGACGAGTGCCGAGGCGCCCAACTGGGCCAGAAGAGCACCGTTGACGGACCTCGCACCGTCGGCGACCATGTCGGTGGCCAGGCTCACCAAGCCGAGTCCGAAGATCATCCGCCATGGGGAGAGACCGACTCGAGGTGTCTTCAAAGCCTGCACGACCGGGAACCTCCAGACTGACGCAGATAACGCACTCGCACAGGAGGGCAGCGGGGACATGACGCACCCTGCACGATTCGTTCTACTCTGCGGCCTCCGGCCCCTGCCAGCGAGGTGAGGCTGGCTTCGTTCGGTGGTGCCGTGCCTTCGTAGCGCGGCGCTCTGCCCGCACGGTGTCGGCTCCGGTCGCACGCCGGATTCGGATCCAGTACCCGAATCGGCGGGCACGCACAGAGCGGTGTTATTCTCTGCGTATGCATGCAGATACGCGGAGATGCACGTTCGGTGTCGACAGTCAGTATGTGGACCTCGCAGCGGAGGTGTTCTCGCTGCTGGCCGACGCCACCAGGCTGCGCATCATCCTGCTGCTGTCCAGAGGCGAGCGGTCGGTCGGGGATCTTGCGGAGTCGTTGCAGCGTTCTCCGGCCTCGGTGTCTCAGCATCTCGCGAAGCTGCGGTGGGGGCGCGTCGTCGAGACGCGGCAGGCGGGCACTCGTGTCTACTACCGGCTGGTCGACGAGCATGCGAAGGCGCTTGTCACGCAGGCCGTGTTCCAGGCCCAGCACGTGCTGGGCGGTGTTCCGGAGCACCACCGGGCCGGTGACGGCAGGATCACCGCCGAGTCGGGCGCGGGGGTCGAGCAGGATCGAGCGGCTGTGGGCAGGCAGGAGACCGCGGGGGAGCGGCCCGGGGAGCAGCAGGCATGAGCGTAGCGGCGGCCGATCCTGACGTGGTTGGGCAGGCTCGGCCGGGGCCGTTCGCGTCGTGGTGGCGCCGTGTCGATCCCGCCGATCTCGCGAGGATCGGGTTTGTCGGGGCGTGCGCGCTGGCCGTCGTCGTGCTCGCGGCGGTGGGCTCGCCTGCCTGGCTGCGCGTGGTGGTGGGCGTGGCGGGGCTTGTGGTCGGCTGCTGGTCGATCGCGGCAGAGGCGGCTTTGGACGTGTGGCATCGCCGGATGAGCATGGAGCTCTCCATGCTGCTCGCGATCGCCGCCGCGGCGGCGATCGGGGAGTGGGTCACCGCGCTCGTGATCACGGCGTTCGTGATCGCCGCCGAGATGCTCGAGGATCTCTCGATGGACCGGGGCCGCACGGCGCTCTCGGATCTGCTCGCCTTCCTGCCCCAGACGGTTCTCGTGATCCGGGATGGTCTGCCGGTCGAGACGCCCCTGGAGGAGGTGCGGGTCGCAGACCGTGTCCTCATCCGCCCGGGGGGACGCGTGCCGGTCGATGGCACGGTGCGCGAGGGGGCGAGCGACCTCGACGTGTCGCGCATCACTGGAGAGCCGGTGCCGGTGGCGGTCACGGCCGGCGACACCGTCGCGGCTGGCTCGATCAGTCTGACGGGCGGGCTCGAGCTGACCGTCGAGCGCACCGGCAGCAACTCTTCCTATGGCCGGATCGTCGCCGCGGTGCGGGCCGCGCAGCAGTCGGAGGCGCCGGTGCAGAGGCTCGCCGATCGTCTGGCGGGCTGGCTGGTGCTCGTGGCCCTGGCCGCGGCCGCGCTCACCTGGGTGGTCACGGGCGACGTGCGAGCCACGATCTCCGTCGTGATCGTCGCCGGGGCCTGCGGCGTGGCGGCGGGCACACCGCTCGCCCTGCTCGCCGCGATCGCCCGGGCGGCCCGGGCCGGCGCCTATGTTGAAGGACGCGGCCCATCTGGAACGGCTCGCACACGTCGACACAGTCCTCTTCGACAAGACCGGCACGCTGACGGTCGGGGCGCCGTCCGTACAGCGGATCCTTCCCGAACCGGGCTGGACCCATGACGATCTGCTCGCCATGGCTGCGGCGGCGGAGCGCGACTCGGAGCACCCGTTCGGGCAGGCGATCGCCCGCACTGCCCGCCGGCGTGGGGTGCGCGTGCCAGAGCTGGACGCCCCGCCGGGCTACGTGCCCGGGCGTGGCGTCACCGCGAGGGTCGGGGGTCGTGACGTGCGTGTGGGCACAGCGTGGCACGCGGGGGTCACCGGCAGTGAGGCGTCGAAGGGCGGGGACGAATCGACCGGCAGGGCGGACGAGGCGACCGGAGAGGTGGCGGCGAGGCGGGCACTGCCGGAGACCCCGGTCCATGTCGCCGTCGACGGCCGGCTGGCGGGAACCATCCTGCTGAGCGATCGTGTGCGACCGTCTGTTCCGGACTGCGGGAGACGACTGGAGGCGATGGGGCTCCGCACCGTCATGCTCACGGGGGACGTTGAGGCCGTCGCGCGTGACGTCGCAGCCCGCGTGGGCATCGACGACGTCCGCGCCGGCCTGCTGCCCACCGAGAAGCAGGCCGTGATCTCGCGCGAGCGCGCCGCGGGACGGACCGTCGCCATGGTCGGCGACGGCGTCAACGACGCCTCCTCGCTCGCCGCGGCCGACGTCGGCATCTCGGTTGCCACGGGCACCGACATCGCACGGGAGAGTTCCGACATCGTCCTCGTCGGCAGCGACCTCGCCGGTCTCGCCTCGGTCGTGACCACGGCGCGGCGCGCACGGGGCATCATCCTGTTCAACTTCATCGGGACGCTCGTCGTCGACGCCTTCGGCGTCGCGCTCGCCTCCGTCGGCCTGCTCGGCCCGCTCGCCGCCGCGATCTTGCACGTCGGCAGCGAGTCGGCGTTCATCCTGAACTCAGCCCGCCTCATCCCGGGCAGGCAGCCCCGCCGCACGGACTGAGGCAGTACCTTCGGAGCGTCATGCGGAATCGTAACCCGATATCGGTGTACGATACCTGCATGAGCGGAGAGTTCGTGCGCGCGGCCATCCTGCTGCACGTGCTGCATCATGCGGCCGAGCAGGCCGTCTACGGGCAGTGGATGATCGACGAGTTGGCCCGGCACGGCTATCGGGTGTCGCCGGGCACGATGTACCCGACCCTGCACCGGATGGAGCGGGACGGGCTGCTCGCCGGCGAGGACGTCGTCGTCGACGGTCGGCGGCGCAGGTTGTACTGCATCACACCGAAGGGCGAGGCGGCGCTGGACGAGGGACGTCGCGCAGTGCGCGAGCTCGCCGGCGAGGTGCTGCCGTCGACGGCCGATGGGGCGGTGACCTCGACTGTGGACGGCCGGGCATCGGGCGGCCGGTCGTCGGAGCACCGGGCATGATCTGGCTCTCCACCGCACTCGCGGTCGTCGCCCTCGTGAGTGTGGCCGTCGTCGTGCTCTCGGTGCTCGGGGTGCCCGAGCGTCTGTCTCCTGTTGTCGCCGTGCTGCGTGCGACCGCACAACTTGCAGCGTTGGGGCTGGTGCTGCAGGGCATCATCAACGATGTTCGGTGGATCGTTGTCGCGCTCATCGTGATGAACGCGGTCGCGGTATGGACGACAGCTCAGCGAGTGGATCTGCATGGCACTCGCGAATGGGCAGCTGCCGTAGGCGCGGTGCCGGCAGGTGCGCTGGCTGCTGCCGGGGTGGTGTTTGCGACCGGTGCGCTGCCGATGACGCCCGAGTATTTGTTGGCCTTCGGAGGCATCATGACGGGAAACTCAATGACGATTGCCTCACTGGCCGGCCGTGGCTTTTTCGACCGGGTGGGGGAGGGGTGGGATGAGATCGAGGGGTGGCTTGCGCTTGGCGCGCGTCCGGCACATGCTGCCAAACGGTTCGTGCGCCTTGCAGCCGGCCGTGCTCTGATGCCGTCGGTCGACCAAGCACGAACCGCCGGACTCGTGACGTTGCCGGGAGCATTCGTGGGGGCCGTCTTCGGCGGAGCCTCTCCAGTCGAAGCGGCACGCTTCCAGCTTGTCGTCTCGTCCGGCGTCATGGCGGCAGGGGCCGTGAGCGCGTTCGTCTTGCTGCAGATCCTGGCCCACATTGCTGTTCGACCACGTTTGGAGGCCGTGACGCAAGAGATCGACAAGTCGCCTCGGCAGCAGAATCTTATTCGAGAAGATATTTTCAAGGAATCTGGGAAAGGGGCTGTAACGGAGGCCCCGCAGGGGGGAGGAGATGTTGTCAAGAGGATGGATTGAGCAAGGCGTAGGAGAGTTTCCGAGTAATGTGGCTCTTCGCAGTTGAAGGTGTAGGCGAGGGGCGCCGGCCGGTTCGCAGATAGAGGTCGAGGTCTTCCAGAATGGAAGTTCCTACACTGCCCATTCGCCGGAAGACCTCGACATGCACCACCCTACGTTCGCGATCCCTGACCTGACCACGTTCTGCCGCCTCGACGAGCTCGGCCTTCAAGTCGTTGGGCAGCTGCTCGAGCCTGATCGGGCTGTGTTGGAGTGTCGTGTCCTCGACGACGACCCGTGGTGCCGAAAGTGCGGCGCGGAGGGCGTGCCGCGGGACACTGTGACGCGTCCGCTGGCGCAT